>JANQJS010000045.1 GCA_028281535.1 Sedimentisphaerales bacterium | reverse complement strand
TGTCCTTGTGCGTTAATTTTAGCAACACCAACAGCCATGGTTGCATCTTTGAGTAGTGCCGCACGCTTGGGGATCTTGATTAAAAATGTCAAAGATCTTGAATCGGCTGCTAAATTGAATTCTATGGTATTTGATAAAACCGGTACCTTAACTACTGGGCAATTGGCTGTGACCAAACTAACTCCTGTTGAAGGTATTGATGCTGCTGAAATGTTGACACTGGCAGCGTCAGCTGAGCAATTCAGTAATCACCCAACAGCACGAGCATTACAGGAAGTCGCAAAACAAGCAAACTTGACTCTCACCGAACCCAAAGATTTTTCTGAAACAAGTGGTCGTGGTGTCTCTGCAATCGTGGCTGATCAGCCCGTTTTAGTAGGGCGTGAGAATTGGCTGGCTTCACAAGGCGTCGACATGTCTGCCCTGCAAGCCGAAGGTATGCAACCCCCGGAAGGTGTCAGCTTGTTATATATTGCTCGCGATAAGCGTTGCTTAGGCTGGGTTGGAATGGAAGATCGTACTAGGGAAGAAGCTCGTGAAGCAATTGATGGCTTATCTGAATTAGGTGTCAAGCGACTCGTTATGGTGACCGGTGATCGACTGGCCGTTGCCAAACGTGTTGCCGCAGAAATGGGCTGTTCTGAAGTAAAAGCAGAATGTTTGCCTGATGAAAAATTACATTTAGTACGTCAGCTACAAGACGAAAATTATCATGTCGCGGTTGTAGGGGATGGTGTCAATGATGCCCCTGCTCTGGCAGCTGGTAATTTAGGGATTGCTATGGGGGCCGCTGGTAGCGATGTGGCTATTAATAGTGCCTCGATTGCATTGATGAACAATGATCTTCGGCGGTTGCCGTTTTTAGTGAAATTGTCTCGTATCACCCGTAAAGTGGTCATGCAAAATCTGGTGTTTGGTGTGTTATTTATCGTAACCGGTGTGGTGTTTGGTATTATGTACAAACAGCCGCCAGCGATTCTGGCTGCGATGTTGCACCTGGTCTCTTCAATGGTCATTGTATTTAATAGTGCAAGGCTTGTGAGATTTGGTGAAGAACTGGAACACCATGAGACGCCTGCAAGTACAGGAAGCTCTGGTGTCTCGTCCGAACCGCCAGCAGTAGATCCTCGTTTGGCTCAGGCAACATAATCTAATAAATTGAGAAAATAATATGGTAGAATCAAATTGCGTCATTGAAACCATGGGGTTGACGAAGAAGTTTAGAGATTTCTGGGGTCATACACGTGTGATTGCTGTTGATCAGTTGGATTTAAGAATCTATGAAGGCGAAGTTTTTGGGTTATTAGGGCCGAATGGTTCAGGTAAAAGTACCACCATAAAAATGTTATTGGGATTATTAAATCCTAGCCGAGGTTTATCGAAAGTTCTGGGCCAACCCCCTGGTGATGTCAAAATGAATAAACGTATTGGCTATTTACCAGAAGAGTCGTATCTCTATCCTTACCTGAATGCTCGTGAAACCCTTGATTTTTATGGACGTATATTTGGATTAAGTCGAGCTGAACGGAAGAGTCGTATCGATAGTTTAATTGAAATGGTTGGATTGACGGGCAACACGCGGCGTCCTGTGGCAGAATTTTCCAAAGGGATGATGCGTCGAATTGGTTTGGCACAATCCTTAATTAATGATCCTGATCTATTAATTCTGGATGAACCAACCTCTGGTTTAGATCCGCTTGGTACACGCCAGATAAAAGAGTTGATCGTTGAATTAGGCCAACGTGGCAAAACCATTTTATTGTGTAGTCATTTGTTGGCTGATGTTGAAGATGTTTGTAGTCGTGTCGGCATTATGTATGGTGGTAAACTTCATAAGTTGGGTACACTTGATGAATTGCTTTCAAAGAGTGAGTCAACTCAAATAGAAACCAAGCATCTTTCCCCTGAGGCGATTGAGAAAATTAAAGAAATCATTCAGGATGATCAAATTGAAATTCAAGTGCCTAAAGAGAAACTTGAAGATTACTTTTTGAGGATCGTAGAGCAGGCCCAATCAGAGAAGGTAGCAACTTCTGGTGCATTGATTGGTGGTCAGGTAAGTGATTTTCTTGGTAGTGCTGAAAACAAGCCTACTGATATGATTTCTGATCTGGTAAAAGGTAAAGAGTTGTCAGAGACAACAGCACAATCAGATCAAGCGACTACGACCCCAATTACACCAACCAAAACAGTAGATAAGAATCTCTTATCCTCTTTGACGAAAGATGATAAGGCCGCTAATCAAACGGTCCCAGTGACCTCAGAAGATATACCCCAGGAGCCTGATAAACCTCAGGTTTCAGTAGATCATAATCTTATCGATCAGCTAACAGATCAACCTGATAAACCCGCTGAAGATTCTCAGGATGATGATGCCGAAAAGGATCGTTGATAAAGGATTGCAATGCGATTATTTTTAAGGATTATCACACTTCCCATTACGATCTGGTTTATTGCTTTGCCAATTTTATTATGGTGCTTAGATCGGTATGTAATGAAGGGGCGTCTATGGGCTGTTGCTTATAATGTGTCCCGCGAAGTGTTTCGTATGCGTGGATTAATGATCTTTATGATTTTTCTGACTCTTTTATATACGGTATGCTTTGCTATATGGGTACATAATGGCACCGGAGAAGGGGATGAAAAAGTTCAAACCTATCTGAGTTATAGTCTTAGTTTTGCTGTAACAATTTTATCCTTTTTTGCGATTTTTATTTCCATCCTAACCATATCTCGCGAAATCAAAGAAAAAGATATTTTCATGGTGACGACCAAGCCCATTCGGCGAGGCGAGATTTTTGTAGGCAAATTATTTGGCTTGTTTATTTTGAATTTTATCTTTGTTGTTAATATTGGGTTCATCATTTATGTTGTCACAAATATTATGGCCGCCTATTCTGTGGTAAATGAAAACCAGCGGGAACGATTACAAGACAAAGTATTGGTCGCACGCAAATTTGTTAAGCCCGAGTCATTAATGATAGACGAAGAAGTGCAAAGACGGGTTGATGAAAAAAGCGCTGAGATTATTGAAGAGCAGTTTATGGAAGACCCTGAAGTCATCGAGAAAATGAGAAAGCGACTATACAAAGAGTATAAAGCTATCGTTACCGTCGAAAAAACATCCGTGGAGCCAAGTAAGCAGATATCTTTTCATTTTAAAGATATTGCTCCGATTGATGCCGAACATGGCTATGTCTATATTTGTTATAATCAACAGGCTGCGTTAACTCCTGAGAGTGAAAAAGTCATAGGTGAATGGACCTATTCAAATTCGGATTTATCTCACGAGGTTTTTTCTCCAATTCATACAACATATGATCTATTGCGTAAGCCCCATGAGTTTAAAATCGACAAAACCAAGCTCGCTAAAAATGGCGAGTTATTTGTTGAATATAGAAACTCGGTATTAAACTATCCTGCCTCAGTAATATTTCCCGTTCAGACGGGCATTGAAGTAAGATATGTGGCGGGTTCTTTTCAAGAAAATTATTTGCGTTGCTTATTGTTAATCTATTTTAGGTTGATTTTGATTAGTATTTTAGGTCTATCGGTCGGTGCTTTTTTAAGTTTTCCTGTGGCGACGTTGATTTTAATCGTTACCTTCGTTTTAGGTCTAGCCAGCAATTTTATTCTGGATGCCATCAGTTGGGAAGCAGATTCAGTCATTCATGAAAAGCTGATTCGCTATGTTATGTTTTTTGTGCCAAACTATATTTCATATGATCCAGTGCCAGATATTGAAAAAGGACGACAGGTGATTGGGTTAAGCCAGATATGGTTCGACATCAATACTTTCATGGCTGATTGGAAAAAACCAATGCCGATCAAGTGGAATGATCTCATCGGAGTGTTGATTTTGAAGGACCTTTTTGTTACCACTGTGGTTAGTATCTTTGGATATTTATCATTTAGATTTCGCGAATTAGCACGCGTGATTGTGTAGAGACAAATGCTTAAAAGTAGATGGATCACATTTTTATTATTACTCATTAGCATTGGATGCCTGGTGAAAGCAACCATGCTGATTGACCCATTAAATAATATGCGTCATCAGCATGAATTGGACACCATTGATCCGTTTGAAGATGAGGAGATGGCGGTAGATTTTCGTTTACCACTTCCTGTGATGTCGATTTTTCGTCCCTTGGCCATTAATTATCTTTGGATGCGATCAGAAGAACTTAAGGATGCCGGGCAGTATTTTGATGCATTACATCTCTCTCGGTTTATATGTGAACTCCAGCCGAATATCGATTCCGTTTGGCAATTTCTTGCCTGGAATATGTCTTACAATATTTCTGTTGGCGTTCCGACACCTGCTGAACGTTGGCGTTGGGTTCAGGCAGGATATGAATTAGTTCGTGATGAAGGATTACCGGCCAATCCTGATTCAGGTCTACTATATTGGCAGATTGCCTGGATTTTTCAACATAAGATGGGGGCCAATCAAGATAACTTTCATCGTTATTACAAGTGGCGATTAGCGTATGATATGTCCTTGTTGTTAACCAAGGGGACCAATGCAGAATTAGAGGCGATGATCGCGTTGCCATTGCGTTGGGATGAGTTAGCTGTTGATCCAGAAATTGCTAGATTTGATGCCATGTTTGCAGAGATTGTCAAAAATGATTCGGAAGGTAAAACCTATGAAGATTTACTTAGGAACATTTCAAATAATTTAGGTGCATTTCCTCAACCATTCCAAGATTATTTAAAAACCGCCAATGGCTGGAAAGCATATGAGACAGTCGATTTATTTAAGCGGACCAAGCAGTTGCGTGATGTTTGGCGTTTGGATCCTGAACGCATGTTAATGCTCAATCAAAAATATGGCCCTAGAGATTATGATACTGGAGAAAAGATAAGCTTGAATTGGCAGCACCCTGCCGCACATGCAATTTTCTGGGCGTCCATAGGTCTTGAGCTTGAGAGCGTTCAACTCATAGAATATAATCAGTTAATTCGTGTGATCTACCAAAGCTTACAGCAGTTATTTCATTATGGTAAAATAACCATGTATACTGATGAGGTGCCGATGGATTACATCTACCGCGAAAAAGGCCAGGATAACGTTGATGAATATATATTTAACGATGTGCCGGTTTTTGTTAGCCAGGATTTACGCATGTTCCCTATTGCCTATCAAGCGGTGATGATGGTTCTTGATCAGAGGATTGCAGAGGGAGGGCAATACGAAACCTTCCAAGGGGCTTCAATTAATATGTTGATTGCTGGCATTAATCATCTTTATTTTTCCGGATATCAAAAGCAAGCGGCATATTATCTGGGCTGGGGGAAAAAAAGATATCCTCAAAATGAAAATTTTCATGCACCTTCACTTGAGGCCTTTATCCAAAAATTCCTTAAGCGAGATATTGAAGACAAACTGCTTTCAACGCGTGATGCTCGCAATTATATTGAAGGTACGTTTAAAAATGCTTTTCGATTTTACGCCTATAATGATGATGAAAACTATAGCATCCAAATGCAGTTCGCCACCAAGTTGAGAAAGCTGTATGATCAAGAATATTCTCGTGTGGATGAGCAACCACGTATGCAGTTTCCTCCTGTAAAAGAAATGATACGGGAGGCTTTAAAAAGCATGTTAATCGACAGGACTGTCAAGAATGGGACAAAAAATCTCTTGATGCAACGTCTTGAAATTGATCAGCCAAAACTGTATGATGAGCTCAAAGCCTTTCTCGTAGAATACGAACAAAAAGAAGCACAGAAAAAAGAACCAGAGAAACAAGAATCAGGAACCTGATTGTGGCAAAACAACCCTTAGATGACCATCCGCTATCACCAGCACCAGTGGTTCAAAAGGTTGTTGTTAGTAATCTTGAATCAGCCCAGCTGGTTGATAAAAAACCTTCCCTTCAGATTCGCTCTGTTAAGCCTGTCGAAATCGAAAAAGCCTTACATTTGCTCTTCAATTCTGGTCCAGGACATTCCCAACGCCAAATGGAGCAAGTACGATTGTTTAAAAAACTGGCAAAGCAGGAAAATTATGACCTGACACGACAGAAAATCGTCGCTCATGGCAATGATATCCTGCAAGCGGCCTGTTTTGTTCCGAATGACTCTGGTACGGCTTTTATATTCTCATCAAAACCAACAGATGAATTTCTATCTTTCGATCAGCATGATCAATTATATCATACGATGTTATCAGAGATTTCTCGATGGGCGTTTAATAGTGGCATGAAGTTTTTGCAGCTTCTCATTGACCCGCAAGATGCGATCCATACTAAATTAATTCAGGGTAGCGACTTTAATGAGCTGACAGATCTAATCTATCTTTACCGTTTGAGTAGAAGTGCCGTGACAATGCCCGAGGTTGAAACGCGATATGATATCATAAATTATAGTGATGCTTCCCATCCTATATTTAAAGAGGTCATTGCAAACACGTATCAAGATAGCCTGGATTGTCCGGAGTTGGAAAATATGCGAGACATGGAAGATGTGATCACCAGCCATAAAGCCGCTGGTCATTTTGATCCTTCATTATGGAAAATATTTACAGTGGATGGCACACCTGCTGCTGTACTGATTTTATCTCCACTAAAAAATAACCCTTCAGTGGAATTAACGTACATGGGCGTCTGTAAGGAGTTCCGTGGAAAAGGTCTGGGAAGACATCTTCTTTGCGAAACGATCCAGGCCACCCGTAACGCCGGCCTGGAAGGCATCTCGCTTGCGGTAGATTGTCGCAATAAACCCGCCATGGACCTCTACACTTTCTTTGGCTTCAGAGAAATCTTCCAAAGAAAAGTTTTTATTCAAACCAAATAATAATGGTTTGAATAAAACATATAGCCATAATTTAAAATGAAATTAGATCGCATAAAATTAAAATATATCTTGTTTGGTTTCTTTGGCGGTTCTATAGGGGGTTTAATTGTTTTGGTTCCACTATGGTTTTTTACGGGGCGTGTTGCATGGGTCTATGGTATTTATGCATTTATTGTTTGTTTTATTCTGGGTTTTATTTGGAATACAAAATTTGGCGATAAAACAGCTGGTAGCTGGTGGCGTTGGCCATAGTTTTAAGATGCCTTTTGCATATTTTGCATCAGGGTTGTACGAGGTGTATTGTATATAGGTAAAGGTCGGATTATTAATGGCTGGAATCAGGTAAAATTGGAAGAAAAAGAATTGCTGAAATAGTTATCTTTTTCTTATATAATATTCGCTCGGACCTCTAATTTTAATTGCTAGAAAAGTCGAATATTCAAATTCTGGGAGAATACCATGAAGAAATCGTTTGCTATCTTCTTTTTAATTATAGGGTTATGTTCTTGTTCGTTTTTGTCGGCGCAATCGGATATTGAGCAAGCCAAATCTGAAATGGCTCAGCTCATGGAGCAGATGAAATCCTATCAGTCTTATGCTGAGTTGAAAGAGGAAATAGCTGAATTGCGCAAGGAAATGGCTAATATTCGCCAGCAGTTGTTGACTGTTAACCAAACCATTCAGAAAGTTCATACAACTCAGCTTCGTCAAGCCCAGGTTGCCAAAACGGCGGGCGGTTGTGGAAGTAATTGCGGCAGCAATAATGCTGCAGGCTGCGGAGGATGTGGCAACAAAGCCGGTGGATGTGGTAGTGGGTGTGGCAATAAAGCAGGCGGTTGTGCAGGGTGCGGTACAAAAGCCAATGCTCAGCAAGCTAAAGCAAAGCCTAAAGTGGATACAAAAGTATATAAGATCAATACTGCAGGTGCTCCGTTTTTAGGACCTGAAAATGCTCCAGTTACTATTGTGGAATTTGTTGACTTCGAATGTCCTTATTGCATACGAGAGTTTCCAGTCATCAATCACGTGTTAAAGACGTATCCTGATCAGGTCAAGGTCGTTTTCAAGCATTATCCTCTCAGTTTCCATAAAAAAGCGAAACCTGTTCACGTTGCGACCCAGTTGGTTTATGAGAAGGGCGGTAATGATCTTTTTTGGGCGATGCATGATATGATTATGGAAAATCCTAAAAAATTATCGATTTCTGACATGAAAGGTTATATCAAACAACTGAATGTTGACATACCTAACCTGAATGCGATTTTAAGTGATCAAAAACAGTTGAATCAAAAATTATTACCTCATTTACGTGAAGCAAGGACTTATGGCGTTAGAGGAACACCATCCATCTTTATTAATGGCAAACGGTTGGCCAGCCGTACCTTCCAAGGCTATAAAGCTCGTATTGATGAGATCATCATCAAAGAAAAGGCCGTTGTTAAGGCTCAAGCCACCCCAGGCGTATTTAAAGACAAAATGGTTGAAGTGGGCTGTGGTAAGTGTATTTACCACATTGATGGCGTATATCGTTGCCATTTGGCCGCAAAAATCGATGGGCAGACCTATCTAGCCACTTATGATAATCCTGAGTTTAATATTCATACCTCAGGATTAATGCAGAAAAGTGAAAAGGTAAAATTAAGTGGAAAGCTCGTTGGCAAGCGACTTGTGGTTTCTGAATTGGATCTATAAAATATTTTAAATATTCGTTTGTTTTTTACAGGTTTGGCATGTGAGTTGATTGTCAAACCTGTTTTTTTATGCCTGTGATTTCTATTGTTAGATGTTTAAAGGGAGTGTTAAAAAGATTGTGAGTTCATCGATATCAGTACTGAAAAGACTGTTAGATTTTTAGAAAAATCGAATCCACAAGTTATCCACATGCCATTTAAGCTGTGCAAAACACGTGGAATAAAATTTTTTTTCGACGCTAACTAATTAGAAATGCTTGGAATGAAACTTGTGGAAAAGAAACTCACAGATTTTTTATTGAAGTGTTGTGAATTAAATTTAATATAGTTCTCAATGTTGTTGCTTTAAAGAGTTTTAGGAGTAGATCTCATCGGCAATCAACATGAAATTACTTTAGTTTTTTTTGCAGATAAAAAGTAAACCCAATAGACCACACATCTGAATTTCTGATTAAGGTCATAAGAAGACATGGAGGCTCGTCTTGGACACGTCTTGTATTGAACAAATGGATAAAATTAATGAAGCGATTGCACGCAAAGTAGGCCCTCAGCGTTATCGCATCTGGTTTAAAAATTCAACACGACTCGCCATTGAGGATAATTATTTGAAAGTAGGTGTCCCCAACCTATTTGTAGGATCTTGGATTGAAAATCATTTCTCCAGCCAAATTTCAGAAGCCGTAATGGAAATTACTGGAGAAACCCTTAAAGTTATTTTTACCATCGACCCTGAGCTCTTTGGCAGCCAAAGACGTCGTCAGTTGGATTCACAGGCAGAGTTTGTTGCCAAAACATCCAATCCGACCACACGTCAACGACGTCCGATTGCGACGGCGAAGCCAAAAAATACCCGTTTACGTTTGGAAAACTTTGTGGTAGGCCCATCGAATCAACTGGCCTGGAACGCCGCACAAACCGTGGCCCGGGAGCCAAAATCTCAATTTAATCCCTTATTCATTCATGGCGGTTGTGGTTTGGGAAAAACCCACCTTCTGCAAGGGAT
>JANQJS010000039.1 GCA_028281535.1 Sedimentisphaerales bacterium | reverse complement strand
AGTTAGTATCTTCATGTGCCAGGAAGCTATCAAAAGGACCGGTACCCACGTTCACTGTTTGAGCTGAACCGCCATCAATGGAGATACTAAAGCTCTGAGCGACATCACCGGTACGCCATACATAGATTCGTATGCCACCGCCATTGATAGAGAACGAAGCGGAACCAGAGGATAGTGTATAATGAGCATCATTCTGGAATGCACCTGATGCAGATACATTTGTCATACCAGAATAAGCAATACCGCTATCGGTATTATTCACTTGAGCACCCCATGTACCACCGCCACCGCTTTGTGTGGTTGCCGAAGCATTGGTGGATGCGGTACCGGCATTACCGGTTGCATCACGGGCACGAACGTTATAGGTGTACTGCGTACTTGGTGCTAAACCATTATCCACATAGGTCGTAGATAACTGCCAGTTACTATCAGTGGCACCACTGCCGCCGGTCGTTTCTGTAAAGAGATATTCTACCGGTGAATTCGCCGACGTTGCTGTTGTGGCCGTCATGGTAATGCTGCTGCAACTGGTCGCTGCAGGAGCTGATGCAAACGTCATAGGACTTGGCGAAGGAGGTGGTGTACCACCATTGACCGTAATGGTACCAAACATTTCAAATGGAATACCACTACCGTGGATATGACAATGATAATTATATTGATCATGGCCGGCATCACCGGTGGAACTATCAAGGAAGTTTTGATCAAACGTTGCGGTGTAAACAAATCCAGTCGGATTCGTTACGAGCGGATCGGCCGAAGAGCTAAAGGCAATTTGAGTGGGATTACTATCAAGGAAGTTATGCGCTCCCGATAAGCCGGCCCAAACGTTATGACCATCCTCCAGGAAGGTCCATTCAACGGTATCACCCACATTAATCGTGACATTGGCAGGTGTGAATATTTGTGTAGGCCCAACACTAATGTCTACAAAACCATCTTCCGGTGCCGTCGTTGCGGATGCAGAACCGGAATAACTACCTGTATTACCCAGACCATCGCGAGCACGAACACGATAGGTATACTGTGTGCCCCCCTGCAAACCATAGTCATAATAAGTGTCCCCCTGCTGCCAGCCACTATCGGTTGCACCCGGATTCGCCGTTGTTTCATCGAATTCATATTCAATTGGGTTACTGCCCTCTGCATCGGTTGCCGTGGTCGCGGTCATATTAATCACAGTATCCCCAATCGCAGCGGGGGCAACGGCAAAGGTCATTGGATTTGGCGTCGGAGGATTGGTGTCTGGACCTGCAGTGGTTGTCCTGCATTGCGTGGAAGAATAGCCGGTTGTGTTACCTTGTGAGTCACGGGCACGAACACGATAGCAATATTGTGTTGAGGCATTCAGGCCTGTATCTGTATAGTTAACACTGAATTGCCATCCGCTATCGGTACCACCGGTATTTCCAGTTGTTTCATCAAAATCATATTCAACCGGATTGCTGCCTTCGGTATCGGTTGACACCGTTGAGGTCACGGTTAAAGAAACATCCAGGACATTACTGAAACCTGAGATCGAAGGTTGACTTGGTGGATTGCTATCCGGTGGCGGTGCACTGCCATCGATTTGAATCCATTGGGCAATCGATGGAACTTTGGTACCTGAGTTATCTGAGAAGATAACCAGATAATAGTATCCTGGTGGTATCAACGTTGGATTCGATGGAATCGTTATTGTTAAAGATGATCCATTATCCGTTACAGCAACATCCCCGTTAGACTGGGTCACACCCACCATATTATAAGTAAAACTATGTGTGGCGGATCCCGGACGCCGTAACAAAACATCGTTAATGACATTACTGGAAGAATAGCCCACATTAATCACTTCACCATAACCGGCCTGTGCGGGTGATGAGGTAATCGTTGGACGAGCGCCGGCGGAAAGATAATCAGGTGAATAATATTGGGAGATATCCGATTCACCAAAGTCACCGGCTCCCCCCGTACCTATACCCCCGGAAACAATCACTCGGCCGTCCGGCAAGAGAATACCGCCAGTATGATAACCTCGATCTATTGCCATGTTGGGAACACTGGTCCAGTTATTTGCGCCAGGCTCATATATTTCTGCCTGGTTTAGATGGCCATAAACCAGCACCCTGCCATCCATCAGCAGGGTGGCTAAACAGTTGGAACGCCCAACGTTCATATTCGCAGCAGCCGACCAGCTTGGACTGGGTGCGGTAGGATCCATAATAGAAACCGTGTTTGATCGAATCTCTGTCTCATCAATTCGATCACCACCGGCGGCCATGACACGACCATCGTGTAATGTTACATACATTGCCTGCAGACGACCGGCGGGCTCGCCGCCACCGCCTGAAGGTGTAAATGGATCAACGGGACCTAAGCTTAATGTACTGGTATTCGTGTCGGTATTAATTTCATAAAAGTAAGATTGCGCGGCAGGTCCTGGATGTAAGATTTTAAAAATATTTGGATTTGGATTATTGGTCGGCACCATAATGACACGAGGATAGGCATTACCCGCATCTTGATATCCCAGGACATTACCGCCGCCATTTAAGAATACAGAGGTATTCGTCGCGGGATCAAACACTTCTGCAGATAATAAATTAGGTTCACCACCCCCTGGATTAACACCACCAAATGTTACCACTTTACCATTACCCAAAATGATCGTAGAAGGATACCAACGTATATCCGAGGCTTGGGTGTTATCAACAATCGGAAATGATCCCGTGGCAGGATCATATCGTCTGATGGCACCGTTGGCAGCGCCATCGACCCAAAGAAATGATCCATCTGCCATTAACGTATGACCTGCACAAAAATGATCGCCAGATGTGCTGCCCGTCGTTCCCTGCAAGGGACTTAATGGATCAAATACACGATAGACGTGCGGCCCGGCATCTCTCTGACCCAAAACAAATACCTGATCGGTATGCAGCGAGGCCATATGGATACCTTCGACACCACCTGTCCCGACCAGTGACGACCAAGAACCTTGAGCAAATAGATTTGTGGCTGTAAAACCAAACAACCAAGCATAAACAATAAGACAAATTTTATTTTTCATACTCACAACTTCACTTCCTTTCTGAAATATTTGCATATTGAAACACGAACACTTAACACACTTACGTCTTTATAGGCAAAGGATCTCCATGGCCTTCGAAAATCTCGAGTGCAAGAAAACTAAATTAGAGTTAACATTGAAATGAAAATAATATGCAAGGCAAAAAACACCTCATATCATTTTACTCATCATGACTAGCTGAAAAGATTAATATGGCTCAATGTTTCACATGGACTCAATTATTGTTTTTGTTCTTCGCTAACGAATCATGCTTATATATATTCTCTATTTCTTCAGACGACAAAACATAATCAAAGAATGCCACCTCATCGATATATCCATCAAAGATCCCACGTGTTGCTTCATCAACAATGTTAGAATTATATCCCAAACAAATATCTTCCCAACCAAACAAGGGACAATCTGTACCTTTATTAATTGTCTTATCGTGCTTACCATTGACATAAAGAGAGAGATCACCATTCTCTTTTTTGGTGACAACAATACATGCCCATTGATTAGGACTAATATCTGACTTACTAACAAGAATATAATCTACATCCTTCTGTCTATCACATGTCGTAACTGAGTCAAATACGATCGATTGATTTTCCAGGTACAAGGCAATAACAGGATATCCTGTTTCATTAAAAGTCGCCGAATACAATAACGGAGAAATGTCTGTTTGTTCATTGATTTGTTTCACCCATAACATCATAGAGAAAGTTTTTCTCTTCTCTTTACGTTGAAAAACATCTAAAATCACATATTGTTTTTCGGAATTTAATTCTAATGCATAATTAGTTTGATCTTTATACAGTTCCGCCCCCATCGAAACGACCTTAGGGGTCCCATTCATTCCGATAACCCCTTCCATCGATTCTAATGATAACTCGAAAGGAAAATAATAGTCAGGATTCAATGACTGAATATACTGCTGATATAAACTTATTGAAGCCACCTGATTATCATCCCACTTTTTATTCAACTGGTTTGAGAAATAGGCTTGTTTCCCAGGAACATCAATAACGGTTAAATCTCCATCTATTTTTTTCAGCCGCTTGCCTTGCCCCTGTTTAATCATGGTAAAATCTTTATGGTCCAAACGGCTCTGCCTTATGCCCACAGAACCTTTAAAGACATGGACCAATACACTGGCGTTTGAATCAACTTCGATACCAAATTCGGTACCAAAGTCCACAACGGAGGAAATAGGGGTCACGATAGTAAATCCTTTGGCTCTCTCTGGCACTTGCGCCGTCAATTTCCCATGATCAAGATAGGCCCCATTAGCCGATTCAAATGTAATTTGGGATGGCCCTTCGAGTATGATCTTAGCTCCATCATTAAACTCGATTTCTGCCAATCCGCTGATTAAATGATACTTTTTATCCTGATAGAATTTATCTGGCTCAACACCCCATTGAGCTTCATGGGAATATGTAATTTTTGCAACATCATATAACGATGTAGGTGTTACCAATAACCAAAAGCATAGCCCTATGATTAAACAAGCGGCAAGGGCTTTTAACCCTTTCTCGAAGGATCGCTTTTGAACCAAATTAGGTCGTGAACATATGTGATTGTTTTTCTGATGAATTTCATGTTGATCCAGGTATTCTTTTAATTGATCTTCGGCTTGCTTTTTAACTTTGGTTCGATTCTTAGACGCTTCCTGTTGCCGCAAAAGCTCTTTTCTATATTGATCAATTTCAATAGCATCTTGAAGAATTTGCTTCGATTGAAGCTGGTCATCATTAATAACACCGATTAAATCTTCTACAGGATCATTGAGTTGATGTAAGCATACATTTACACTCATGAACTCTAAATAGAATTGCCGAAGTTGGACGTCTGAAGATAATAATTCAGTCAGCTTCTGAGATTCCTGATCACTCAAAGTTCCATCCCAAAGTTGTAAAAATTGCTGATGGTATTTTAGATTTTCATTGTTGTTTGTATTCATAATGATGTCTCCACTGCCATATGGCGTTTAATGCAATCAAGAAGACAATTATGAATACGACCCAAAGAACGATAAATCGTATGTGATGCAATATTTTGCTTTTGAGAAATTTCTTTTACAGATGTATTCTGTTCATATCGCCATTTGACTAATTCGCGATCATCGGATGACAGCTTTTTCAAACAGGAAAGCAACGCATCTAAACGATGGGTCATTTGTTTATTTAGAATATGGGCATCCTTGGTAATTTCATCTAGAATTTCTGGTTTAAAAGAGGGCAAATTCTTATTCTTCTGATAATGCTTGAGGACAAGCAGGTGAGCAATTCGATTTCCCCACGCTGAAAAGTTGGTTCCGGGCTGGAACTCTCTGAATTTTTGCCACATCACTGCAGTAGTTTCCTGCATGACATCGTCGGCATCTTGACAACGGGGCACTAGCGATCTGATCAACCCATAGATACGACGTTGGTTTTCGACGTAGTGCTTGAGAAACTGACTCGTCAAATCATCCATGGTCTGTTGCTGTTTATTTTGTGATGCCATTTACTTTGTTTTATCTATTACATATGGATTTAAACAATCATTAATAGGGAAATACGATTCAGATGCATATTTTTACAAAATATCGGCACTTTTTTTCAACATCGTAATATCGAAAATTTAAATACCTTCTGGCCAGAATGTTATATGAGAAAATATTTCCTGGTGTCCGATAACAATATAAGAAACATTTCCCCCCTCTTGGTCCCCTTTGTTGAATTAACCAAAAATCATAGGCAGGCCCATGGCACGTCTCCAGCTACTAAGTTGTCCAAGATGCGTGGTTTCATGCGACGTCATTAGATAGGTGATCAGGTCACCTAAGGTTGGAAAAATTTCTCGCAAATTATCATCGCCAAGCGGTTGTTCGAAAAAGGACTCATCACAACTATTGACGATCGGTGCTAACCGTGCATGTTGAAATTCCAGCGTTTCGATGAGTTCTTCTTTATCTGGATACAATTCTTCATCGGGTTCAGGTTTGCTGCCATTGCCAAACAGGTCTCCCCAATCTGTTCCCAAATCTTCACTGGCAAACCCTAACAATGTGCAAGCAAAATCGCTCGCAAAAGACAAATGGCCCAAGAGCCAGGCAGGATGATTCTTCAAGCCATGCGGCTGGGTAAACATATCATCCTCTGGAATATCTGCCACCAATGCGCGTGCGTAATTTAAATTAAATTCGTATACAAAAAATAAATGATTAATCATAACGCTACTCTATAAAATAAAATTTAAATAAATAATTCCGAAAGTTTACTTGCAGGCTCTTGAAAAACCTGGTCATACAAACCTGACATACCAGACAACTCAGGATTCACTTCAACACAAAAACATCCACTTTGTCCAGCCAACTCGGCTAATCCCGCGGCAGGCCAGACATTCCCAGAAGTCCCAATACTCACAAATAACTCCGCTTGCCCAATGGCCTGTTCTGCCTGAAAAAACACCTCTTGATCAATGGGATCTTCAAACCAGGTTATATCAGGTCGTAGCCAAGCTTGACAATATTCACATCGGTAAGACTCAAAGGTTCCACCTATATCTTCGCGTTTGCCATGAGATGGACAACGCAATCGCCAAAGGCTGCCATGAAGTTCAATAACGTTATGACTGCCGGCTCGCTGGTGCATGCCATCAATATTCTGAGTAACAATGGTTACTTGAGCATGGGATCGTTCCAAGCTCGAAATGAATTCATGGCCCGCATGCGGTTGACAATCGAGCACTGATTTCCGACGCAATTCATGAAAGGCCAAAACCTTTTTCGGATCAAGATCAAAAGCTAACTGACAGGCATACTGCTGCCAATCATATTCTTGCCAAATACCGCCTTTGCCACGATACGTCGGTATGCCACTTTCTGCGGACATACCCGCCCCGGTAAAAATCACAATGGCCGAATAATCCTCTGGTTTTATTTTCTCCATCTACTTAATTGTATGGATTTTACAACGATTGACCAGCCTTTCTTTAGCACCATTAACATTTGACCTTTTTACCATTTTCCATTAGAATAATGGTTCACGTATCGTGTGGGATTTTCTGTCCACGATGGAAAAATTGACTTTATGAAAGGTGACGTTGTGAAAAAATTAGCTATTCTTTTGTCTATCTTATTAACAATTTCCATTTGCAATGTATCTTTTGCTGCAGGAGATAAAGCGAAAGATAAAAAAGATGATAGCCCGCAATCATTTTATGTAACGCCCGATGGAAATGACGCCAACCCAGGCACCAAAGAAAAGCCTTTACGAAGCCTCGACGGTGCTCGTAAACTTGTCCGAAAACACTTGGATGGCGCTGGTGACATCACAGTTTACTTTTCACATGGAGAATATTTTTTAGACAAAACTGTTATCTTTACGCTTGAAGATAGCGGCAGTGAAAAACAAAAAGTCACTTACAAAGCTCTGCCAGACCAAAAAGACAAAGTGGTTTTCACCTCAGGCTTCCATCTTACTGGATGGCGAAAAATTACACCTGAAGATCCGGGCTATGAACTCATACCTCCAAAAGCTCAACCTCACGTATATGTTGTCGATTTACCTAAAGAATTAGGACTCTTCAGATACATGTATGATGACAAAGCCGAGCAAAACGCCATGCAACGTGCTAGTATCGGTATCTCTCACGCGATCAAAAATGATGTCAAACACCTTCCACACCTTCGGGGTGAAATGTGGGAAAAGCCCGAAACCAAAACCACCATCGAATTTAATAGGCCAATGACGAATTTTTCATTCGACGCTTCAGCCATGGACTTACGTCTTTTTTCTACCGATTTCAATATTAATTTGCTACCGATCGAAAAGGCAGATGACAAAAAACTCATCACAAAAGTTGCCAGCACCTATCGCGTCGCTCAACCATATGACATGGGCCTCATGAAGCCTTGGGAAAAGAAGATCCCCTGGGCCTGGCTCGAAAACAACCTGGAAGGACTCAGCGTCAAAGGCAAATGGGCCGTCGATCCAGACTTTGGCAAAATTTATATGATGCCGTTTCTCGATGCGGAAAAAATTTATGCCCCGACCTTAACCGAATTTGTTCGCGTGGAAGGACTCATAAGTAAAAAAACATTAACCGATAAACCTGTTCGCTATCTCACTTTCGAAGGCTTCACCTTCATGAATGGCGACTACGCCTCTCGCACATCAAAAGATATTGGCATCTTAAATGATTGGGCGATGGTCGATAAAGCCAACTCGCTCATGCGTTTTCGTGGTGCAGAACATTGCATGGTAAAAAATTGTACCTTCGAAAAAAGTGGATCTGGTGGCCTTCGCTTCGATCTATGGGCACAAAACAACACCGTGGAAGGTTGTAAATTTGAATACCTCGGCGACGGCGGCATTGGACTCTTTGGATATGGCCCTGGCAAAAAAGATGTCAACAAACATAATAAAATCATCGACAACTCATTCTACATGACGTGTGAAATGAAATGGGATGTCCCAGCCATCACCATCTGGCAAAGCGGATTCAACACTATCTCAGGTAATTACATCAATACCGTTCGTCGCCAAGCAATTCTGCTGGCTGCTCCTCGCAACGATGTCTTTACACCCGATCATCCTGTCTACCAGCAAGCCTGGTCGATGATGCGATGGCGAGAAATCGACAAAAAAGCCAAAGGTGTTGGTGTCTCGGACGAAAACGCAAGCAAGTTTCGCTACCTTCGCGGCAACGTCGTCAAAAACAATATAATCAAAGATGTACTCTATGGCTTAATGGGAGATGCGGCAATTTATGTAAGTTCACCAGCCGATGGCGAACTCAATAAAATTCACACGAATTTCCTCAACGACTTAAATTGCGGCATCACTGGCGGATGGTCAGGCATCTATGTCGAAGATAACGTCCATGGCATCGATATCCAGAAAAATATCATTACGCGTTCGCAATTCTTCAAGAACCCAATCGTTATAGGGAAAGTGCGAACAAAAACCTCACCTCAAGCAAACTTTTTCTTTGAATGCTTACACAGAAAACCCATCACCAGCTTCGACAACGCTCGGGATCACGGCCCACTCGTCACAGCCATTGCCCACAAAGATAATGTCACCCCTATCGGGACGGTCATTGGCCCTGAAGTAACCTCACCCCAAGCAGATGTCAAAGCGAAATATGGCGACGACTACGCAGAAATGTACAAAATGCTCTGTCGAAATACTATGCCCGACACCAACATGAAACAACGCTCAGACGATCCAAGAAAATTTCTCGAAAAACTTCTGAAAGCCATCAAAAAAGATGTCCCAAAATGTGATTAAATTTTCAATTATTGATTGAGATAAGGAGATCTCATGGCAACATTGTTTAAATCACTGATTGCAGTATTGCAAATTGGTGGTGGTTACATGATAACGGCCTTAACTTTGCAGGAGTCATTACAAACCAATTTACAAACTAGCACCATTGGCATTTTTATCGTCTTTAATTTAATCTCGTTAATAGGGATCCTCGGTGGGGTTGGTTTGCTACTCAACAAACCATACGGCTATCCCTTATCGATATTTTATCAAATCATGCAAATTCCATACATTATGACTAACATCTTAGTCTACTTTTTCACAAGCGGCTTGAGTTTTTGTATTATCATTGCAGAAAATAGCTTTAACTGGCACCTGTTGTATGGCGGACGTTTTAATTTTGCAATGCACTCATCGTCTCTAAACGCTCTTGGCATTAATATTATTCCGATCATTTCTATAATATTTTTATATCGCTTGAAAAAATCGGTTAATAAGACATCACCACCCAACTCAAACACTGAACATACTCACCAAACGGATCATTCAGATCTCGAAACGCACCAGTATGAAACAGAGAAGACAGACAATCCATCAAGTTAATGGTAGAAAATCATAGCTATGAAAAACCCTTTTACCCACTGCCCGCACTGTGGAACTAAAAACTTAAATGACCAATTCGAAAAAGCGGTCAAATGCAACGATTGCGACATCGAATATTATCACAACACAGCCACTGCTGTTGCGGCTATTCTGGAATTCGAAGACAAAATCATTATTACCACCCGCGGGCACCAACCTGAAAAAGGCAAATACGATCTACCTGGCGGCTTTGTCGATTATGATGAATCTGCAGAACAAGCTCTCAAACGCGAAATCAAAGAAGAGTTGACCCTCGACTTAGACCTATATGATTTTACCTATTTCACCTCGCAACCCAATCGATATACCTATAAAGATATTGATTATGCGGTTGTCGATATTTACTTCACCGCAAAAGTCCATTCGACCGACAACATCGTACCACAAGACGATGTTTGTGATTACAAATTAATCAAACCCTGCGAACTCAAGTTTGACAATTTTGCATTCCCCTCATCAATAAAAGCATTAACACTCTACAAGGAACTAAAAGGTTAAAACATGCCAACGATCATAAACCAATCCACGATTATCGAAGCCGCAGGCAATAAACCTAAACGCATCGAAGAATATATTGGACGAGTGAATTCTCAAAATGACAACGTCAGTATCGCCCGAATGAAAAGCCCCCAAGGCTGGATCGAGCCCGGCCAGACACCTGAGTTCGACGAATACACTATTGTCCTTGACGGCATGCTTCGCGTGGAAACCAAAGATCATACCTACGACATCCCCGCTGGCAGCGCCATCATTACTCACAAAGGCGAATGGATCAAATACAGCACCCCTAACCCAGAAGGTGCCGAATACATCGCCGTTTGCCTACCCGCTTTTTCTCCAGACACTGTTCATCGCGACGAAGAAATTAACGTCTGATAATCTACCAAAACGCTTTTTCAGGCTTAATTTAAATCTTTTAGTGTTCATTTCATATTTTTAATATTGAGTCAGAAATTATTTTGGCCGAAATGAAATAAAGCATGATTCATTTTCAATCATTCACAAATAGGTCGATAGGATGAAACGAACTAATAAAGCGTTTACACTCATCGAATTAATGATCGTCATACTCATCGTTGCCATAGTTGCTGCGGTGTCCGTACCAATTATGCGAGGCCATGTCGAAAGAGCAAAATGGTCTGAAGCACATGGCGGCGCAGGCACCATCCGAGTTGCAGTACGAACTTATGCCTCAAGAAATGGCGTCACGCGAGCCGTTGCCGATCTAAATGGGCAAATAGCTTCATCCCTATTGTCACAATTAAACTTTTTACCAGGCGACCTGCAAGGAACTTATTTCCAAGCATCCGACTATAGAATATCCAGCATTGATGCAGATGGCAATGCAACCATCGTCGTCGACGGTACCAACGCAGGACTCACTGGATCTAAAACATTTTTTTAAAAATTCAATACCTGCGAAATCTCGAAATCTACTCCTGACAGTTGCTCCATTTCAACCCAAACAAGCAACATTTTTTTTCCATCAGTATCAAGAACTGTACCGATCCGAGAATCGATTCTTTTACCATTAATCTTTACATTCACCTTATCAATAGAGCCAGACCAATGCTTAATGACAAAACAAGGATTCACAATAGGGTTCTTTTTTGCCCCATTCAAATCAAAAGAAATATGAGGCCCCTTAGCTTTCATCACATAACTTCGCTGATGCTTATCGTAAAGACCACCTTCAGCTCTTTTTAATTTTGTTATTTTGGGAGCATGATTCCATGATTTCGCCAGAGAGACTAAACTTTTTGCATCCTGATTGGTAAAACCATAAAGAACCACGTTGCCCGTATCCACAATATTATCTGCCGCGACCAAAGAGGAATGTGAAATCCGATCCGTCGCGATCGAAAACCGACCATCACAAGGAGCCTGCGTCACAGGATAATGATTCCACATGGAAAATTTTGAATAGGATGTTTTCTCGCCACCTGCCCATATGTTCGCCTCTGTCCCCGGAGGAAACACTTCAAACACTTTGTAATCACTGCGAAAGTTGATCCAGGCAATCTCTGCCTGATAGGCCCCTTCAGGATGCGTTTCGCTCCAATCGAACTCACGTACTTTTCCATTGGGCATCACAAAAGTCATCGCCTTCATATGAATATTATCTTCAGGCATCGTGCCTGCCGCGGAGAAAAACTGCGTATCATGAAATCCAACCTTACCACCTTCTGGACCAATCAAATGCCCTTTTGCATCATAATTATTCACACTACGAACACCAACGCCATCCGGATAAATCGTCAAATACTCATCCGTCCAAACACCCCAATCATCTTCCTGCCGACAGGTATTTGGATGTTTATACAATACATCCACAGAAGCATACCGCCAATGCACCACCACACGCGCATCCGTATTTTCTAAAATTCGAACGTGCGAATGACGTGCCTGAACATCCGACATATGCTCACAACAACTTTGCGCACCTACCATCACATTATCCCAATGCCAATCGACCAGCTCGCTACTTTGATCACAAAGCCACTGATTTCTCTCTGTCACCCACCCAGGACTACGACTTCCACGCCAAAACACAACACTTGTCGGCATCTTGTCAAATCCAACCACAATATCAGGATGGTCAGGCTCACGCCACATGTTGTCCCATAGATCATGATACTTTAAGTGTGTATACTGAGCACCAAATGCTTCCACCGGCTTAGATAATCGAGGCAACCGTCGCGGCTGCAGTTCTGAAACGAAAGAACCAGGCTTCGATTCAAGATAAGCTTGTTTAATTTGATCAGAACTTAACGCTTTATTATAAACTTTCACTTCATCAATGAGACCATCAAACCCCAACGGACTAGGAAACGTTGAAAATGGACGCACCACATGCTTTGACACATACTCAATACGCTCATCATTCTTACCAATCATAAATCCAGCATCTTTTTCATACTCAATAGAGCCATCCATCTGCTTAGACGCGACCAACTCACTATTGATATAAAGCTGCATCTTTCCCTGACCAAAGCAGCCGGCAACATGTGCCCATTCAAACGTGTTTAACGATGATTCACTTCGTAAGGTATGAACTTCCCCTGCCGCCTTAAGCTTAAAACCAACTCTGCCAATTTCATCGATGCCCAAAAAATACCCTTTTCTAAGCTCTTCGCCGATTTGAATCGTTCCCCAATTTTGCGGTGCTTTTGGATAGTCCGGTCCATCTGGAAATTGTTCTTCCTTGGCAGCCTCTGCCTCTTCTTCACGCGTTGGCTCATTATCACGCCGCACACCATAATCATTGTCAAAAATCATTCCAACATGATATTCGATGTAAGGTTTTTTGATATCCTCAATCCACTGTGAGTGATGCGCAATCGCCGTCCATTTACAAATCGAATACGCCCCAGGCGACACCCACGCTTCCACCGTCAATGCCTTCGATAATTTCGGTGCCGCTTCAGGCATCGTTTGTACTTTCGAATAATAACCATCGAACCCTAATGCTGTTCCAGACACCCCTTTTTTAAAATGACTCTTATGCCCAGAAATGAGATCTTTACGACCAGTAATCATTTCCTGTGTCATATCTTTGACATCATAACTTCTAGCAGAAAGGGCGTCATTAAACGACCACCATGCAACAGGCTTGAGTCGTCTCGTCGATGTGACTTCAGCTCCCACGATGGGCTTGACAGACGCTTTTGTTAATTGAGCCTTTGTTGTCTGAACATCATTAATACCTTCTTCAGTCAATCTAAATGTTTGAGTAATACTATTATTTTCATCGACCCAGTCATCATATTTAGGAGTCCCCTTTTTGACAGTTCTTAAGACGGATCCATCTGCCTTGATTTTAAAATATTCATGAACCACACCATCGAACTCGACATTCCCACCAGTGACTACGCCATGATCACCCAATGAAAAATCATAAAAGTACCGCCAATGAATTAAAACATGATCAGGTTTATTTTCAATAATCCGCACAAAAGAATAAATATTATTCTTATCAGGTCGCTCTTTTGGCCCATCCCCTTTACGCTTAATCAACTCTTCAACCGACCACTGCCCTTGTGAGGTTTTAAGAAATGGACGATAACTCGATGCTCGCCAAAAAACAAACTCCATCGAATCACTCAAGCGTACAACCACATCGCTATGATCACCCGTTCGAGAATATCGTTCCCAAGACTGGCCAGAATCTCGACGCGTATAATAAGCACCAAATTCAGCAGCATCGACAGAGTCAATAGAAGGGAAAAGTACAGACAGAAAAACAGACAGAAACCGAAGGGAAACAAGTCGCGCGGGCATAGGAAAATCCTTTATTGCTCTATGGACTCACAGTTGTACTTATTGGGTAGGCAGTAGAATAATTATACATAATCAAGGCCGTATTGACAAGCACATTCTCAATAGTGATATTCACTATAAATCTTTCACCTCAACACTAACGCCCCAAACATGTTAAGACCCCACAATAATCACAAATTAACTCAATTCATATTTTCTAGTTGGGTGAAATCTCATAAACAACATGATCGATATAACAAAAACCAATAACGGCCCACTATTCGACACAATCCATGCCACAAAAATAGACGCCATACTTTCCATGCTGAATAATGTAAGCTTATAGAACTGGCAAACTAGTAGCGACAACTGAACAACTAAGAAGCTAATGATTAAAAATAAAGCTCCACAATACCTACTGCTAAATATCTTTAATGACAATATATTCTTTTTATGTAATGGATAAGAAATAATAAATACAATAAAACATAATAAAAATGCATTACTTAACAAATAATATATGACGGCTTGCGTTTCTCCAACAACTTTATCTAATACCAATATGCCCGATATATTAATCAATAAATTCGATACAGATATTCCCAAGGAATAGATTAACACACCAACAATAATCCAAAATACTTTATGCGCAATTGCCCAATCACGATTTATCTTACCATACTCCTTCTGAAGCATTTGCGAATCACCTAATCGGCGAGATGCAACCAGGAAAGATTCTTCTTGTGAAAGATCCGACTTTGATAATGAATCAATTTCATCTAACAAATGAGATTCAAGCTCATCCAGATCCGCTTGTTTACAATTCCCAAACCGTGACATAGAATTTCGCCAAACCTTAATCTGTTCTTCTAAGTTAAACATGGTTTTTGCTCCCATAATTTTGAAAGTGTACTGTAAACAGCCTGCCATTGGTCTTGCTGTTCAACCAGAACCTTAGTGCCCTTCTTTTTCAAACGATAATATTTTCGCTGCCGACCCGTTTCTGCTTTTTT
The DNA here is from genome assembly GCA_028281535.1 of Sedimentisphaerales bacterium. Lineage (GTDB taxonomy): Bacteria > Planctomycetota > Phycisphaerae > Sedimentisphaerales > SM23-30 > JANQJS01. The sequence continues at coordinate 94,240 of JANQJS010000039.1, read as the reverse complement.
CAATTTAGACTGAATCAAATCCTGCTGCTCCAATCGATGCAATACTGGATACAACATCCCATCCGACCACTGCATTCGACCTCCTGACAATTCACTGACACGCTTAATGATCGCATAGCCATAATTCTCGCCCTCTGACAATATGGATAAAACCAAAGGCGTCGCTGATGCTGCAACCAAATCTTTAGAAATTGACATAACATATCCTTTCAACCATATACATAGATGACCAATACATTGTACTTCTATGTATTTAAGTTGCAAGTTTTTTTCACCAAATCTCAGAAACACCACGCAAAGCTATAAACCCATTTTTTTCAATGAGTTATTATTAAATCTAGAATTGACTAAATCACGAATTTGATTAAAATATTCAAAATAGTTGCGAATCTTAGCCAGGAGATCACATGGCCAATAATATCGACCAAATAAAAGACCCACCAAACAGCTTCTTATCCAGCATAAAGTATTTAGGCCCCGGCGTCATTCTATCTGCTGCCATCGTCGGATCAGGTGAATTGATTGCCACGACCGCATTAGGTGCCAAAGCGGGTTTTGCACTTCTATGGGTTATTCTACTGGGCTGCATCATTAAAGTTGGCATCCAAATTGAATATGGCCGACATGCCATCTGTTCAGGTGAAAGCACATTTACCACTTGGAGCAAAACAAAAGGATTTCGTCTTGCAAACCTACATTGGACGGTCTATGTAGCATTAGTCTATATCATTATGAATATATTTGGCCAGGGAGGCATTCTTGGTGCAGCAGTTCAAGTGATTGAATACGCTTTTCCTAATATCGGCAAACCCATTGCCATTAGCCTTCTGGCCATCGCTATTGCCTTACTAGTATTCCACGGAAAATATGGTCCACTAGAATTCATCTCGATTGCATTAAATGTCTTTTTTGTAATCGCAATATTTGTTTGCGTATTCAATATTCAAAAAACACCTTACGCATTTTCCTTTAGTGATTTTGCCAGCGGTTTTTCACCCAATCTCCCCAAAGAATATATCGCATTGGCCATCTCGGCTTTTGGCATTACAGGCGTCGCGGCAGGTGAAATTTTTATCTACGCCTCCTGGTGCATCGAAAAAGGATACGCTGCCTGGACTGGTCCGAAAGAAGATTCTGAAGAATGGGCAAACCGCGCACAAGGCTGGATTCGTGTCATGAAAATGGACGCCTTCGTCTCCATGCTCATTTACACAGTCTCTACTGTCGGTTTTTACATATTAGGTGCCACCATCTTACACGCACAAGACAAACTGGAAGATGGCAACCAACTGATCTTTCAATTATCAGGTATGTTCACCGAAACACTCGGACCTAAAACCATGGCACTCTTTATGATTTGTGCATTCTGCGTATTATTCTCCACAGTATTTTCAAACAATGCATCTAACTCACGCTTATGGAGCGACTTCTTTGTCTTATTCAAAATAATCGATCCCAATGATCCAAAAAAATACAAACGGTCCATCTCCATCATGGCATGGATTCTTCCTATCCTTTGGGCTATTTTATTCCTATTTTTCCAACGCCCACTTCTACTCATTACAATCATGGGCATTGCCAATTCTATCTTTCTTCTTATTGTTGCATACCAGGCACTCGTTTATCGTTATCAATATTGCGACTCAAAACTAAAACCCTCCATACAAAGTGATCTATACTTATGGGCAGGTTTTTTAACGATTGTCTTTTTAGGATGCCTTGCAATCTACAAAACACTAACGTAAAAAAAGTGGTGCCATACCCAAGCTTACGTGAGCATGCAATCCCTGCTCTATGCAAAAATAATATTTCCAATTAAAACAATTAGAAAAAAAGAAGCCGGCCAACGCGACCGGCTTCCGAATAATGCCATTACCCCGCATCTCCCATCCAAACATAAACACAAAAGGCAACGGCTTTCGCTTTCTGTGATGCGCGCAGATTCCAACACTAACAATACGTACTTTAAAAACCCTACTCTCTACAAAGATGGAAATGACCTAGTGAAATTATACATCTATCATATATTCTAAAAATGCAATACTCAAGGAAGTGAATCACCTTTACACTAATTTAAGAAAACTCTTCAGTTGACTATCAGATTCTACGCTTGCGATTCGTAAAAGGCAAATTTTTATAATATATTTTTATTTTTTGCCTGAACATATTTTCACCCCTATAATCAATTGAACATCAAGCATTTTCATGCACAATGCATATGTTTTTTTCGGGAACGTGGGATCCTCACTTTTGCTCAGGCCAAGGTGGGGACTATTTTTACTTATCAAATCACTACTTAAACACGACATTATTCTATTGGATCACTCTTCGTTTTCGAATAAAATATCTAACGTCGAAATACTCCTAGGAATAATTCAATGAATAATTCAAATAACAACACCAAACCTAAAAAACAAGTAAGCGGCTACAAAATGCTACTCATCCCTTTTGTAAGCTTCATACTGATTGTTATTATTTCTATTGTGGTTGGTTTCATTTATTTTAAAAACTCAAGTAAAACCTCAATCAAAGAATCACTCGCTCAGTTAAAAGAAATGGGATACCCTACCACACTTGAAGAATTAAACAATTGGCATGCTTCTTCATTGCCAGATCATGAAAATGGTTATCTAATTGCTTTAGAAGCTGTCAAACACCTTGTTAAATGGCCAGAAATATACGACGGAGAGTCTCCTCAAGCCATCAAAGAAGAGATTCTTTCTATCAAAAACTCAAAAAGAATTCCTGACGATAGAAAAACACGTCTGATCGAATTTCAAGAATTAAAATTAAAAAGAGCTGAAGAAGCAGAAATTACAACTGTAGATCTATCAAGAAATCCGAATTTATTGCCGTGGATTGGAAATAACAATATTACACCAAACCAAAACTCCTATTCAACTGAAACAGTTGACGCCATGCGACTTTATATAAAAGATAACAATGCAGCGGTTGAAAAACTACATCAATTGACAAGCTATAATTCAGGCCATATGAAAGTAGATTATTTCACTCTTTTGGACTCTCCACAACCTCCAATCATTGAAATAATGGACTGTAGCAAACTATTAATGATTGAACTCGCTCTTCATTGCCAAGATAACAATATTGAAAAAGCGTGGCACACATTATTATCCCTATACGGTTTAGCAAATGCATTAGACAATCACCCACTACTGATAGGTTACATAGCCAAGCTATCACTACATCGAACCGCCACAGAAGGATTGACAATGGTTCTCGGCCAATTCACTTACACCAATGATCAATATAACCAAATGTCTAAATTTTATGCTCAAGACCTAATTCCCCATTTTAAGAGTACGATTGCCACGGCAAGAGTATGGCAATATACTATCATGAAAGAGAGTATTTCATCTAGTTTACAAAATAATTACAATCTAATGAACTATATTGAACGAACATACTTCTTATTTCAGGAAAGACTATGGCTTGAAAATACGATTTCGTATATAAAAGCTTTTGACTCACCTGATTCTAAAAAAGTAGAACTCTTTGCAAGGATTTACCATAACACCGAAACAACATTTATTCCTAAAAAATACCTGATATTTACAATGATGTGGGAAATGGAAATACATAATGACATTGATGCGATTCTTACAACAAAATCTCTCAATCAAATGGCTATTACAGCAATTGAAATTGAAAAATATCACAATCAACACAAAAAATACCCGAAAGATTTAACAGAACTTCAAAAAGACATTCCCTTAGACATATATAGCAACAATCATTTTATATACCATTCTAATGAAAAACAATATACGCTTTACAGCTACGGAAAAGATGACTATCTTAATCAGAACGTTCCTCATGAAAAGCTATTTAACGCTGAAAAGCTGGATGAAGATATTATCACTTTTACAGTGCATACAGTTCCTTAATACCATTTCATTTTTGTTTTGATTTTCTTGCCATAATAATTCACAAAAAAGTATCGCAGTGCGTCAATAGTGTGATCATGCACACCATCTTTATATGGAAGTTCTGATAACTGATCACAGGCTTGCTTTTTGTAACGATAACCATTAAACGATCGAATCAAATGTTGGCACTTTGAGGATATTTTTAATCGCACTTTGCCATCCGCAGGAGCGAGTGAACTTCGTATCATTTCCAGTCCATCGAGAATTCGGCTAGCTCGGCATTTGGTGGGAATTCCCAGAGCCACTAATTCCTGGATCACGCTGGTGGTAGTAATTTCGCGTCGCTGTTTCCCTGCTGGATCGCAAAAACTGGCTTCAATCGGATATGGATATCGTTTTTGAATCAACTCCGCATGGCGAGATAGCGATGTGCGATGCTTGACATGCTCATCGATGACGTAAATTGTTCCGTCTAAATCGACTTGCAAAAATAAACAGACCAGTGGATGCTCAAAGCCAAAATCCAAAGCGCGATACAATGGCAAATTCGCATCATAGCCAACTTCACAAACATGCACATTAGGATGAAATTCTGGAAAAACCAATTCCTCTCGATTGGGCCGCTGGCATAACATCTCCGATTGCCAGGCAGCGTGGCTGCTTCGCCGCTTCTGGGCAATCGCATCGTCGATCGGATAGTATCCATTTGCACGCTTCGCTTTGCCCCGACAATCTTCCCACAATGGACATTGACTGCACTGGCGATCAACACATTTTTCGATTACCTCCCACAAGCACCAACTGAAAATCTTCATCCCTTTTTCGCTCGCAGTTGTGACTAATTCATGCATCAAACCTGCTGGACGATGCATGGTCGAAAAGACTTCCAGTCTCGAGGGGATATGATGTTTACTTTGTGTGATAAATTGGGCACCTTGCCAAACGTCGCGATCAAATAATTCTAATTCATCGCAGCGTAAACGCTGGACATGATGGCCACGCACAGACGCATCCGATTGAGCGAGCACCTGCACATCACTGCCATTACGAAATCGACAACCTCGCTGTGTCATCGATCCAGAAATCGCATTAGAAAAACGAACATCAATCGCTTGTTTGAGATAATCATACATTCGCGATGATTGCTCTTCGCTGCCACCTAAAATTCGCACCTGACATTGAGGTAAAAAGAGGCATTCCAGCAATGAAGCGACAGCGCCCAATTGCGTTTTGCCGCCACCACGATTTGCCCAAATAATTGCATCTCTTTTATCGTGCCTATCTAAAAATGACCAAGCCAAATAATCCATCGGACTACAATGCCCCTGGCACATCGCTTGATCAGGAATCCGCCAACCCAAAAACGTATTCACATAGGCTGCCAATTGTTTTCGCGTTTTTGGTATTCGATTCTGAAAGTAGACTATACAGTCATTTGGATTATTTATAATGTTTAGAAAATCTTTACAAACCATTTCTATTCCTTATGAATTATCATCTTCGATCAAATCGTTCAATAATTGCCTGGCGACACTTGGGGCAATATTCTCGAATGGATTGTCGACTTCTTGATTGATTAGTGTTTGTTCTTTTAAATTTGTGATGGCTCGATCGATTAATGCGAGTGCCATGCGTCCTGCTGTTTCTTCTTTCTCGGCATCTAAGAGATTGGCTAATTGCATTGCGGCTATTGGGGCATAACGACTCAAGATACATTTTGCAATCAAGGTATTTTTACGACACAATCGATCTAACTCATACTGAAACTCTTCATTTTCAAGCCAATCGTCTAGTTCGTCCGATGAAATATTATGTTGATTTATAATTTGCTGATCGCTCAAGCTTGAATGGAAAAATGCATCAGCAACCTGTCGTTGTTTTTTGGATAACATTGTCAACTCCTTTTCTTTTGTAAATGGTCTGACCATTATTTTATTTTGATTTCATAAAAGCAGGGTATTCCTGATACCTTTAGAATAAGCAATTCTCGATAATGAAATAAGTGATCCGTGATATCTTCTTAATGACAGATCATTCGGGTGGGCTGCGTGAGTAATGAAAGGACAAAGTAATGGATTCCAAGCACTACATTCTCGTCGTTAGCGATAACATCGAATTTTTATTTCGTGTGCGATCGCATGGCCAACGTCACAACCTTATTATCTTGCCTTTTGATACACCAGATAATATTTGCAATGAAATCGATGATCTTAAAAGCTTAAATGCAACCATCGATATGGTTCTGGTAGATACCGATCAAACAGAGATCCTTCATGCAAATACTTATGGTAGTATTAGTGAGCAATATCCCAATATTCCGATTCACTTTACTAACTGTGAAAAGCTGCAAGTCACACCAGAACTGATTCCATCAGCTTTACATCAAGTTAATTAGAGATGGGAATAACTCGCACTATTACTGGCTCAAGGCATTATCCGCAAGGTTTGCTAATCGTTCACTACGGTTTTTGCCGCCGATTCGTTTAATCGCCATCAATAGTTTCTCCTTTTGATTTGGTTCTAAAAAAAACGTCAGTGGTTGCAGTGAACGTCTCCCTTGCTTCCGCTCAATTTTTGGCGACCTACCGATCTTCAATAAATTATGAAGTCTTTTCTTCGTTTCTGGTATCATTTTCAATACGACTTTTTCATCGATTGTCTCCAATAATTTCTCCAAAATATTTGCCCGCTTTTTCAGGTCGGCTTGCCCGCGTAAACGATTGACTGTGGCGAGATGGCACAACGCCTGATGATTATCTAATATCCAGACAATACACCATGCAGAATCGACCTGGCATTGTTCAAGAATTCTTTTGCGCTGATGGCCATGAATGATTTCATAGCAACCTTCTATTTCAGGATGCTCACGAACAATGATTGGTTCGTAACGATGCGTTTTTTGAATTTGATATTTTAATTTTTGAGTCATTGTATGACTCATGCAATTGTCATTCAGTGGATGATCCACGAGTTTGTTTAGTGGTATTTTTAGAGTTCTCATGTTGATTCTCCTGAGTGAGTTTTTTTTCATATAAAGTAGAATCGCTGCGTTGCCAAAGATAATAGACTGGCCGCAACTTTAATTGTCTGACTACAAAGTTAGTCAGATTTTCCAATGTCGGTTCCAGCTGGCGAAATCGACGGCTGAATCCTTTGATCATTTCCATCATTTCAGATTTGATAAAATACTGCTCATGCTCTGGACATTTCTTAATTTGTGACACGAGCGTCTCTTGACTCAGAGAGGTCACGTTAATATTAATATGAGCGAATGCATCAATCAAACGCCTGGACGCAACGGAGTCCTCTTGATCGAATCTTAGCATTCCAGCTTTTTCAAAAAATGGATTGAGATGCCCCATGGTTGCCATGGCTTCTACTAAAGGTACACCTGCTTTTGGTAGCGTCTCGCTAACCAGCCAATGCGCCAGGCCGATGCCTCTGAATTGAGGATGAATCACAACCCGAGTAATTCGCCGAACTTCTCGATTAAGCAGCGATAAAGTTTCTGAGCGACTGCCCAGTGAAAAATATCGCTGATTGGTTGCACGATTGCGGTAGGCACAATTGGCCAACGGCATGGCATAGACAATCACGCCAATCACTTTGTCCTCATTTGGCAAAAGAATATGACGCTTTGGATGAAATGTCATTGTAAATACTTTATCGATCACACCTGGATGATCCTGGCGATAATGATATTGGGACAATAGATTCCAGTCTTTTACACGTCCAGGTAAAATGGACATTTGTTTTTGTAAGCTACAGATGGTTTGTCTGATCATTGATGATCCTCTTCCTGGAATAAATCTTCCAATTGATCGCCATTGTAATGTGGATAATAAACACACGCTTTACCGCCTTGATGTTTAAAAACGATAATATCTGGTTTCAAATCATCGACCAGATCTTCCTGGCTGGTGGCAAGAACCAGCGTGCAATTATATCTGTTGGCATAACGGCGTAAGTTGCATGAAATAATAGATGCTGTGTCGTGATCAAGATGATTACAACATTCATCCATAAATATCACATCGGGTTTTTGTGACATGGCAAGCGCCAGCCGTAATCGATAACGCTGACCTTGACTTAATTGATTTGGATGATGGAGCATCAAGTTCGCTTCACCTAAGCCTGCAAGGCTGAGCCATTTCAGTGTTTTTTTCAAATTTTCTGAAAAACAATCGACCAATGATTTATTCATTGGTAATTCAATTTCATCTAAATCGATGACATTATGCATTTGCGACTTCAGGCAATTTAGAATCGTTGTTTTTCCGCTGCCACTAGCTCCGGTGATGTAACAAATTTGTCCTGGTTGAATAGTTATTTCGCAGGGTTCGAGAAGATTTATCCTATTCTTCTCTTTAACATTCAAGCCAAATAAATTGATGACGGCTTGATTTTTCGGTGTTGGGTCAATAAAGACATCGGCGGATTGCGCGAGGGTATATCTCGACATAGGTTGCTCCTTAAAAAATGGTTTTAGTAAGTAATTCTGGTTTTGCTAATTAAATGATCGATTTGCTCGATCGCTTGTTTTGCTTTTTGTTGCGAGATATTAAATTGTCGTGCGATACTTCGGTAACTTGACGAGAGAATAAATCGCTGGTAACCGATATCCATTTGTCGTCTGTTGAATTGTCGACGATGTCGCATCATACGACTATATTTTCTTGTCAACATATGCTTGATGAGTTTATTTAGTTCTCTTCTCAAGGTTTCGTATCGAATTCCCTTAAAGTCAGCCAATTGCTTCAGTGAACAATGATGACCATAAACCAATTCAATCAGTGCGCGTTGTGGTTGCCGTAAATAAATTTTTTGTGTCAGGACAAACTCGGTCAAATGGCGGGTCGGGGACATTTGTTGCCCACCGACCTGGCCATAGGGATAAAATTGATTATCCGTTTGCTCCCAAATCCCTGACCGACCTCTTGCTACATTCATTTTAACGACCGCCCTTTTTTGTATCTCGTTATCACTCAAGGTTATGTATTCATCTAACTTTTAGTATTATTGCATATTTCATGAATAAGTCAACAGTTTTGTTAACCATTTATATAACTTTTTGATTTTTTTATTTGCTTATTTAACCTGGTGTTGTAAAGTATTTTATAGTTGGATCTTGGGACTCGTAGAAATTTATGAAAATTGGTCAGGAGAATAAAACAATGTCATTAGGTCAAATCTTGCGAGACAAACGAGAAGAATTGGGCATGACACTGGATGAAGTCAGCCGAATTTGCAATTGCAGTAAGCCCTATTTATCGACGGTGGAAACGAATAAAGTAAAGAATCCCCCTAGCGACGACTTATTGCGGAAGCTGGAAAACGTTTTGGAATTTGATTCGGGTTCACTCGTGCACATGGCACATTTGCAGAAATTGCCAGCAGATGTACGACAATCGTTTGAAGATTCGCGCGCGGAAAACGATCAACTCCGTCACGTAATTCACCAGGCGATTCATGAGGGAAAAGATATTCAAGAGCTTGTACAGTCGATGAACTTACAGCAGTATTTTGACCAACCATTGGATTATGTTCAGCAGCATGCGGCGATGGCTGGGCGTTTGGTGCCTGTGATTAATAAAGTACCTGCAGGTTATCCGGTGGATTTTGATGATATGGGGTATCCGCCGGGCAGTGCAGATGATTATGTGCGCTGTCCTGATTTGCACGATCCGCAAGCTTTTGCGGTACGTGTGATTGGCGATTCGATGGAACCAAAATATCGCGAAGGGGATATTATTATTTTTTCACCAGCAGCACAAGTGAATAATGGTGACGATTGTTTTGTTCGCATGGCGAATCCACATGAAACAACTTTCAAGCGTGTTTACTTTGAACCAGATCAAGATGTCATTCGATTGCAACCTCTGAATTCGAAGTATTCGCCTATTACACTTCCCACAGAGAGAGTCAATGGTGTGTGGAAAGCGGTTGTACGCTACGAGCAATTGTCGGAAGACGAATAATGGACGATTTCTTTTTAACATAAATACACCATCCCCATCTCAATTTCATTGAGCTGAGGCTGCCACCCTGGTTAATCATTATGGGTGGCAGCCTCAGTTCACTGAAGGTGAAATGGGGATGGAGGATATAGAAAGCGTCGAGATGAAAATTGGAGATCGGTATACTAAATTATGTAAGCGATTTGATTTATCAGGGCAAGCTCATGAGCTCACATTTTGCTGTTATAAGAATCAGAATTTTCTCAGCAAACAACTTACATGCGATTTTTTAGCGAAATCTATTAATAAAGCAAGTAAAGTACATAAATTTGAGATATGGGCATATGTATTTATGCCTAATCATGTTCACTTGCTGGTTTTCTCAAAAAAGAAAGAATATTCGATTTCTAAATTTCTTTTGGCTATTAAACAACCTGTATCCCAAAAAGCTATAACTTATCTTAAGAATAATAATCCTAAGGGATTAAAAAAGCTTAAAACAGGCCAACAAGATGTTAAGTTTAGATTTTGGCAAAAAGTGGCGGGTATGATCGGAATATCAAATCGATAGACACGATGATTAATTGTATGAAATATATTCACCGAAATCCTGTTCGAAAAAGACTGGTTGAGAATGTCAATCAATGGTATTATTCGAGTTCGAGTGATTGGGATAAAATGGGTCAAGGTCCGGTTAAATTGGATTTGGAGAATTTTCCAAAATATTAAATACACCATCCCCATCTCATCTTCGATGAGCTGAGGCTGCCACCCTGTGATACTGAAAATTAGTATGGTTTTGGGAATCTCCATCAACTTTAAATAAGTACTTTTTTTACTTATTTTTTGTATCCCTACCCCATATTTTTTGTAATTAACTGTAATTAAATAAAATATGAAAAATATTGAATTTTAATATTTTTGTTGCATTTGGAGAATAATGATATAGAATGCGAATAAAGTAAGGCAAGCCAAACATGGTATTAAAAGCCATACATTATTGTAGGTTTTAAATATTCTTAGCCAGCCAGAGATAGAAGTGTTTTTGGTGACCTTGATGGTGCTCGGATTGGGACGAGCTGGCATCATGTTTTGATAAGCAAAGTAATATTTTGACCCAATCAACAAAGCGTGTCGATGCTTTGGAGGCTTGCATGAAAATTCGTTTGATACTTTTTTTATTGTTATGTGCGATTCCTACCTTTTATATTTTTGCCAATGAAGACGAATCTGGCCAAGCAGAAACGAAACGTTTACACATCGTCAGTGTGGATGCCAGTGTCACTGAAATTCTTTTTGCCTTAGGTTGCGGTGATCAGATCGTCGGGCGAGATCAAACATCCATCTACCCAGTAGAAGCTTTAGAGATACCAGATGTGGGCGGTCATCCAAGTTTGAATGCAGAAGGTATTTTAAAACTACGACCTCAACTCTTGATTGGAACTGATCGAATGAAACCCGCCTCGATTAAAGATCAATTACGTGGTGCGGGTGTGAACGTTGAAATCATTTCAAAAGTTCCTACTGTTGAAGGTGCTCGAAATAAAATAAAAACGATTGCCAAGCTCGTTGATAAAGTTGCAGAAGGCCAGGCACTGATTATAAAGATGGAAGAAGAGCTTGAAGTGTTGAACAAAAAAATAGAATCTCTCGGTGACAAAAAACGCCCGAGAGTATTGTCTTTATATTTACGTGGTCCTCATACGACCTTTTTAATGGGAGAAGATAATGGGTCTGTGGGATTAGTAAAAACGGCCGGTGGCGAGATTTGCCTTCCGGGCATGAAGCATCCAAAGCCCATGAATGCTGAAGCGGTGATTGCAGCGAGGCCTGATGCCTTTTTAGTTTTTGTGACAGGATTGCAATCCGTTGGTGGCGTTGAAGGGTTTATGAAACTTCCTGGGGTTGCACAAACACCTGCAGGTAAAAACAAACGCATTATCGCAATGGATGATGTGCTATTAAGCAGTTTTGGACCTCGAACAGGACAAGCTGCCTTAGAATTATTTCATGCGATGTTCGAAAATAACTCCACATACTTATCCGAGGTGAAATAAATTTTGCAAGCTCGATATTTAAAATCGATGTCTGTATTAAGTTTACTACTTCCTGCAGTACTACTATTATGTGCAGGTTTAGGCGCTTATTATATTTCTCCCTGGAAAATCCCATCTATTCTACTTCAACAAGAAGAAGGTTATGCGGTTTTAACGATGGTACGTTTTCCTCGTGTGGTATTGGCCGCACTCGTTGGGGCAGCATTAGCGATTTCTGGAGCTTGCTTGCAAGGACTTTTCCGTAATCCGCTTGCAGCACCAGAGATTATTGGCGTAAGTAATGGTGCAGCGTTTGGCGCGGCGATTTGGATTGTGATGTTTTCCAATTTGATGAGTCTTCAAATTGGTTTGCCGATTGCTGCCTTTTTGGGAGGTGTGGGAACAGTAAGTCTCCTTTGGCTGGTGGCTCGAAGTTCTGGTAACTTTAATGTTGTCACACTGATCCTGGCAGGGATTGCGATGAATGCGATTGCCGGAGCAGGGATTGGCCTGATGACATTTTTGTCAGATGATGAACAATTACGAACACTTACCTTTTGGCTTTTAGGTGGATTTGGATCAGCGACCTGGTCTATGGTTTTATTGATCTTACCATTTTTTGGTATTGGTCTTTTTATTCTTTGGTCATTGGGTAGCGATTTGAATGCTATGAGTTTGGGGGAATCAGAAGCATTTCATTTAGGTGTTTCAATCAAAAGATTACGACTAAAAATCATTTTTGGATCGGCCTTACTTGTAGGTAGTGCCGTTTCTGTAGCAGGTGCAATTGGATTTGTTGGCTTAGTTGTACCGCACCTTTTGCGATTATGGATTGGAGCTGATCATCGTTGGCTATTACCGGCCAGTACAATGGGCGGTGCGATGTTACTGGTACTGGCTGATTTAGTCGCACGAACGGTTGTCATTCCAGCCGAAATGCCTGTGGGAATTGTGACAGCACTCGTTGGTGGCCCTTTCTTTTTATGGCTACTCATTCGATATTCCCGGGAGGTGCTTCGTGGCAGTTTATAACCTAAGGAATGTCGGATTTAAAATCAGAACAAAATGGTTATTGCAAGAGATCAACCTTGAATTACCTTCAGGAAAATTTATTGCTTTGGTGGGCTCCAATGGTGCAGGAAAAACAACACTATTAAAATTATTGTCAGGTGAGCTGCAGACGAGTCAGGGGTATATTGAATTTATGGACAAACCCATTGTTGATTATTCATTGAAATCACTAGCACATCATCGCGCGGTATTATCGCAGCATCGTGGTGGGAATTTTCCATTTTCAGTCCAAGAAGTAGTCATGATGGGACGACTGGTTCACTTGGATGGATGCAAAGAAGGCCCAAAGGATAATGAGATAGTCCAAAAAGCACTTGAAAGAATGGATTTATCCAGTTTTGCAAATCGAACCTACAGTACGCTGTCGGGTGGTGAAGCACGACGCGTTGATGCAGCACGAATGATTGTACAACAAACAGGGGTTTATCTATTGGATGAACCAACCAATCATCTTGACCCAAAACAACAAGTTCGCATGTTGGAATTTTGTAAAGAAAGTGTCGCTGAAGGCAAAACAGTTATCGCATCACTTCATGATTTGAATTTAGCCTCTTACTATGCAGACATGATTGTCATTTTGCATCAAGGACACTTGCTTATTGCTGGAAGTCCTGACCAAGTCTTTACTTCAACTCATATTAAAGAGGCATTTGGTTTAGATTGTAACATCTGGCGTCATCCTTCTGGATGTCCCTGGATGGTTCCTGCTTTAGGTGGTGAAGATGTTAGTGATGAAGGTATGGAGTATGACATGCCTGTCACCCCAGAGCTTTTTAATCATCATAAGAGAAAAAAAACACATGTTATTGAAGGAGAATCTTTATGAGTTCATCTGACACTCAAGCTGGTGGTGCCTCGCTCAAAGAGCGGTGGGAAATGTTACGACAGGATAACCCAAGACTTCGCATACGCGATGCCGCGGAAAACTTAGGCGTTTCTGAAGCAGAACTTTTGGTTTCTGATTGCGGAAATACCGTCACGCGTTTGGAAGGTGATCCAGGAGATATGCTGCTGGAATTTAAAACCATGGGACGTGTCATGGCATTGACTCGCAATGATTATGCGGTACATGAACGTGTCGGTGTGTATGATCCAGTGCAGATTCAAAAACATGCCAGCATTGTTGTGGGTGAAGATATTGATCTTCGTATGTTTTTTGGGCAGTGGGTTCATAAGTTTGCCGTAGAGCAAGCAGGTGACAAAGGGGACATCAAACGCAGTATTCAGTTCTTTGATAAAACAGGACTGGCGATTCACAAAACGCACTTAAAACCTGATAGCAGCGTGGAAGCTTTTACCCGAATTGTAGAAAAATTTAAATCAGACGATCAAACGCCTGAATTTACCGCTGAAGCTCCAAAACCCCCTAAAGGCGAACTACCTGATAGTGAAATTGACCAGGAAGGCTTTATCCAGGCATGGCGTGACCTGAAAGATACCCATGATTTTTACATGCTTTTAGGTAAATTCAGAGTATCAAGAACCCAAGCGTTGCGAATTGCTCCCGATGATTTAGCTGTTCAAGTTGACAATATGAGCCATCGTAAAATTCTGGACTCAGCATCAGAAACCAAACTACCCATTATGGTTTTCATTGGTAATTCTGGTTGTATTCAGATTCATACGGGTAATGTTGAAAAAGTGATGGAATTCAAAGATTGGTACAATGTGATGGATCCTGATTTCAATCTACACTTATGCGAATCGGGTATTCATAGTAGTTATTTAGTTCACAAGCCTACTGAAGATGGTGTCGTGACTTCTTTAGAACAATATGACAAAGATGGTGAACTGCTTATTACCTTCTTTGGTAAACGTAAGCCCGGGAATCCTGAATTGCCGGAGTGGCGTGAACTCGCAGACTCCCTGGCTTAATTGATAATTGATTGAGATGGTATTATGGACATAGATGATAAATCTTTTGACTCTGATCATTCGACATCGCAAGATCCACCGGTTCCGGTTTATGAAGCGAGCGAATTGTTTCAGAGACAAAATGAATTCATGATTCGATATGAAGGTGAGCTTTATCGTATTCGCATCACCCGAAATGGAAAATTAATCATGAATAAATAAAGTGATAAGGTTTTGCCTATTTAACATTTGACTAACATCCATTACCTCTTTCTTGCAACCCAGCAAGCCAAATAACGCCAGCCAGGGAGCAACGGTTTTAAATAGACTGTTGCTCTTTTTTTTGTGTGAGAAAACAGAAAGGAGGCTTGGCGACATTTAGCTTGTATTTGAATAATTATAATTAGTAACGTTTCTGAGTGGCTCAGAAACAATGTAATCGAAACTTATTCCAAGATGTAACAACATGATTAAAATTTGGAGGAAACTGAAAAATGAAATTGAAGAATAGTATGAAATTATTTGTTTGTGTAAGTGTATTGACTTTTGCTGTAAGTGCAAACGCTGCAACCATTCCTTTTACAGAAGGATTTGATACGAGTTCATCATCCTGGAGAGGCAATAGCCCTGTCGGTCCAGATTTGACGCATGTGCCAACGGGTGGCCCAGGCGGTAGCGCTTATGCAAGTACCGATTTTTCATTTGCTGGAGCAAGTGCTGGTGATAGTGCAACACTCCACCGTGGCCATGTAACGTTTGGTTCAAGTGGTGGTGCGTTTGCTGGCAACTGGATTACCGAAGGCGTAACAGCTTTTAGTGTAGATGTTCGACATAATGCTCCAGTCCCCTTGACCTATTTTACCCGCTTTGCTGGGCCAGGTAACTTTCCTGGTGGTATTGCAGTGAATGTTGTCCCTGTTTTACCTAATACCTGGACAACGATTACCTTTCCTATTGTTGATGGTTTTCCTTTTGTATCCTATGAAGGAACCAGCTTTGCTGCGGTATTCAGTAATCTTGGAAACATTCAAGTCGGTGCGGATGCCCCTGCTGCTTTGGCTGGTAACCCTGCAACATTTACATTCGATATTGATAATCCAACGATTGTTCCAGAACCTGCGACTATAAGTTTGTTGGGACTGGGTAGCCTTGCGATATTACGTAAACGTCGCAATGCATAATTAAAAAGTAATATAGAATGGAGCATTCCACGATTCCGGAGGGAATGCTTCATTCTTTAAAATATAAATTGAAAGGATACACAATGAGAAAAGGAATCATGTTTTTAATTGCCATGTTCCTTACAACAACAGCTTTAATCGCTGTGCCACCAACTATTGAAAATGAAGCCGCTTATTTTGTTGATCCAGCAAACTGGGATGCGAATAGCCTATATACAACCTATCAGGAATGGGATGTTTTTTCACCAACGCCTAACCCTCCTAACGAAACGGGATTTTATGCAACCAATCCTGCAGGGTTGATTTCACCTAGTCTACTGCCCATTTCACCTGGTTTTTTTAGTTCATCTGGATTCTATGCTTTTTCAGGAAACTATAGTTTCAAGGCAGATATTTATAATCATGGCGGCACATCAGGTGGAGGTGTTCCTGCGGGTTATGGTACACATGTGATTTTTCAGGTTGCCGCTTCACAAAACCCAGATGGAACACTACAAGATCCTAACATACCTATCGGAATTTTTCATGATACGATTCGTATCGTAGATCTTTCTGATCAACCGATTACGGGTGGCAGCAATGCTGAAGCACTGCGCATTGATCGAATCAGTAATATTGTTGTCCCTACCGGCAATCCTATTCCAGATGCGGGTGATGAGGTTTTTTCTGAAGAAATCATTGCGGAGTTTTTCCTGTCTAATTATGTGGGAGATTTCCGAATAATAGCTGATGCATTCATTCACTGTAATACGAAACAAGTTCAGGTTGATACACTGTGTGCTGCTGGCCCCGTTTCTTTGACACCGATTCCAGGCCCTCGTGATATCAATGATAATAACGTGGTAGACTTTGTTGACTTTTCACTACTGATTGGCAATTGGTTAAACGAAGGCTGCGAAGGTTATGAAGGATGCAATGGCAGTGATTTTAACCTTGATGGGATTGTTGATTTAAATGATGTACATGAATTTTTCTATTATTGGCTAGAAGGAGTCTAGACTCATGCGTATAAACCCTAAAAATATCCAGTCAAATTATCGTGTAAATGGATTTACATTGATCGAGCTTCTGGTGGTGATTGGCATTATCTCTCTGTTAATAAGTATTTTGATGCCAGCCCTGGGACGTGCGAAAAACATGGCAAAACAAGTACGAACATCGGCGCACGCACGTCAATTAATGATGGCTTATACGCAATATTATAATGATCACAATGATCGACTCATGTTGGCTTACCCACCTTCTCTTGTTGATGGAAAAACAATATCCGCCAAAGATCCTGATTCGGGTCATGAATTTGAGGGGTTAACCACACAACGATATCCTTGGCGTATTGTTCCTTATGTTGATGATGTTTGGGATCTTCTCTATACGCATAGGTCGCCACCAGAACGACCTTCAGAATTAGATTCTCAAGTTGATGCAAATGACAAAGCCTACATCTTAAGTTTACATCCGACATTTGGCCTTAATGCCGTATTTTTAGGCGGGCATCAAAATAGTTGGTATCAAGGTTACAAACCGAAGGGGCAAGTTGATGGTAAAACAAATTACACTCCAAATTTAGGAAAGCATGTTGAATATCATGCCTCAGGAATTAAGTATCCTAACGAACAAATTGTTTTTACAGAAAGTCAACAATTTGATTCAAGTTCCGATACGAAAGAAGTTGGTTTGTTTTACGTTTTACCGCCAGTTGCCAATGGTAGAATCTGGGATTTGGATGAAAAAGGAGAGGAAATTAAAGTCGTCGATGAATCCCGTCTCATCGGATTGCCAAAGGGACGATTTTCGAATAAGACCGTGACCGCATTTTTTGATGGGCATGTAGATACCTTATCAGCCAAAGAAATGAAAAACATGCGTTTGTGGTCCAACCAGGCAAAATCAAAAGATTGGGATTTTGCTAATCCCAATCAAAACTCATCTACAAGCGAATAATTCAGACAAAGGAAAAACACATTTCCTTTGTCTGGGTAACATCTCCAATCTTCGTTTGACATCACTTCATTATTGTCTAAGATATTTACTATTTAAGGGACATTAGATGAAGCGATGTGATTGGACGATGCAAGAGATTATGATCGAGTATCATGATACGATTTGGGGCAATCCCGAGCATGATGACCAGACCTTGTTTGAGTTTTTGATTCTGGATGGTGCTCAGGCAGGACTGAGTTGGTTGACCATTTTAAAGAAACGTGAGAGTTATCGTGAGGCGTTTGATCAGTGGGATATTGAAACCATAGCTCGTTATGGCAAACGTAAGACCAATGAGCTTTTGAAGAATCCAGGGATTATTCGGAATAAATTGAAAGTGGCCTCGGCGATTCAAAATGCTCAGGCCTTTCTTAAAGTACAGGAAGAGTTTGGCAGCTTTGACAGCTACATCTGGGATTTTGTGGATGGCAAACCCATTCAAAATAAGTTTAAAACCGTCAAAGAGATTCCCGCTAAGACTGATCTGTCAGATACCATCAGTAAAGATATGAAGAAACGTGGTTTTAATTTTGTGGGCAGTACGATTGTTTATGCCTGGATTCAATCAATTGGTTTGGTGAATGATCATATTGTATCTTGCTTTCGACATAAAGAAGTGAAAGCGATGGGTAAGAAATAAAAAGTCCTCCCTAAAAAATATAAAGGCATGAATTTTCGAGCATTCGGCGTAGCTAAATACAGACACTTAGCAGAAATGACAATTCACTACAATTTGAAAATAGTATATGCAAAGGGGAATATAAAAAAGAAAACGGAGGATGAGGGATTCGAACCCCCGGTACCTTGCGGTACTGCGGTTTTCAAGACCGCCGCCTTCAACCACTCGGCCAATCCTCCGGATAAATCCGATGAACTCGGGACTTTTCAAGTGCATAAAGGTACCATCTGAACAGAGGAAGATCAATAAAAATATAAGTGATTATTGCAAATAAAGTTAAATGGGGCCGAAACGCTAAAAACGTTGAAAACAGCTGGAAATTCAGGGAATTTTTCCGACTATTTTACACCTGGCCTAAAAAGCTCAAACGTGCCATTATGGTTTTTTGAATTGTATGTCACCAGGAATTCATCGTCAGTAATGGTTCCTGTGTAAGTATATTTGCCCCCACCCAGCCAACCAAGATCTGACTCTGCCTGGATGAGATTTTGACCATTCTCTTTGGTGATTTCCATATCCACGCTATACCAAAATGGAATGGGGACAACTAACGTATACGATCCAGAATATTTCGCTTTGTATTTATTATCTTCGATTTTTAAAAGTTTACATTTGAGAGGTCCTTCATGACCGGTTTTTTCGCAATACCATTTTCCCTGCCATTGCCCTAAAATGCCATCTTTCGGTTCGATTTGGTTGGTTTGGCTGCAACCAAGTATCAATATTGAAATGAGGCAAATGGTAAAGACAGAAAAATAGCTTGGAGCAGATTTCATAGTAAACTCCTCATCGAGTTCTGGTAACTTGTTGTGAATGTAGATTTACTTAAACGAAGTAGGACTAAATTTCATATTGGGTGTCGTCGCCCGGGCCACCTTTTTTCAATGAAACTTCGGTAAATAACTCCAGGTTAATCGACTGAAAATATTGCTTCACATGTTCCCGTAACTTTTTGTAGGTCTCGTGCAAATCACATGGTTTTTGATCGGAACATTGATTCCAACCTATCGCACAATGCTGCATGTCGCTTTCAAAATCATCAAAGACATTAATGACCTCATAGAGCATGATATCTTTGGGATCTTTAGCAAATACAAAACCGCCACCTGGTCCTTTTAAGGACTTGAGAAGGCCAGATTCGACCATTTTCTGCAAAATCTTTGAAAGAAAATGCTTGGGGATATCTTCGCTTTCGGCGATGACACTGGCTTGGCATGGTTTACTATAACTATGCTTAATTAAATAAGATAGAGCACGCAGAGCGTACTGACTGGCTTTAGAATAAAAGAGCATTTTGGCAAATTCCTAAAAAGTATGTATTTATTATTTTATTACGGCTTTTTGGTCTAAAAAGTTCATAACAAGATCTGATAATCTCTTTAAACGACAAATTTGTCAAGCAAATAATAGATATTCTGTCGACTATTTTCATGGGGAAATTCCCCATTTTTGAGCTTTAATCGCTATTAAGCAGAGGATCCAATAGGCTTGACAGTTGGTTCCTGCTGGGGTTTTACTGGTGTGACAAATAGTGATCTGACATCTTCCAAAATGACATACAACGTTGGAATCAAAACCAAGGTAATCAGCGTGGCAAAGACAACACCAAAACCTAAACTAATTGCCATGGGTACGAGAAACTGAGCTTGAAGACTCTGCTCCAAGATCATTGGGATCAGACCAAAAAATGTTGTCATGGTTGTCAGGATGATCGGACGGAAACGGCGCTGAGCAGACTCGATGACCATACGTTTCAGTTGAGCGTCTGTAGTATCTTTTCGTTTTCGATTAATCAAATCTATTAAGATCAATGAGTCATTGACTACAACACCTGTTAATGCAACGATACCAAACATAGAAAGCAATGTCAGCTGGAATCCCATGATGATATGCCCAATGACTGCACCGATCAAACCAAATGGAATCGCTGACATAATGATCAATGGCTGAATGTAACTTCGAAATTGTACCGCTAACAAACCAAATATCGCAATGATCGCAATGACAAAGTTTTTTGCAAGACTTGAGAGTGATTCATTTTGAGCTCGCTGCTCTCCTTCCTGGTCAAAGGTTAATCCAGGAAATTCCGCTTGCAATTCAGGCATAATGACATTGAGAATATCATTATTAATCACATTCGCATTACTAACCATCTCGTCAACTTCGGCTGTTACCTTGACAACGCGACGACGGTTTGCCCGGTTAATGACGGCATAGCCTTGCCCTTGCTCCACTTGAGCAACCACGTTAAAGGGTACTTCGGTCCCATCGTCCAGACGTACACGTATGTTATTTACGTCAGTTACATTCTTTCGCTGATCTTCAGGATAACGCAACATGACTCGGATATCGTCGCGGCCACGCTGGATGCGTTGGACTTCCTCGCCATAGAATCCCTGGCGGATTTGTTTGGCTAGATCACCTAAGGTCAAACCTAACGTTCGTCCTCTATCTGTGAGAGCTAATTTTAATTCCCGTTTACCAGGTTCGAAATTATCTGTAATATCGCTAACGCCATCAAAATCGGCAAGTTTCTTTTTGAACTCTTCTACAGCTAGCACTAATGTGTCAAAATCGCGATGCGCCAGCTCCATGCTGATGGCATCTCCAGCGGAGAAAAAGGATGAGGTAAATTTCAACGAGGAGACACCTGGTATTTCGCCGATAATTTCACGCCAACGATTTGCCATGGCTTTTGCAGAAGATTCACGCTCTTCGCCTTTAGTCAATTCGATAATAACTTCGGCAAGATGTGAACCAGAGGACTGGGTAACACCTGGTCCATGTGGTCCACCGGCCGCTGCAGAAAAAGGCTGCGTACCCATTGCTGTGTAAATGTTGACGATGAGTTCGCCATCATTTGGAAATTCTTTTTTTGTTTCTTCTTCAACTTGCCAGGCGGCCGCTTCCAGTTTTTCCACGATAGCTTCTGTTTGCAAGAGAGGCGTACCTTGTGGCATCGTTAATGCCGCGACCATATTGTCGGCTTCCACTTCCGGGAAAAACTTAAAACTGATGTGACCACCTGCGATAAACCCTACCATAATCATGAGACTAGCGACAGCGATTCCTAACGTAGCGTATCGCCAGTTGACAGCAACTTTTAAAAACTTTTCAAATGGGCCATCAATAAATTTTTGTAAATTAGATCTAATAATTTTTTGCATACGAGTAATCGGGCCATTCGACTGACGCTTTTTTTTACCTGATAGGTGAGCCGGTAATATGAGTAATGCCTCAACGAGCGACATGAGTAATACCGCTATGGCAACCATTGGAATGGTTTTCATAATTTTACCCATTTCACCATCAACATAAAGTAGTGGAGCAAATGCTGCGATTGTTGTCATGATTGCCATGGTAACGGGCAATGCCATTTCTTTGACGCCCATGATCGCAGCTTGTAAATATGGAATCCCTTTTTGTCGATAGTCAAAAATATTTTCGCCTACAATAATTGCATCATCCACAACAATTCCCAAGGTAAGAATAAATGCAAATAATGAAATCATATTGATCGATACGCCAAATTGCGGCAAAAACATAAAGGCGCCAATAAAGGATATGGGAATTCCCATCGTAGTCCAGAAAGCTAACTTGAGATCAAGAAAGAATGTTAAGCTGATAAAAACCAACGTGATACCAATAATGGCATTTCGCGTTAGAAGGTCAATCCTGGATTTGAGATAAATAGAATCATCCCACCAGGTTGCCAGCTTAACACCTTCGGGCAAAAACTCTTGTTTCTCTTTGGCATATTTTTTTACGGTATTGGCAACATTGATGGCGCCTTGCTTACCAATTCGATAAATATCCAGTGTTGCGACAGGATCGCCATTGAAACGAGCTCGGACATCTGAATCTTCAAAACCATCGATAATAGTCGCAACATCACTTAGGAAAATCGAAGTGCCATCATTTTGCGTCATGACAACAATTTTTTCAAATTCTTTGCCGGTATATTTTTGCCCTTTAGTCCGAACAAGAATTTCACCCCCCTGGGTTTTTACTGAACCGCCAGGTAGATCAAGTGAGGAACCACGAATGGCCCGAGCCACTTGATCAAAGGTTAGACTATATTTTCGTAATGTTTCTTCGGAGATTTCGATGGAGATTTCATATTTGCGAATTGCAACAGGTGTCACCAAAGAAATATTGCTGTATGCGGTAAGATCGTCACGAACTTCCTCAGATAAATTTTTTAACGTTCGCTCGGAAACTTGGCCATAGATGGCAAGAGTAATGACTTTTTGACGATTATCTAAATCTGCGACGATGGGTTTTTCAGTTTCGACCGGAAAGGTTTCGATACGATCAACTTCAGATTTCACATCATCAAGAACTTGGAGTGTATCGGCATAATCCTCTACCTCTGCAACAATCGTTCCCATTCCTTCAGCAGCCACCGAGCTGATTTTTTTGATATCCTCAATCCCCGAGAGGGCTTCTTCTACCCGTAAGCAAACACCATCTTCCACTTCTGCGGGAGATGCACCTAAATAGGGAACACTCACTTTTACAACATCGCGAGCAATATGAGGAAAGACTTCGACCTTGATGGTCAGTAATGCCAGCACGCCTGTGGCAAGAAGAAAAATCATCAGAAGATTTGCGGCAACGGAATTGCTGGCAAACCAGGCGAAAAAGCCTTTCTGATCGACAAGATCTTTTAATTTTTCATTGGCTGGATCTGTCATGGTTATTCCTTATTTGTTTCTTGAGCTGATGACATCTGTACGGTATCGATCTTGGTAGGTTCCAAGTTTTCAGGAAGACTTACTCGGATTTTCATACCGTCAGTAACGGTATCAATGGAACTGGTGATGAGGTAATCTTTATTTTCCAATCCAGCCGTAATATAAGCTCGTTTTTGTGTTTGGCGAAGGATCTCAACTTGTTTAATTTTCAATTTATTTTCTTTGGCGACCCAGACTTGATTACCATTGTGTATGGCAAAATTCGGAATAATAATGATATCGTCATGTTGATTGCCTTGAATAGAAACATCAACGAACATTCCCGGAATTAAAGGGGTCTGCCCTCTTTTTGTTTTGAATGGGTTTTCAACTTGAATGATGGTGTGAACCATTCGTGACATTTGATCTATTTGCGCTTGTGTACGTACAACCTTGCCTGTCCATTGCTGAAGTTTTCCAGCGTAGTTTGTCGTTACAATGGCTTTGGTTTCAACGTCTGGATTTTCTTCATTCGGTATATCAAAAAATGCCAGATTTTCATCTTCGAGTGGAACGGGAATTTCGACAACTTCGGTACCATAAATTTCAGCGATGGCCTGGCCAGCATTGACATATTGACCGACATCCACCGTTTTACTAATAACACGGCCATCGTAAGGCAAGGTAACCACGGTTCGCTCCAGGTTGAGTTTAGCAATTTCTAATTTCGCCTTGGCAGCCTGCAGCTCAGTTTCTGCTTCACGAATTTGCGGCTCACGCAATACCAACGATGAGGTTGGCGGCACACCTGGATTAAGTTGTTGCCATTCTGCTTTAGCAACATCTGCTTCAGCTTGTTCTTTATCCAGTTTTACTTGCGCTTTGGCAAGGTCTGCCTGGGATTGCTCTAGGGCTAATTCGAAATCCCTGGGATCAATCTTTATAAGCGGCTCATCTTTTTTGAAGAAACCACCATCTACTAAATTTAGATGTATTTCAATGACTTCACCTGATACTTGTGGAATTAATTGGACCTTTGTTTTTGCTTGAACCGTACCAAATCCATTGACGATCATTTGTAAATTATCTTTCTTGACCACTTCGACTTGAACCAGCGGTCCCAGATTTTTTTTAACTTGCTTTTCAGGCTCTTTTCGCAAGTTTTTTAGCATAACAAATCCGCCGATGCCAATAGCAATTAGAAGGAAAAAGAGGATATATTGCAGAGCGACTTTGCCGCGATTGCGTATTTTTCTATGATATTTAACGAGTGGAGTCATTAGGCATCGTTCTCCATTTGGTCATTTATTTTTGTCGAAATTGAATCATTATTATCTTTATGAGGGTAATCATGCCAATCACCGCCAAGGGCTAACAGTAAATTGACGCGTGCTTGCCAGATTTGCCCTTTAAGCGAATTGAGTTCATCCTGCGCCGTTCTTCGGCTGCGTTCTGTTTCCAAGACTGTGGCTAATTGAACCACTCCCTTGAGGTAACGGTCATAGGCCAGCTTTTCTGCCGCTTTGGCCTGGACAAACCGCTCTTCCAAGGCGATGAGTCGCTGTTGAATTAATCTCTCCTCTGCGAGGGCATCTTCTACTTCCCTAATGGCAACAAGAATCTTATTCGCATAATTAGCGGATAATTCTTGAACGCGAGCTTCGGCTTGCTTCACTTGTGCTTTTAGTCGACCCCCTTGATAGAGCGGACCTGCTAGTTGCATTGCAATATTGTAAACATAAGATCCACTGACAAATAGTTCGCTGGTATTGTTTGAATTATAACCAGTGGATGCAAACAAATTTAAGTCAGGGTAAAGCTGTGCCATTTTTAATCCGACGTTGGCAGTTGCCGCGTGTAATTGTCGTTCGGCTTCTAATAAGTCCGGGCGACGATCCAGTAAGTTTGCAGGCACAATCAACGGTACGGGTTGAAGATCAGGAAGATCCGATAGCGTGTTTGGCAAAGGGTCTGAGGATCCAGGTTTGCGTGCCAAAAGTAAGTCGAGTGCATTTCGCGACTTGATTAACGACAATTCAATGCTAGGTTCAACACTTTTCGAACGTGCAAGATTTTCTTTGGCTACGCGAAGATCCAATGGTTCTAATAATCCGCGATTATAGCGACGATTCACAATTTCATATGCCGCCTGCCAACTTCTTGTATTTCCCTTGGCGATCTCGAGCTGTTTTTCCAAGGTCGAAATAGTGATTCGAGCTTTCACAACGGATGCAATGATCAACTGCTGGAGAGCTTTTTGGTTATAGATGCTGGCCAGAAGATTTTGTTGAGCTTGTTCTTCGCTTCTCTTTAGTTTTCCAAATAAATCTGTCATGTAGCTGGCTGAAATCGAAGGCGCATTAGTACTGGATCGAAAGGTTTGTCTTCCAACTGGTGAAATAAAGGAATTTTGCGATCGACTGGCGTTGTAGCCATAGTCGAGGGCTGGCTTGCGAGCACCTTGAGCTTGGGTCAGTAGAGCATCAGCTTGCAATACACGTGCGGCGGCGGCTTGGAGGTTATGGTTATTGGCGAGCGCTTCTTTGACAAGTTCGGCTGTAAGTGGATCTCCAAAATGCAACCACCAGGGATTATTAGGATCTTCGATAGAAAATTCCTGCTGGCTGGATTCATTGAGGAACCGTTGTTTTACATCCACTAAGTCTTTTTGGCGTTGGTAGTCCGGGCCTAAGAGACAACCTGACATTAGTGAGCTTAATAATATTATTGTAAGGTACTTCATTGTTGTTTATTTAATGATTATTTCTTTTTAAATCCACCATCCCCATTTCGACTACGTCGAACTGAGGCTGCCACCCATCTTTCATTATTATTCTTTCTCCTCTTCGAGATACCCGTGAATTCCAGCGTTGGTGAATTGCACAATGTGATCAACTACGGCGCAAAGGTCGGACATTGGGTGATTTTCTTTATCGAGGCTGGCAAACATTTTTTGTGATTGCACAACTAAGAGTAATTGCGCTACGAGGGAATGCAAACAATGGAGTGCTTTATCATGACTCAATTCTGGGGATATTTTCGTTAGCGTTTCCACGAACATTTCACTAACCGGTCTCATCATTTGGAAATACATCATGCCTTCAGGTAATTTGGGCGTGAGCATTTCGCGCATAAATAATTCGAGGGTTCTTCTGCCATGACTAACATCAAAGAGTGGTTCCAAAAACGCATGGGCAAATGCTCGGACAAGTTCATCGATCGTTAGATCATCGCCGTGATCTCGAATGGCTTTGCGGATGCCATTCATGCGGTAATCACGCAGGTAATCCAACTGCTGGGCGAACATTTGGGTATATAATTTCAGCTTACTGCCAAAATAGTAATTTACCGAGGCGACATTGCATTTGGCCATGGTCGTAATGTCACGAACGGATGTTGCGGCGAAGCCCTTTTCGGCAAATAGAATTTCAGCGGCATCTAGCAACCGACAACGTATCTGACCGACATCATCCGTGGGATCTAATTTTAATTCCTGCGACATTATCATCTCACAAAATTAAACAGTTGTTTAAAACAATTATATCAAACAATTGTTTAATTTCAAATTAATATTTCGAAAAATCATCAACTATGGCATATTTATTTTATTTACAGTAACTTACACCATTTTTTCTGATTTTTAATCCAAAGAGTAGCATTTTGCCCCGAAGAATTGAGCCAAATCTTTTGTTTTATTGGACGTAACTTGAAATCAGAGTAATACATATATATAGAGTACGCCGATAAAGGGATTTAGATTGTCAGGATTTTTGCTAACCAACACTTTTCCGGTGGGTCTAGCTAAAAAGAGATTACACTAATTTTGAGATCGCAATTACAACAAAATTGCCAAAAGGAGTTGCCAACAATGAAACACAAACAAACACTCAGCATATTATTATTGATAGGATTCATTTTACCATTTTCCATTGGTTGCCAAGGTCTTGACCGCACACATGAATCGGTGGTCAAGGCAACCGATCCTGATCGGGCACGGATACAATCGAATTTGAAATGGCTGAATCCTCAACCTCGCATCCGACCTGTTTCTTCAGATCAGATGTATGTCTTTTGCCGCGTGAAAAATAGCTCCGGAACGGATGTCGATCTGCGGCGTGCTATTTTGGATGAAGTGGAAGCTCAGGGCTACCGACTAACTCGCAATGTTGACGAAGCTCAATTTACCTTAACAGCTGACCTTCGTTATTTAGGTGAAACGGCTACCAAGCAACATGATGCGGTTGTCGGATCAGCAATTATCGGTGGTATTGCCGGTGCTGTGATTGGCAACAATTCAGGTGGCCGCACAGGTGAAGGTGCCGCCATTGGTGCCGTAGCAGGCGCATTGCTTGGCGATGTCACAGAGAAACGTAATAAAGATCGCGAATTTACACTAGTAGTTGATGTTATTATTGGTGAACGAATTCGAGGTGGCGTTAATACGACTCGCGAAGGGAATCAAAGTGGTTCCGTACAAAGCTCCAATGCTCAACGTACTGGAGCAGGGTACGAAACGGGCCGAAGCGATGCAGGCTCGAGCGAACGTCAAATTTATGAAACGACAGAAGAATTTCTTTATCATGAAAATCGGGTAACCGCATCTGCCAAACGTTTGAATCTGACTTTGGAAGAAGCGACGCCAAGCTTGACACGTCGACTGTCTCGAGCAATTTCAAGTGCATTACCTTAATGATTGCATATTAATCTATAAATAGTTTACAATAGAGCCAGGTGCTAAATAGTACCTGGCTTTTTTGATTTATGTCGACCAGAGGATGGCCGGCTTATCCGAACCCCATCTACATGGAGATTAACATGGATAAAGAACAATTACTTAAAGGTCGATGTCAACCTTGTGAAGGGATTGGATCCGCAATGAGCCTGCAGCAAGCGGAACCTTATATGGCAATGATCGAAGATTGGCAGATGGTAGAGGCAAAGCAAATTGAAAAAGTATTTTCGACGAAGAACTTTGTCGATGCGATGAATTTTGCCAATCAAATTACGGAAATCGCAGAAGCTGAAGATCATCATCCTGACTTGCATGTATCCTACCGAAGCTTAAAAGTGGACATTACAACACATGCTCTGGGGGGATTATCCGAAAATGATTTTATACTGGCTGCCAAGATCGATCAGGTACGCAAGGATACCGAATAAAAAGTAAATCGTTAACAAGGAAAATCAATGCCTGAAGTAAGAATATATCACAACCCAAGATGCAGCAAGAGCCGACAATCACTAGAGTTAATACGCAATCATCATATTGAACCGAAGGTGATTGAATATTTGAAGACACCACCTGACCGTAACGATCTAGTTAATATTTTAAATAAGCTTGGTCTTTCAGCAAGTGATTTAATACGAAAAAAAGATTTAGTAAAGTTAAATAAACCCACACCTGAGAATGATCAAGAGGCTATGGATTTAATAATGGAACATCCTGAGCTTATAGAACGTCCCATTATTGTTTATGGAGAGAAAGCTTGTATAGGGCGGCCACCTGAAACTATTTTAGACATTCTGTTATGAAATAAAATTATTGATTCGACTTTTCAATCTGCGTGAAGATTAGTTTGATTTTTAAGGATTGGTTTTCATTCGTAATATTTAGTGTTTGAATCAATAGTGTAGGATATTTTTCTTCGACATTCGACAAAAACTCAAATAATATTTTCATTGTAACATTATTCAATTCTATTATTGTTTGCGTACTGGAATAGGACTCATTTATCTTTTTAGACGTTATTTCCAGAAACACCTGACTAACATCTATTGCTAGTTGTTTAAATAATTCATTTAGAGCTTTTTCCAACTGAACATCGCTTAAGAATTGTTCGGCTTGCGAATGAACCTGTTGTAAGTTTTTTTCCAGTTTTTTGATTTTAGCACAGGTTTTACCAAGCAACTCCAGCTCTTTATTTTTTTCTGGAATTCGCCTTTGCAGTGTTTCCATTCTTGCCAGTGCGGGTTGCAATAAAGCACTATAGGAAAACCAACATCCAATAACAATGATTGCTGTCATAGCTAACTTTTTTTCTTTTTTTGATATTGTTTTCATAGAAAACTTTCCGAACAGATCATTTCTAAAGTAAAATCATACAAATCTGATTTTGTTTCCGTCTTCGGATTAACTATTTGCACCCTTTCAAAAACAGGCATGCGGCGCAATTCTTTAATCCAACTTGATGCATTTTTCTCTGATGCTGCCTGAGCAGACACAAGTACAATATTTTTTGAAATCCAGCATTTTGTCAAACTAACACCGAAACGTTTTGGTTGAGTTTGGCTGATCACACTGTAAATACTCAATGGGCCCTGAGACCTCGGTAAGAGAGGACTGACATTTGCCCATTCTTTTTCCAATGCAGCTAAATATGCTTGCGACTGAGAGAGTTCATCAACAATATTTTTTTCCTGAGGTAATGTTTCGGAAAACAGTACTCGCGATTGATCCTTAAGCGTTTGATATTGAGATTCCATCATTTGAAATTTAATCATGACCCCTGCTACAGCAACTAATGCAATAGCTACCACCAATACCACTGTCGTTATCAATGTGCGCTTTTGATATTGACTCTGTTGCTGACTTGTCTCACATGATATCTTTGCAAAATTACAACCAGTTCCTTCTTCAGATTCAAAAGCACACATGGCAATACCTTGAGCAATAGTGTATTCTTCTGACAACTCCTGGTCATTTATATCGAGGATATTATCTGTAAGATTTAATAAAACAGGTTCGCATAAAAATTGCTCTTCTAACGCACTCACGAGTGTTTGATTCCTTGCTTGACCAGAAAAAATGATTGGTACTTTTTCTGAAACACCTTGATTGAATGTCATTCGCCAACTAATTTCCAGCTCTCGAACTAATAATTCAACAAATTCTTCAGAATAGCTCTGCTGTGCAAATGGAAATCGCCTGACCAATTCTACTTCATCATTCTTTAGAATAATCATATTCAACCATTGTTGGTCCAGATAAAGAAGAATAGCAGCCTCCTTCATTAATTCAGGACATTGAAATCTTGACAATGAAATGAGGGCTGAAATGGGTGAATCCATTAACTGAGGCTTGAGTTGACTTTGCTTAAACGCACGTGCCTTTTGTAAGAGCACCTCTTTTTCAGCCGCGGCCATAAGATAGACATTGGCCTGCTCTGATTGATGATGAAAATTATATCCTTCCAACTCGATTTCATCGGACTCAAAAGGAAATTCATCTACCCACTCTGGGGTTTCCTGGTCAAATCGCTGCTCAACGATTTGTTGGTCTATATTCCGAAATAAAATATGAGATTCGGAGAGTGCACATGCTGTTTTTGCTTTTTTGTCAAAACCATGCTCACTTGTCAACGAATTAAGAATATCTTCCAAGCGATCACTTTGGCGACGAAGCGGTACGTCCAGACACTTCTCCACACAATAGCTATCCTTATCCAGGGCGACCTGAACAGCATATAGCTTGTCTTGAGTGATATCAATTCCAATCGATTTTTTTGACATTATATGAGAACCTTTAGTTTAGGACTCTTTATAGTAAACCATTTTAATGACATCTGCCTGAGGCTTTTTCTCGACCACAGTGGTAATGATTTTTTCGATACCATTAACGTCTGTTGACGTTTTAATTTTATAAACATTATCCTCAGGCTGCACCGTAATCATATGTGAAAATTGATTAAAGGCATTATTATCTAGACTTGGCAAATCTCTCAATTCTTGTATATGACCAAAAGGTCTCTGGTTTCTAAGCTCAATAATCATTTGAACCAACGCAGGTGTCATTTTTTCTGATAGTGATTCAAGAACTTCTTTTGAAGCGGTATTTATATTGATTAACCCATCGCCATGAACCGTCAGGTATTGATCCAATATTCTATTCCCCTCTGATAGAAACGAAGCCTCTTTAACATATTGCAATTCATCTATTAATGACATGGGCTGATTGGCACAGTTGTATGGCTGATCTAGAGATTGATAATAATCAGATTCCGCTCCTCGATTATGATGAGTTACAAAATCAAAGAAAGTTACCTGATCATCGCCATCCACCCAATCAATGATGGAAGCGATTAAAGAATACTTGAACATCTCTTCCGATTGACTATCGCGATTTAGAATATCAATCAACTTAAGACATTGGTCAACACGATTACGATCCATCTTGCCTTGTCCGCTGATGAGTTTGTTAATATTTATCTTGCTGTTTTCATCGACAATTAAAATCTCACATTTATGTTTACCAAGTGTTATCGTCATAGGATGATTTAACATTTCAGCAAAAGAATCATTCGCCTGCTTAATAGCAGACATGGCGACATTTAATCCTGCTCTTGCCGTGAAAAGGGATTGCTGGGCAGAGGTAAAATCTGTTGTCTGACGAGCCTGCAAGCGGCTTTGCAGATTGACACCTAAGATCAAGGAGATCATTAGCACGATCACAAAGAGAACTGCGACCAGAACAAAACCATATTGTTTTTGGTTATTTCGCATTTTGTTTTCCTTGTGACTGAAGGTCAGGTATGTCAATCACATTCATACAATTCGTTGTGATCGAATATCGTTTATTATTATCTTGACGCGAAACTTCTACATCAATTTTCACTGCTGTTGGCAAAGGTTGTTTTGTCTGATCCCAATAGTCAAGCCACTCGGAACCATCATAATAAGAACAGCTCAGATGAGTAATATTATCAGAGATCATTTCCCATGGAGTTGATGATAATTTTTCGGTTTTGACTATAGGGGTTTGGCGATAATATATTTTTCCGGAAAAGGCATCATATTTATACTCAGCCTTGATTAAACCGACATTGCTGTTTTGACCATAATACAGTGTTTCTGTTGAGATCAATTCCAGGAAGGGTAGATTCGCATTGTGTCTGGAGGCTTTAAACCAACGACTTTCAGGAATATTATCGTCTGGGATTTTTTGAGTATCAGCATATGAACTACGCACTTGCTTTGCCATTTGCACAACGAATGACCTACCTGTAAGATCGAGCTGACCTTGCTGCTGGATTCGTCCAGTCTGCCTGGCGGTAGCAGTCCAGGTGCCATAAACGGTAGAGAGAATCAGCGCAATCATCACCATCGAGATGAGCAACTCGATCAAGGTAAAACCAGATTGTCGCTTGATAATGTTCATCTTAGTTCCGTTTAGTGACCCATGTTTCATACTCAACTTGTTTTTTCTTTTGTCCCTGCTTCCATGACGTTGTTGCTTTCACCGACCGCAACTGCTCGAGCGGTTTGTCAGATTTCA
Organism: Sedimentisphaerales bacterium; assembly: GCA_028281535.1. Taxonomy (GTDB): domain Bacteria; phylum Planctomycetota; class Phycisphaerae; order Sedimentisphaerales; family SM23-30; genus JANQJS01. The sequence continues at coordinate 61,645 of JANQJS010000039.1, read as the reverse complement.
GAGATATCGTTTTATCTATCACATCCACTTTCCAGTGCATCTGGATATTATCAATGGTTTCGGTGCCTTGTTTGGTTCCAATTTCTGGAAAACCAACCGACAAAGCTTGTTCCAACTTACTACTTGCCAGTAAACTCGCTTGCGTTACTTGGGATGATTGGTTCGAAAGATTTAAACTGACCAGATGCAAGCGTACAATAGCTATCATCACGGTCGCCACAACAGCCAGTGCAACGAGGACTTCGATTAACGTCAATCCCATTTGTTTTCGGTACGGTCTCACTAGTCATCCATATTCCAGTTTTCGATATCCGCATCATAACCTTCACCACCATCTTCACCATCTTTGCCATAGGATTCAAGGTCATAGTCTTTACCATGGCGGGAAGGACTTAAATAGAGATAAGGTTTACCCCAAGGGTCTTTAGGTACTTTTTCTAAATAACCGCCTGGTGCATAATCTTTGATCCCAGTATCTTTGACCAACACTTCAAGACCTTCCGAGGTGGTAGGAAAACGGCCGGTATCAATTCGAAACGATGCCAAAGCTGATTCAATTTGCTTGATATCAATTTTGGCTTTCGTCTGCTTTGCCTGGTCTGGACGATGCAATATTTTGGGTATAATCATCGTGGCAAGAACACCTAGAATCACAACCACAATCATCAGTTCAATGATGGTAAAACCTTGTTGTTTCTTTTTCATAACTCCTCCAATTATATCATTTGATTAATTTCAAATATGGGTAGCAAAATTGCCAGGACAATAAAACCAACGACCAATCCCATTGCGATTGCGATCATGGGCTCTAAAAGAGTCGTTAAGGTTTTGGTTTTATTGTCAACTTGATTCTCATACGCTGCGGCAATATTGCCTAATCCATCTTCCAGATTCCCACTCATTTCACCCACTGAGATGGTATGAAAAAGAATAGGTTCAAACAGATGCGTCTCTTTAAACGATTGAGCAATCGATTTTCCATCAGAGACCCAATGGCCAACCTGCTCTATTTTTTGGGCAAGATATTTATTTTGAACAACATCTTTCGTCATGGCCAATGCATTTAAAATTGATATTCCACTGGAAAGAAGGGTTGCTAATGATCGGCATAAGCGGGCGGCTTCAATTTTAAGGCTGAGATCACCATAAAAAGGGATCACTAATTTATGTTGATCCCACCAAAATCGCCCTTTGGAACTTTTTAGAAAGAACTTAATCGCAACCATCAATCCAACAGCAGATGCGATGATCAGCCAAAAATAGTGATGTATGATTTCACTTATGCTGATTAGCGCGATAGTTATCGCAGGTAGTTTTTGATCCATATCTAAAAATATTTTACTAATACTCGGTACGACAAACGCCATGAGAAACATGACTACGGAGATGGCAACACAGGCCATGATCGCCGGGTAGACCATCGCGGACTTTATCTTTCCTTGCAGTCGCTGTCGATTTTCTAACATAGCTGCCAGGTTCATTAATACCCTGTCAAGTGTGCCAGTACTCTGGCCTGCACGAACAATACTGACATATAATTTTGAAAAGATATTTGGATGTCGCTCCAAAGCATCTCCAAACGACAAACCTGAATTGACATCATCACGAATGGCCGTGATGTTTTTGGCAAAAGGATGTTCGTCCAGTTGATCGATTAAGGCTGTGAGCGCGGGCACGAGATTCATGCCCCCTTTTAGCAAGGTGGCCAGCTGTTGTGTCGTCACGCATAATTGTGCTAAACTGACTCGGAGTTCCTGACACTCAGGATCCAACTCAGTCTGTGATGGGTTAGACTGACTCTGTAACGTCGTTGGCTTATCGACCAAATCCGTTGAGATCAATTCCTGATCCATTGTTATATTTTTGTCAAATTTCAACATGGAATATCTCATCATTCAATGCTGTTTGAACTTCTTGTGAACTTTCCTGGGTGACTCTCATTACTTCCTGGAGAGATGTTAAACCAGAAACCGCTTTCCATAATCCGCAGTCACGCAATGAAACCATCCCTTTATTTAACGCAGCTGTTTTAATATCATGGGCTGGTGCTTTTTGATTAATCAACTCACGCAATTCATCATCGGGAACCAGCAATTCAAAAATTCCAGTACGACCCAAATAACCTGTATCCAAACAGTGATCACAACCACTACCAATATAAAAAGACTCTTGCGTATTTTTAAGCAGCGATTTATGTTCAGTTCCCGGTTCGTGAATGATTTTACAATCTTGACAGATCAAACGAACCAATCTTTGTGCCATGACACCAACCACAGATGAAGAGATAAGATAGGGTTCGATTTTCATATCTAACAACCGTGAAAATGCAGAAGGTGCATCATTTGTATGAAGCGTACTTAAAACCATGTGGCCGGTAAGAGATGCTTGAATGGCAATACGAGCGGTTTGTTCATCGCGTATTTCACCTACCATGACAACATCCGGGTCCTGACGAAGTATATGTTTAAGGGAGTTAGCAAAGGTCAGGTCAATTTTTGGTTTCACCTGCATTTGACCAATCCCTTTGAGCTGATACTCGATGGGATCTTCAACCGTTAAGATGTTTCGCTGAGAATTATTCAGTGTGTTTAATATGGAATAGAGCGTTGTTGTTTTACCACTACCCGTGGGACCTGTGACCAGAAAAATCCCATGGGGCTGATGAATCAATTCCAGAAATTGTTTTTTCACCTTTGGCATAAAGCCCAGCGACTCTAGATCAAGTGATTGACCACTTTTATCTAGTAAACGAAGTACGACACGTTCGCCACCTGACGTTGGCACAACAGAACAACGAATATCCATTTCTTTTTCACCGATACGAATTCGACTTTGACCATCTTGAGGTAAACGTCGCTCTGCAATATCGAGATTTGACATAATCTTTAGTCGTGAAACCAATGCAGCAAGTTGTTGACGCGGCAGGCTGGACAAATCATGCAATACACCATCAATACGTAAACGCACTTTCACATCATCTTCATAAGGTTCGATATGAATATCACTGGCACGGGCATGAACCGCTTGAAAGAAAATATTATTTACCAGCTTAATAACAGGGGCTTTATTGGCAATATTTAATAGATCTTCAGGTTGAGAATCATCCAACGTTTGATCTATTGTTTCAGAATTCTCATCAGAAGCATTACCCTGTGAGGTCATTTCTTTATAGTAGTAATGACTGATCGCTTGCTCGATCACACTGGGCGTACTTACGACACGCTGTGCAAACTGACCTAAACGCATCATCACCGCATCATAGGATTCCACATTCATCGGATCCGCCATGGCAACGGCAATGGTTTGTGAGTCCAGTTTAACGGGCAAGACCAATTGTTTTTTCAAGTATTCAAATGGTAAAGCCTTGACGAGCTTATCATCGATTTGATTGGCATCAATCGAATCCAGATAGGTTAAATCCCACTGCTGAGCCAAACCTTTGGCTAACTCTGTGGGTGTAATCAAACTCTCCTGGATTAAAAATTGTCCCAAAGGAAGACGTGTTTTTTTCTGCTGGCGCATATCGATTGCCTCATCTAACTGCTCCTGAGTTAGTGAGGTGGATTCGATTAATATTTCTCCAATCAATCTGGTATACATTTATTATGCTATCCTATTTGTAATTATTTCCAGATCGAATTTGATGGTTCATTAGCAACATCATCCGATGCATTCACTTCTTGATACACTTTATTAATCTCTTCGATTTTCTCATTAGTTTTATCCGCCATTTGCGATTGTCCTGAAATCACATGCGGTGTGATAGAAATCAGAAGATTGGTTTTCTGGTTTTGCTTTCGCTTCCATTTAAATATTTCACCAAGCAATGGTATATCGCCTAACAACGGCACCTGTCGATCTAAAGTCACAAGATCATCACGCATCAAACCACTGATGTAAGACGTCTGGCCATCTGACAAAACAAGGGATGAATCGACTGAACGTATTGAAGTACTGGGCGTATTGACCGACTGGCCGGGTCTTCCATCAACAATAGAGGTAAACTTACCATGCACATCAATAATCACTGTACCTGATTGACTAATGTGTGGCGTTACTTTTAAGGTAACACCCACATCACGATAATCGAAGGTTTGCACAACGGTAGGTGTGATGGGATCAGCATCCTCGGTAATTTTTGATTGGCCTACAAAAGGTTCGTTTTCACCAGCAATAAAGATGGCTTCCTGATGATTGCGCGTCACGACCGATGGCGTGGAAAGAAAGTTAATTCCTTGATTTTCCTCCAATGCCTGTAAGACAGAACCGATCGTCACTTCACCATTAATTTCCTTGAATAGTCCTAAACTTAGGCCTCCATTAGATCCATTGATAAATCCTGGTCTGGGACCAAAACTTGAAGAGGCAAAACCACGTACAGAATCTTCAACCGCTTTTTCAAGTGTGGCCCAATCAATACCAATTTCGACAAGATCTTTTTCAGTAATCTCCATAATCTTCACTTCAACCAAAACCATTTCTTGAGTCACATCTAATCGAGTGATAATTTTTGAGATCACAGAAAAATCCTGTTGAGTGGCTGAGACAATCAATGAATTGGTATCCAGATCAGGCGTGACAGTCGGCTGCTGAACACCTTCACCAACCACGCCACGAAGATTGGCTAGCGCCTGGGAAAGTGATTGAGCCATTTTATCTGCCGAGGCATTTTTTAACGAAACAACATGGACATTGTCATAGCCAGTAGGCTTTTCGATATCCAATTTTTTGATCAAGGCTTCAATAATTTCCAGGTCCATAGTATTGGCCGTGACGACTAATGCATTGATTCGTTGATCAGGCTGAACCTTTAAATCTGATGTTGGTAGAGACGCACCATTGGGTCGTCGTACATTAGGCCCTAGTGCCTGCTGTTTTTGCATTATTTGGCTGACTTGACGACTGAGCATTTGGGCAGACGCATGCTTTAAAGGATAAACGACTGTCTGCGGTTTGGCTTCAGGGATATCCAACTGGGCAATGATCTTTGCCATGTGGTGAATATTTGCAGATGTATCTGTGATTATTATTTTATTGCTACGATTATTCACATCAAGCAATGCACTTTCAGATTTGCGTGAATTGATAATCGCTTTGACTTCTTGGGCATCCGCATATTCCAATGGAATGATTTGAGTAATGACCGTATCGGTTAATGCAATCGTGTCTGGATCACTGCCAATTCTTACTTGAAGGTTTTCCTGATTGGCCTGACTGCGTTTGACAATTTTAACCATTTTTCCGGAAGGAACCGCTGCATACCCTTTGAGCTCTAATACGGTTTCCAGAAAATGATAGAGTTCGCCCATTTTAATTTCTGTAGGCGAATTGACTGATATGGAGCCGGTGATTTCTTCGCCCCAAACAAAATTAATACCCGTTGATTCACCTACCAGTTGGATAACATAAACAATGTCAACCTGCCCTAAATTGAGCGATATGGGCGTCTGTCTTAATTGCGGATCAGATAATGCCGGCATATCAACTAATTGTAAAGGTTGACTTTTAGGAGTTGCTTTTTTAGGGGCCATCTTAACCGCTGCTGGTGTTTTCTTGATTGACGCAAGGACTTCTTCTACGATGTCTTCTTTAGTTGGTGTCGATTGTTTTTCCAAACGTGAAAATTCTTCCTTGAGCATCGCTTCTAGTTGCTGAACATCGTTTCCTTGGGAACGATTACCTGTATCACTAAAATCAGATTCAGCACTCTCAACTTTGGAAGAGGATGCCTGCGACTGAACCGATGTCTCTTTTTGGGGTTTGCTTGAAACTTTTTCTTGATCAGAATGGCAGCCCAATACCATGGCCATAGCAAGGCCGCAACCAAGAAACCATATCCTACTTATTATTTTTTGTTGTTTTCTCATAATTGTCTACTATTGGCGAATCGTAAAGTTTTTATTTTTGCCATCTCTAATAAGTTTCATTTCAATAACGGGTTGTGTTTTGGCTTTTTGTAACACTTGAAACCCTTGTCGTTTGCTACTAAGCATGTGACCATTAATCGATTGAATCACATCGTTTTCTTTCAGACCTAATTCTTTGGCAAGTGGAAAGGATTGTATCCCGGTAATTTTCAACCCCTGGTTAGTACCATCAACTTCCACAGGTGACAAGTTTGCTATCCGAAAAATAGATTGCATACCACTGGCTTGTTGAATCGATATCTTTCTTGGTGTTTGAATAGGAATAGGAATCATCTTTTTTTCTGATATTTCAGATGAGGTTTTGTTCTCATGATCTCGATCCTGAGTCATGCCTAATTCGAATTGTTGTCCATTTTTTGTCAACAAGATCACGTCTCGATCAATGCTTGTTACGACGGCACCTTCCACGGTTTCATCGATCTTGTAAAATTTAACTGATTTAGATTCAGTATTTTTGATAATAGCCCTCGATACATCCTTATGCCCAACTACCGTCCCAATGAGTTTAAGGTGTTTTGGCATGGAAATTACCGCAGGCTTAGATACCAATGTTTGCGAAAATTCTGTAAACAAATTACTATCAGCCAGTGTTGAGTAATCGATTGTGGGATTAGGTGATTCTTTAGAAATATCATCGCGTGGCATCAGGTGTGCATTCACTTTGGCTGGCCCCGGGCCTTGTGTGCTAGATAGAGCCCAAGGTACGATCTTAGCTACGACAATGATAAATATTGCCAACAGCAAGACATTACTCGTTATCAACGTTTTTCTTATATTCATTTTGGCCAACCGCATTCCATGTTGTCACATTGAAATTCTCAACCGAGATACCGCTTGATCTCCGGCTCAGATTCCCTGGCAACTTTATGCGCACATCAAGCATAAAGTCTTTGTCTATAAACGTTTTATCGTATGTCAAAGGAATGAACTTAAGGCGACTTATAGGAAGTTGATCGATGAAAAATCCTACAGTATATGACTTGCCCCCAGGAATGACGTTTGTTGGTTTTCAAGATCATAATTTTCCGAACCAACCAAATTATCAGTATGAAAAATGCAGATTTATCAGGACGCTACAATTAAGAAACCTTCAGATGGCTGTCTATGAATTTTATACCGCCCAGCGTTAATTTTTGTAATTTCTCGACAAAGTCCGGATAATTAAGCCTGCATCTACAACTTATTTTTGGCTTCTTGAACTAACCGTTCTGAAGGATTCATGATACTGCCATTTATTGCGATCTTTACGACCACCATTATTCTGGGTATTTTCTTGATCAACCTGACCAACCAGATATTGTGAAAAATGTGTCGTTGTAAATCTAATGACTCTCAACGTTGGACTCAGTTTGATATCTTCTACATTTGAAATACCCGTTTGACTTAGTTCGCCACTAAGGGGATCATACCAAAAAACATCATTCGAAACATTGTTACTTGCACTGGCGACTTCATAAGGTATCGTAATCGTTACAGGCTGAGCAAATTCTAACTCACTACTTGGACCAAATTCATATGCCTGTATAACATCTTTTAAAGTACCATCTGATGTTGGATTCGTGATTTGCGAAACAGTCAGAGTGACATCTTCCCAAAAAGCACCCGCTGGCACCTGAACACCCACATCCTGGGCATCATTAATATCTTCAAAAGCTGTTCCAACGATTCCGCCCTGACTGGTCTCTATTTCTTGCTGAGCAACTTGCACGCCAAAAATGTTGGTTGCACCTGCATAGTATATATCCTGATCAGAATTTCTGGCATCCACCCAAATCAAGTAAGGATCACCCATTTTATCGATACCGATAGCAGGAGCAGTTTGGTTAGCATTCTTTGCTTCGGCGGTCACCAAGACATTGGTTTTCGATTGAGAACTTAGTTTAGCAAAGTAAATATCTAAATCACTTTCAATACCAGAATTTCTCGAATCCTGCCAGCAGGTGAAAACATCTGTATTATTACCATCTTCATAGCATGTTATTTTAGCAGAATGTTGATCTCTCTGTGTGGTATCGTCAACGACATTAACACCTTGTAATGGTACATCAGAAAATCCATTAGAAGATACGCCATAGAAGACATCCTGATGACCAAAGCGATCATCGGTCCAAACAAGGTACATAGTGTTCGTATTAGTTGTAACAACCAGGTCGGGTTCTGATTGATTGCTGGGTAAATTAACAAGAGCTCTATTGACCCAACCATCGGATGAGTTTGCACCATAAATCGCTGCAGTTGAATGTCTCAAATCCGTCCAGGCAAGATAGATCACATTATTAGTAAATGCGATGGTAGGATCTACATGCTGCTGTGGGTTACTTGTGACAACGTCATGAGTCATTGTCGTAAAACCGTCAGTGGTTCTAATAACATGAATCTGCTCTACGCCACTATTTTTTTCCTGATAGGCTACTGCAAAATTGCTATTTAAGATTGAGTTCGAAGCGATAACAGGATTGACTTGATCATTTTCTGATTCTCGAATTATTTTAGGAGTGGACCAACTTAGGCCATCAGTAGAACTTGAGGTAAATACAGCCCATCTACCAGAAATATTCTCCTGCCAACAGACTATTACTCTACCAGAGGCATCGATCGCAATATCAGGATTGAGTTGGTCATTAGCATTATTTGCAACCCCAACCACATTTTGAATAGCACCATCGACCGAACGCGTAACAGAGATATTTCGTGAACCTTCATCACCAGTCGCCCAGACAAACCATTGAGAACCTTGACCATCATGCGCCGTTTCCGGTTGAGATTGCAGGCTGGCATCATCAATAGCATGCACCGCAGAAATATTGCCAAAGGTCTGCATTTCAGAAACAAAAGATGATTCGAACGTTTCCATGGCATTATTAGATTGATCTTTTGCTTCAACCGTTAATGTGAGAGTTTGATCATTGTCAAAAACAATTGAGGGTTGAAAAGTATATTTATACAACACAGAGCTTCCAGCACGACGCGTCTTACCCAATTCACTGGTATAGGTCTCAGCCCCTCCCTGATAAATGGTCTGACCATCTAATCGAATGATCACAGAATCACTATCAACACCATTACCAGAATCAGCTATATCAACCACTACCAGACTATTAAGTGGCACCTGTATATCACCATTTTCTGGAGAAACATGGCTTACTGCAGGTGCAATGGTATCAAGGTTAACCGCAAGTACATAAACGTCAAATGTCGTTTGTGACTCCAGCTCACCATCACTGGCTTTAACGGTTAATTTCGTTTGACCATTTTGATCTTCTCCTGGCGTCCAGGTAAATAGTCCAGAATTAAAACTTGCCCCTGAGGGAATCGTTTCCATGGTCAATTCAACCGGGTCACCATCTGGATCTATCGCTGTCAGCGGCAAAGTCAAGGTTGAAAACTGATCAACAAATTGATTGTTAACAGGCGTAAATTCTGGTGCACGATTGGTATTATTAACCGTAATCGTTACAGGAAACAGTGTGTCAAACTCACCATCACTGGCAACAAAGGTGACAGAGTACGTTCCAGCGGCATCATAGTCAGGTGACCAGGAAAATATCTGATCCACAAAACTAGCACCTGCTGGCAAATTCTGTACTGAGTAAGTCACAACATCGGCATCTATCGCCATGACACTAAAGTTGATTGTTTCATTTTCATTAATAACTGGAGAGGAAATCGGCTCAAATACCGGGGCAATGTTGCCATTTTCCACAGATATTGTCACTAACATTTTCTCTTCATCAACACCATCACCTGCAATAAATTGAATTGGATGATTACCAACATCACCTGCTTGAGGCGTCCAACTAAATTGATTACCGATTAGTTGTGCTCCAGATGGCAATCCTTCTGCCGTGTAAACGATAGGATCATCATCGGGATCTGTCGCAGAAAGGGATAAGGTAAAGGGCTGGTCAACTCCAATTTGCTGATTTGAAACATCTTCAAAAACGGGTGGCCGGTTTAGATTAGCTATCGTTAAAGTAACTGCTTGACTATCTGACAAACTACCATCGGTCACACTAAAAGTAACTTGGTATACCCCCGCGGCATCATAATCTGGTGTCCAGGTAAATTCATTATTTTCAAAAAGAGCCCCTGGCAAAAAGTTTAAGCCTTCAGCAGAATAGCTTAACTCATCACCATCATCATCTACCACATTAACCGTTATAGAAATGGCATCCTGCTCTAATGAAGAAATATTATCGATCTCACTCATAACAGGACTTCTATTTGTATTATTAACCGTCAAGGTAATTTGTTCAGTATCAAAGACCTGACCATCAAAAACACCAAATCCAATTTCATATTCTCCAGCTTGATCATAATTTGGAATCCAGGTAAAAACATTACCTTCAAATACAGCGCCTTCAGGTAACTCACCAATATGATAACTTAAATCATCATTGTCACCATCCGTCGCAATCAAGGTAATACCCACCGCTTCATTTTCATTAACAACTTTATTTCCAATTGGTTCTAACACAGGAGGTTGATTCGATTGGGCAACGGTAATATTAATAGGCAAGTAATCTTCATCTTCACCATCATCAGCAATAAACGTAACCAAATTCGTTGCAGAAGCATTATTACCGGGAGTCCAGCTAAATGTTTGATTCACAAATGTGGCACCCGCAGGTAAATTTTCTACCGAATAATTAATCGTATCACCATCAGGATCAGTAGCAGAAACACTAAAAGTTAACAACTGAGCCTCTGCAACTTGTTGATTGGGCAAACTATTCCAAATAGGTGGACGGTTGATATTGGTCACTGTAATGTCAATCGTTTCTGAATCTAACAAACTACCATCACTAACATAAAACGTTATTGAATGAACGCCAGCCTGATCATATGTAGGCATCCACGTAAAAGCCTGGTTGGCAAAAGCAGCACCTGGAGGCAATGTCGAGGTCCAGTAATTCATCGAATCACCATCTGGATCACTGCCGTTGATACCAACAACCAAACTTTGATTTTCACCAATTGAGCGATCTCCGATCGGGGACAACTCAGGAGCACGATTATTCGTACCGCTTGTGGTATTGGTTACATTAAAAGAAATGGTATATGGATTACCGGCATCACCGCCCGTATTTGAAGCACTGTAACCTGTCACGGTCAACGTATGCTGACCCAATGAAGGTGTCCATGGGCTGAAATTCCCTTGAACATCTCCTGCCAAGGCATAAGGTGCGGCATTTTCGATATGATATGTATTGTTACCATCATAACTGAACCTAACAGAACCAACAATCGCTGGTGACGTGCTGGCAACAATGTTTAAATTTTGAGTTGGCAATTCCGTTAAATTAATCTCCGCATTCGTCGGCATGGGATTAAAACCACTAATCGGAGAATTGGTATCGGCATTATATAATGTTAATGACACCACCGTTGGACCAGATGTTGGCTTAGGTGCGACATTAATCGTCACAGACTCCGTGTCCTGCAACTGACCATCACTTGCCGTTACATTTACGGTATAATTTCCCGCTTGGCCAATTTGAGGCACCCAGTTAAATGTTTGTCCAGAAAAAGAGGCACCTGTTGGCAAACCACTTGCTGAATAGGTTAGTGAATCTCCATCTGGATCAGTCGCTGAGACATTAAAGCTTATAGCAACAGTTTCAGTAGCTGATTGCGAGCTAATTGAATTGATGACGGGTGGATCATTGGTATCCACAGGACCACCAATGGGCGATGCAACAATATTTGCAACAGTATGTGGCCCGCCTGGCGCAAGACCAATTTGTGACAATATTGAAGTGGTTTCCTGGCCATTGCGGAAGGCATACCCTGTACCAATCGTTTGTTCTGATGACCCTGCTGGCGTCACATAAATATCATAGGTATGGTTGGGTATATTAATCACTAGTCTGAAATGATAAGTTGTTCCCGATTGATATGGAACAGACGACTGTGCGGTATAAATACTGCCGTGACGAGCATCAATCATTCCATTTATATTAAATCGTACAGTGACACCTAAATCACTATAACTGTCAGGAATAATATCTGAAAGCCCCGTTACACCATCTATATTGCTGCCCAAAGGAGTCGCATCAAATTCAAATTGAAATGTATCCGTTTGTGATGCAATACTTTGATTCATCCATGATGATGAATTACTGGTAAATCCACTTGGCGGCGGTGGTGGCGGATCGCCTCCACCAGCTTCAGTAGAGTAGGTTCCTGTTGCTGCTGAAGTACTTGAATTTCCTGCATCATCGATACTATATATTTCAAAACTATAACTCGTGTTTTGGGTTAAACCACTATTCGTATAATTTGTAGAAACAACTTGCGTCAAAAAGGTTCCATTGCGATGCACAGCATAAGAAACGGCTGTATCACCATCAGACGCCGCTGATGGTGCCGACCAATTTAATTGAATTGAAGTAGATGTTTGTGATGAGCTTGTTAAATTCGTTGGTGCATTAGGTGCAACAGTATCTTCACCAGGTGGCGGAGGAGGCGTTACACCACTATAGGCCTCATACATAGCTGTAATAAAAGAAGATCTGGTCCATCCTCCACCGGAACCAATGGAAGCCCCACCATTAAATGTATTTTCCAGGTAGGTTTTATTGCTGGCATCAGGTTCTGTCATCCAACGATCTACGTAGGCAAAAAAGGCTGGATGATCCCAAGCTTCTTGCCCTCCACTGGTCAACTTGGCCGCCAGAGCAACCCCGGGCCAAGTGGGCGTATTTAATCGTCTATATTTTTCCCGCTTGATCCCACCACCATTAGGAACGATATCCCATTCGGATGGGTGCAAGTGCTCATGCTCCATATTTCCAGGATCTTGTCTGAACAACGCTGGAGACCCGGTCCAACCTTGCGTCGAAGGAACAATGCCGCTTGAATTAGTACTTTCGCGATCTTGAACGAAATAGGTCATCCAATCAGTACGAAACGTATAGCTATTGGATTTCATCGCCGAATCATTAAGCATAATCCCTGCAAAAAGGATGGGCCATTTATGAATAGAACTATCGGCACTGCTTGTACCGCTTAAGGTAATATAATGACTATCAATCCCCAACTGAATATAAGGTATTAATAGATTATCAATATCCGGAAGGTCGGTTGTCAATAAAACAGCAGCTTCAGATATAATTTCATAAACATTCACGTGATAATTTGGCATATTTTCGGTTGGATGAGAGGATCTACCTTGCCAGTCGTCCACGTGTAAAATCCAGGGACGCTCAAAGTATCTAGCAAATTGCGTTGCGACAGTCTTATTGAAATCTCTACCTTTGAGCCCTGCTTGGACATCATCATAATTATAGTTTGGATTGGTTTGTTTTTGAGGAGGTGTTACTCGAGGCAATTTGTCATATTGAATCTGACTTTTTCTATAGAGTGGCTTATTCGTTCCAGCATATGGCGGACGAAAAGCATCAACTGGTGGAGTTTGTCCCAAACAAGTAAGAACCGCAACTGTCTTTAAATTATGATTCGAAGCGGTCACATTTAAACCAATTAAATCTGTACGGCTTTGATTAACATCCCAACTCACTGATGAAACCAGTGAATCTCCTGGATTCAAATTTAATGGATAATTCACTCTTACACTTGCATCAAACGCTCGGACTTGTGAATCATAACCTTGCACTGCCGGATAAACAGCTTGCGGGTTAACCACAGATCCATGTTTGCTAGATGTAGGAGAAGGAGAGACAGAGGTGACCGTCACAGGTCCGATAACATACCAGTCGCCATTAATAAATTGCCCCACTTGAGCATTTGTTGAGAAAGTCCAGGTAATCCCATGTTGAGATACTTGCGTTGCGGCATATATATTATGACTAATCATTAGTGAAGCCATAAAGACAAACATGCTTACAAATCGATGCTGCAATCTCATTGAATTAGGTTTTCTAATGATTTGACCATGATGTCGTCTCATCGCCTAATCTCCCTCGTTGATCTAACTGTTAGTTTTTATCTATTTTCCGCTATGTTCAAAATTAAGATATAACTCATGGTAAGGCAAATTGGAAAGTTAAATTTCTTTAATATAGAAACTTAAATCAACTCTATTGGAAAGTCTTTATCACAAGACTATGACCCAATTGAATCATACGCTGGATATTATAGGACGTCCACTCCTGTTACGTCATTACAATTTATTAATAATATAGGCTAATTTATGGATTAAACAACCCCATTGTCGACCATAAACACATATTTTTTACATACTTACAAACATATTACATAATATTTATCGACCCGCTTAATGGTCAGGTTTAATATCCAGATGTTAACAATACGTCAGCGGTGAAAATTTTGAAAATTAGCGCAATTTTTGCTTGTTCTGCTACCAGAATCATTCATAATTATGGCTTGTTAATGCGGATTATAATTAAACATAGGGATGAGAAGTTTTGGGGTAAAAGGCGTTTTATGCCAAAGTAGTCAATCTATCGTGCCGATTTTATTACTACGTCGGTAACGACCTTTTTTTCATATTTAACTCTTTTTTTATGAGATACTTATGAAATACTTATTTTAATAGCGTATGCATAATGGACTATACGCTTTTGTGCAATCCGTATGATATAAATTATCGGACCAGTTAAAGGAAATGGAGTTCTGATTTGCCTGTAATAATTGAAGGCTGAGCCGCTGTAATGTCAATATTTTCAAAACGACTAGATCTCCAGATTCGTAGACAAATAGGTTTAGGATTGTTGCTTGGAATTATTTTATTTCTAAGTAGTGGCTATGCCTATCGTGTTGTCGCAAATATGCTGGATAGATATACAGAAAATCCCACAAAATTACCTGTGCCATTGAGTGATTTTCCCATGATGCACAATCAATGGATGGGCAAGGAAATTCCTATTCCTGAAAACATTCAAAGAGTGGCGAGAAATGATGACTTTTTGAGTCGAACTTATAAGCATGCCAAAACAGGCCACCCTGTTTATCTATACATTGCTTTTACAGCACAGCCAAGATACATGCTGGGCCATAATCCACAAGAATGCTATACCGGAGGCGGATTTAATCATCTAAATACAAGCCATACTGATTTCACAACGAAAGGGGGACAATATATCCCCTGCTTGCTTCATTATTTTCAGCAACCATCGCCCCGTGTGGATCAAATAGTGGTCCTTAATTATTATATTTTGAATGGTGCGATCGTAAATAATGAGAAGGGATTTTCTGGTTTGAATTTTCGAGCTCCCAACATAAGTGGAGAAATTGCCCACTATGTTGCACAGGTCCAAATTAGAGCAGACTACGAGTCTGCGGCCCGAAAAGCCGCGATCGATTTTACGGATTTGATTCTTCAATATTTCCCCGACAAGCAGGGACATGTTGAAGCTCAACCTAAAGAAATCATCTACGACACAGATGACTGATATTGACATATGTTGAGGCTGATTGAAGCTTCACAAAACAAAAAACTATAACTGACTTTTTCTCAATCAATTACAATTTTTTTAATTGTCGTTGACGGGGACGGAGTCTATCTGCGTTTATTTAGGGCAATATTTTAATGCGATTTAGGAACAACAAAAACGCATCCTATATCGTTTCTAACTCGCTATAATCAAATTATCGTTTACAATTTTAGCAGCACAGAACTCATAAGAAGTTTGTTGCGTAGAATAGTATAACTAGCATAAAACATCCGTTTTACATATGTGTCTCAACAATAGAATATAGCACATCCTAGTGCTGAGCAGGAAAATTCAGGGAAGAAAACATTCAAAACACCCAAGGGATTCTTAGATAGGGAAAACAAGAGAATAAAATGAAGAAGAAGTCACTATTATCAATTACGTACATTTATTCGATCCTCCTTTTATTGGCAGTGAATATTCTGCCAATCGCAAACGTTCACGGCCAAACGTGTGGCGATTTCGGGTATTTCGAAAGTGATCTAAACCAGGATTGCCAGGTCAATATCCTTGACTTTGCTTCGTTTGAACCGAACAGTGTTACCGAAATCATTACGTTTGCATCCCAATGGCTTGAATGTACCGATCCTGCAGGAAACAATTGTACGAACCTTGCAGGTCAGCTTATAGCCGATGTGGCAAATATTGATTTTGGCACCATCGAGGTCGGCCAATCCAGTGCTGATTCATTAGTGACCTTGACCAATGTGGGTCTTACTCAATTAACGATTTCAAATATTCTTCTATCGGGGAATGACCCTAATGCTTTTTCGGTCACACATGGCGGGTTACCTGCGGTTATCCCATCTGATCCAAATGCTACGTTTACATTTAATGCAAGTTTTACACCAACCCAAGCAGGTGTCTTTTCTTCTCAAATCGTTATCCAATCTGACAACTCTTTTGGGGATGTGATCATACCTTTATCTGGAACGGGTAACCAACCAGCATTTGTTAATCTCTTTAGAATCAATTGTGGAGAATTCAATAATCCTTTTACGGATTCACAAGGTAACCTCTGGGCTACCGATTCAAACTTTAATACCGGTTTTACAGGCTCTACTCCACAAGCAATTGCAGGTACGGTTGATGACCCCATCTATAAAAAGGAACGATGGGATCCATCAAACGGATCAGAATTAATTTACAGCTTTCCTGTTTCATCTGGGCAATATCGAGTTCGACTTCACTTTGCAGAACTCTATACCGGTATAACTGGAGCAGGCCAACGTGTTTTTGATGTGAATATTGAAGGCTTACCAGTTCTGACCAATTACGATATTTTCAACGAAGTTGGATTCTTAACGGCACAAATTAAAGAATTCATTGTCACAGTAAATGACTCTTCATTGGATATTGAGTTCATCCATGGTATAGAAAATCCAAAAATCAATGGCATCGAAGTCGACCAGGTGTTTGGTCAACAATCGAGTTTATCTGTGAATCCTGCTGCACTTAATTTCGGTTCACTTGTGCAGTATAATTCAGCAGGTCCAATTAATTTTATCGTTACTAATAATGGTCCTGATCCTATCACGCTCGATAGTTTTAATTTAACTGGAACACTGGCTTCGGATATCATTATTTTACCAGATCCAAATGGTATTGTTCTGGCCCCGACTGGCGGTAACGCAAATTTTGATGCAACATTTACGCCACAATCTCCTGGCACGTTAAGTGGCAGCCTTGAAATACTGTCTGATGATCCTGCGGGATCCCAAGCTGTTATTCTTAGCGGCAGCTCTTTACCCCAAGGCACGCAAAACATTGAGATTACCCCAAGTGCCATTTCATTCGATGATACACTGCTGGGAGTGACCTCTGCATTCACAACAATTACGATCACGAACAATGACAGTCTGCCACATACCTTTGATAGCGTTTCAATCATAGGAACAGATAATTGTTGTTTTTCAACATTAGGTTTACCGTTACTTCCATTGACATTAAATCCCGGCGAGAACACGAGCTTTAATGTAACATTCACGCCACTGTCATCCAAAGCGCATCAAGCACAAGTACAACTGAATTTTGATAGTTCAGCGTTCCAACCAACGATTGATTTAACGGGTAACGGCATATCGACGGGGCAACCTAATCTTCAAACGAACCCAAAAAATATACATTTTGCAAATACCTTGGTTGGGCAAAATTGTCCACCGGTGACCGTCACATTAAGAAACTTTGACGTGGTGCCACATAATTTATTTATGATTGAAATGACAGGAATTGATCCTAATAGTTTTTCCGTCATCCAGGAACCTAATTTACCCATTAACCTGGACCCAAATCAATCTACCCAAATTTCGGTTGCTTTCCAACCTGAACTTGAAGGAACGTTAAATGGTGATCTTAAACTTCACTTTGACAATCATGCGATCCATGTTCATGTTGCATTAACTGGCCAAGGCGTTAGCACTCCAGTCAATGACCTGCAAGTCAATCCTACCAGCGTCACATTTTCAGATACGCTCGTAGGCAGTCAAAGCACCGTAGCTACCGTGACCTTAAAAAACAATGATTCTATTTTCCATGAATTTATGATGGCCGAACTCATTGGGGGCAGCTCTACTGATTTTGCACTCATCAATGAGCCCAACTTACCCATAACACTCAACCCAGGTGAAATGGTAGATCTTCAAGTTCAATTTACGCCACTCTTTGAAGGCATACGAAGTACAGATCTTAAACTACACTTTGATAACCATAACCAACATATTCATGTACCGCTTTCAGGTATCGCGATTGACCCAACACCCACCCCTTTATTTGAAGTAGTAGCTCGTATTAATTGTGGAGGTTCTGATTATACAGATCCAAATGGCAACCTTTGGATTGCTGACACCTATTATAATGGTGGACGCGTGGCGACACCGAGTACAAATCCAATTTCTGGAACGAGCATGGATCTGCTATATCAAACGGAACGCTATGACCATCCTGCCGGTGTTGAAATGTCATATAATATTCCAATCCCAGAAGATGGACTTTATCGTATCCTTCTTCATTTTGCTGAAATATCACCATTTCAAGCATCGATTGGCGCTCGATTGTTTGATGTAGAAATTGAAGGCAATCTCATACTAGATGATTATGATATTTTTGCCGTTGCCGGTTTTGAACATGCTCACATTCGTCAATTTGAGATGAATGTCACCGGCGCTCTTAATATTCAATTCTTACATGTGCCAAACGCAGACAACCCCAAAATATCTGCCATTGAAGTCTTAAAGTATCCGGGCGATGCAGGTGTTTTAAATGTCAGCCCTGCTTTACACAACTGGGGCCATGTTCTTGTTGATCAACCAGGCGATGTCAAACAAATTACCTTAACAAACACTGGAATCACACCTATCAATGTTTCACAGGTCAGTTCGATTCTTAATGCTGGGGTTGGACATGATTTTGCCTTAACCATTGGTGGCCAGACTTTTGTTGGTGGTCATAGCAATACGACAATGCCAACGAATGTAACCATCCCACCCGGTCAATCACAGATTTTACCGGTACAATTTTTACCAACAGAGGTTTCAGAAAATGATGTCACCTTGCAGTTTTCAGGTAACTTTGAGCCACAAAGCATCCAGCTACTTGGAGCAGGTACCGGGGAAGCCCCAAGCCACCCATTCTTACATACCGTGATTAGCCATGATCCATTCTTTGTCGATTATGATTTAGATGGCATGGAAACAGTTTATCTCCAAGGTGACGAATCGCATACTCATGAATTCGGTCACGATCTAACCAATTTTGAATGGCGAGAACAGGGCATATTGTTCGCTACCACGCCAAATGTCACAACAAACTTTGCGACTGGCGAGCATACGGTTTCACTCACGATTTTTGATGATAATATTCCACCAGAATCATTACCGCTTTCAAGTACATTTTCTGTGGTTGACCCTAATTGTGTCCCTGGTGCTTTTGTCTTCTACTATGATGACCTGGTACAATCACCAACCTATCAACTTGATCCAGTACCGGCTCAATCAGATTTTGTAGAACGTATTCCAACATTAGTTTTAGAAAATCCTCTTGGAACGATCGGTAGTTCCAATTTTGTCTCTGATGTTTTGGTGCGTATCGTCGCACAGATAGACATTACACAGGCCAATGATTATACATTTACTCTGACAGGCGGTGCCGATTCTCTCTTGCTCGTTAATGGACTGCAAACATCATCATCCATCTTTTTAAATCCTGGACGACATACCCTTGATGCTCGATTTGCGGTTCTTTCAAATACAGAGCTGCCTATTAGCATCGAGTATGCAATTGGTACCGGCTTTACAGTTCCTATAGATTCTTCTATTATTACGCATGATGAGTCGAATATGATTCCGGTCATCAACTCGTTACCTACAGAAGGATCTGATACCGGAGGAATACCAACAACTATTACAGGCCTGGGCTTTTTCCCATCAGATCAAGTTACTGTACATTGGGGAGCTGAGGACTTAACGGGTCCAAGCCTAACTGTTTCCCCTACAGGCATCAATTTTCTTACACCACCTGGCACTGGAACAATTAACGTTACCGTCGAAACGCCGAATGGCGTCAGCAATAGTGTTCCTTACACATATATACTAGGTGGGCCTCCACCCATTCTGTTTAATTTCAAAACGTTGGCAAGTAACATTGACAATGTCACTCAAGGTGCCTGGGGCCCAGACGGTCGATTATATGTCGGCACACGTGATGGTATTATCGAAGCATATACATTTGATGATGATTATAATCTAACTAATACACAAACGATCACGACGTTAACAGGATTATCAAATCATGAAGTGACAGGGATTGGCTTTAATCCATATGAAGTGACTGGCCCGGTAAAAATCTATGTAGCACATACCCAATTATTTGCTGTCGAAGTATTTGACGCAGCTCATGAGAATTGCATTGGATTACCACAAGGACAAGTCATGCCTTATAATGGCCAAATATCTGTATTAACCGGCCCCAACTTTGACACTTATGAGCCACTGATCACCGGCCTGCCGGTTTCAAATCATGATCATGGCGTAGCAAGTATTGAATTTAATAATGATGGAGACATGCTCTTCTGTGTCGGTGGTAATACAAATGCAGGTGTTGTAAGCTGTGAACTTGGTGGTCTGCCAGAAACACCGCTGAGTGCCGCCGTTGTCATCGCTTATGTTAGCCGTGAGAATTTCAATGGCACAATTACTTATCTGGATCCAAATGGTCTTCCTAATAATGACCAGGTCTTTGGTGAAACCGTTGATATAGCACCCGGAATTGATGTTGAAGTTTTTGCTCCTGGTGTTCGAAATTCATTTGATCTGGTCTATACAACTTGGGGAGATATCTACACAACCGATAATGATTCTGGTGCTGGGTATGGTGCCGCATCAACAGGCCCAGACACGCAAACACTCACACCAGGCGAAGAAGATATCGATTCGGTAGATCGGATTATTCAAGGTAATTATTATGGCCATCCAAACCGTAATCGGGGTCGAACAGATCCACGACAAAATGTTTATTATACCGCAAATTCATCGTTCCCAGGTATTATCAACGCTGCCATTGTGACATTTCCATCATCGATCAATGGTATCGATGAATATCGATCTGCTGCCTTTGATAGCCAAATGCGTGGTGATCTATTGGTACAAAAATGGAATGCGCAAACCTATCGTCTTGAATTATCCGAAGATCATTTGACGGTAACGAATTCCTATGCTCTCTTATTTAATGAAATCGATTCGCTCGACTTATTGACCGGGCCTGGCGGAGCATTGATTGGTATTGATTATTCGCAAGACTATGTTATTGCAGCGATCCCTAATGACATTAGTGCTGTGGGACTGAAAGTATTTGACATCTTCCCATGGCGAGCTCCTGCTACAGGTGGTGCCCAGTTTGTAATTTCAGGTGTTGGGTTTGAAACCCTGGCGACAACGTCTGTCACGATCGGAGGCCTTCCAGCGACTCTGACATCAGTTAGCCCTACTCGTATTCGTGGAATCATTCCAGCAAACGCTTTTCCAACTACGAGTCTCGTCGATGTTCAAGTTACAACCAATGCAGGGCAAAACACATTTACCGAAGCTTTTCGATATCTCTTCCAAACAACACCTGGAAATGGTGCCGAAGGATATATGAGCATAGATACCAGTCGAGCTGGCGGTCCCATCCGATTGGAAGATAGCAGCACATTCAACCCGGAAACATTTATGATTACCAATACATCAACAGGTGGCCAGAAAATAGTAAGAGCTCGATTAAACCTGAGTGGTGCAATACTTCCTGATTCTGTTTTTGACCCTAATGCGATTGCAGGCGATACAGGAACCCCAAAAGCTTTCGATGTTGATGGCGATGATGGCGTTGGCCTGCTAGGCCATCAGTTCCTTGATTTCCATGACAATGGATTTGATACCATCGAAATCACATTTAATGATTTTGACCCGGGCGAGTCGATTAAATTTTCCAGCGACACCGACCCAACCAGTATCCAAGGATCCTCGCCGCCAGGCCCATCGCATTCTGGAAGTATTAATGGCTTGGAACTAACCGGAAGCTCCATCACATTAGAATTTGATGATGCAACGATCTTAACGAATGATTTATTTATGGTGCCATCCAGCGTGCTGGCGTCTGAAACCACAGTGGTCTCCAATCCATTGCCTAGCCCTACCATTTCAATTGTTGGCCAGGCAGTGACACCCGTCACTGTGAATAACGCCAGCCAAACAGTACACATCACAGGACCAGCAAATACCGATGTTCGAGTTCTGGTACTTGAGTGTGGTCTCTACGTGGCAGGCGTACCGGGCGGTGGATTTGATTTAGATCCATTCGAAGCGAATAAAGCTGTTGCAATTGGAGAATATTCTGCAACGATCGGAGCTGGTGGAAGTGTTGACATCCCTATCACGTTAACTAATTCAGGAAGCAATGATGGCTTTAATTACATCATGGCTACCTGCGTCGATGGTTCCGGAAAAACGGGTTTAACCTCGAATACTATTGTATTGGATTATCAACCCTAATTTAAGAACATCGCGAATTTCAAGAATCTTTATTGATTAAGTAAGCTCCACAGCATATATGCCTGATAAAGTTGAAATCAAAAAGAAACTGGTACTGATAAACTCTGCCAGCTCGCTACTCACACAGTTTATCCAAATGACGGTGATGCTGTGGCTGCATAGTTTTCTCGTCAACCGAATTGATCCATCTGAATATAACATTTATGTCATGGTCATGACCGTGATGGCCTTTTCGCCCATTTTGACGGCGATTTTAACCAGTGGCCAGGGTCGCTTCATCATGGAAGCCTATGCTGAAGGGGACCATGAAAAGATTACACAAATAGTTTCAACACTTTTACCTATATTTCTTGTGGTTGGAGCGATTCTACTATTAGCTGGTGGCATCATCAGCTGGTATATTGATTATATTTTCACGATCCCTGCAGACAATCTTTGGCAGGCCAGAATCATGATGGCCATGCTGTTTATTTTGTTTGTGTTGCAGATTACATTGGTTTTATTTGGTAATGGATTTTACGTTAAACAAAAATTTATCGCCATGAACGGCATTCGCCTTGGCTTTGAGCTCCTGCGAATCGCATTACTATTTATTTTCTTATTTGGGATTAACACACGGGTCATCTGGGTAACAACGGCGATGTTTATTGCGAATGTCGCATCATTGCTCACCATCGTCTTTTTCTCGATGCGTATGTTGCCCTCTCTACGATTTAAACGTTCATCCATTGATTGGTCCATTGCGGGCGAACTGACCAAATTTGGATCATGGATGCTTTTAGTAAACGTGAGTGACAAAATGCTCACCAGCGTTGGCGTCATCATGCTGAATATGATGGGGATGGTTGCAGAATCAAACTACCTGTTTTTAGCAGCATTGCCCTACCGTAAATTGCAATCGCTCGAATTTATTGCCATGCGTCCGCTAGGACCAGCACTCATGAGTATGCATGCTCAAAATCAAGCCTCACGGTTAGGGCGTGTCTTTATTCGTGGTGGGCGATTGGGTCTCTGGATGATCATGCTTATTGTCGCACCCATCATTGTTTTTAATGATGAACTCATATTACTATGGCTTAAAAAAGAAGAGATGCTTGTCGTTGCACCTGTGATGGCTATCTTATTACTATGCCTTCCCTCTCAATATGGCAATTTAATGCTAAGCAAACTAGCATTTGCAAAAAACAAAGTAAAGTCCTGGGCATTGCTCGGCTTTGGTGTTCAGGTGGTCAACCTTGTCGTCACCTATATTTTAATTCAATTATTTCAAAATGGTGCAATGTCTGCTGGACTGTCGCTCTTTTTGTGCGTCCTTTTGGGTGAAATAATTTTTTTAACACCTCTAGGACTGCGAATAGCTGAAGTAAAATTCACAGACTGGGTTCGAGAAACATTCGTACCAGGATTCATGCCAACTATCGGCGGTATCCTATTTTTATACTGCTTAAAAGAACTGTTCCAACCATCGTCACTAGCGGCTGTATTAGGATGTATAACTGCGGGGATGGTTGTCTATGTCATGATTATGTTTGCATTTTGTTTGCAAAAACCTGCAGATGACGATTTGCGAAAATTAATGAATCGTCTCCTAACATCTATCCCGGTTTTAAAGCAACTAGCACCAAAGTAAGATTGATCGCACTGTAAGGAGCTCAAATGCCGATCGCCAGCATTATTATTCCATTATACAACAAAGAGAAATATATTGCTCGCGCAATCGATTCCATTTTGAACCAGACGATTACTGATATAGAAATTATTATCGTCAATGATGGTTCGACAGATCAAAGCATTGCTGTAGTGGAAAAATATAATGATGAGCGCATCCATTTATATCATCAAGAAAATGCAGGACCTGGCGCAGCAAGAAATCATGGCTTCCGAAAAAGTAACGGAACTTACATTAATTTTCTTGATGCTGATGACGAGATGATGCCAACGTTTTTGGAAACATCGATTCAGCATCTAAAGGAATATCCGGAATGTAAAATTTCTGTGTGTGGACATTATCGAACAGAAGATAAAATCTGCTGGAAACCACCACACGAACAAGTTCATTTCCCGGAAGGGCCCTGGCAGATCCCAACAGATCGACCGGTCAATGAAACAATATTATTGATGGATTGTTACCAAATGAGTTCTGTCGTGTGTGATCGAACAGCGATTGAATCCGTGGATGGTTTTTATGAAAACAAATGTGTTTTCGGTGAAGATACACATTTTTGGCTACAACTTGCTGTAGGACATACCACCTACTTCAACCCAGAACCATTAACCTGGTATCATACCGAAGCGTCTGAACTGGGTGTCGGGCGGGAAACGCCTAATCCTGTGCCGCCACATGTTTTTGACCCCAAGGCTATTTATCATCATTGCCCTGAAAAACTAAAACCTTATCTTGATGGCTTAATCGATTATTACGCACTAATCGCTCTCTGGCACCGCATGACGGATCAAGATCATATCGGCGTACGAAATATATTAAAAGAATATCCCAAAACAAACAATTTCTGGATGCTTTATTTAAAAACCAAGATTAAATATTTCGCTTCAAGATTACTACCAGGCAAAAAGTAATCTCAAAAGTATTAATCTTTTCAGTCATTTATTCAATCAGTGTCAATCAAAAACGAAATAATATCCGTTATTATCCCAACCTATAATCGCGCAAATCTAATTTGCCATGCGATTGATAGTGTTTTGGCGCAAAACATCAACAACTTGGAAATTTTAGTTATCGATGATGGTTCAACGGATGATACAGCTCAGGTGTTAAAATCGTATGAAAGAAAAATACAATACATTCACCAAGACAATGCAGGCGTTTCAGCGGCTCGCAACCATGGGCTTCGCAAGGCTAAAGGTAACTGGATTGCATTTTTAGATTCAGATGATACATGGCATCCGCAAAAGCTCTCATTACAAATTGAAAGCATTCAAAAACACAATGCAGACATTTGTTTTACGAATATATCTAGCGAACGTATGGCTGATGATGTTAATTTGACTTCTGATAATTCTATTAAATACAATGAGCCTTTTGATCTAATATTGCAGGACAATTTTGCCCTTTATATTCAAACTGTTCTGGTAAAAAAAGAATTAATCTCAAAAATGGGTGGTTTTAATGAAGGCTATCAAGTCGCAGAAGACACGTATTTGATTTATCAATTAGCTTTGGAAATCCCCTTTATTTACATCGACCAACCTTTATTATTGCTGGATCGTAGCGAAGAAACGGTCAGATTGAGTTCTCCAACCTTCGAGACTCGTAGACTTTATTGTGACACTCATATTGAGATCGCGGATATGGCCTATCAACACTCTTTAAATAAAGACCAGCATATTCAACATAAACTGAAACATATATTAAGTCACTACCTTTCACTAAGAGCCATGTTTTATTGTGCAGATCGTGCCTATTCAAACGCACGACGTGACGCAATGAAAGCCATTCGATATAGTGAAAGCCTGCGAACTACTTTACGTGCTTTGCGCGTTTTGGTATTACCCTGGTTTACGAAAGCACAATGAAAAACCCATTAGTCTCCATAGTTGTCCCAACCTATAATCGTGCAGGAAATATTACGAAAACGGTTGATTCTATTTTAGATCAAACGTACAAAAATATTGAACTCATTATTGTGGATGATGGATCAACAGATAACACACAAGACGTACTGAAATCCTACGCAGATAGAATACAATATATCTATCAGGACAATGCGGGGCCTTCTGCGGCGCGAAATAAAGGGATACAAGAAGCGCAAGGCGAGTTTATTGCATTCCTGGATTCTGATGATTTGTGGAAACCCGAGAAAATCGAGAAGCAAGTTGAGCTTCTTATCAAAGCTGGTCCAGAGGTTCCCTGTTGTATTTGCAATTCAACGATGGATGGCTATACCGCAGAGAATAAGAATTCATTTGAAATCGCTAATCTTGTCCCGCCTTACCAGGAAGGGATTTGGCACAACGTTTTTGAAGTATTACTATCACGATTTATTCTATTTAATCAAGCCATCATGGTACGTAAAGAAGCCCTTAATAATGCAAAAGGATTTGACGAATCATTATGGCTATTGGAAGATCACGATCTGGCATTATCGTTAGCTCTTGAAGGCCCCTGGGCCTATACCTGTGAACCATTGGTCATGTGGCAACATGGCTCTGAACATAGTTTGTCAGAATCAGCAAAATCAAAACCCGTGATGCACCAACAATCACGACAAAAAATCTATTTGAATGCTCTAGAACGACTTTCTAACAATGACGACAATCTTATCTCGAAAGTCAAATTTTATATACGACAGTTTGATTTTAATATCCGTGTGGCAACATGGCTGGAGCACCCTAATGCTTTGATAAAGTCACTGGGAAAAAGTTGCAAACCCATTATACGCTTACGCGATAAACTCACACGAATGCGACATCCTGAAATGGACGTTAAACCTATATAATGATAATAAAACGCGGTTATAATTTAATGACGGCTCTTTGGCATGCTGCTTACTGGCGTTGTCGCTTCCATACATTTGGCTGGAAGTCACGACTGGGCCGATGTGACATGCTAACGAATCCCAAAAATATCAGTATCGGCCAGCGTGTTCAAATTCGAAAAGGAGCACGACTGGAATCTGTCGGTGAGCCATCAAACTCTCCCAAGTTAGTCATTGGAGATGACACCGCGATTCAATTTTATTTTCATTGTGGAGCAGCTGAATCAATTATTATTGGCAAAAAAGTTCTCATTGCCGGCAGGGTTTATATTACAGATCATGACCACTGCTTTGATGATCCAGATTGCAGCCCAATGGATAATAAAAAACTGATCTCCAAATCAGTTGTGATTGAAGATGAATGCTGGCTAGGAGAAGGATGTGTGATTTTAAAAGGTGTCACCGTTGGTAGACGTGCCGTCGTAGCGGCGAATGCCGTCGTCACTAAAGATGTTCCACCATTTTCTGTGGTTGCGGGCATTCCAGCGAAAGTTATTAAACAATTTAAAGAGACACAATAGGACTTTTCAGTGCTTAGACCTGAAACACTTGCAATTACATTAGTCATAGCCCTTTTGGCCCTGGCCTTGCCACGGAAATATTTCATTCTGCCATTTGTGCTGACAGCATGTATTGTTCCAACGGATCAACGCCTCGTTATTGGAGGTCTTGATTTTACGGTGATGCGCATCCTGGTCCTGGTGGGAGTGAGCCGATTGTTTATGCGAGGTGAAGTACGAAATATCAAATGGAACACCTTTGATAAACTTGTCGTAACTTGGTGTGTTTGCGGAGCCATCATTTATGTCATCCAATACCTAGATTCA
Organism: Sedimentisphaerales bacterium; assembly: GCA_028281535.1. Taxonomy (GTDB): domain Bacteria; phylum Planctomycetota; class Phycisphaerae; order Sedimentisphaerales; family SM23-30; genus JANQJS01. The sequence continues at coordinate 33,954 of JANQJS010000039.1, read as the reverse complement.
AGAGCACTCATCAATCGATGCGGTGTTCTGTTTGATGTTGTTGGACTCTATTGGATTTTTAGACAGCAACTTAAAAGCTGGGATGACATTCGGATGACCATGATCTTTTTTGGCTCGTGTGCCTTTTTTATGGCATTTATGGTTGGTATCGAATGGACGAGTGGCAAAAATCCTTTTGCCGTATTGGGTACTGTGGTTACAAAAGTCCGTGCAGGACGCTTTCGTTGCCAAGCCTCTTTCCCACATGCCATTATGCTGGGGGTTTTCTGGGCATCTGTTGTACCGATATTTATTGGGCTGGCTCGGATGGGAGCACACAAAACGTTCTTTTGGTGTGCGACGGGTGCTGCAACTTTTGTTGTTGCGGGAACGGCTTCAAGTACTCCCTTATCGACCTGGCTATTTTGCTTGGTCTTTTTACCTGTTTTTGCTTACCGGCAATATGGAAAAATCATGGTATATGGATTAATTTTCATGTTAACCATTTTACATTTTATCATGGAAGCACCTGTCTGGCACTTGATTGCCAGAGCCAACAGTATTGGCGGCTCTACAGGTTGGCACCGATATCACTTGATTGATAATGCGATAAGCCATTTCGGTGACTGGTGCTTGATTGGCGTTAAAAGCACCGCTTATTGGGGATGGGGCCTAGAAGATGTCACGAATCACTATATTTTAGAAGGTGTACGTGGCGGATTTCTAACACTCATTTTATTTGTGTCTGTACTAACCATTGCAGTAAAAACAGTGGGACGATATTCACTCAGGCCAATGCCAAGAAAGTGGCAATGGTTTATATGGTCAATATGTGTTTCGATACTTGGCCATTGTTTATCATTTATCGGCGTTGCCTATTTTGGGCAAATTATGATGCTATTTTATTTAACGCTCGCAATAGCTGGATTTATCTACGAACAATCATTATCACAACCAGCTCCCGCTAAATCGAGAGTTCAGAAAAAACGAGTGAATCGCCATCCCAATCACTCACAACTTGCACATAATCTAGGACGAGCAAAATAATAATGGATGTTTCAATTATTATTGTCAACTGGAATACAAGCCAGGTCACTCGCGACTGCCTTGTTTCAGTATATGATCAAACACATGGCATCGAATTTGAGGTCATTGTTATTGATAATGCATCTTCCGATGACTCTGTGGCAATGATTAAACATGATTTTCCACAAGTTGTTCTTATCGAAAATACCGAAAATAAAGGATTCGCAGCAGCAAATAATCAAGGTATTGAAATTGCACAAGGACGGCATTTACTATTACTAAACAGCGACACCATTATTCTTGATGGAGCCATACAAAAAACGGTTCAATTTTCGGATAAACATCCAGACATTGGCGTTTTGGGCTGCAGAGTTTTGAATCCAGATAAAACCCTACAACCAACCTGTTTTATGTATCCATCTATTTTAAATATGATTTTATCTACAAGTTATCTATACAAACTATTCCCTAAAAATCCTTTTTTTGGTCGTGAGAAAATGACATGGTGGAACCGTGATGATGTTCGAGAAGTCGAAGTCGTTACAGGTTGTTTTATGCTGGTACGACATGATGCTGTTAAACAGGTTGGCTGCATGGACGAACGCTTTTTTATGTATGGCGAAGAAACAGACTGGTGCTATCGATTTAAAAAAGGCCAATGGAAAGTCATGTTCTCTCCAGTAGGAGAAATCATCCACTTAGGTGGTCAGAGCAGCAAACGCGTCAAAGGCGAAATGGTCATTCAACTCCGTATCGCAATTTTGCAATTTATTAGAAAGCATAACAATATTCTGGTGAACTTCCTGGCAAGCTTATTAATTATTTTATTCTTTGCCCTGAGAATTCCCATATTAGCATTACTTTCGATTGTCCAAGGGCATCGAAAACAAACCTGGTTAAGAATTAAAGCTTATGGGGCTGGAATATTTCGAGTCCTATCGTTTAAAAATTAAAAGCTCTTATTATGAATTTAAGTGTTTCATTATCTGGTTTAAGACATCTGCTGGTCAAACGGTATATGGGCCCCTTTTGGAAACGCCGAAAATGGCTTGAAGAAACCCAATGGCTCAGCCCAAATGAACTGCAGGCTGTCCAATTGGATTTATTTAAAAAACTGATTTGGCATGCCTATAAAACAGTTCCTTATTATAAAAACTTAATGGATGCTGAACAAATCGATCCAAATAAAATTGAATCACTTGAGGATATCAAAAAATTCCCGCTTCAAAACAATAAAATCGTTTTGGCAGCAGGTGATTCAATCATCTCAACCAAATACCCTCGCTGGGCGATGAGCAAGGGACGTACTGGTGGTACAACAGGAACTCCTTTGGTGACGCCTCGCAATCCAGCATCGATAGGAAACGAGCACGCTTTTGTGAGACGACAGTGGGATTGGGCTGGCATTGGATTTAACGATCGTACAGCTTACCTTTCCGGTCGCGTCATTGTTGATCCAGACAAAAAAACAGGTCCGTTTCATGCTTATGATCCATTTATGAAAGAATTGATCTTGTCGACCTACCATTTGTCTAAAAAGACAGCCGTTGATTACATTAAGACGATGCAAGACTATCAAGTCAAAGGAATCGTGGGTTATCCGGCCTCGATATATTTCCTCGCAAAGGTATGTTTGGATGCTGGATTAGACATCAAGCTACGGTCAGCCTTAACAACCTCTGAAACGGTTTCTAAAGAAATGCGTGATACGATTGAAAAAGCGTTTCATTGTCAGGTATTCGATTTTTATGGTGCGGCAGAACGTGTTTGCTATATCTTCACCTGCGAAAAAGGATCCTATCATGTGAATCCAGAATATGGTCTATCTGAATTCATCCCAATTGATGAAAGCGAACCGAATGTTTGCAAACTTGTGGCAACAGGGTTTTGGAATTATGGCATGCCACTCATTCGATATGATGCGAATGATGTTTTTACGTTATCTGATCGCACATGTGATTGCGGCAGGCATTTCCAAGTCATTGACTCAATCGTTGGCCGTACAGGCGATGTTATCCAAACCCCCTCGGGTCGACAATATGGACCGACCCTCCTCGCTCGAGTTAGTAAAGGGGGTAATAATATTTTGGAAACACAAATTGTCCAGGACACGATTGATCATTTATGGATACATTATGTTCCCAGCGATTCATTCACTGAGCAGGATTTAGAAGAATTTAAAAACCACATGCGAAACCATATGCCAACCGAATTGCAATTAGATTACAAATGTGTGGACGAAATTTATAAAACTAAAAGTGGCAAAAAGAATTTATTAGTCTCCGAGTTAAATTAAATGAACAAAGATAAAACACCCGTGGTCTGTTTTGGCGGCGAAGATTGGTGGTATCACAATCGCGGTCACATTGACTTCCAATTAATGAAGCGTTTTGCTCAGCGAGATACGACCCTTTATATTAATTCGATTGTAATGCAAAAACCAAAGCTGTCACAAGGCAAACGGTTTTGGGAAAAAGTTAAACGGAAACTTAAAAGCATTATGACCGGTTTAAAAATGAGTGATGCTGGTTTTTGGGTCTACAGTCCATTTTCCCTTCCAGTTCACCATATCCCAGGTGCCAGGACACTGAATGAATGGTGCTTGCGGTTACAGATTTTTTGGGTACAACGCAAATTAGGTATCAAAAATCCACTGGTCTGGGTTGCATGCCCTGCTGCTGCCGAGGTAGCTGTAAAAATGCCGAAAGAGAAATTGGTCTATCAACGCACTGACGTCTATGAGCTCTACCCGAATGTTGATATCGACCAGGTAAAATATTATGACAAAACTCTCAAAGACCATGCCGACATTACCGTCTTTGTAAATCAAAAATTATATGGCGAAGAAGAGGATCAATGCAAAACAACCTGTTACCTGGATCATGGCGTGGATTTTGATTTGTTTTCGCAAGCAGAAAAAGATTCATATATACCAGAGGATATTAAAGATATCCCGAAACCCATTGTCGGTTTTTTTGGTTCAATCAATGGTAATAATACTGTGGACGTTGAATTAATTGAAGAAGTGGCTGACACATTGAAAGATATGTCGATTGTTTTAATTGGTAAACAAGCCTCGGATTGTAGTAAACTCTTTGCCAGGGATAATGTTTATTGGCTGGGACAGAAGGACTACCCTGAAATCCCACATTATGGCAAGTGTTTTGATGTTGCCATTATGCCCTGGCGACAAAATGAATGGATTCAAGGTTGCAACCCTATTAAATTAAAAGAATATCTTGCATTAGGTAAACCGATTGTTACCACACCTTTTACCGAACTGCAGTACTACCCGGATGTGGTGTATCAGGCAAAGACGCCACAAGAATTTTCGGATGCTATTCGTCAGGGACTCGATGAAGATTGCCCAGAGAAAATTCAACAGCGAAAAAACCGAGTACAACCCTATACTTGGGATGCCAAAGCCCAACATATACTAGATCAATTAAATCAACATAATTAATAATATGTCTCAACAAACACTAAAAATCTGTATCGCCGCTTCATCGGGAGGCCATCTGAGCCAGTTATTGAAACTGGCATCTAGCTATGAACATCAGGATATCGTCTGTGTTACAACCAAAGAAGAAACGCGTAAAAAACTTGAAACCTATGGTCCCGTCTATGTCGTCGGTGAGTGTAATCGAGAACATCCTTTTAAAGTTCTTTCAGTTCTATTCAAATCTATAAAAGTGTTATTGAAACATCGTCCAGACATTGTCATTTCTACAGGTGCGGCTGTAGGATGCATCAGCTGTTTCCTGGGAAAAATGTTGGGCGCTAAGGTTCTTTGGATAGATAGTATTACCAACGTTGAACGACTTAGCATGTCAGGAAGAATGGTTCGGCATATTGCAGATGTCTTTCTAGTACAATGGCCGGAACTGGCTGAAAAATATGATAATGCAGAATACTGTGGGGCTGTCATATGATTTTTGTTACGGTAGGTACTCAATTTTCTTTTGATCGTCTCATCAAAGCCATTGATCAAGCCTGTGAATCAGGATTGATTACTGATGAGATATTTGCCCAAACCGGACAAGGGCAATATCAACCCAAACATTTCGAGGCAGTGGCTTCACTTGAAAAAGACAAATTTGACACTCTGCTCAAACAATCCTCAGGTGTCATCAGTCATGCGGGAATGGGAACGATTACCATGGCATTTGACAACCAGATCCCTCTTCTTGTCATGCCCAGAAGAAAAAAGCATAATGAAGTAGTCAATGATCATCAGGTGGCCATCGCAAACAAATTCGAAAGTTTAGGACTAATGCTGGTCGCAGAAGAAGAAAAAGATTTACCAGGAAAAATCAAGCAACTTAAAAATTTTAACCCACAACAAAGACAGACTCAACAACAAGATGTCGTCAATCGTGTTAAATTATTTTTGAATGAACAAGCTCAACTAAAATTCGGAACATCACCGAACCATTTGTGATATTAACTATCTTAAGGAGGATTCACTCTTATGAAAGGTGTAATATTAGCTGGAGGGTATGGTACACGCCTGTCACCATTGACAAAAGTAACCAACAAGCATTTGTTACCCGTATTTGATAAACCGATGATCTACTATCCCATTGAATGCCTGGTGAATGCAGGTATAAAAGATATTATGATTGTAACAGGTGGGAACAAAGCAGGCGATTTTCTGGAACTTTTAGGTAACGGAAAGGACTTTGGTCTGCAAGAATTACATTATACTTACCAGGAAGGTGCAGGTGGGATTGCTGAAGCACTGGGCCTCACCAAAGATTTTGTAGACAATGACAAAGTTGTTGTTATTTTGGGTGATAATATCATCGAAGGTAATATTCGAAAAGCTGCAGGTGATTTCTTCACGCAAAAAGAAGGGGCAAAAATCCTTTTGAAAGAAGTCTCGGACCCTGAACGTTTTGGCGTTGCAGAGGTAGATGATCAAGGTAACGTTCTGAGCATTGCTGAAAAACCTGAAAACCCTAAAAGTAATTATGCGGTCATTGGCATTTATATGTTTGACAATAAGGTTTTTGAGATCATCTCGAATCTAAAACCTTCTGGTCGCGGCGAACTGGAAATCACAGATGTGAATAATGCTTATATTGAACAAGGCAACATGACCAGCGAAGTTTTACATGGCTGGTGGACCGATGCAGGTACGATGGAATCACTACAACGAGCCAATTCGCTTGTGTCCGATGGTGGGGCCAACTTGCTAGATATTTAATAAATTAACAAAAGGAAAGTAAGATGCGAAAGATTTTAGTTACCGGTGCTGCCGGATTTATCGGTTCAAATTTTGTCCGAATGATGCTGGATGATGCGAGCTGTGATGATAAAATCATATCATTAGATTCGTTAACTTATGCAGGAAATCTGGCTAATCTAGATGGGTATCATGATCATGATCGTCATACATTTGTCAAAGGCGACATTTGCGATGAAGCTTTTATAGACCAATTGATGGCTGAGGTTGACATTGTCGTTAACTTTGCGGCAGAAAGTCATGTGGATCGAAGTATTCATTCCAGCAGTGACTTCATTCGTACCAATATCGGAGGCACACAGGTTTTAGCAGATGCGGCAAAAAAACATAATATCACACGGTTTGTCCAGGTTTCAACGGACGAAGTGTATGGTTCACTCGGAAAAACCGGGCTCTTTTCTGAAGCAACTTCGATTAAACCCAATAGTCCATACAGCGCATCAAAAGCATCTGCCGATTTACTACTACTCGCTTACTTTCACACTCACAGTTTTCCAGTGGTTATTACACGATGCTCAAATAATTACGGCCCTTACCAGTTTCCTGAAAAATTGATTCCCCTATTTGTCACGAATCTTCTTGAAGACAAAAAAGTACCTGTATATGGGGATGGTATGCAAATCCGAGACTGGCTGCATGTTGATGACCATTGCAGTGCTATCCGCACAGTGATGGATAATGGTATTGAAGGCGAAGTTTATAATGTTGGTGGTAATAATGAACAACCCAACATTGAAATCACAAAAATGATCTTAAAACATCTCGGCAAAGATGATACATATATCGAACATGTCACCGACCGACTTGGCCATGATCGTCGCTATGCGATAGACGCATCAAAAATGAAGGAAAAACTTGGCTGGGAACCGCAAGTTAATTTTGACCAAGGATTGCCAGCTACAATTGATTGGTATATTAATAATTCATCATGGTGGTCAGCGATTAAAAGTGGTGAATACATGAATTATTATGAAAAACAATATGGGACACAAACCAGCTAATGGATAATATGGCAAAAAAAGAAGGCATCCTTCTCATCGGTGCTGATGGTATGTTGGGTAGCCAAGTGGCTGAGCAACTCAAACAGAAAAACCAAACGTTTTATCAATCAGTATTGAAACCTGAACATGAACAGCATCTGGCACTTGACATCACCAATAAACAACAAGTGCTTGATCTGATTGATCAGATAAAACCTGAGTGTATCATAAACTGCAGTGCTTATACCGATGTTGATGGCGCAGAGAAAAACGAAGAACTGGCAACGCTGATTAACGGAACCGGCGCCGAAAATCTTTCGTTAGCATGCAATATGTCAGATAGTCACCTGATACACATTAGTACCGACTATGTTTTCGATGGGCAAGCAACAATTGCCTATCAACCTGAGGATCCAGTCGCCCCTCAATCGGCTTATGGACGTAGTAAGTTAATTGGTGAAGAAAAAATACAAGACATCGCGAAAAGCTGGACCATTATTCGAACTGCTTGGCTTTATGGTCCCGACGGTAATCACTTTATAAAAACAATTCTAAATCTCGCCAGAAAAAACGACCAGCTTAAGATTGTCAATGACCAAAAAGGATGTCCAACTTATACGGTCGAATTAGCCAAATGCATCATTGATTTTTCAGCCAATAAAACAAAAGGGATGTTTCATTTTTGCAATAGTCCTGAATGCAGTTGGTATGATTTTGCTCTGGAGGCCATAAATATGTCAAATATAAAGTGTGAGGTTAACCCCTGCACTACCGAAGAGTTTCCCAGACCAGCACCTCGGCCGAGTTTTTCAGTCCTTAATTGTGATAAAACAGATAAGCATCTAAGCTGGGCGCGATCCAGCTGGCAAGATACATTGAAACATTATTTAAATAATTATGAGTATGAAATCGCAAAATGAACTCAGAATTTAAAGATCATCCACAAAACATGATAGCCATTATCCTAATCGGTAAGAAAGATTTTGGACGCTGCCCTATCGCCTCTAATCTCCCGACCACACTGTGGCCAGTATTAGACAAAACGGCTTTACACCGCTTATTAGACAGTCTGTCGGAACAGGGTCTTAAGCAAGCCATTATATGCTCTTATGATGATCCAACATCACTAAAAGAATCCTTGAAAAATTATCATGGTATGCAGTTGGAATTCCTCGAGGAAAAATTACCTATGGGAACGGCTGGATGCATTCGCTACGCAATAGAACAATCTCAGGTAACTATTCGCCCCAATGATTTACTAGTGATCTTTCAAGGAAGCATGGTCAACCAAGTTGATATACAATTATTAATAGAGCCGCATAATCATCATCATTCAACCATGACAGTGGCACTCAATCCAAATGTTAGTGAATATAAACCTTCCAGCGAAGCAGCCGGTGTTTATATTTGCAATCCTAATATCATGGATTTCATTCCCAATGATGGCTACTGCGATATCAAAGAAACACTGATTCCGGAATTAATTCGATCTGGCAAACATATCGATATTGTTCGACTCCCCTATGCATTAGGTAATTTTCGTGAAAAAGAAAGTTACCTTGCCGCAATGTCTGATTATTTGAAAAGAAAATCACTTGAATCAAATGAAAACGTCTGGATAGATCCTTCCGCCACGGTGCACCCCAATGCAAAAATCGTTGGACCAGCTGTGATTATGAATAATGCCATCATTGAAGAAAACGCCATAATACTAGGCCCAGCTATTATTCATGAAAAAACACAGATTAAACAACAATCGCTCGTAGACCACAGTATCGTCTGGGACAATACCATTATTTCGGACAATTGTCATTTAGAACGTTGTTTAATCGACAAAAATGTCACATTACCTGTAAATACTTTAGCACAAGATAAAGCAATCCTTTGCCCACGACCTTCACTCATACAGAATTTAACTATGGTTTTACATAAAAACCTATGGATCGGATTTACACTTTTAATTATTGCGGTAAGCTTTTCATACTCCAAAATAATACAAGACCTTTTCCATATCTGGTTTGATAATGATGAATACGCTTGCGGCGCCTTGGTGCCCATCATTGCTGGAGTCGTTTTTTGGAAAAGACGCCACCAAATCGTATTGCACCAATATAAACCCATTTTACTATGGGGATGTCTTGCGCTACTATTAGTGCAGGGCCTGCGTTTTTATGGGCTCTGGACATGGCTTCAATCATTGGAACGCATCTCATTTGTATTGAGTATCATTGTGTTATTCTGGATGTTCATGGGCTGGAAAGCATTTAAAACAGTATTAACCATTATGTTATTCTTATTTCTTATGCTCCCGCTTCCTAATAGCATCCAAAAAACAATAACAACCCCACTGCAAACATGGGCAACAGAATCGTCCATCTTTACACTTGAAATGATCGGCTATGATGTAAATAATCAGGGCAATATTATCCATTTACGATCCAATATGCAGGAAGAATACACCAGCGTAGCCATTGCTGAAGCCTGCAATGGACTACGTATGGTCACAGCATTTTTTGTTGTATGTGGACTGGTTACTCTAATATACAAAGGCCCTTTCTGGCATAAAGCTGTAGGTATGCTTTCATGTATTCCTATCGCATTATTATGTAATACCATAAGGCTTACATTAACGGCAATCATGTTTACCTATCTAGAAGGGCCAGATTGGGAAAAATGGTTTCATGATTTTGGTGGTTTCGCCATGATGCCGCTTGCCATCTTATTTATCGTACTTGAATTTCAGTTTCTAAATAAATTGATCCTAACAGAACCTAAAAACCAGGATCAAATATTAGTCAGAAAAGAAGCATTAAGTTAAATTGCTGATATACAGGAGAATCGTCTCATGAGTAACATCGAAAAATTCGAGCCACAGCCTATCTCGGAAGAGTATACCTTTGTGGACAACACGTCCGAGGAACCGCAAGGTAATATCATGGACATCATTGGTCCTGTCTTGCGGCGATGGTACATCATTGTTCTTACGATGCTAGTTGTTAGCGGTACAGCAATACCATTGATCTGGCATAAAACAAAACCAACCTATTCATCCGTTGGTGCAATCCAGATTAAACCCATACTAACGAACATTTTGACTGGAGCCAAAGATTCTGGGGAAATTTCTAACTATCAAATGTTTAAAAATACCCAGGCGGATCTGATCCAACGCGATATTATTTTACGACGTGTTGCCGATTCTCTTCGCGATGAAGGACTTTCAATTTTCGCCCCAGGTAGCAACCCGGTACAGGTCCTGCGTAGCTTTATAGACAAAGAAATTATTCATATTGTTCCTGACAAAAATAATGAATACCTAAAAATAATTATGAGCACCACCGTACCCGATGAATCCGAAGCAGTGGTCAACGCTTTTCTCAACGCCTATATTGCTGTTGATATTGAAAATCAATCTCAAGGCGAAGGCAATAGGCTTAATACGTTGAAAGAACTTCAAGATACAACGATGAATTCAATCATTCTAAAGCAAAAAGATATCAATGACTTGGCACGTGAATATGGCATGGAAGACATGCTCACAAGCCGTCAGGCAAATAACCTTGAGAAAATTAAAACATTTCAGTCCGAAGTCACTAGAAATGAAATTAAGAAATTCAACTTAACCGCTCAATTAAATATTCTTAATAAAATTGACAAGCACACCATCTCCGTCAATGAAATGATGGCAAGCCAAACCAGCTACATCAACGCAGACGCTCGTATTCAGAATCTCAGCAGCGAAATTGCTGATGAACAAAGAGCTTTGATACGACTAAGAGAATTGGTTAACGAAGAGCATCCGGACTATCAACTTGCCGTCAAGACAGTCAACTCATTGGAAAAAAACTTATCTGAACTGAAGGTATCTGTTGCTGAAGAATTTACCCAAATGATGGAAAAACAGCAATCTCGAAACAAAGAATCTAAAATCAAAGAACTTGAAACACAAATAGAAGAAACAACAGAATTTATTAATATCTACCGCAACATGCTAGCGGAAGAAGAAGGTGCTACCAAAGGTCTTAGTGATGTTCAATTACGAATTCAGGATCTGAAAGACAAACTAATACTTGAAAAAGAAAAGAAAACTCAAATTGATAAAGCCATTCAACAAGCAGAATTAGAGGATAAACGCCCAGCCCGAGTTTCAATTGCATACAAAGCCAATACCAGCGGACCATTTGATAAACGCAAAAAAATGATGGGCGGTGCCGTGGCCGGATCATTTGCCTTAGGGTTGCTATTGGCCTTTTTACTTAGCAAATTAGACTCCAGCTTACGTACACCCGATGATGTTTTACGCTGTGTCGACCTACCGGTTCTCGGAACCACAACAGGTTTGAACCAAATGGAAAGGGAAGCATTACCCCAACAGGTCGCCGATGATTACCAGGCCATTCGAGCAAATCTGGGGCTCTTTGCAGGAGAGGGTATTCCTGACATCTTGATTGTAACCAGTGCAGGCGTCCAAGAAGGTAAAACAACTTTCTCAATTAACCTGGCATCCAGCATGGCTAAAGGTGGTAAAAAAGTATTATTGATTGATGGCGACTTTAGGAAACCTGATATTGGACAAGCTTTGTCTTTGAATGGAAAACCGGGTGGCCTCCAAAAGGTACTCATGGGGGCACTTGAAATCGAAAATGCCGTCAGCATTGTACAGGAAATCGGCTTACATGTCCTCACTGCTGATCCATTTAATATTGCTGGCACCTTTGAATTAATCGCTCGTAAAGAATCCGCAGACATCATTCGAAAAATCAGCCAAGAGTACGATCATATTATTATCGATACAGCACCACTACTCGCAGCATCGGACGCCCTCTTATGGAGTAAAATGGCTGATGCGGTCGTACTTGTAAGCTACTCTGGTCAAACAGCAGCGCCAGATCTCAAAGAAGCATACCAACGATTATCAAGAATCAACGCAAGGGTACTTGGTACCGTCTTACATAGTGTCAACACAGGCAGTGGCTACCATCGTTATGGTTATGGGTATTATTCTGGTGCCGGCCGAGGAAAACGCCGTCGCAGTGATGATAATCGACCACTACTTCTGCAAAACACAAAACAAGATAACTAGACTCGATACGATAATCCTGTAATGAATTATATCATTTTTCATCATCATTTCATTGATAACCCAAACGGGCTCTTTATGCGCTTAGCAAAGCATTGCACATTGATGACCCAAATGGTTTTGGACCGTATCACAGCCTCAATCAATAGCTTAGAGAAAAAACCTGTACACCTTCTGATTCCTGATTCCTGTGATTATTTTAACAACCAAAATAACAAACACATTACGAAATTTGATTCTAAGGCCGATTCATTTAATTTAGATCTTAATTCCATAAACGCAAATGGAACCTATATTCAGTTAATCAATGGTCAATATCGAACACATATTGATAAATCAATACTTAAGGAAGTTTTCAAAAACATTGATGCTGACATTATTGAAATCAATGTTTCACCCGAATTATTATCGTATCGAGAAAAAGTAAGATTTACAACACAGGATAAAATTGCAGGCTTCAGTCGACGATACAATGCATCTGCCCGTATAACAGATCCTGGTTCAAACTGGCCACACAGGCTATATATTAAACCTAGTCAAGTGAGTAAAATTTCTCCTGAGAAAAATATTCCACTCGACTATCATCGTTTTATAGAAAATAGTAAAAATAATGATTTGAAAATTATCAGTCTGGATGTTGCAGGTTCACGATTGGATTTAAATTCTAAATCAGATTTACTTAACATTTTAAGAAATCACCTAAAAAACAGCTATTTATCTCAATCCCAACAAAACAATCACTATCAAAACAATATTCATCAATCCGTCAGAGTCTTTGATGATGTTTATATAGGCAACAACGTTAAAATTGGAAAGGGTAGCGTTATTGTGGGCCCAACCATCATTGGAAACAATATTGAAATAGGTGAAAATACCCTCATTCGTTCATCCATGATTCCATCAAATACTCAGATCAATGATCAAATGATCATCGAAAATAAATTTGTATTTGAACAGGACCACACACATCAAGTAACAAACCCCCAAGATGACAAAGGGGAATATTACCACAGCTATCTTTATAATACACGGGCAGTATCAAAAGTTGAGCAAATTAATAATTTCCGTACATGGAAAGGGCTATGCTATCAAAACCATCTAAAACGTCTTTTTGATATTATCGCTGCTGTTATTGTCTTAACATTATTTTCGCCCATTATCCCAATCATTGCCCTGGTGATTAAAATTTCATCCCCTGGCCCTGTCTTTTTTGGCCATAAACGCCAGGGACTTCATGGCAAAGAATTTAAATGCTGGAAATTTAGAAGTATGGTCGTTGGCGCAGATGATTTACAAGCCGCATTACGATTTATTAATGAAGTAGATGGACCTCAATTCAAAATTGAAGACGACCCACGTATTAATGGTGTGGGACACTTTCTACGCGAAACATGCTTGGATGAGATCCCCCAGTTTATCAACGTCTTGATGGGTGAAATGAGCTTGGTAGGCCCGCGACCTTCGCCGGAAAAAGAAAATTCTTTATGCCCCCCCTGGCGAGATGCGCGACTGTCAGTCCGCCCAGGAATTACTGGGCTCTGGCAAGTATGCCGCACCAGACAACAATCACAAGACTTCCAGGAATGGGTCTATTATGACACGCAATATGTTAAAAACATCTCTATTAAAAAAGACCTTTGGATTTGCTGGGCAACCGTCAAACAACTTTTTGTACGATTTATAAACAACCTTTTCTAATCAACGTTAAAGAGCATAACTTATGGTAAATATGAACAGGGTAAACTGGAAATTAATTCTCGTCGTTTTAATCAGCTTCATCATTTTTGGTGTCACTGCGATTGTTCTACGAAAATTAAATCGATCAAACAAAGCCCAAGTCGGTCTGGAAAAAGGCACACAGGCTTTTGAAGAAGGGCGATGGGATCAAGCCGCCGAATTCCTTGGACACTATATCACCAAGGCTCCTGACAATATTGAAAAAATCCCTATTTTAATGAATTATGCCGAATCACAAATGAATCGCATTCCTATTTCAAAAGGGGATCGTTCTTATGCCATTGAAGCATATCGGAATGTGATACAAATCGAACGCGAAAATAAATCGATTACAGAAAATACCAAGCTAGCGCAAGAAAAATTAATTCAAATCTATTTATTGAAACATTCACCTGAAGAAGCTAAGTTTCGTGCTGAAACAGCTCTGGCAAACAATCCTACCAAAGAAATCAAAAAACTGTACGCGCTCTGTTTAATAAAAACACGTAATTATAAAGAAGCTGGCAAAGCCTACGAATCATTTATACAAGATTACCCAAATGATATACAAGCCTATGATGCCATTAGCAAACTAGCACAATTCAGACCGGATGAATTTACAACATCCCCACTCACCTGGCTTGACAAAGCGATTAAAAATAATCCTGAGGATGCTTTTGCCTATATTATCAGAGCGGATTACTATACATCAGTGGGAGAATTCAAAAAAGCCAGAGAAGACCTGGTAAAATCAAAAGATTTAAACACATCGAAAGAACTTGAATCTTATTTAAAACTGGCAAGCATCTATACCCAACTTCAAAACCCTGACATGATAAAAACCTATTTGAGTAAAGCCCAAACCATTGACCCTCAAAGTCACAATCTCTGGAGATACTGGGCACTCTATGCCACCAGCTATCTCGAAGATGAGAAAAAGGTTGAAATCGCAGATCAGGGTCTGGAAATTTTTAAAAACTATCCATGGCAATTTTTACCATATGCCGTTGAACTTTATATAAATGCTAAACAACTCGACAAAGCCAGAGATGGTATCCAAAAAATAAAAAAACGTAATTATGCAGCACATTTAGTTGAAAATTATGAAGGTAAAATCGCAGAACTTAATGGCGAATACACGCAGGCCATTCGACATTGGCGATCTGCAATGCAACTGGGATATAAAAATACTGACATCCAACTCAATATAGCAAGAATATCTTCACGCCTTGGAAACACCTATGATGCCATACAGCAACTCCGTAATTTAATCTCTGAAAACCCCTCAGAATTCCGTGGGTATATAGAGTTAGCTAATCTAATGATTACAACACAACAATGGAGAGAAGCAGTAAAACATGCTCGAACAGCACGACAAATTGCCCCTAACGATCTAAATGCTGAATTCTTATACTTAAAAGCTAGAATGAATTTTCTTCTTGAAGAAAAAACGCCTTCAAACTCAAATTTCTTTGATGACATCGATAAACGACTGGTTGCCTTACAAGCCAAGGCAGCGGAAAGTCCAAAGATCTATACAACATTGATTGATCTTGCAATCCACCGTTCAAATTTCTCAAAGGCGGAGAATATAATTGACCAGCTAAAATCTATCGCTCCAAATTCACCCAAAACAACAATGGCAGAAATTCACCTGCTACTAGCAAAAAAGGAAAGTGAACAAGCAAAATCCAAACTAATGAAGGCAATCGAACGTTTCCCAACAACCATTGCATTCGACATAAAACTAGCTGATGTTTTACAAGACGAAAAAGACCACACAGCATGTGAATCAATATTAAAATCAGCAATCGAACGCACAAAAAATGCTGATGACATAAAGAAACTAAGCTTAATGCTTATTCGTTGCTACCAGAAATGGAACGAAAGCTCTAAAGCATATGCCCTACTAACAAGCTTAAAAGATCAATACCCCCTAGATATTAAAATTAAAGCAATGTTGCTTAAAACAGACCCCATACGCAACGATGAGGTAAAAGCAAAAGAATTAGTTGAAGAACTAAAAAACATTGAAGGTGACAGCGGAAGCCGATGGCGGTACGAAGAAGCATTATTGCTTTTTAACAAAAACAATTTCCAAAAACATAGCGACAATATAACTAGTCTACTTAAAGAATCCTTAGCAATCAATACATATGATATAGCTTCACGCCTATTACTTATCGAAACATACAAAAAGACAAACAAATTATCCTTGGCCATAATGGAGTGCGAAGAGGCATTATCACAATTTCCAGATGATACTGATTTGATTTACCAGGCAATTCACCTCTATTACCTAACAGGTAATTCAAGCAAAGGCGACAAACTTTTAGACGTAAGTCAACAAAAAGAGTTAAACCACCCTGGGTTTGATTACCTTCATCTACAAAGAAAATTACGTGCAGGCGAACACCAATCGGCTGAAACACTCTTAAAAGATCTGATAAAAAAAGAGCCTAAAAACCTTGAATTAAAAACAACGCTCGCAAAACTTTATCTTGACCTGAATAATACTTCACAGGCAAAAGAGATGCTCAAAACTCTTATCCAGAAGGAACCATTTAATATTCAAATTTCAAATATGATGATAGATTGTTTTCTCAGAGAAAATAACAGGTCTCAAGCATTAGAGATTTGCCAAAAACTTATTACACACTACCAATCATCTTTATCCTATAGAATTCGAGCAAATACATATGCGGCACTAGACCAAATGGAATTAGCCATACAAGACATTGAACAGTCTACCAAACTCTCACCCAACGACACCAATGCCTGGATAGAAAAAAGCAACTTTTATAATAAAATAAATCGCAATGAAGAATCAGTATCCTCGATACTCAAAGCCGTCGAACTTGCCCCTGAAGATTTAAATATACGAAAATATTGTGTCGACCTGTTGATCAATTCAAGAAATCAAAAACACACTCAACTGGCTGAATCCATCCTAGAAAAAGTACTGGAAAAAGCACCTTCAGACTTTGAAGCTCAACTATTAAAAGCAAGATTACTACTAACAAGTAATTCACTGGAATCGCACAATCAAGCAATCAATCTGCTACAGCAGATTACGAGAAAACGATCAGATTTAACTCAAGCATGGTTACTGCTTGGCAATCAGTACTTGAAAAACAAACAATCTGGCAACGCATTAAATGCCGCAGTCCAAGGCCTTATTAATGCTAACAACAACGTCCCTCTTCTCATACTGAAAGCAAAAGCTGAGGCAATTTTGTCACCTAAAATTTCCATTAGTACCTTAAACAGTATCCAAGACATAAACGAAAAAGATATAAATATATTTTTAATGATTATTGATTTACACATCGCAGACAATAATATCCAACAAGCAATGGAATTATTAAACGAAGAAATTAACGAAGTTGAAAACAACCAAAATCTCGCTATCCTGGAAATAAAACGAATTCAAGTCCTTCATAAATTTGATAAAGAAGAGGCCTACAAGCAAATTGACAGGGTCAAAAATCAATATGCGAACAACCCACAATTGTTAACGGTACATTTAAAACTTCTTGCACACGACAATA
Organism: Sedimentisphaerales bacterium; assembly: GCA_028281535.1. GTDB lineage: Bacteria > Planctomycetota > Phycisphaerae > Sedimentisphaerales > SM23-30 > JANQJS01. The sequence continues at coordinate 16,377 of JANQJS010000039.1, read as the reverse complement.
AATGGGATAACGTATTACTCATCTCAGAACAATGGCTATCGAAACACCCCAAATTTATCAAACCTCTTTTGCAGTTTGTAAGCGGTCTTACAAGTCAAAATAGTAACGAAAGCCAAGAAATAGCACAAAAACTTCTAGAAAAGCTTCTGACCTATTCACCAGACAACACAGCTATCATGGGGCAACTCGCTTATCTGCATCAGAAAAACAATCGACCATCTGAAGCGATAAAGTGGCTAGAAAGTAGTTTAAAAATACAACCCAACCATGTTGTATCACTGAATAATTTAGCATGGATTTTATCCGAAAGCTTTAATGAAAACCAAAAAGCATTGACGTTGGCCACCAAAGGGCTTGAACTGAATGAATTCTACGCAGATTTATATGATACACGAGGCACCATCTATTATAAACTCGGACAATATCAAAAAGCTGCGGACGACTATGAAAAATGCCTAAAATTACATTATATGTCTCAAAACAATATCGCGGGTGTTCATTTACATTATGGCCGAACACTGGTTGCATTGGAACAATATCAAAAAGCTCAGGCAATTCTTCGCCAGGCACTGACATTACATGAACGCAATAACACGTTTACAAAAGCTGATGTTGAACTCATTAACACATTACTTGAACAAATCCAATAACATATAGAGGTCGTTATGTCACAAACAGGAAATAGGATTAATCACGAAATGAATCATAATACAACTCCCTCCGACCTGGTATTATTAAATGCAGGACAATGGGCATTTTTGAAACAACGGTTTCGTATGACTAATAGGGAACTTGAAATCGCAAAGCTAATTTGCCGTGGCTTAAGTAATGATCAGATTGCTGATGACCTAAACATAAAACATGGCACCGTTAAAACACATGTGCGAAATATTTATCGTAAAACATGGGTGAATAATAAAATTTCGATGCTACTAAAATTCCTAGAAGAAGCTGGTGCCACAACCCACCTGACAACGACCACACATTAAATATCCGACCTTAACTCCCAAGTTCAAGAAACAATCTATTTTATTAAACGGCAAATGGATCGTAACGCCAATTTCCAATGCCATCCCACCATAAAGAAATATAATTCTTCTTACCAACGCCATCTTTCCCAAGCTTTTGGCAAACTATCGAATATAAATGTTCCATGCAATTGAGCCCCCCCATCTTCCAGGCTGTCAAACCAATATCTACAACAGACTTTTCAGCCTGCTCATCACTATTTCCAGAATCAAATAATTGTACCAACGCCTGAGCTTGAGGCTCTAACACTTCATCCCAACGTTGTTGTTCTCGCTTAGCATCCTCTTGTACTTTTTCCAATAAGACTTGCCGCTCTTTTTGTTTATTCTCACGTAGTAATTTTGCTTTACTAATGCGTAAGGCACGATGCCGACGGCTTTGCGGCATAGCATTTTCAAGCAAACTAACAAAAGGATCAACAAGAATCCAAACAAGAAAGGTTGCTAATAAAATGCCATATGAAACATTCAAGAAGAAGTCTTTATATAACCACTCACCATCAAAATTGAACCCAACAACTCCACCAAAACACCCCAATAGCGGACTGAGATCATAAAAGACCATATAATACGAACTACCCGTTAAAGGATGTTCAATTTCATATTCGCCCCGAGTAGCACCTCGAAATATGGCAAAGAGATAGACACTCACTAAAAAGAGTGCCACAATAGCAGAAGGGCCGGACAAAGTGAAAATTAACCACCACTTTGCCCCAGCCTGTAATAATGACAAAACAAAGATATAAAAGGCACTTAGCAAAAATAATGCTGTGCCAAAAAAGTGCAGTTGTTTTAATAATCGTTGCTGCATAGAAATTCTTTAACTAAAAATCCTTTAGCGTACAGTTCCGCCTGTTGTTGCACGTTGGACGGTAATGGCTGGTGCTGCAACCTGCGTAATTGGATATGCAAATTCGGCAAAGACATTTCCAATTGCTGCCAAAATAGTTGGCGGCACATAAATGATATCGCCTTCCTGCAATAAGACATTTCGGGATAAGTCACCCATTTCAATATCTTTCCAGTTCAACTCAAATGATTTTGCTTGCCCATCGACCATTTCTGTTGGACGAATGACTTTAATATGGCCTTTCCAAGCTGTTGGTCGCAATCCTGCAGAACTAATCGCTGTCACGGCTGTCACACGTCCATTAAATTCTTTCGGCCCACTGGCTAGAACTTCACCGATCACATAATAAACATTACTGCGAAAATGACTCACACGAATGTCCACAGGATAATCACCAGCAATTTTATATAGACCGCTAATTTTCGTTTTAATATCGCCAGCTAATTCTTCAGGCGTCTTACCTGCCGCTTGAAATGTACCTATCCCTTCAAAACTTACTTTTCCATCCGGACGAATTTGCTGAACCTGCAAATTGATTTCAGGAACATATTTGCAGTGAACCTCAATAACATCGGGTGGCATCATTATGTAACGTGATTCAGTGACGCTTCTCTGATAAGGTTTTAAAAATGAATCGATATCATTGGCAGACGAGCCATGGCAACCGATATTCAAAACCAGCATTATTGATAGCAATCCTGTTACTGCAACTATTTGAGTTAATTTCATCATCTTGGCCTCTCTGCTTTGATATTTATGGGTTAAATGTCTTATAGCCAGCAAATCTCAAAAGTCCTATAAATATAGTGAGAACACTACCAGCTTTAATCCTCTAGATTCTATATTTTATATCGGCCTGAATGAACAGGCAATTCATTTTCATTAATTAAATATTACTTAAAAAAGAAGTTACATCGATCAATAGTTACAATTTTTTCTCGATAATTCTTTTCATATAGGACCTGGCTCTATATATTCTGGCCGCCCACTGATCTGGCCGCCAGTACAAAATCGAGTTTAATCTACCAAAATATAGGCATGAATGCAATCCCAGATTCATGGGCTAATCAGCCCCTGTTTCAATCTAATTCAACCGTCGTAGAGGCCGAAAAATTCTCAGAGCTTGTCGTGATTTCAAATATGACACTACCCGTTTTATCCAATAAAATTGCATCTTTAATGGATAACTTGAGACTGCATTTATTCAAATCGATCGAAATAGAATCTATATCCCCGTTGCTTGTTTTAGCCTTCTTATAAGAAAACACCCCGCTCTTTTTGGATGTAAATGAACCAATATCGAGAGTCTCTGTAAATATTCCGATACCTTCCCAGCGAACCGTAACTTGCTCTGTAGTAAAATCAATTTCTGTCATAGCAGCAGATAAATTTCCCTGAAGACTTAAACTGTCACCATTTTTGCCAGATTTCGCTTTCGCTTTAGACACTTCAATAGCATCAAATGCACCAGATAGCAAACAGAGCGGAAGGGGCTGTTTCAACCCGATATTCTGGCTAGAACGAAAAATTGTACGCCCAAGATATTGCCCAAACCGAATCTCTAGCTGAATAGGAAGTTGCAAGCCTGTTAAATCGACATTTTTAAAATCTACTGAAAATCTATTCTTCTTGTAATCAATGGCAAACTTCTCAACATCCCCAACTTGATCTTTAGGACGCTTATAATCATATTTTTGACGCTTTAACACTTTATCTTGATCAACAATCACATCGAATGCATCCACCAATATTTCACTAACCTCCAGATCAGAGTCATCCAATGTGACTAAACGAACAACGACCTGACTTGCATTAACGATATCATTGATATCTGCCTGCCCGATAGAGTCATAGAGTTGACCAGATAACGATAAAGCATCAGTAGGATCTTGAGCATTACGCGATTTGCCCTGTTTAACTTTCGATTTATCCAAAACAATCGTTTTACTTAAAGAAACCTGAGCTCCTTCTCGATTTCCAAAAACCCCCATATTGATTCTATCCCCATTTGGCGACGGTTCCTGAGAAAAAAGACTCAGCGGGTCGCCCGCATCAATACAAGGTGAAATAAATTGCAATTGATAATCGCCATCGATCCAAACATCATCACTGACATCCGGCAAGGTACCTAAATTACGCATGCCATTGGATTGAAAAAAGGGATCATATTGCGTATTGCCCAGCCCATTCGTAAATAGACTGCCCACTTCTAAACTTATATCATTAGACGTTGACAGGAAATTGCTATAATTCGCCGTTAAGTTGGCGCCCTCTACTAAGGCAAAATTATTTCCATCATTCGCATTATTTTCCCAGAAAATACTATTAAGCACATTTGCAAAACCATTGGTAAAACAACGAATACTCCCCCCAAACCCACTAGCTTCATTTAAGTGAAAGGTGCTATTGATCACATCAACATCAGAATCTTGGCAATAAACACCTCCCCCATGTGAGGTCACAAGATTACCTGAAACCTCGCAATGGTCGATTAAAACATCACTATCATCAAATAAATAAAAACCCCCTCCAAACCCTGACGAATTACCATTGATCTGACTATCCGAAATGGTTAGCTGACTCGTTTCAATATATAGCCCCCCGCCTCGGCCTAAGACACTCATCCCATGATTATTATTGATGATACTATTGCTAATTTCAATGTCACTATTAAAGCTAGCCAGACCACTCCCATCAAGTGATAAAGCCACATTTGACACAATATGGCAGTTTGAAATGATACTAGAACTATTTTCTAAATAAATGCCACCACCAAATCCGGTCGTCGTATTTTGTATTAAGCGGCAATTTTTAATCGTAGGACTGCTATTGATACACTGAATAGCACCACCGGAACTATGGTAACCATTACTGATCGTCAAACCATCCAGGACATAATCACTGGTTTCCCCCTGATTAAAGATAAACCCACGATGTTCATCACCTTCAGAACCATTGCAATCGATAATCGTTGCTTGTACAACATTAGGATCATTTGGGTCCTGGCTACGGACCGTCACCGCCTTATTAAAAAAAATCAAATCCCGATTGTCGGTCCCTGTATAAATCCCCTCACTTAAAATGATGACATCGCCAGCATCTGCCAGGAAAATGGCATCTTGAATGACTGTGATTCCAGGTGATGGCACCTGAATCTCTTTTGACTCTAAAGTCGTAGAACCCAACAGCAATACCAAAGCAGACAAAACTTGGATAAATTTAGGGTGGATACTCATAGCTTCTCAAACAGACCTGTATTTTACAAACGCCAATTTCAAGAGTTATTGTAGAATCTCATCAATCGAATTGCAAATGAAAGCCACTTATTTTAATGGATATTCAACAAGTTGCGTTTTATTAAAATAAACACCACCACCAAAAGGATCTTCTAAGGTAAGCTGAAACTCTATGGGGAATGATTGAATAATATTCTTATGGATTTCTATTTCAAAACTATTCTTCTGAAAATCAAATTCCAGGGTCTTTATCTCTAATTGATCTGTTTTTTTACCTTTATATTGGAAACGCTGCCCAGATTTATGATCTTTCATAATCCAACCTTGTAAGGTCGTCTCAAAATCTCCCCATTTAATATGGACAAGATGATCCCTTAGGTTGACCACCGATTCATCTAACGTAATTCCACCCTTTAATGTCCAGGCGGGCATCCTACTTCCACCTCGAGAGCGAGAGCTCTTTAAATCAACAGAATTCAAAATCAATGTATCTGAAAAACCAGACACAAAAGACATAGGCACGACTTTTTTTGCATTAATCACATCTTCAAAAGCACTACCGAAACCTCGGTAACTCCCAAAAGAAAACTCCACTAACATAGGCTCTGTCAATCCAGTTAAATCGATATTTTTAGCTGAAACCAGAAAGGTACCTTTTTTAATATCCACCTTAAGCGAATTGACACCCTCTTTTGATCGACCTTTATAACTAAATTTATCGCCGGTCCGGCTCCAGTCGATACTTTCTGAAGCTAAAGTCTCTACAAATGGCCCCACACGAATCGTTAAATCTGTACCTACCTCAACTTCCTGTAATGTTGTATCGATTAATCCTGCAACAGTAAAACTATCCGTAATTTCTTTTTTACCTGCTTTCACGCTAACCTTTGTCAAATCAATCTCTCGTGGATTTGCAGACAAACCAGGATCAATCCCTTGATATTCAAAAGCACCTAAGTCAATGCGATTATTAAAAACGAGGTTATCAGATAAAGGATCAACAACAGAAGCCAGAAATTGGCCATTATCTCCATTATCAATAGCATTTGAACGAAAATTCAACTGATAATTACCTGGAACCCAAATATCATCAAAAGCAAATTGGGGGGTATCATTATCTAAGAAATAACCAGGCTGTACAAAACAGGGATCATTCGCAATATTATTATTTCCCCAATCAACAACAGAATCATTTGAAACAGGTACATTACTTTCGAGATTCTCAAAATCACAATAATCGATGGCAACCTGGCTGGCAAATAGCTCCCCAAACTGGTGAATTTCAATATTTTCCCCAATCTCAGCCTGATTTCCCCAAACGATACAATTTTTCATCACAGAATCATTACTTGCATGGAATGATACACCACCACCAGAATCCGCTTTGTTACTGGTAATCGTATTGTTAATAATCGTTGCATCACTATTTAAAGCTAAAATAGAAACACCACCCCCACGTTTCTGGCTGTGATTTCCTGAAACCAAATTCTTCATAATATTCGGATAGATATTGAAATAATAGACATAAAGCCCGCCTCCAGGACCGTAAGAGCGATTCCCTGAAATTTCATTATTTAAAATCAATGGATAACTTTTTTCAAGATTATCACCTTCGCAATAAATTCCCCCTCCACAGGAGATAGCAAGATTATTCAAAATACGGCAATTTTGTATATTAATCGATGAATTTCGACTATAAATCGCACCACCTCGTTTTGCCCATCCGTTGCGAATAGTTAACCCATCAATTAATAGTTCTTCCGCCCCTAACTGATCCACAAAAAAGCCCTGTCCAAGATTCTCACAATCTATAATGGATCGCTTCGCATTATTTTCAGAATATATCATTAAAGGCTTTTCAATGATTTTCAAATCACGATTGCCGGGCCCGGTATAAATACCATCGCGAACTAATATCCGATCGCCAGGTTGTGCAATATCAATAGCCTCCTGCAGGGTATCAAATGGAAAGTTAATACTACCATCCTCTATAACGTAACTGATTTCGGGATCACCTGGTCCTGGATCATAACTTGCATCATCATCCACCACCCAATCAGCTTCCAAATGATATTCATGCGCACCTAAATCAACCCATCCATTGATCATACGCGAAAACCCACTAAAATCCTTGATATGAATTTCTGGTTGATAGAGTGCATGCCCAAGATCAATGCAGGGCGACTCCGCTTGCAATCGCATATTACCAACCACCCATAGATCATCTTCTTTATCTTCAGTCCCCGAATTATTCCAATAGCCAGGCGAAATAAATAATGGATCCTGATCAATATTTCCAAGTTTCCAATCTAAAACCGTGCCTGTTTCGCTGTACGCATTTTCTTGCCCCCCTTCGACATCAGAATATTTAACAGAAATTGACGAGGGTCTACCTGAACGATTTATTAATGCCATTTCATTGCCATACTCAGCTCGATTGCTATATAATATTGAGTGATCCATCTCAATAGTGCTGCCATGGCGAACAAAGATACCTCCGCCATAAAATGATGAGACATTCTGGCTAATTGTACAATTTACAATTTCTACATCACTATTTACAGAGCTACTAACCCCAGCCCCATAATCAGATGCACGATTTCCGCAAATCACTGAATTACTGATTTTTATCCTGCTGAACCAACTGTCTACGCCACCCCCTGAATACAAACTTTGATTCCCCCAAATACCACATCGATCTATGACAACATCAGATCCACTACTATAAATGGCTCCACCACTATTCATGATATGGCCAGAAAAAATACAATGAGTAATCTTCAGATCGCTATTAATACAATGGACACCACCACCTCTTAAACCACGACCATTAATAACGATAATCCCTTCAAGAACCATCTGGCTTGTGACATTGTATATATTGAATCCATGATGGCTCGCCTGACTAGTTCCCTCGCAATCAATGGTTACAGATCCTAATCCATTTTCAGAGCGAATCGTAAGAACCTTGTTTTCAATACTGATATCGCGGTTTCCATGCCCTTTGTACAAACCAGGTGCAATGATTATTTCATCGTTACTGTTAGCGACATTGACCGCTGCTTGAATGGTCGCTTTAGGTCCTGCAACCCCATTTTCTAATAACTGAGGCTCAGACCCTGTCCAATCATCATTACCAATATTTGTATTAACATAAAGTGTCTTAGCGCATAGACGTGGAGAGCCTAATAAAAGGATGAGACATCCCAATATGACAACAGAGGCAAAACTGCGAGTCTTTATGGTGAAATCCATTATTTCACTGCCTGGCTTTATAAAGGCTTATCAAAATAGTCAATCATACCAATCATGGAGTCGGCGAAAATAGTTAACAGCTTTATAAGATAATTCACAGAAGTTATAAATCACTTATAAAAAGAACGTTAAATACCATTAATTGGTTTTAATCGGGGAATGGAGTCTAAAAAATCAGACGTCATTCCTATGATAATTTAAAACAAGGAAGGATATTCCTTTCGCGTTTATTCGGGGGCCAAGTTGCTAGGTTATACAAGAATTCTCCTAAATATCATAATCACCTAAACTTGGGAAAAGATCTCTATTGATCGTCCCTGATCCCTCGGCGGGTGTTAATATGTAATAATGCTAATTCGATGTTTTCGCAAATTAAATATTATCCAAGATCCACTTTTTAATATTATCGGACGATAGAGAGGTTTCGCAATACCATTTTTATTTTGGTCATACCAAAGATAAATACTTTTCAGGAATCACTTTACATATTGTTAATACAAAAGTTATGTAACAGGGAATTGTTAAGAGCGTTTGATCCAATAAAGAAAAACAAAAATTTATCAGAATTATTTGAGCTAACACAAGAAGAATAAGCAGAATCAATTAATTCTAAAATCCACCTAAAAATCTGCTGCCATAATTGACAACAAAAAATACCACTATCAGCCACAAAATAATATTAATAATCAAGGGCCAATCTTTATATAAAATCTGGCTGGGATCTTCCTGTTCTTCTAAATAGTAAATAATATAGATATATCTGAATAAACCATACATCACAAAGGGAACCGTCAGGAGCATCCCCTGTGTATTAAATTGCGAGATTGTTTTGGCATCTACTGCATATAATGAATAACAGACCAAAGTTACCGCCGTAATCATGGCGATCACTTGATCAAGAAATTTTGCACTATAGTCTTTGAGCACCTTTCTTCCTTGATCCTGAGACGTTGAAATCCGAATTAACTCCGTACGCCTTTTAGTAAATCCGAGGAACATGGCAAGCATCACAGTACACAATAATAACCAATGAGAAGGAACCACACTAATCGCTACACTACCAGCAATAATTCTAAGCTCAAAACCAGCTGCAATTATCATAACATCAATAACTGCAATATGTTTTAAACGAACTGAATAAAGAATATTCATTATAAAGTAACCAAAAACATAAATCGTAAACCAGCCCCCCAACTTATAACCAATCAGTAAGCTCATAAGAACCAATACAACACACAGCACAAATGCTTCCTTAGCTAACATCCTTCCAGATGCTAGTGGCCGGTGGCGTTTGAGTGGGTGCTGGCGATCTGCCTCGATATCAAAAATATCGTTGATGATATAAACCGCACTAGATATAAGCGAAAAACTTACAAATGCCAACAGACTATTAATACAACTCGTTGCATTTTTATAACTTATGGAAAATATCAACGGAGCGATTACAAAGGTATTTTTTACCCAATGATGCATCCGAAGGATGGAAAAGCATGCCTGAATTTTTGAATCACTTTCTTTCATAAAGTCCCGTAATTATAACATCTTAGAACCCATATCTATGTCGATTATCGGCCTTATTTATCAAGAGATCAATTTTTAGGCCTAAATTTATCTTGAGCGTCAATAATTCTATATCATAACTATATATATATTAAAAGATTATAAAATATTATAACCCATCCACAAGAATCGTCCCAAGAAGAAGTTATTTGCCTATATCTTAGGCCAGCCAGCTGATATCTTGGTCGATAATGGTATTAAGTAATCGAATCTTAGGAATTCTAATCTTGATTCTAAGTTTTTTCAGCCATATGATATATGGTTTCGACATAGAAATTAGTGAAAAAACATATAAGTTATTTAGAAAGAGAGGTTTACATGTTTGATGTACAACAAACCAAAGCTGGAGCTCACAATAGACGAGTTCGCATGGCCGAGGTAAATACCACAGCTAAAGGGAAAAAATTAGCTCACCCATCTGCCAGAGCCCCAAGGATTTTTGCTGACACCGCAACCTACAGTGAAATCGAACCACTTTATAAAGCAGGGATCATTAACGGTGTTACAACGAACCCTTCTCTGATGAAAAAAGCGGGCGCTAAAAACTGGGACCAGGTCAAAGAAATTTCGCAAAGCATTTGCAAATTACTGGATCCAAATCCCGTTAGTTTGGAATTAACAGAACTCACATTTGATAAAATGCTGGAACAAGCTGAAATGCTCGCCTCTTGGGCTGACAATGTCGTTGTCAAAGTCCCCATCGGCGGCTATCAGGCAGTTGATCCATCTTTTGATCCGTATACAGGCTTAAAAGTCGTTCGTGCTTTGTGGGAACGAGATATCAAAACCAATTGTACATTAATTTTTAATTCTACACAGGCATTCTGGGCAGCCAATGCTGGTGCAACTTACATCAGTCCATTCCTAGGTCGCCTGGCAGATTATGCCTATAAGAATGATGAAGTAGAAAAAGCTCCTGGCAACTCTCTATATTACATTGATGATCACAAGAATGAAAAAGGTGACCAAAACGTATTCAATACAGAATTTGTTGCTTCAGGCGGCAAACGCAAAGATATTGGATCTCGACTGATCAATGAAATTTCTGCGATGTTTACCAACTATGATATTCACACAGAAATCCTGGCAGCAAGCTTCCGTAACTTTACCCAAGTGTCTGAATGCTTACTGGCTGGAGCGGATATTTTAACGGTACCAGCTCCGATTCTAGAAAAAGTTGCTGACCACCCACTCACTGATGAAGGTATGGTTCGATTTGTTGAAGATTCTAAAGTCTTTGATAATGAACCTGCGATGGCCTAACCACCCAATTTCATCAATCAAACAAAACCTCAAAAGCCCTGAATGCCACATGCATTTAGGGCTTTCATTTTTTAGTGATTTTATTTAGATATATTACAAATTTCTCTGCAGCCTTCGCATTATCCTCGCGTGTTAATATATCGATATTATATTGAACTAATGACTTCGCTAGATCATTATTACCAACTCGCCTTAATAAATCCACCGTTTCAAACATGCGAAGAAAATCGTCAGGTTTCAACTCCATACCTCGCTTATAATGCTCTTCAGCCTTATCATATAATCCTAAATAAACGAGTGCTTGAGCTTTGAGATTATGGGTATTTGGTGAATAGAAATTATCTTTTAAGATTTTATCTGTTTGAAAAATGACTTCATTAAAATTAGTCCGAGCTTCAGCTTGACGCTGTAAATTTAAAAGTGTTACACCAAGATTTAAATAGACTCGACTTTGTTCATAAATGTAACCAAATGATCGATTATACTCTATGGCATCTTGGAACGTTTTTACAGCTTTATTATAGTCACCCAGACTTACTAATATTGTCGCAATATTATTTAGAGCCATCACCGTTGTATCTGGATTCATTTCCATCATATAACGATAATATTCAATGCTTCTATCAAACTCACTATTTTTCATAAAATTAACAGCATTGATGTACATGGCACTTGCCAATTCATTAATTTTTTGTAATCGATACACTTTGCTTAACAAATTATCTACCGGTGCATAATTATCTGTTAACGTTAAATGCTTTCCTTTTTGTTCAAGAAACTCTAATTGCTCTTGAGATAAAATCCAACATGGATCAGATCGATAATTCTTTGCAATAATCGCGGAAATATCTATTGGCTTTTTAGAACAAACGACAACAAATGTTTGTCGATCCCATAAGAAATCAATCATTTTGTAATCCATCAAAACATAGACATGATCAAAAGTTTGCTGGAGGGTATGTATGACAGCGCCAAGAAATTCACCGACCAAAAATACGTCGATCATGTTAAACATATAAACGCCATCATCATCAAGCAACTCCTTGACTTTTCCATTAAATTCATGTGTTGTTAATTGAAATGGTACTGTAAATGAATTAATGGCATCCCCTAAAATAAAGTCATAAGGCTGAACTTGTTTACCTGCCATCTTATCGCGATAAAGATCATCTACGATATTTCTGGCATCACGCTGAATGGTATTAATTGAACTTTCCTCAGACAATCCAAAGGCCATTTTTGCGGCCTTTGTCACACCAGGATCTATTTCGGCAACATCTATCTGACTACCAGGCCATCGACGCTCCATATATGCAGGAAAGACATAACCGCCGCCACCAATACATAGTGCTGACAAGGATTCTTTCTCTTCACTGATAAACTCCATAACGGACCTATAAATCCTACCATAAAAATATAAAAAGTTATCTTTGTCATCCATATTGACTTTGCTATGAATCAAGGTGTCCTGGAGAAACTTTCGCGTATCAGGTTCTTTTGATTCCTGTTCAACGAACACATAGCAGTAAGGGGTTTCATCTTCATAGATAATAGAATCTTTTTTAGGGGCTTTAAGATAACAGGATACGGCAAAATTGGTTGCCCAAGACTGAGATGAAGAAGAAAGGAATATACCACTTAATAGAAAAACTAACCAAACATAACTAAACTTAAAACTGATGCCATAATACAATGACATAATTAACATCATTGCTGACAAGCTCCAAATAATTTCAACAGTCCCAAAAGTCGCAATCAAGTAATACCCGGTTAAAAATGTTCCAAAAATACTACCCGCGGTACCCCAGGCATAAATTCGACCAACCGTTTTACCTGTCGCCATGCCTTGGTCTAATGCCATTTTTGCAACGACAGGCCCAATCATTCCTAAAAATGTGGAAGGTACAATAAAGATAATCGTAACATGTACAAAAATACGAACGATTAAATCCAGATAATCCAGAAACTCCCAATTTCCTACCATATTATTTAACACAACGACAAACACGGAAGTAATCGATGATATAAAAAATAGAATTGTTAATGTTTTTTTGGGATTATATTTATCAGCAAGCCGTCCCCCCAGATAATTCCCGATCGTGATCCCCGTTAACACAATCCCTATGACAGCTGTCCAGGTATACAATGATGAGCCCAAAAATCGAGCAATCAAGCGACTTGCCACCAGTTCCAATGTCATAATAAAACCGCTCGAGAGAAAAACGGTGATATAGGGTACTAAAAGGTTTTTTTTCTGACTCATATCTTTATATCCTTTGTAAATAGGGTTTTATCTCACTATTTTATAAAAACTCTGATTCTTTCGCAACAAAACAAAGTTGCGAGATTCACCCCTAAAGTAAGAATAAACTTTTCAATCTATAATAGACGATAAGTACAATTAAGATTCACTTAACAATCATGTATTGGAGGTTTTGCATTGATGTTGTCACGCCATTTCATTACCTATTTTACTTGCTTAATTATAGCGACCCTCAAGCTGACCACCGCCTCCGGCTCTAATCCCTGGCCTGATTTTCGCGGTCCAAATCATAATGGCCACGGCGAATCAAAGAAACTACCTGTCACCTGGAGTGAAGAAAAACATGTGACATGGAAATCAGCTATTCATGGCATGGGCTGGTCAACTCCAGCAATCTATGACAACAAAATCTGGCTAACCACAGCAACCGAAGATGGCAAAAAAATGTCTGTTCTCTGCCTGGATCAAACAACGGGAAAAATCCTTTTTGATAAAATATTCTTCGAAAATGAAACCCCTGGTGATTTAAGAAATAAAATCAACTGCTATGCATCTCCCAGCCCAGTGATTGAAAAAGATCGAGTCTATATCCATTTTGGCAGCTATGGCACAGCAGCCATTGATACAAATACGTTTGAAATACTCTGGCAGCGACGTGATCTGGAGTGCAATCATTATGTTGGCCCAGGATCTTCCCCTATCCTATTTAAGAACTTGCTTATACTGTCATTTGATGGTATGGACTTTAACCAATATCTGGTGGCATTAGATTCTAAATCTGGAAAAACCATTTGGCGCACACAACGATCTGACTACTACAATGATCTCGAAGAAAATGGAAAACCTAAAGCCAATGGCGATTTTCGCAAAGCATTTAGTACTCCCATCATCATCGAAGTTAATGGGCAACATCAATTAATCAGTGCAGCAGCAAAGGCAAATTATTCTTATGACCCAATGACAGGTGAAGAATTATGGTATGTTCGTCATAAATGCTGGTCCAATGCACCTCGACCTGTGTATGCCAATGGATTAGTCTACTTAACCACTGGCTATCTCCACAATCAGCTTATGGCCGTTAAACCTGATGGTCGCGGCGATGTTACTCAAACAAAAGTGGTGTGGACCTATAGAAAAAATGTTCCCAAGATGAGTTCCGTTCTGGTTACTAACGACCTACTTTTTATGGCAAACGAAAAAGGCATTGCTACATGCCTGAATGCAAACACGGGTGAACAAAAGTGGCGCAAGCGAATAAAAGGTCATATTTACTCTTCACCCATTTGCGTGAATAATCTGATCTATTTTTTCGACGACGAAGGACGTACCAGAATCATTAAACCCAAAAAAGACTTTAAAATGTTAACCTACAACCAACTCGACGATGGCTGTATGGCATCACCTGCTATTTCCGGAAATGCGTTATACCTAAGAACAAAAACACACCTCTACCGCATTGAATACCCAGAACCCCCTGTAGAAACGTCATCTCTATAATCCAAGACCGGGTGAGTTTTTCAATTGGATTCATTTGAAATCACTCCTTTTTTCGACTAAAATATCTTCTAGTAATACAGATCGATTAGATAAGTTACAAATCATAGGAGGCTTATTATGTCAATCGGAGATCTTATATTTGGTTATGCGATAGGACGAGGGGAACCAGAATCCATATCATCCTCTATGGCGATGAGTAAAAGTGCTGAAGCGAGTCGCAAAGCAACCAGTACGGAACGCCGGATTCGCATGATGGAAGAATATCTGGATCGTTCCTTTTTAATTCATGAAGCACTCTGGGAATTGCTTCGTGACAAAGCAGGCTTAAAACTGGACGACCTTGAGAATAAATTATATGAAATTGATATGCGTGACGGTGAACTCGACGGTAAAAACCAACGTAAATCAGTTGAGTGCAAGAACTGCAAAAGAACCGTATCTGCCCGACATGCTGCATGTATTTATTGTGGTGAAATTGTCGATGATTCGATATTTGCAATGTCTAAATAAATAAAAGGATATTAAGTGACACAACAGAATAGTGAATCAACCAATCGCCCTGCTGCCTTAGTCACAGGGGCAGGTATTCGCCTTGGAAAAGCCATTGCACTTTCCTTAGCAAACAAAGGTTATGATGTAGCGATTCACTACAATCAGTCTAAAGACCAGGCATTTGACGTTCAAAAAGACATCATCAACCTTGGCGTTCATGCAGAACTTTTCCAGGCAGATCTCAGCCAAATTGATCAATACTCTGATTTAATTGAAAATGTCAAAAATACTTTTTCAAACTTACAACTTTTAGTTAACAGTGCGTCGATTTTTGTCAGCGCTCATCTAAAAGAGACCGAGATTGATTTTTTTGAACAACACATGGCAATCAATTTCAAAGCACCGTTTTTCCTAACACGTGATTTTGCCAAGCTAGTTCAACATGGCCAGGTCATCAACATCGTGGACCAACGAATCCAAAGTCATGAACCTAACTATTTCATCTATACGTTGACCAAAAAAATGCTCGCAGAGATGACAAAAATGGCTGCAATTGATCTGGCCCCAAATATTCGCGTTAATGGTATTGCACCAGGCTATATTCTTCCACCACCAGACCCCAGCAAACATGATTCTCAGCGAATCATTGATCGCATCCCTCTAAGCAAACAAGGAAGCAAAGAACAAATAACACAGTCTGTACACTACCTTTTGGATAACGATTTTGTCACAGGACAAATCCTCTACGTCGACGGAGGAGAAAACCTCTAACTACTTTTTATATTTCTGGATTTTAACTTATGGCAACCATTTACATTAAAAACCTACGCCTCAGGACAATCATTGGTATCGAAGATTTTGAACGCACAAAAAAACAAGACATCATCGTCAACATTGAAATAGATGTCGACATTGACCAAGCGGCACAATCAG
>JANQJS010000017.1 GCA_028281535.1 Sedimentisphaerales bacterium | reverse complement strand
AAATACAATAATCAAAGTGAAGTGAATCAAGTGATTGAACCAAATGGTCGCTGGACGAAGACATTTCGTGATGGTCGTGGCTTCGTGATCAAAGAGCAGGTCGGCCATGGCGATGTTGGGTCTGAAGTGGTGGTTTTGGAGACGGACTACAAGTATGACAAAAATGGTAATCTGATTGAAAAATTAGAACCATACACTCCCGAGATGGGCGTGACTAAGAAAGTCAAGACAGTTTATCACTATGATGCATTTGATCGTCAGATTCGTGTGCAGAGTGGTATTGTCGTTAATCCGTAATAACGAATATTCAAATAGTTTAAATATAAATTTGTCAATAATATAAAAATTATAATTATATAAGGAATACAATTATGAGTGCAATGGTCAAGAAATATGGAAAAATATTATTTGGTGGTCTCGTAAGTTTAGTCATTGTTACGATTGTAGGTATCGTAGTTAATCTTACCATTGCAAACTCGCTTCAAATTAATTCTAGCGATGATGAATATCAAACCAACAGAGATGATCGTGGCAGATTAGATATTGAATTAGATCATGTCGAGCAACTTATCCAGTCTGGACACATTGAAAAAGCTAGAAAGTTATGCCAAAAAACAATTGATAGCCAGCCAGAGAGTATTGAAGCTGTTAGAGCAGAACTATTATTGGCTCAAATGACTCTTCAAAGTGATTTAGAAGAACATAAGAGTCTGTTAGAACAGTCAAGCATCTTTTATGTTGAGGATGAGATTAAAGCGTTTGATGTCGACTCTGTTTTAAACAATCTTGGTGTAGATAAAGCTCAGCTTGCCGACAGTGCCTTTCGAATGGCTTTTATTCAGTCGCACTATCTTGAACAAGATGACGATTCAAATGAACTTTATAAAAAGATCGAAAAGAACTGGCCTGATAGCAAGGCGGCGATGATGGCAAAGATTCAACGTTTGAAAAATGTTGAAGATGAGAATGTTGTTGCTTTTAGGGATAAGTTGATTAAAGAGGTGTTAGCTCAAGGAGACTATACTCGTCAGTTACTCCCGGTTCTTTGTGATGATATTGCCTGCGATTATACCTACTATGGCAATCGTTTTCCCTTGCTGTCTCACTATAAGACCCTGTTAGATAAGATTTCAGCTGAATCATTTGAAGCTAAATACGTAGGTGTTGTGCAATCCGCTATGATGGCAAAAAAATCAATAGGGCAAGATGATCATCCAATTGAATCGCTTATGGTGAAAGTGAAAGAGGATTTTCCTGATGAAGAGGAGTATGTTACTGTTCTTAAAAAGCTAGTTGAGGAATATGATGATTTTGAATCGTTCAATGATCCGGAAGGTTCTGTGGCAATCTATGATGCCTTATTAGAGAACGATCCAAATAATATTGAATGGAGTACTAAACGGCTGAAGGGGATGGTGACTTGTCGAAATCTACGAGCGAATGCTTTTGGAGAATATCAAGCCTTTCTAGATAAGTTTTCATCAAATCAACATTTGGGTCATTGTTGCTATGAGATTGCAACGCATTGCAGTGATGAAAATGTTTATGCCCATAAAATTTCACAAAAAGTATCTGAGTCGATGATTGAGCGTTTGCCTCGTGGTAAATATACATTGTGGGCACATACCAATTTGGCAAAGTTGGCCGCGAAAAATAACGATCAGGAATCTTTAAAAAGTCATATTGATATCATTCAAGATGTGTATTTTGAATCAGAACATTTGGTAGAAGTCATTTATCAGATTGCCATTATTGCAGTAGAACAATCTGATTATCAAACGGCTGAGGCATTGCTAGAATATGTCATCAATGAATCGCCTCAGGATACACGTGAGCCATTGGCAGAAGTCTATCTGGCGGGTATTTATTACGAGTATGATCAAGCTATTACAGCGGAAGAGATTTTAAATGAGTTTGGCGAAGAAGAAAATGAAGAAGAAGTTAATGTTATAGCAGATGTGATCCGAGAAATAGCCTTTCAATATCTTGATGCAAAGCAGTTGAAAGCTGCTGAGGGGTTATTTCGGTATTTAGGTGATCAATGGTCGGATGATGACTTCTATTTAGAACAGGCTCAGACAGGTATGGCTATCGTTCGTTTGTTTCAGGGCGATCCCTATTCCGCAGATAATTTGCGAGATGACTTAAAGTATAGCGAAATCTTGCTGAAAGATGATTTAGATAATGACCCACTCTATATTTTAATCGAGCGTTATAGTCATGAAGCGAATCGACAGTTGGGTCAGGGTAATTCTGATTTAGCAACTATCTATTATGAAAAAGCTCTTGCAGGTTGTCATGAAGCCATGGAGCGTTATGACGATCTTGAAATGCTCTATCAGGTATGTCAAATTAAAATCGAAAGTCTAATTTCAATGGGGGCATATGAAAAAGCCTTGGAAAGTATCCAAGCATATAAAGCGGATTATCCTGAGAATGAGCTTGATTGGCATATACAGTTTTTGGAAGGATATGTCAATCAGCAGTTAAAATTTAATGATCAGATTGAAGCAGAACTGGCAGATAAAAATACCGCAATGGCTTATCAGTCGATTGCGGAGAATTATCCGAATAGTCCATCAGCTAAAATCGCGCGCCAATGGCTTAACGAAAACAATGTCGAGAACCACCAATAATTTTATGGGAGAAGCATAAGATGTTTTGTAAAAATATAAAAGTATTTATCTATATTGTCGTTTATTTAAAATTTATTTCACTACCTGCTTATAGTTGTGGTCCAACAAATTCAACGCCTATCCCAAATGCTTCAGGTGGAGGTACGCATTGCTTAGGTTTGCCTGTTACATTGAATGGAAGTGGTTCTTATGACCCAGATGGTGGCAGCATTTTGACTTATAAATGGGAATGTATTCAAGTTCCTGCCGGAGCGACAGGGTGTGATACACAACAGAGCTCTTCTCCAACCTATGTATTTACACCTGATAAGACTGGAGAATATCGTGTTAAATTGACCGTGAAAGATAATGAAAACACCTGGTCTACTTCAAGTTATATAAGTGTCGTTAAAATGGAGCAAGCCGTGAATGTTTCTCCTGTAGATGGAAGTGTTAATGAAACGGTTTATACAGCATTACCTTTGAAATGGTCTTCGGTTGTTCCTGGTGATGTGTGGGGATATGATGTCTTTTTTGGTACGGATCAATCTCTTGTGACAAGTGCAACGACACAGAGCCCTGAGTTTAAAGGATATCAAACGACAACCTCATTTGTTCCCACGGTGACTGCTGGTACACCTTATTATTGGCGTGTCGATGAATATTTAAGTAAAATTGGTGGTCCTGTTTGGCAATCAGGTGGTGTTATCAATCGATGCGTTGGTATGAATCAAGCTGCTCATGGCAATCATATTGAATTTCCTTATGTCCTAGATCCGGGTAATGGTAGTTTTAGTTTATCTGCCTGGGTTAAGAAAACAGACAATGATACAGATATGTATGTTATGTCGCAGGCGGGTTTAAATGCACCTGGCCGGTTTTGGTTGCGATTATTTACTGATGGGAACATTGGTACAGGGCTACGTACTAGTGGTGGAAATACTTTAGTTACGACAACGCCTGTTGTTACAACATTAAATCAATGGTATCATCTTACTTTAGTATGGGATTGGAATGTTGGAACGAGTACCGGCGTTCGAAGATTGTATGTTGATGGAGCGTTAGCGACCCAAGATGCTGCCCCGATTGGTAATTTAGAATCTTGTCAGGGTCGGATGTTTATGGGCTCTACTAATGTCGGTGGCTATTATTATATGGAAGGGCAAATCGATGATGCACGTATGTATACCAAAGCCCTAACCTTGAACGAAATAAATGATATCTGTCTTGATTGTAATCAAACTGGTAACCAGACGGATCCCACATCAGCTGATTTATTAGCTCATTGGGCTTTTGATGAAACCAGTGGGTATACAGCAAGTAATTCAGCAGCATCAGGATCCATTTATGATGGTACGTTGAAAAAGAAGGTTGCATGTGGCCGTGTCACGGGTGCGGTTTGGAGTTTTACGACTTTGCCAAGCGTGGATAGCGATTCCGATGGCCTGCCAGACGCCTGGGAAACTCAATATGGACTTGATCCAACAATTGATGATTCAGGTGTCGACTCGGATGGTGACGGTTTAAGTAATCTGGAAGAATATTTGAACGCTCTGGATCCAACAAATATCGATACCGATGGAGATGGTATGCCTGATGGATGGGAAGTGAGTCATATTGCGAATGGGTTGGATCCTCGCGTGAATGATGCGGGTGCTGATCCGGACAATGATCAATTGACAAATCTTCAAGAGTATCAGTTGAGTCTAAATCCTGCTGTTAATAATTCAGGGGATCGATGGGTTGAAAAAGAATATGATGATGCGGGTGCATTAACTAAAATTATTTGGCGTGAATTACAAGGTGGCATTGTCAAGATCGTTTCAGAGAAAAGAATCGAATATAATCAATTAGGTCAAACTTGGCGGTCACGTGTATTAAAAAATCCTAATGTAGGGCTAGATAATGCAAATGATCATATTATTTTGACAACATATACCATTTTAAGCCAAGTGGAAAAAACGATCTTAAAAAGTCCAGATTCCACCGATCCGAGTTATAATAATCCAGATGTTATTGGTGTAACTGATGTCGTAGCATCTCGTAAGACCTATGATAATTTTGGACGTGTTGAGTATATTTATGATGCAGACAATCGGCAAACTAAATATACCTATACATCTGGTGGAAATGTCGATTATATCGAAAAAGAATTACGAGATAGTGTGCTGACGAAAGTCATGGATTATTTCTACGATGGAGCAGGTAATGCTAATAAAGTGGTTGACGCAGAAGGGCATTATTCAAAGACTATTTATAATAGCTTAGTACAGGTAACCGAACAAGTCAGTTATGATTGCATGGGAACCCCTGCGGACGAGTCGAATGATGTTGCATTGAAGCAAACTCGCTTTGAATATGATGGTTTAGGTAATATTTCACGCCAAACAACTATGTCAGATGCGGATGCGATCTATGATCCTTCCCATGGGTCATTTGTTGCTATTGATGTTACTAGAGACCAAGTGGTTGATAAATTATATGATGGTCAAGGTGGGACTTATCCTGGATTATTAAGTCAAAGTACTGGTTATAATTCTAATAGTTCGGCACCATTGATTACTCAATTTCAATATGATGAAATTGGTCGTCAATTAAAAACTATTGATCCTATGTTAAATGAAGAAAGTGTTTCCTATTATCCAGACGGTAAAATCTATCGCAGTACAAAAGTTGAAAAAGGATATGATATAGCGGTTAATGATGTTGTGATAACGACAGAATATTACTACGACTCATATGGCCGTGAAATTGAGGAGCGTCAAATACCAGACATTGCCACTCCTGCGGTATATCGTTCAACTCAAAAATCTTATAATAGTTTTGATCAAGTCTCAAGTGTTCAATACCCTGAAGGTAATATGGATACATATTTATATAACCATTTTGGTTTAAAAATAGAAAGAATTGCCGATATTACCGGGATATATCAAAAAATTGTAAATGATTATGACCGACTTGGCCGCCAAATATCTATAACTTCTTACGCTGATGGTGTTACAGCTCAAATCACTCAATATGAATTCGACAATCTGAATCGTTTAAATAAAATCATTTATCCAGATTCACAGTTTACGTCTTATCTATATTATCCTGATGGTTCGATTAACACTCGCACGGACCAGCGTGGAATTGTAACGACCTATCAAAGTGATAATTTAGGGCAAGTAACCCAAAAGGTAGCGACTTTCACTATGACTGCAGGGAGTAATACTGTAACGGAGAATCTTACTTATGACGGGTTCGGTCGTGTCAAAACGGCCAATAAAGTATCTAGTATTTTTGGTCCTATCCATAATTCTGTTTTTAATTACACCGATCAAGGTTGGATTGGACAAGCAGATGAATCTATTTTTGGGCATACGACAAAAAATATTATATATGGATATGACCAATCTGGTAATCGAACGCAAACAACCTACCCTGATGGGAGAATAGTTCGTATGCTTACAGATCCATTAGGGCGCATATATCAGGTTTACCTTAATGCAGAAATGATTCCTAGAGTTCAATATGATTATACAGGAAACAAACTTGGCTTGCGTACTTATAATACATCAGCGATTTCTCCTGTCATCCAAACAAACGATTATGATAACTATGGCCAACTGACAGATTTGAAAACATATCCAAATTCAGCGACACCTGTCTATTTAATGAATTTCCATTATAATTATGATCAAAATGGTAATGTTGATAATACGATTTTTCATCATCGAAGTAGTAGTCATATTAATGATTACACGTATGATGGTTTAGATCGATTAACTATGGCTAATTATCATAGTATGGATAATGAAACCTTTAATATGGACAAATTAGGTAACCGAGACAGTGTGGTCATTGGAGCTGTAACCAATAATTATGCCAAAAATGAACTAACCAATCGGTATGATAAAACAGGCACCTATGATGTTCAATTATCTTATGACAATGCCGGGAATATGATCAGTGACGGAAATGGCTACCAATATGTTTATGATTATGAAAATCGATTGGTTGAGATTAAAGATAGTATGGGTGCTGGTCTTGCAATCTATTTTTATGATGCATTAGGACGTCGTGTTTTTTCATATGTTGATGGTATTAATAAGTCCTATTATTATAATGATCGCCAACAGGTCTTAAGCGAAGGGAATGGTGTCTATGCTTTGCAAAGATGGTACGTTTATGGCAACTATGTTGATGAAGTTCTTATGATGATCGATGAAACGGGTGCTTCTCCAGTCAGATATTACTATGCTCATGATCATCAATATAGTCCTGTTGGTTTGATGGATGTCAGTGGTAATTTACTTGAGCGATATGAATATAATGCTTATGGAAAAATGACGAGATTGAATCCCGATTATACACCATTTAGCGGGGCTGCTTCTGCTAATCCATACTATTTTACTGGTAGACGATTAGAAAAAATCGACAATGGTAATTTGGAATTGATGTATTATCGAAATCGTTATTATGATGCTGATACAGGAAGATTTTTGCATCAAGATCCTTTGGGATACATAGATGGCATGAATTTATATGAATATGTGCGAAGTAATCCTGGAAGATATGTTGATCCAAGTGGTACATCAATTTTACCAAAAAGTTCTATTACAGGTAGTTATGAAAAGTTTTTAGACTCTAGTAAAGGAACGCGTTTTATATATACATGTCGCTGTGGTTGGCTTGATGCAACACATTTGGGCTGGGATAAAGCCTACGATAGTGCATATAAAGCAGTTCAGGAAGTTGCAAATAGTGAGTATAGTGACGGATTTGTTCAATTAACATATCCAGGTTTGGTTAATAATGTTGTTGTTTTTTACCCTATACGAAAATTTGGAGTAGATCCAGACACAACTGATATAATTGAGTTGACAACTGGAAAAAAAGACTTAATGAAATATATTCCACTAGCAATGCTCTACAGTCTATTTAAAACGGGTGAACCTCATCAGCTTGGTAATAAAGGATTTAGAGGGATACTAGAATTACATCCGCAAGCAAGGACTGTGAATTCACTTGAAGATTTGCCTACGAATTGGTTAGGTGCTATAATTGCTGCTGAACGTACACAAAATAAAGCATTAAATAAAAGTACATTAATTAAAAACTATTGTGGTAAAGTATTATCAAAAAGCGAGGCAAGTTGTTTGCATAGTCAAATGACCAAAGCCGAACATAACATGAAAAATTATAATATGACGCCGATTTTGTTTAATGACAAACCTGCAGCAAAAAAATGTTCAGGGGCTTCTCCCTCTCCTATATTTACTGAAGAAGTAAATAAAGCTAAGAGTGTTTGGGATAAGTTTATTCTCGGATTCCCGATTGGATTTCTAACCTCTTCAGATTCAAAGCTTGGTTTGTTTTCTGATGATTTGCGTGATATACATGTTGTTCGACCAATTAGAGGTGTTGATTATTAAAACGAATGTTGAACCAAAATCGAAAATAATCAATTCGTTATCTGTGTTGATTTTAATGATTTGTGTTTGTGTTATTATTGTACAATTATATGCTGTTCATTATGAATTAAGTGAGGTCCATATTGGTTATATATCAGAGATGACATCAGAAAAGGCCGAAAGGATTTCTAATGTAAATTTGAAGGCGGCCATAGGACCATTTGTTATTTATTTATTATTATTCATCTTGGGTTGTATACCAATATTAGCGGAATTGATAAGGCATAAATTATACAATAATATTTTGGCATGGGTTTCTGTTTTATTTCCAATTTGTGGGATGATATATTCTGTATATGCCTTTAATCTAACTTTTTATGATTTTGGTTAATTATATATTATGTTAAATAAATTATATGCTCAGGTAGACATTGATACAATGTTAAGTGGTTGTAGTATAACTCCCTTGCGCATACCCTATAAGGCTCCGAATGCGAATTCACATGCTGAAAATTTTTGAAAAGCATTAAACGAGAATGTCTAGATCATTTGATGGTGATAGGTTTACCGCGTTTGCAAACTATCTTAGATTACTACAAAGGTTTCTGTAATTACCATCGACCTCATCAAGGGATTGGTAACAAAGTTCCGTTTGTGAATGATCAAGAAAAAGTAAACTTCCGTTTTATGGATAGAATTCAAAAGAACCAATTATTCGGTGGTTTGTTAAACAGCTATCACAGAGTTGCGTAATGTATTATGATAAACGCTCCACAACTTACAATTGGTGACACATATGAGTTTTTGGATAGTACGGGGTCAAGATGATTGGGTAAAACAGACGGCCATGAGATTAAATCTTGAATCAATATTAAAGCCAAGGGGTCGGTCCTAAAAAGGTATCCGACCCCTTTAAGTCTTGGATTTGGCGATTAAATTTTAAACTGGTTAACAAGATTTTGAAGATCTCCGGAGAGTGTGTATAGATCTTTTCCTGCTTTCTGGACTTGCGATGCGCCAGTAGCTGTTTGTTGGGCTGCCTCATCGACATTCGCAAGGTTACCGGTGATATCCTGGCTTGCGGTGGATGAATTGGCTAGCTCTTTAACAACCGTTTCAGAGGAAGATGCAACGCCAGTGACATTTTGGGAAATCTGCTTTGTGGTAATGCTTTGCTCTTCGACTGCTGCGGCAATCAGTTTTGATGTATCAGATACTTTTTCAATGATATCTCTGATCTTACCAATGGATTCAATCGATTTTCCGGTGGAATTTTGAATAGCACTGATACGACTACTTATATCTTCGGATGCGACTGCTGTTTGCTTAGCAAGTTCCTTGACTTCCGTGGCAACAACAGCAAAACCTTTACCGGCTTCTCCAGCTCGAGCGGCTTCAATGGTAGCATTCAAAGCAAGTAAATTTGTCTGTTCTGCGATGTCCTGGATGACCTCAATGACTTTACCAATTTCATCAGCATCGTTACCGAGTTGACTTATGTTTTTGTTGCTGTTAGTAACCAGAATGGAAGCCTCATTAGCAACTTTTGAGGCTTCTTCTGTATTTTGGGCGACTTCAGAAATACTACTATTCATTTCTTCCGAGGATATCGCAACGGCCTTCATGTTTGAATTCATTTTTTCCGTTGAAGAACTGATGGTGTCCATATTGTTTGACATTTGTTTGGCTGAGGTTGAAACTGATTTTACTTGATTTGTGGTTTCGTCTGCAACGCTGGTAAGCTGCGAGGCTGTACTCGAAAGATCATTTGCTGATTCGGAAAGGGTAGAGGCATTATTTGAAATCTGCTTAATTGTGTTCTGAATTTTTTCAATAAACTGGTTGAAATGATGTGCCATATTACCCAATTCATCATTACTTTTGATAGTGAGCCTGGCAGTAAGATCATTTTCAACTTGACTGGTTTTGAGCATCTTGACAGTCTCTTTTAGGGGGCGTGTGATACTTCTGATGACTAATAATGCTAAGGTTATCCCAAGCGTAATCGCTACAAGACTAACGATAATAACATTGCGGTTTGCCTGTTGCATGGTGGCGACTAAATTGGGGCCAAGCGTGTCCTGCGTCTTTTGAATGTCTGAATTCACGTCGCTACCTGCTGTTGCAATCTGAGGACCGAGCCTGTCTAGTGTTTCAGTAATGATTTGATTTCGTTCAAAGATAATATTTACCAGTTTCTTAAATGAACTGTGATAAACAGAATATTTGTCTCTAACGTTTTTCAAGAGTTCCCTTCGTTCTGGATTTTGAAGTTCCGCATCAAGGTGTTCTAGTTTTGATTTAAATTCGGAAAATTCAGAATAAACCCTGTCGGCATCCTCCTGAGCGTTTGTCTCGAGAAATTTTGCAACATAAAGGCGACCTAGCAGGAGGTTTCTTAGTCCCAACCCTGTGTGATATGCTGCGGAAGCATCACTGTCTTTGTCTGCAGATTTCATAATGGAGGTCAGGCTTTTTTGCATAGCAGGACCTTCTTTGTTAAGCAAGTTATGAACGTAATTGTTTCGTTGAGATTTAAGGTCGATAACTTTCTGAAACCCTTCCTTATATTCTTTGACAGCTTTCGCAATAAATTGAATTTTTTCTGCTCGTTCAGGTTTCTGTATTTCTACTTTAGCTTCTTCTAAATATTTAAGCATATTTTTTATATACTTCTGGTATTCCTGAATGTCCTTATCGCTACCCGTAATGATAAAGTCTTTGACATTCATACGAATCATCAACATATTTTCCTGTAGATTTGCAGTAAGATTGCTGTCGCGAGCCATTTCGCGATAATCTGTAAATCCGTTGTTTGCGGTACGCATGGCTTTAATGCCAACGACGCTGATGGTCGCCAGTAAAATCAGGACAAATGCAAACCCTAAACAGATTTTTAGGCCAATGGTTAATTTAATTCCACCTTTTGTTTTTTCAGGAATGTCTGATAATTTTGTATCCATCATGTTTCCTTTTATGTTTTTTTAGATGCTTTATCAATTAATTGACTATTTATAAATACATTCAAGACGATCTACTCGTATGTCATCGGATTTTTTTTGTGCTAAATTAAGGTTTTTTTGTAGAAAGGGAAGTTGGTTATCGGGCTGATAAGTCATCGAATAATTTTTAAAGTATATGGAAATAGCCTTATGTCTTAATTCTATTTGACGGTATTTACTGTTGCAGTAATAAAAAAGCGTTCTATGATGTTTTTGAGATGGAAAAGACGAATCAGTATGACATTTTATATAATCTTACCAATTCGAGCTAATAGGTTTGGGGGAAGGATTGATGTCGTGAACATGCAAAATACTAACAACGGCTGTGCGGCATACTTTTCGGATGTCGAGTTTGCGAAACTCACCTGAGATTCATGTATAATCACTGTTGAAAAAGCTGTTTTTGGGCGGATTATTAAACAGTTGCCATATCGCTGCATGTTGTGTTAATATAAAGGCCCCGCAAATTGTAATGGGTAGCATATATGAGTTATTGGATAACTCGGAAAGTATGGAAATTACAGAAGCTTTGATTAAGGAATAAATTATGAAAAAAAACTCGTTTTCAATTTGTCTGATTCTTTTATCAGTCATATTCATGCAAACTTTGGTGAATGCTGAGGAAACGAAGTCTAAAAAGTATGAACCAAGCTGGGAGTCGCTTGCTCAATGGGAAACGCCGCAGTGGTTTGAGGATGCGGTATTAGGTGTTTATTGCCACTGGGGTCCTTACTCAGTCCCGGGTTACCGTTTTAATAAGGGGTCTGAGCAGGTTGATAGCGGGTTGTGGTATGGAAGGTTCATGTATATCCCTAATGATGCCGACCGGGACAATTTTGGTGTCTATGACTTTCATCGTAAGACGTATGGGCCTGCGGATAAATTTGGTTACCACGACATTGTCGATTTATTCAAGGCTGAAAAATGGGATCCGGAACGCTGGGCACAGTTGTACAGAGACGTCGGTGTAGATTTTGCCGGAGTCTGTGGGCAATATTCCGATGGTTATCCGATGTGGGACAGTAAATATGATACATATAATGCAAAATTAACGGGACCTAAGCGAGATGTCGTTGCAGAGATGTTTGCAGCAGCCAAAAAATATGGAATGAAAACGATCATTAGTTTTCATGAAATCCCGGGGGAAATCTATAATGCAGGCAGAAAGTATTGCCCGGAAGGTGTGGGAGTAAATAATCCCAAATATAAAGATCTATATGAAGAAGAAAGTGAAGAGGAACTTCTTAATAAGGCACGGGAGGTCGTAGATAAGTATCTACCGGATCAGATGTGGTTCCAGCATGCCTATGGCGATGAAGATGAGTGGATGTCGTTTATCGCACATTATTACAATACTGCTGAGAAAAAGGGTAAGGGCAAAGATGTATTTATATCTCATAAAGGAGGAAGTGCTCCTCTTTCATGTTCCGTGCTGGATCTTGAGGGTGGAAACTTTCCCAATGGCATCTGGGTATGGGAGGGTATGAAAGAGCCCAAGAAAGAGCGTTGGCAGAAGGATGTTCCCATCGGTAACTTTTGGGCATACGCTGAAGGCGTCGGCTGTCGGCCAGTGAATATGCTAGTGGATGGGATCGTCGACAGGATCAGCAAGAATGGTGTGACGCTGCTGGATGTTGCACCGAAAGGAGACGGCACACTTCCGGTTGAGCAGATTGTAGGTTTGAAACAACTCGGTGCATGGATGGCGGTTAACAAGGAGGCGCTCTATGCGGCCCGTTGTGCACCATTTAATAAGGGTGGTATTGACGCCTGGAGTGCAGGTGATTCGATCCGTTTTACAGAAAAGCTGCCTTACTTGTATGCGATTGAGCTAGGGAATTCGTGGCCCCCGACTGTTGGGTTCGCTGAATATGGTAACAGTGAGAAACCGAAGGTGCCGTATAAGATACCCGGTATCCGACCGGTGAAGGGATCGGAGATTCGGATGCTGGGAGATGTTATGTCGCTCCCGTGGCATATGGATGGCGATGATCTTGTTATCGAAAAACTCCCCGCCCCGCTGCCGTGTGATCACGCATGGGCCTTTAAGATCCTGATTGAGTAGAGGTCTTTACTTCGAAATCTTTGGGCTTATTATTATTGAGATTTTTCTCTAACGTATATTTAATGTCCTGATCGGTCAAAGATGTTGCTTTGCCATCTTTGACTTCAACGTTCGAAAAGACAAACAGAACTTTCGGGTCGATTTGTTCGAATGGGATTTTTCTCCAGCGTCTTACTGGATTAGGTTGTGGCATATAGCTTCTAAGAGGGGGAAATAAGTTCAGAATACCAATCCCACAAAGCAATCGCTATGTTAATCCAACTGGAATAAAGCTCTTAAAATAGATGGTTATTACAATATCTAACAATTATTAATATTGCATTTAGAAGGGAGAACTGATAGGATCGTTAGATATAAATCCCTTGCCAACCTCATAACCATCATTTTTAAGGAATTCTTTGATGTACAAGGGAAATTTATACATTGGTTTTTCATCCCTCATTTTGGCACTCATGGCTCACTCGTTATTTGCTCAGACGCCTGTTTTGCATTGGTCGTTTGAACAGCCAGATCCTGAAGCTATCACTGGACAGGTCTCGTATGTGGATGGGGTTCGTGGCAAAGCTCTCAAATCTAACGAGCTAACGACGCAGCTCGTTCTGGGTAGCAATGAGGTTTCCGCTTTAAATAAAGATGGATTTACGGTTGAGGCATGGATTGCACCTCAGGTTTATCCTTGGAATTGGTGTCCGATTGTCACGCAAATGGAGGGCAATTCGGGATTCTTTTTTGGTATCAATGCTGATGGTAGTTTTGGCTTACATATTGGTGATGGTGAGCAAGTATTTCAAGGGAATTCAAGGCCACTTCTTCCCAATTTAACGGAAGAAAAAATATTACACAATCTTCAGCTGCCACCAACGCCAGGAGGCTATCCGGTGCCTGTGATTCCTTTGTTGAAATGGACGCATTTGGTAGGAGTTTATCACAAAGATGAAGGCATTAAAATTTATGTGAATGGCCAATTGGAAAAAAAACATGATACAAACATCGAATTTAAACAGGCCGTAGATCAACCACTTTATATGCTGCGTGATTATGTTAAGCGAAGGCCTGCGCATGCCGAACGTGACTATGGTTCTTTGCCGATTCATTATTCGCTCGATGGTTTAATCGATGAAGTTAAGATCTATAATCAATCTTTTACATTTCGGCAAGTTTCATACCTGTACAAAAAACACCAACCAAGTGTTTCTCAGCCTCTGCAATTTCGCAAAATTCCTATCGGGCCAAAGGGGCCCGGTCCTTTTGGTGCTTCGCATACATTTTTAAAATATGACAAAGATATCGACAGTCAATGGCGGATGGGAGAATTTGCCGATGTGATCGTTCGGTTTGATCAGGCACCTTATCGGTTGGTCTTTTGGCATGGCATCAATTTCTACCCAATCTGGTATGCAGAAAATGGGATTGGTATGATGCAGGAAGGCTCAGAAACCTGGGGAAAACATGGATGCCATGAGGCGATGATGGATCGACTCTGTAAATACTCGCATGTACGTATTATTGAAAATACGGATGCTCGCGTGGTTATTCACTGGCGGCATCAGTTGACAGATATTAAATACGAATCGATTAATGAAGATCCGCTGACAGGTTGGAGTGATTGGAACGATGATATTTACACGATTTATCCTGATGGTGTTGCCGCACGTAAACTAATACTTTGGAGTTCTGATCCGCTTGGTAATCACACGATGCAGCAGGAGAATTTTGTCGTACCGATTGGTATGCGAGCCGCTGAAATCATTGATCCCGTCGCTGTCACATTAGCAACGATTGATGGCGATACTACCAGTTATACCTGGCAGCATGGTCGTCCTAGGCCAGTAGGTAAAGAGAAAAACCTCGAAGACTTTACGATTCTTCGCTACAACATTAATTCGCCATCGAAACATTATATTATTTATCCGCCGGGTGTTGGGTCGGTGGAACTGGGTGGCGATATGGCTGATTTACCCTGGCCTTGGGGACTTCCCTGGTGGAATCATTGGCCAGGTGGACAACTTCCCAGCGATGGCAGGCAAACCTTCCTAGTGGATGGGCGTCCTTCCAGTACCTGCGTTTCTGAAGGGATTTATAATAAAAAATCCAGTAAAAATATTATCACAGATAATTCACTGACGATCCATACACTCATCGGCATGACAACTGAAACGACGATGAATCCACTGGTAAAATTATCGCAGTCATGGAATCGTCCTGCTGTTTTAAAATGTGATTCACCAGATTATATAAATAAAGGCTATCAGGTCGATCAACGCTGTTGGCAATTAAAGAGCCGCAAAGCCAATAGCAGTAAACCGCTAAGTTTTACATTGGCAGGATCTAAGCAAACGCCTATTTGTCATCCTGCTTTCGTAATCAAAAATTATGGAAACAAGAGTATTCAGCTTTCTATTGATGGTCAAGAAAAAGAGTGGTCAAAAGATTATCGTAGGGGATATCACAAAACGATAGAGGGAACTGATTTGATCATTTATTTAAATATCGTTTCCGAGGATGCCATCCAGGTTAAAATTCATTAAAAATTACTCTTAAGGTTAGGAGGGTGACCAAAAAATACCCTCTTGCTTTAATTACTCAAACTAAAGTTCTTATGTTGGCAATAGCTTTCGTAAGACTGGGCTGGTTAGTGAAGTAACGCCTGTAGAGAAGCACCCTAATAAGGGCCTCCTGACGATCAAAACGCTCATGAGAAATAATAGCCTCTTCAGCCTTATCCAGTAATTTAGAAATGCTATCATCAGACGAATTACTTTGAGATTCTATAAATGCTTGGCACATATAAACAGTCATTTTATGTGCGTCATCATGAAGATCACAAAAGAAGTTATCTATTTCCAGTAAATGCTTTTCGACAACTTTCCGATTAATGCAATGGCCAGCCAGGATACGAGCCTGAAGGTGCCTCATCCAGAAGTACTCTGACGTCATCATTGTTTTATTGTCTTGCTCGGCTTTGCGATACAGATGTAAGCTAAGCCACGCAAATAGGCGAACAAAAGGTTTGGCCGATTTTCCGAAGAACATAAAGTTTTCAGCCCAGCCGTGTGGAACTTGAGCTGGATAAAAAAAACGAGCTTTCGTAACCGATGAAGAAATGTAATCACGTTCAGGTTGTGTGTTCACTTCATGCTTTTCGGTAGTTGAGTAGCGTATGGCGCGTTGAAAATACCGCCAGGCACGAAATATGTTAAGAGGTAAAAAAAATATATTAGTGAGAGGCCATGGCCGAATTACCTTTCGAAGATATTGATATCCGTGCCATGCATTATCATCCGTTGTATTACGAAAATTTAGGTTTGTGACAGATTTCATTCGTTCGGTTATTTCCTGCACATTGGAATAGTTCGTCATGCCAGTTGCTTTCATTAGCACTGCATTTAATGATGGTGTTTTTTTAAATGTATCTATCTTCAATAGCTCATTCATAAGAAACCGTCGTGTGGTTCCATGTCGTAGAATAAGACTGGTTGCAAGGGCTGTTTGCTCTCGATTTTTCTGAGTCTCAATAAGGAATGATGTATCAGGGGGCTGCCTTTGTTCTCCGACATTATTTGGAGGTGGAGGGATCTCTACTCCAAGTTCCTTTGTAAGGTTCTGTAATAGACTACTAGTATTGGTGATTATTATTGTCGAAGGAATAGAAAAAGTTTTAAGAAGTTCCCGCACTCGTATCTCACGGGTGTTTGGCTTATGTTTTTTGGGGTTGTCTGAATGTTCTATCCAGTAAATATGGTTCAATTCTTTGCGAAGTTCGAAAAGGATTGGTGAGATATCCCAGTCATGATTGCTATATCCTATTATTAATACTATAGGACATTGTATTATAGCCTGCCGGATTACTTGGCGATTAGCATTTGAAGGTCGGTCACCAATCTCAGAAATTGCACCACAGAGAAGATCAGGATTCCTATTTTCAGAATCGTTAAGATAAAAAGAACCATGTGGCTTGATGATCTCTAATTGTAATGGTCCCGAGCCTGTACAGAAGCTGTCATTTTTCAAGGGGCAAATTGTTTTGGAGCGTCCAAATGATGCGTGAGCTAGTTCTAGAAGGCAATCGAAGTTTAAAGTCACGCATGAACTGATGAATCCAGAATTCGCCAATGCTGCTAGCATAGCGTGATTTTTGTTCCATATGTTTTGATCCAATACTTTAATATAATCCATGACAAAATTACGTCCATATACACGCTGTAGAGATTCAAGCATCTGTTCTAATCGAAAAGTTTTTATCTGTTTTTTTAGGTCTTTGGACAATACTTTGTCAGTATGCTTGATGAAACTATGTGCGGCTTGACATAAAGCTTTCTGGAGAGGGTTTTCTAATTGTTTGCCGTCTGGCAAGTTTGCCGGTGGATCAACAGAGATTCCAGCACCAGTCCAAGGGATGAGTTGGCCGCTACATGCGGCACTCTTTAGCTGTGATACAATTGCAAATGTTCTCTTATCTGATGCATCAAATATTACTTTTTCTGGCCATTTTGGCACGGGAACTCCATTTTTATTTTTAAATATTTTTTGTATAACTTAAATTTCATCAGACACGTTGAGGGAAAAATTGTCAATATCAATTAATTCTATTATTTAAAAATCTATAAGATGTTGATTTAAAAGGTAATGTTTTATGTTCGTGATCGAGCAAATCTTGCAATTCGTGTTGTTTGCGTCGTGATATATTTTAATAATTATCTTTTATTAATAGTTAGTGTTTTTTATAAGTCTTTTTTTTAATTAGCTTTATAGTCACTTTTGTGGGTATTTTAGTGGGAGAGTGAATTTTTTGGGTGAATTTTTGATGGGTAAGGGAGTGTATGTGTAAATGTAGCGATATCTTAAAATAAAAAGCAAGAATATGACGACATGATGACAATGGCGAATTCAAAACATAATGATATGAGACCTTCGAAAAATGATAAGGAAAGCAATGCGCTTTTTCTGGAATTGTTTATTGCTAACCAAAGCCGGATCTATGCTTACATTCTCTCTAAAGTTCATAATCATAACGATGCAGACGATTTATTGCAGGAAACGGTCAAGACATTGTGGACCAAATTCGATCAGTTTGAATTAGGAACTGATTTTTCTGCCTGGGCTGTAAAAACCGCTCAATTGAATACCTTGAAATTCTTGCGAAAAAATCGGCGAAATCGCATTCAATTTGTAGACAGTGTCGAGGCCATGGTTGATAAGAGCCTTGCTTCAAAAATGACGACACTGGATGAAAGAGCCGATGCTTTAAAGCATTGTATTCAAAAACTGTCTGCGAAAGATCGCATGTTGCTTTATATGCGTTTTGAAAAAACGCAGAATGTTAAAGAGATTGCCAACGTTATGAAAATAACCTTTCAATCTGTCTATCGTGGGTTATCTCGAATTTATATTTCTCTGGAAAATTGTATCCAAACACAATTTAAAAATGAAACAAGGATACCATAGCCGTGAATAAGCAGGAACTGTATGAACAACTCATGAATGTCATGGATGGTAATGGCACTGAACAACAGCGGCGAGATCTGTCAGATTATTTTGAAAATCATCCAGAGCAGATCGAGTTGTTCACTGAATTTATTATGATGCATTCTTTGTTATTCCAGCCCAATGTTCGTGTGGATGCCAATTCGATGGAATCCTCTGAGAATATCAAGGCATTGTTTCGTGAAATGATTCAATCGGATGAGAAATATTGGAGTGATAAAAATAGTGAAAAAATAAAACAAATCCAAGAGAAAGTCAAAAGAGAAGCTGAGGAAAAGCTCGAATTGTTTTTGTATCAGCAACGCGTAGAACAATTAGACAATGCTAAATCGTCTAGTCATGTTCGATCATTCTTACCAAGAATAACCAAGACGATCTCAGCGATTGCGGCATGTCTCTTATTGGGTTGTGTTGCATGGTTACTGATTAAGCAGGAACCTACAAAGGTCGTTGCTAAAATCATTAATGCTGATAATCCAATATGGTCTGTTGCAACATCGATCGACTTGGAAAATAGAGATTATCATTTGTTGAGTGGTTTAGCAGAAATTGAATTTAATGATGGTGCCAAAGTTATTCTGGAAGGGCCATCAAAGATATCTTTAGAGTCGGCTAATGGGGCCTATCTGCAACAAGGTAAACTGAGTGTTTGGATATCCAAAGGGGCTGAAGGTTTTTACATCGAAACACCTTCAGCAAAAATGGTGGATTATGGCACTGAGTTTTCCGTTGAGGTTGCCGAAAATGGGGTCAGCAAAGTGCATGTATTCGAAGGTCTTGTGGGGCTGTTCTCTGGTCAAGGTAAGAATAAAGAGAACGAAATCTCTCTCAGGGCTGGTATGGCCAAGTCTATTAGTTCAGATGGTCTTAACGTTCAAAACATCGTATTGAATAATAATGGTTTTGTTCGTCAAATGAAAGGTGAATCTTCGTTAGGTAATCGACTAACGCTGTATCAACAATTTGTTAGTGACTCGATGCCACTTGCTTATTGGTCTTTTAATCAAAAAACTGAAGCAGGCTATTCAAGCCAATTAGGTTCAGATAATTATTTCTTAGATGCAAAAAGAAATTGCCAGAAAATAATAAATCGGGAAGAGCCGATGTTGGGCTCATCTGTTCGATTTGATGGCAAGCGTAGTTATCTACAAATGAAAGAGCCTTTGCCTGGTCAATGTCGTGATGGAATATCAATTTCATTCTGGCTTCTTTTTGATAAATTACGATTACAAACGATTTTTCAAAATGAGTTTAAAATAGGTCGCTCCGGATTAAGTTCGCAAGACTTAACCTTTATTGGAAATGAAGAAGGTACCGTTACGATAGCATTTTCTGGAGCAAATACAGATCTAGCAGAGCGACTTGAATCGGATCAAAAATGGGTCAGAAATCAATGGTCTCATATCGTTGTTACAATTACAAATGAAGGCGAGATTCTTAGCTATAAAGATGGTCAGCCAATGAAATTGTATCGTACAGAGAATAAAGTGGTCCAGACGTTATCTCAGTGGCCTAAGAATTATTGCTGGAATAATATTTTTATTGGTGGTGAAGAAGGTTCAGAAATCTGCCTTGCCGGGGCTCTGGATGAAGTGATATTATATGATCGTGTGATTCGCCAAAAAGAGGTTCAAAATCTTTTCCAACTAATAAAATAATCTGTCAGAAAACCTGGAGTTAGGAGAAAATCAATTAATAAGCCTTTTCTATATATGAATCACGCTAAACCGTTAGCGACTTCTTTCATGGTGTTGATATGTGTAATGACGGTACATGTTTCACTTTGGGCAACCGAAGGTGAAATTCTTTGGCAGCGCGAAGAGGTTGGTGAAACGCTTGAAGCTACCTGCGTGATCGATCATGAAAGTAATGTCTATGTCGTGGATAGCAAATTTTTATGGTCTTTTGATACTCATGGAAAACTTCGATGGCGTTATAAAGGCGGTGTTGGTGATTCGAGTTCTGCTGTTCTTGGTCGCAATAATGATGTCTTTTTTGCAAATTCCAAAGGTATTTATGCTGTTAATGCAACGACGGGTGAAGAACTTTGGCATAACACCAAAGGATTTAAAGCTGGTTTTCATACCAATCCCGCGATTTCTGAAGATGGATCAAGGCTGTATATTGGCCAAGGCGATAATTTGAATCCCAGCGATGAGTTCCATGCCATAGACGCTCGTAGTGGAAAAGTGATATGGACCTATGATAATCCTCACCCAGCTCTGGAAGATGATATCCGCGGTTATTTAGGCGGGGCAAGTATTGGACCCGATGGCACGATTTTTATAGGCAGTCAACATGGCTGGTTGATTTCATTAACCGATGAAGGAAAAACATATAAAGAAAATTGGGCGCAACCCATTGGTAAAGAAATGCGCATGCCTCCGATTATGGATGGGAAAGGCCATATTATTGCGACATCAAATGCCGGTGTGTTACGAAAATTTCATGCTCAAACTGGCCGCGAAATGAAAACTTGGAATTCAGAGACGCAAACGGGATGGCCGTTTCCTGTGGGGCAGGATCCTAAGAAATGTTGTCTGGAAATATTTGTCACACCAGTCATCGGGCCTGACGGCACCATTTATGTTGGTACCGAAGATAGCTTTATGTATGCGATTAAACCTGAGGGAAAAATTAAGTGGCAATTTCGAACTGTCTCCTGGCATGGTGATCCGTTATTGCGTGCAGATGGTGCTCTGATATACACCGCTGAAATGACAACGCATGGTGATAAAAAAGGGTATGTCGTCTGTCTTGATAAAGATGGTTTTCTTAATTGGACCACGCCGATTACAAGAAACATTGTTCTCAATGAAATGGGTGTTTCTTTAGCACCTAATGGTACCATTTATGTGACAGGTGGTGAAAATGGAGTGCTCTTTGCCATAAAAGGAAATGGGCTTGGCTTGGCAGATTCACCATGGCCAAAATATCAAAAAGATATTACCTGTTCCGGTAACTTTAATATCAGTTCACCGTCAAAAGCTCTGCCTGCAACGACTTGTCATGTTAGTCATTTGCGTTGTATTGAAACCATCAATAAGCAAGGTGAAATTATTCATGCCGTTGAAGTTGAAGTACGTGATAACCTGGGAGCTCTTGTTAGTGATGCTATTATCTCAACAAGTTTTACTAAAGGAATTACATTCGATCGAAAAGAACGAACGCATAGTACCGGAAAAACAATCATCGCAGCACCGAAACAAAAAGAAAAAGCGAATTATACATTTTGTATTAAAGGAATCCAACATGAGTCATTGGCATATCATGAAAAAGATAATGTCATGACATGTATAAATAATAATTAATTGGTAAGCAAAAAGAATTGAAAGTAAGCCAGCAGCAGCTTTGGTAGGGTGATGCTGGCTTACCATAGTGCGTTGATATAGGGCTTTTTTGCGCCTATTTCAAGCACATTTCATTCTACCGAAAGCGTTGTAAAGATACAAGTAGGTAATTTCATGAGACTAGAAAGGAGGTATCGTCTGGAATCGTCATGAGTTCCAACTCTGACCCATGTAGATCGTGTTTAAGGAAGCCGAAACAGGAGTTAAGCGGGAGGAAATGAAGGAGTATGAAGCGATGAACATGAGAATTGGATTACATGTTGTATTAATTATGTTTTTACTAGGAATGACATCAAGTTTAATGGCCGCCGAAGGCGATACCCTTTGGCAAACCGGTAATATCGGAGAAAGTCTTGAGGCAATGCCCGCAGTTGACGATTCCGGTAATGTCTATATTCAAACTATCGATGGCGTCAAATCGTATACCTCTGGCGGATCGCTTCGTTGGTCAACCACAAGTGTTTCATCTAATGATTCCGCATATGTCAGTATCAGCCCGGACAACAGTATGGTCTATGGCGGCGGATCAGGAGGTGCTTTTGCCTTGAATGCAACAAATGGCAATGTGATTTGGACAAACCCTGTGGATAATTTCTTTTCCGTGCCTTGCGTTTCTAAAGATGGTACCAGGTTATATTTCGGAAGTGGTGATATCAATTTTACGACAGGCACAATCTATGCATTAAATACATCCAATGGCAATGTGATTTGGTCTCGTAATTTGAGTGGCGGACTCATGGGAGGAGCGTCTCTCGATGATTCAGGAACTATTTATATTACAAGTCAAGGTATCAATTCTCAAAATGGAATATTGTATTCCATTACAGACAATGGATCGAGTTCTACAGAGAATTGGACGTTTAATTTAGGATTGGAATCTCGCCTACCGGTTGCCATTGGATCCGATGGATCGATCTATGCCAGTTCCAATACTGGTGTTATTCATAAAATCAATCCTGCGAATGGAAATGAAATATGGAATACTACCTGTCCGGGTGGTTGCGGTGAAGTTTTTGCGGCATTGGCCTTGAGTGGTGATGGAAATACCATTTATGTGAATGGCGAAGATTCTCAACTTCATGCATTTGATACCAGCAATGGTAATCAAAAATGGGAAATTGGGTTTCAAGGGTGGGGTAGTGACCCGCTAGTTCGAGATGATGGTGTCATTATTGTTATGAGTCAATTGAGTGGTGCCGGACGAGTGGCAGCGATTCAGGACAATGGTACGAGTGCGACTATTTTATGGACGAGCGATCAAATTCTGTCGAATTTAACATTAAACGAAAGCAATGTGAATATTGGTTCTAACGGTACAATCTATGTGCATTCGGGGGATCAAAGTCCGCTGGCACTTTTTGCGATTGAAGGCAATGGGCAAGGGCTAAGCAGTTCTTCAGCTTGGCCAAAGATCATGGGTAACATCCAGAACAATGGTAATTCTGGCGGCGGTACACCTCCCGAAACAGATCCTCCCGCACCGAATCCATCTACCTGGGCCAGTGTACCTTCCGCACAGAGTTCCAGTTCGATAGCGATGACTGCAACGACGGCAAGTGATCCATCCGGACCGGTCGAATATCAATTTGACGAAACAACAGGAAATTCAGGTGGTACGGATAGCGGTTGGCAAACATCCACGAGTTATACCGATACCGGTTTAAGTGCTTCAACGCAATATTGCTATCGTGTGCGCAGCCGCGATAATCTAGGTAACACTGGTAACTACTCTACGACGCAATGTGCCACAACCGATGCGGGTGGCGGCGGTGGTGATGTGACACTGCTCAGTTCCTGGGTAACGGGAACAACGCATGCGGATCCTGCAGGTGCCAATCGTGCATTGATTTTCACCGCTCATGCCGAAGATAATGACACAGCCATGAATGCTTCGGTCACGTATGGTGGTCAGGTCATGACCAAGATTATTGAGCAAAATCAAGGAACGGGTTATCGAGCCTATGTCGCCACATTTATTCTGGATGATGCAGGTATTGCTGCCGCTACAAATAGCAGTTTTAATGTGACCTGGGGACAAACACCATCGCGTACGCCAGGTTTTGCCAGTCTCTTTTTAGCCAATGTCGACCAGGCCAACTTAACAGGTGCCAGTTCGGGCAATGGCAGCAACTCAAACACGGTTTCTTCCGCCGCATTGTCAACCAATAATGGTGACCTGGTTATTGTAGCAGGCACCTGCGGCAATACGGGTAGCTATACTGTTAATAATGGTTTTACAGAAGGTACCGAAGTGACGGTTACCTCTGGTGATGGTGTTGCCGGTCAAAAACAGGCTACAGGTGCAAATGAGACACCCAGCATTACACATAGCAATGCCAATCGCCAGGTTGTTGTTGGTTTTGTTGTCAATGCCGATGGCGGTGGTGGTGGTGATACAGCACCTCCAACACCGAATCCATCTACGTTTGCTTCGGCTCCCGCAGCCGGTGGTACCAATTCGATTAGTATGACGGCCACGACAGCCAGTGATCCAAGTACACCGATTGAATATCAATTTGATGAGACCTCTGGCAATAGTGGCGGTACAGATAGTGGTTGGCAAACATCTGCGAGTTATACCGATACTGGCTTGAGTGCCTCGACACAATATTGCTATCGTGTTCGCAGTCGCGATGCTCTGGCGAATACGGGTACCTATTCCTCTACGCAATGTGCTACGACGGATTCCTCACCTGATACGACACCGCCTACACCGAATCCATCCACTTGGGCCAGTCTACCGACTGCCGATGGTAGCGATTCGATTAGCATGACAGCGACGACAGCCAGTGATTCGAGCACACCGGTGGAATATGAATTTGATGAAACCACCGGTGGTCAGGGTGCAACTGATAGCGGTTGGCAAGCATCCAGCAGTTATACTGATTTAGGTTTAACCGAATCGACGCAATATACCTATCGAACTCGTAGTCGTGATAGCGTAGGTAACACTGGTTCTTATTCAACTTCAGAGTCAGCCACAACCGATGTAGGCAGCGGCTGTACGGTGATTATCAGTGACGATTTTGAAGGCGGAAGTTTTGGTTCCAGTAATTGGAATGACGGTGGGACAGATTGTCTCTTCCACAGTGGTGGTAATTCGCCACAGGGAACTTACTCTATTAACCTCCAGGATAATAGTACGCCTCCTGCATCTACGACTTTTAGTGACGTTTTGGACTTGTCTGCATACGCAGATGTCAAAGTGAGTTTTACTTATCAAACGATTAGCTTTGACAGTTCGAATGAAGATTTCTTTTTAGAAGTATCTACAAATGGTGGATCATCCTATACAACGATTGAAGAATGGAATCTGAACGATGAATTTGTTAATGGTGTCATC
Organism: Sedimentisphaerales bacterium; assembly: GCA_028281535.1. Classification (GTDB taxonomy): domain Bacteria; phylum Planctomycetota; class Phycisphaerae; order Sedimentisphaerales; family SM23-30; genus JANQJS01. Next base: position 16,134 of record JANQJS010000017.1, on the reverse strand, counting down.
GATAATGATGAAGCAACCTCGTCTGGAATACCATTAACAAATAATACGAGAGTTCGATTTCGCTGTGATGCAACAGCCAATGGGGATGATCTTTACTTAGATGAAATCATTGTGTCTGGTTGTGGAACTGGCAGTGGCGGAGGTGGTAGTTGGCAATCGCTCGTCAATGATAACGATGCCAGTATTTCCTATTCAGGCGGTTGGCAGAGTGTGCCAGCAACAAATGCCTATCAAACGGATGCTCATTTTACTGACGGTGTTGGTAATACGGCGAACTTCTCATTTACAGGAACCGGTCTTCGTGTTTTTGTCTGGCAGCTCGATGTGACACAAACAATCGAAGTATCGATTGATGGTCAAGATCAGAATCCTCCTCAAGTTCCGAGTGGCCCTGAAGGATCTTACCAGGTACTTGAAGTAACAGGTTTAAGTAGTGGTAGTCATAATGTTGTGATTACCTCAGAGCAAGGTGAAGTGCATTTAGATGCCTACCAAGTGTTTAATTAATTTTAATGGAGTTTTTTGTGCTCTGTCAGGAACACACTAATTTTTCCTGGCAGAGCATCTTTTAAAAGAAAGGATAAATCGAACTGTATTTTTCGAAGTGTGTGTATGTGTTGTATGTAAAGTGGGGTGAAAAACTTTTAGTGGAGTATAAGAAGTTATGATGAAAGTAAAAATGAAAGTAAGTCTTTGTTTATTAATTCTACTTGGATTGACATCAGGTTTAATAGCTGCTGAAGGAGATATTCTTTGGCAAACAGGTAATATTGGCGATAGTTTGGAGGCTTTACCCGCTGTAGATGACTCAGGTAATGTCTATATACAAACCCAGGAAGGTGTTCGATCTTATACTTCTAGTGGTAATTTACGATGGTTTACTGATGTCTCTTCAAACGATTCCGCTTATGTGAGTCTCAGCCCGGACAATAGTACCGTTTATGGCGGTGGTTCAGCTGGTGCCTTTGCATTAAATTCATCCAATGGTAATGTGATTTGGACTAACTCAGTGGACAGTTTCTTTTCTGTGCCTTGTGTTTCTCAAGATGGCAGCAGGATCTATTTCGGAAGTCGTGATATCAATGCTGCGGTGGGTGTACTGTATGCTTTTGATGCTTCTAATGGAAATACCATTTGGTCTCGTAATTTAAATGGTGGGCTAATGGGCGGTGCTTCATTGGATGCATCAGGAACGATTTATATTATGAGTCAGGGGGTTAATTCTCAAAATGGTTTTTTGTATTCCATTACAGACAACGGCAGCAGTTCGACATTGAATTGGGACAATGATTTACTTCTGGAATCTCGTCTACCTGTAACAATAGGTGCCGATGGATCAATCTATGCAAGTTCAAACACAGGAATTATTCATAAATTTAATCCTGCCAATGGTGCTGAAATTTGGCAAGCAGGATGTCCTGGTGGTTGCGGTGAAGTTTTTGCTGCAATGGCCTTGAGTAATGATGGCAATACAATTTATGTCAATGGAGAAGATAATGCACTTCATGCCTTTGATACCAGTAATGGTAATCATAAATGGGAGATTGGTTTTCAAACATGGGGAAGTGATCCACTTGTTCGTAATGACGGTGTGATTATCGTAATGGCACAAATAAATGGAGCGGGCCGAGTTGCAGCGATTCAAGACAACGGCAGCAGTGCCAGTATTTTATGGACCAGTCCACAAATCTTATCTAACCTGAATTTAAATGAAACCAGCGTTAACATTGCTCCTAATGGTACGATTTATGTTCACTCTGGAGACCAAAATCCTTTAGCTTTGTTTGCCATTGAAGGTAATGGACAAGGATTAAGCACATCATCGGCATGGCCCAAAATTATGGGCAATATTCAAAACAATGGTAATGCGAGTGTGACTGGCGGTCCAGATACAACGCCTCCTTCGCCGAATCCATCGACTTGGTCTAGTGTCCCTGCCGCACAAAGTTCCAGTGCGGTTGCCATGACAGCAACAACCGCAAGTGATCCAAGCGGACCTGTCGAATATTTTTTTGATGAAACAACCGCTGGCCCTGGTGCAACAGACAGTGGCTGGCAAACCAATAGCTCTTATACCGATAGCGGGTTAACCGCATGTACAACGTATACCTATACAGTCAAAGCACGTGATTCTGTTGGTAACGAAACTGGAATTTCTACCGCAGAATCAGTGCAAACCAATGCCGCAGGTGGTGCACAAAATTTAGGAAACCTACTATGTCTCGGTGATTCGATTACCACCTGTATGGATGAACCAGAATCACTACCGCTAGGTGGAGGTAACACTTATCGCTATTTCTTATGGAAGCAATTTATTGATGCTGGCTGGACGGCTGATTTTATTGGCTCGTTGACGGATTTACCAGGATGTATCAGCCCAGATTATTTAGGCAATGTGTTTGATAATGATCACGAAGGCCATGGCGGCTGGACCACAGGTCATATCCTAAATGGTAATCCTCAAGATCCAGGTGCCGGTCAATTAAGCAATTGGTTAGCTACCTATACACCTGATGTGGTCTTACTTCATTTGGGAACCAACGATATTGATGATCAATTGGGCGTGCCTGGCGCGATTACCAACCTTGGTTTAATTATTGATCAACTGCAGGCAGACAATCCTAATGTAGATATTTATATTGCGCAAATTATTCCAATGGACAATCCTGGAGTGGGTCTAGAAATTGACGTGCAAAATTTAAATAGTCAAATTCCTGGATTAGCTGCTAGCAAAACAACTGCGAATTCAACGGTGACGGCTGTTGATCAAAACACGGGTTTTGATTTCAACGCGGATACCTTTGATGGTTTGCATCCGAATCAAAGCGGCGCAATCAAAATGGCCAATAAGTGGGCCGCAGCATTAGGCGTTGGCGGCGGGGGAAGTTGTGGTGGTGATAACGATCCTCCAACACCAAATCCTGCAACGTTTGCAACCGCACCAAATGCTGTGAGTGATACGCAAATTGATATGGTTGCAACAACCGCATCCGATCCTTCTGGACCAGTAGAATATAATTTTGGAGAAACCTCAGGCAATGCTGGCGGAACAGATAGTGGCTGGCAGGCATCTATAAGCTATTCCGACAGCGGCCTGAGCGTATCAACACAATACTGTTATACCGTTCAATCACGTGACAGTGTTGGTAATACCGGGACTGCATCTGCCGCTTCATGTGCAACAACCACAGGTGGCGGCTGCAGTGGCAGTTGGAATGGACTAATTAATAATACTGACGCGAGCATTAGTTATGCAGGAGCCTGGCAAAACGTACCAGCCGTTCCAGCACATAATAATGATGCACATTTTACCACGAGCAATGGTGCAACAGCCAGTTTTTCATTTACTGGTGTCGGACTTCGGATTTATGTCTGGCAGTTGGATGTGGCTCAAAGTTTTACTGTAGCGATTGATGGTGGGGCTGCTCAAAACGTTAATGTCGGTATCGGACCAGAAGGAAGTTTCCTTGCATTTGAAGAGACGACATTAAGTAACACCTCTCATAACGTTGTTGTAACGTATGGATCAGGCGAGCTTCATTTGGATGCCTATGATTTCTTGACCGGATGTAGTGATACGGATCCTCCGACACCGAATCCCGCCACCTTTTCGTCTATTCCTTCAGCCGATAGTGATACAGCGATTAGTATGATCGCAACAACTGGTAGTGATGTGACTGGACCAGTGGAATATTTCTTTGATGAAACCTCAGGAAATACAGGCGGCAGCGATTCCGGTTGGCAAACCTCTATCAACTATACGGATACTGGTTTGAATGCCAGTACACAATATTGTTATACGATACAGATGCGTGATAGCGTGGGCTCACCTAACGTGGGCAGTGCTTCAGCACAATCTTGTGCATCAACGCAAGCTCCTCCTGATACGGCCGCCCCCATACCGAATCCGGCCACGTTTGCATCTGTCCCAACATCGGGTAGTACCAGCTCTATTGATATGACTGCGACGACAGCGAGTGATGCAACACCGCCTATTGAGTATTTATTCACTGAAACCTCTGGTAATTCAGGTGGAAGCAGTAGCAGCTGGCAATCGTCTACCAGTTATACAGATACATTGTTATCTCCAAGTACCCAGTATTGTTATACCGTAACTTCACGTGATAGTTTGGGTAATACAGGTAGTGCTTCTGTGGTGTCTTGTGCAACAACCGATGCTCTACCAGATACCACGCCGCCAACTCCGAACCCAATGACTTTTGCATCTAATCCAACAGCTACGAGCAGTAGTGCGATTGCTATGACAGCAACAACCGCAACCGATGCTCAAGGAAGTACACCCATTGAATATTTCTTTGATGAACTTACCGCCAATGCTGGTGGAAGCGATAGCGCATGGCAAACATCTACGAATTATACCGATACCGGTTTATTACCAAGTACGATGTATAGTTATACGGTGTCCGCACGTGATAGTGTTGGTAATACGACCACAGCGTCTACGGGTGAATCAGCTACCACGCAAACAAGTGGTGGTGGTGGTGGGATTGAACTTGAAATAGGTGTGGTCAACGGTGTTGGTAGTAGTTGGACCACTGTTGTTTTGGGTAGCAGTTATAGTTCAATGGTTGTCGTTGCCACACCTAATTATTCAAATGCGTCTGTACCTGCAACCGTTAGGATTCAAAATGCTTCTGGTAATAGTTTTGATATTCGTGTGGATGGTTCGCCAACAGTCCCAGCTGCCATGGATGTTTACTATATGGTGGTTGAAGAAGGTGTTTACACGCAAGCAGGTGATGGATTTACTTTGGAAGCAGTGAAGTACAATTCTACTGTAACAGACAATGCGTCATCGACATGGAATGGTGAATCACGAACATATGCCAATAGCTATACGAACCCAGTTGTTCTAGGGCAAGTAATGACTTACAACGACCCGGGGCATGTTGAATTCTGGTGCCATGGCGGAAGTCGTACGTCACCTCCAACCAGTTCGACCTTATTTACAGGTAAAACAGTCAATGAAGATCCTGATAATGCTCATGCCAATGAAACGATTGGTTACATCGTTGTCGAAGGTGGCAATGGTGCGATTGATAGTATCAATTATTTCGCCGCTTTAGGTGCTGATACCGTTCGTGGAATTACCAATGCGACCCCACCATTTAATTATGCATTAAGCACAGGGTTTTCTTCAGCGACATTTGCTATTGCTTGTTCTGCGGGTATGGATGGTAACAATGGTGGCTGGGCACTGCTTTATGGTCCGAATCCTGTTTCGCCAACCAATCTGGCTCTGGCGTTTGATGAAGATCAATTAGCCGGTTCGGAACGGAATCATACTACTGAGCAAGTGGCTTACATTATCTTTGAAGATTTAGGTGGCGGTGAAACGGATCCTCCAACCCCGAATCCATCGACCTGGAGTCAAGTGCCAACGGCAATCAGTAGTAGTGCGATTGATATGATTGCAACGATGGCATCTGATCCTTCTGGTCCGGTGGAATATAATTTTGATGAAACCTCAGGCAATGCTGGCGGTAGTGATTCTGGTTGGCAAGCTGGTAGTAACTATACCGACAGCGGCCTGAGTGCTTTAACGCAATATACCTACCGGCAACAAACACGTGATGCTCTGGGTAATACGGGAAGTTTCTCAACGTCACAGTCGGCTACGACGCAATCTGCGGGTAGTTGGCAATCGCTTGTCAATAACACCGATGGAAGCATTAATTATGTCGGTAGCTGGCAAAATGTGCCTGCATTTCCTGCACATAATAATGATGCGCACTTTACAACATCTTCTGGAGCGACAGCCAGTTTTTCATTCAATGGGACAGGACTTCGCATTTATGTCTGGCAGTTAGATGTAGCGCAAAGTTTTACTGTCGCTATTGATGGTGGTTCTGCACAAACCGTTAATGTGGGTATAGGACCTGAAGGAAGTTTTCTTGCCTATGAAAATACCTCGCTAAGTAGTGGTAGCCATTCAGTGGTAATCACGTATCAATCAGGTGAACTTCACCTTGATGCTTATCAGGTGTTTAATTAATGTGCGTTTTTCATGCACTGCCAGGAACACACTAATTTTTTCCTGGCAGTGCCATTTATTATTAAGGGAATCATTAATCTTACAAATTGTTTTGCGCCCTGTCAGAGACACATTCAATTTCTGGCAGGGCATTTAAAACAAATATCTGTGTGTGTGTTGTTTATGTTGTGTAGTCATTCTTAGCAAATTAATTTTCGCTAGGATCCTCATTTTGGTTGATTCCTGTAGCAACCTGGTGAGTGGAGAAAATGATATTTACAGGTCATGGAGAATAAAAATGAAAAAAATACACAAATTAGTGTTAGCATTAATGCTAATTGGATTCACAATGCCTGCGATAGCAGACGATGTGTTCCCACCCGATTTTCTTGGCGATGATCGGACCTATCGTGTGATTTGGGATTATGATACCGAAGAAGAACTTAATGAGCCAACCTCCGTATCGGGTCCCTTGTCTTTAGAAGAAGGATTTTTAGCAGGGCTTGGTGGTGATGGTGCACCTGATCCACTCGCTGCAATAACGACCGATTTTGGAGCAGGTCGTGTAGGTGTTGTAGCAGATGACTTTGGTAATCATATTACAAGCAACTTCTGGGAAGAGGGCGAAACCATCATTTATCGTGTGCAAGTCACAACAAAAGGTGCACTCGATGGTGACTCGTTTACCGTTGATGGTGTTGGAGATGTATTTCTATGGGTTTATTCTATAGATAGTTTTGACACAGGAGGTTTGCTTGAAGAAAGCGAAGATGAATGCTTTTTTGCTGAAGCCGTTGCAAATGATTTAGGAGATGGCATTGGTACGGAAGCATTTGAATTTGTGGGTGTTTCAGATGTTGGTGACGGTTTCATTACGGTTGCAATCGATATCGTCGTCAGGCCTGAAAATTCAGAAACGGGAGATCTCAGTTGTTTGATACATCATTTTTCTTTAGAAGCAGGTGGCGCATCCATTGATCAAGTCATTATTGATGCGGCATACTTTTTTGATCCTACCGTTGTTGTTATCGATCCAAATCCGATTGCTATGTCAGAAGGAAATCTTATTGCTGCAGATTTACCCTCTTCAAGTACTTTTACTGTAGTGTTATCAGATGAAATCGGTGATCCTGCAAGTGATACTGTGCTTGTGACACTGGATCCGAATACCGATGATGTTGCTTTGGATGGTAATCCTGCTGGTGATGGCATCGTGTTGACGTTTACCACATTGAACTGGGATACCCCTAAAACGGTATCGATTTCAGTCAACGATGATATTGAAGTGGAAGACTGTTTTGAAAATGCGATTGTGTCTGTCATCTCAGCAACGGTCGATCCTAATTCAGAGTCCAGTTATAACGGTGGGCGTACAAACGATCTGATCGCAAGTGTACTTGATAACGAATCCTCGTGTGTCGTCGTAACGCCAACCGAAGTTGAAGTTAATGAGATTGGTGATACAGAAGATCCAGGCAATCAAGCCACATATGGTTATGTCTTAAATAAGAGTCCTGGCGCAAGCAACAATGTTATTGTTACAGCAGAATTTGATGATGGCGTGATTTTAGTAGATCCTGCTTCGTTTACTTTTACAGATGCTGACTGGTCCGCATTACAAGACGCAACGGTCTCCGCTGTTGATAATGAAGAGATTATTCTTGAAACGATTATTGAATCAGGTGCAATTTTTAGCGATCCCAATAGTGATCCTAATGCATTCGCAAATGAAATCAATCCTGTCATTGCATTGGTGACCAATAATGAATGTGGTGCCATAGGCATTTTACCCGTTGATCTTAATGAAGATTGCTATGTGAATTTGTTAGACTTCTCAATTTTTAGTGTTGAGTGGGCTGTGTGTACTGAACCTGATGAAACCAATTGTCCATAGGTTTAATAATCATTTAATAATAACATATTCTCAAATTGATTCGGTCCCTGTAACGGATCAGTGAGTGGTGAGAAACTATTTCTACAGGTGAATGGAGAATTTGATATGAAAAAAATAATAATGATTGTATTAGGGTTAGCATGGACCATGTCTGCTCACACCCTATATGCAAATGATGATTTTGCTCCCTCATGGCGAGGTTTACCAGGTTCCGTGAGTGTGATCTATAATTTTGATACCGCTGAAGTTGGTACCACATCTCCTTCAAGTGTTACAGGACCTGACTCAGGTTCAGTAACCAGTATTTCTGAAGGAGAGCCTTTCGGTGAAGAATTGTGTGTTGACACTCGAACAGGTATTGTTGCGTTTGACTTTGGGCGCATCCTAACCACAAATCTGGCTGGAGCTGATGAAGCGGTTCTCGTCCGTGTACAAGTAACCCTTGCTTTAGAAGAATTCCCATTTATGGGCATTGAGTTGGCAACGGGAGTCTTTCCTGAAATTGAAACCTTTTGCGGCGGCTTCGAAGGGCTGGAGCTTGTGGGTGAGCCTGTCGATCATGGCGATGGTTTTTTTACCTATGGTGCCGAAGTTATTTTCGATGAAGGCGATTTATCATTATGCGATGATGTTCAGGTCTTTATGGAAGCTGCAGGTGTTTGTGTGGATGAAATTATTATCGATATCCAACATGGCTGTGCTCCAGGTCAGTCAGCGGTTGTCTCTTTGGATAAATCTAGCCTTGAGTTGACAGAAAGTGCCAGTGCAAATTCTGATACCCTGGCACTCTCGCTTTCAGGTGCTGCTCCAACAGGTAGCGTCATCGTTACATTAGGTGACGCTGGTCTAACCGACATTACGATTGATGGTGGTACTTCTGCGATACTGACTTTTTCAGGTGCAACTTGGGCTGACCCTCAAACGGTAACAATTGCTGCTAGTGACGATACGAATTTTGAAGACTGTGTGGAGTCTATCGTACTGCAGGCCAGTGTAACATCGAGTGATTCTGCTTATGAAGGTGGTGTCTCTTGCCCATTGACTGTGGATGTTATTGACAATAATACGGGTTGTATTTTTGTTGGTGGTGAACCTGAACTGGTTGAATTAGAATCTAATACCGCAACCTTGGTATATTCTGTTAATAAATCTCCCTCTGGGGCTGTTGTTGTCGACATTAACGATGGATTTGAAGGTGATCCATTATTCACAGCAGATCCTAATACGGTGACATTTGATAACTCAAACTGGACGACACCGCAAACCGTTACGTTAACGGTTGTTCAGGATGAGGAGTTCCACGGAGAAGAAGCCGGCGTCGGTGCCATTACAGAGACCACCGCACTGACAGGATTAATTTTATCGGGTGATTCATCCTTTACTGATCCTCCTGAAGCGGTTTTGGTATTGATTACTGAAGATGAATGCGAAGCGTCTGAATTTAATCCGATGGACTTTAATGGTAATTGCAATGTTGATACGGTAGACTTTTCTATATTTGTTGAACAATGGCTCAATTGCACTGACCCTGAAGGGGGTAACTGCTCAGCCGTTGAAGAGGAAGAATAGATTCTCTAGAAAATAATGATCTGAATAAATCTTGAATAATTTATTGATAACGTTTAAGCGTGGTGGGTATCTTCCTGCCACGCTTAATTTTTACATCACGCAGAGCACTTACCGTTTGCATTTCTCATGCTGCCAAATCCCGGTTAGCCTTTGGCCGAAAATGCATACTAAGGCAAGCCGATATTACATAATATATTTTTAATCTGATATTCGCAGTCTCTCTAAATCATCACTAGTCTTGTCTATTAATTAAAATTCCTGATCCATAATATTCGTACTGAGTTTAACTTAGGTGAGCCTGTCTTCAAAAAAGATCTTTACAAATAAAAAATTTAAATCTCTTCAAAATCTATTTGAAATTTAGTAAGAAACGGCATATATAGATAGTTGAGACGTCGGTATTGAATAAATCATTGGTCATGATTTGTAGGGATATTTAAACAATGTTGGCGCCAACTAAACTAGTTGTTTATGCATAGGGATTACATAGGGTTCATCACTAGAGCATATATTGTTCATGGTTGAGTTGCAATTTAATTTAGTGTGTGTGTGAAGACAATTCGACGTGAACGTTCGGGATATGCGCATCAGGGAAATATTAACTAACTCAATATGAGCAATACGCTTGGGGTATTGCACGTATGATAATGGAAAATAGTATCGTTCGTGCCTGAGAAGAGTGAAAATAAGTTAATGTTTTATCATGAAACGAAAGGATTTTATTATGGTTAGGGTAAACAACATTAGAAGCAATTTAATAAATGACACCGACAAAAAAATAAGGAAAAGGAGGGAGGCAAAAAAGTTGATTTCTAGAAAAAAAGATCGTTCGTATTATGTTAATCAAATGAATTTGGAGGGTATAATGATGAATTATAAAACATGGTTCATGATCTTGTTTGCATTTTCAATATTGGGATTATCACAATCTGCACAGGCTGTTTTAAAATCCGTAGATCCAAGATACAAAGTCGAGCACTATCATACGTATCTTGATGATACGAATGGTATTATGCCCTGGGGATTTGCGTTTGATACAGATGGCGCCATGTATTTTTCACAAAATGGTACATCTTCAAGCGTTCAAGATGGCTATATTATTCAAATTACCCGGGCTGATGTTGCAGCAGGGGGTGATATTGCAACAACCACCGAAACAAAAATTGCCACAGGATTGTTTGCTCCAGACGACATAGAGTGGGGTGGCGGTACGCCATTTGGAAACTTTATTTATTTTGTTGATGGCGGTCCCAATGGAAACACCAATGCAAGAAAGGTTTATAAACTGGATGTCATTACTGGGGTAAAAACACCTGTAACGAGTTATATTTATGAAGGACCTCATGCTCTAGCTTTCGATGCGAATGGCACTTTCGGTAATGATATGTATGTCGGTTCTCGCGGCACAGATCGCATCATGGGATTCGATACGTCTGGCACAAAATCTATTTTAGTCAATTTACCATCTCACATTGGTGCCTTTGAATTAGAAATCGATCCAAGTGGTGCTTACAACAATTTGATGTTTTTGGGATTTGAAGACTGGACGTATGATAATGGCGGATTGCATACCATTACCCCATCGGGTGTAAGAACAAAAGTTAACTTAACAACGCCTGCGAGTAAACCTTTGATCTATTTTGATTTTGATGATACCACACAACAATATTTTGGTGGTGCTTTATATGGCTCAAGCATTGTGCCAGGGGCTAAAAGAGCTATTTGGCGAATTAATCCAGATTTTTCAGTTGAAGAAATTGTTAGAAGTGCTGATCTGCCAGAGCCTGGTATAAGGTACGTAGAGTTTAATCCATTTGATGGATTTTTATACATATTGCAGTTTGATAGTTCGAATGGACATAACATTGTTAGTCGTGTGATTCCAGCTGATTATTGTGTGACAGAACAGGCAAGCAATCCTTCGCCAGCTGATTTTGATCCGATGACGCCTACCACTCAAGACTTGAATGTGGATGTCAGTTGGGTGTCACAAAATACAACCGCCTCGCATGATGTTTATTTAAGCTCAAATCAAACAGATGTTCAGCAAAGAGCTGTCAGTGCATTCCAAGGTAATCAATTATCAACCACATTTGACCCAGGAACACTTTCACAAGAACAAACATACTATTGGGCTATCGATGAGACTAAACAATTCGTACCTACATGGGCAACGACTTCTGTCAGTAATGCTGTTTCTTTGAATGGGTCTAATAATTATGTTGATTTCGGCAGCTGTTCTAGTTGCCCGCTGCAACCCACATTTCCGGTGATGATTTCTGCCTGGGTCTTTTTCGATGAAACGCTAAATGAAAAGCAAGATATTATGACCTTTGGTAAAGACACAACCATTGCCAGCTGGACTGGATTATGGATCACTCAGGCGGTCGATCCGGCCACGATTGCAATGAGTTATGGCGATGGCCAGGGATATGATCATGACTATCGAAAATCATTGCACAGTACGATTGAATTAAAATCCAATAACTGGAATCATGTCGCCTTTGTTTATAAAGACGATTTAACCATGGAGATGTATATCAATGGTGTCAAGGATGTTGAGGCCACCTATAGTGGATTTTCAACCTCATCTGTTGGGTATGGTTCAGCTTCGACCAAGGTCGGTCTTGAAGATTTTAATGGAGCTCTCAAACATTTTAATGGTTTGATTGATGATCTTCGAATTTATGACTATGTAACGCCCGCCGATTATAGCACAGCAGATGCAGATCAATTAGCATTACAATTATTTAAAGGTGAAAATCCCATCACCAATGCTCAATTAGCCGGCCATTGGAATTTTGAAACATTAACAGCCAATGTTGTAGAAGATCAAACTGCCAATAACAATGATGGGATGTTAATCAATGGGACCACCAATTCGCTGTTAACCGATGCAGGCCCGGGTGGTAAAATAGGTGGCGCTTTGCAATTTGATGGTGTTGATGATTATATGAAGATCGATAGTGTCAGCGAATTAGCATTCGCTCCAAATGCATTTTCTGTTTCTTCTTGGGTCTATGTCGGCAATACACCAGGAATTTGGAACACCATTATGGAATACGATCGTGGTGGATCGAATTGGTTTGGTATGTGGGTCACAGGAACATCAAGATTTCATTTTAGAGTCGGAAATAAAAAACATGATTCTCTTCAACAGCTGAGTTTGAATAGGTGGTATTTGCTAACGGGTGTTTATGATCCTGCCACAGAGCAAATGCATCTTTATATTGATAATGTACTTGATAGATCGGAATCAACGACTGGCATTGGCAATTTTGATACGGCCGCGACGTCTGAACTAACTATCGGTGCTTATAACGCAGAAGATTCTGAGTATTTCCAAGGATCGATTGATGATGTGCGGATTTATAATACGAATTTGTCATTGACGGATGTTCAAAATATCTATGCTGGATCGCCGCCAACTAATCCTATCGTGCATTGGACGCTAGATGGTCATACACGAGAATCCATTGCGAATAATCATGGCGCCCTTAATGGGGCGAATTGCAGCGTCTTGCCAGGCAATGTTTGGAGTTTTCGAACAGAAGATCCAACATTGATTGCCCATTGGCGTTTCGATGAAAGTGATCCAATTACCATCGCTGTGGATGCCACAGGTCATGGCCATAATGGGTCATGCAGTAGCTGTCCAACCTCTACAACGGGTCAAATTGTAAATGGATTTAATTTCGATGGCAGCAAAACAGTTACCGTTCCGAGTCACTCTGATTTAGAACAGTTTACGGAGTTTACGTTATCCGCCTGGTTCAAGCCAACGGATGAACCTGAAAGTGGTTGGGGTCGAATTATCAGTAAAGGCGATACCGGTACTGGCGATGATTACGCCTTGGTGCATGTAGGGTCTGGAGCTAATGATGAAAAGCTTCAATTTAGAGTCAATACAGGATCAGGTTCTCAACCCTATAGCTCTTCAAAATTAACCATGAATGAATGGACGCATGTTGTAGGTGTCTGGGATGGTTCAACGGCACAAATATACATTAATGGTGTCGCTGATAATTCTTCGCCCATCACCGGAACGCTGCAAAATAGCGGCCAACCTTTAACCTTTGGTGAGCACAATAACTCAACCACACGAGGCATTAAAGGTCACGTCGATGACCCAAGGGTCTACAGTCGTGCTTTAAGTGCACAAGACGTACTCACCATCTATAATCAAGGCATTAATCCTTGTGAGAATGATCTTGATGGTGATGGTTATGGCATTGGTGCCAGTTGCTTAGGACCTGACTGCGATGACAACAACCCTGCCATCTGGCAAAACCTATCTGGCTATGTTGATAGTGATGGTGATGGCTATGGCGCCGGTTCAATCGTGAATAATATTTGTTCTGGAAATAGCTTACCAGCTGGTTATGCAGCTACCAACGATGATTGTGACGATAACAATGCAACCATCTACCCAGGCGCAACTGAGATTCCTTACAATGGAATTGATGAAGACTGCAATGGTTCTGATTTAACCGATGTTGATGGCGACACCTACGATGCCATTGTTGCGGGTGGTACGGACTGTGATGACAATAATAATACCGTCTACCCGGGTGCGACTGAAATTTGTGATGGTATCGTGAATACCTGCCCTCAAACAGGAACCCCTGATGTGGGAGCCTCATGTGGAACGGGCTTCATTTGTTTTGAGGGTGCATGTTGTCCTGATGTGGATAATGATAATATTTGTGATGATAACTATGTCAACAGTGTGACTCACAATGGTTTCACCTGGCATTTTGATAATTATTATTATGTTGGCCAATTCGTAACTGGCGATTGGTATGTTCTAACAGACGCTACGACAAATAAAGTCAAAATCATTGAAATCACCCATGGTGGTGTTGCTCTTGATATCTCCAGCAATAAGAATGGATCTATGATTAATCCATTGGGTGGATCTAATCAAGGCTATGATAATGGTGTTTCAGGTTATCAATCTGGCTTAAGATTTAACTATTCTGTAGCAACGCCTGGAGAACTTCTCGCAAATCAATCTTTGGTTACAGCAAAAAGCGTAGCAAGTGGTGATTATGACTGCACACCAGATTCTGATGGCCCTCGTATAAGGGATGTCGCAGGTATTTGCGTCAAGGCGTCGCACACTAAAATACATTCGGCTGCTGTTTTAACTGTTTTAGATCAGGCCCCACCAATCGATGCTTTCAGACCACCATATTCTGGATCGAGTAAGCCGATTTATCGCGAATCTGATCTAAATAAAAATTTATTACTTTCTTTAACGATTCCAAATATGCCGACAGTGGCAGATCTGGATAATGTCGCTGATCACTTTAAATATGTATGGTTGGATCATAAAGGAGCTGCTTCAGGCCGATTAATGCATCCTGTGAAAAACATGCCCAACTATGGCCGAGAAATAGGGACATTTATCAGTAATGCCGCCGTATTGTTGTCATTAGACTTTACGCAATCTGAGAAAAATGAATTGCTCATTAATTTCCTCCAATTCGGAATTGATACCTATCATGTTGCGATTAACGGAGGTAATTGGGCCGCTGATGGCGGACATATGAATGGTAGAAAATGGCCCATCATTTTTGCCGGTATGTTGCTGGATCATAATGGTATGAAAGACATAGATACGTATGCTGAAGTGCCAGCGAATGGGCTTAATTTTGGCGAAGATGACCACACCTATTGGGGTAACAATGGATTAGCTCTATTCGGTAAACCTGATATTTATAATTCACCTTACGAACCTCCAACGTGTACTGGCAATAGCGGAGCGAAAGATGTTCGCGACAAACCTGATTATCTATTAGATGGTTGTGGCGTGTATCGTGATTGCTGCACAGTAAAAACCTGGAGTGGTTATACACTGGTCGCCATGTTAATGACAGACAACGCTGGCGTCACAGGTCGAACATGGTGGGATTATGAACCGCTATTTGTCTTTATGGATCGATGGTTTGCTCAAGATAGTCCTGGTTATGGCACAGATAAACTGGAAGGATCCATCAGTGGCGGATCATATATTCAAGAATTGTGGGACAAATATGGAACCTGTGCGACAAGCGTTGATTGTGTCGGCAATCCAATGGGCCCGAATTGTGTAAGTATTACCAATCCTTGCAGACCGGGTGCCGCAGACGGCTGTCATGGTTCCTGGAATAAAAAACGATGTGGACCATAACCATTGGGTAAAGTAACAAAAGTCATTAATACCTTAATGATTTGAATGTGTAAATCACAAGAGAATAAGGCCGACTCCATTGCGGCCTTATTCTCTTTATTTATTAGAACGGGAGAAAAAAACACCATTTTTCATTTGCCTTACCGTGGCGTTTTGATATCATTTAGGAAGAGATACATCGTTTAGGGATAATGGTCAATACCTCACGAATAATTTGGGTTCATTAGCAAGAAATAAATGCTAGGCTTTTGCACCAGGTGTTTGTGGGTTGAGTGTTTGGA
Organism: Sedimentisphaerales bacterium; assembly: GCA_028281535.1. Classification (GTDB taxonomy): domain Bacteria; phylum Planctomycetota; class Phycisphaerae; order Sedimentisphaerales; family SM23-30; genus JANQJS01. Next base: position 220 of record JANQJS010000017.1, on the reverse strand, counting down.
AAAAATTAACACAATGGCAGTGCGAAATGTACGCGCAGATCGGTTGAGATAAATGGGGTCCAGGATTAGATTCTGATCAAACGTTTGTAAAGGGCGGTAGTCTATTTTTCCAGCCAGTCGGGTTCATAAATTTAGAAAAATAAGGAACACATACAATGAAAACTATCAAACAAGTTGGGAAAACCATCTTTTTCTGTTTGCTAACGCTCTCGTTGGCTAT
>JANQJS010000060.1 GCA_028281535.1 Sedimentisphaerales bacterium | reverse complement strand
TCGATGCGGTTGGTTCTGTAATGGGAAGTCCGGCACCAATACCAGCTGCCATGGGTTCTTGGACGAGGTAAACTTTGCGACCACCGGCACGTTCTGCCGAATCCAGTACGGCCCTTTTTTCTACAGCAGTGATACCAGAGGGCACTGAAATCACAACGCGAGGTCGTACTAATCCTCTGCGACCATGTACTTTACGTATAAAATAGCCCAGCATGGCCTCGGTGATTTCAAAATCGCTTATGACCCCATCTTTGAGCGGGCGAATGGCAGAAATGCTGCCTGGCGTTTTACCAAGCATTTCTTTGGCTACCAGGCCAACGGCATTGCCGTTTTGCAAAACACGGTTGGTTCCTTTGCGGACAGCGACGACGGAAGGTTCATTTAAGACGATACCATCCCCTCGAACGCACACCAAGGTGTTGCAGGTTCCAAGATCGATTCCCATATCCAATGAAAACCAACCTAATAAACTATCTAAAAGCACTGGCAGTCCCTTCCAGGTGAAGTTATCAGTGTTTCTGAAATGCTCCTTTTACGCATAGCACACGAATTCTAACGCGTACCAGCCAATTTCGCAACTATTTTAACCTATATAACCTCATATCAATCATTTAGCAACACACTTTTCACTCGCTGGTCTAAAAACTTCATTATTTCATTTAGGGGATAGACGGACATCTTAATTCTTAATTTCACTATTTTTACGTGACTTTTTTGGGATCTCGATTATATAAGCAGTCGTGAGTATTTTATTGGACAGTGATGAGCTTTTACCATTTTATACCGGCCATCTTGAGGGTATCGGTGGTGTGATCAAAGAACACCCGGAGGATTTTGTTGTAGAAGAAGTTCCTCTATATGAACCTTCAGGGGAGGGGACGCATGTTTATGCCTGGATGGAGAAAAAGGGAATCTCAACGATGGATGCAGTTAATCGGCTTGCTCGTCAGCTGAAAGTTCCAGCTCGAAATATAGGATATGCAGGACTAAAAGATTCGCATGCGATTACGCGTCAATGGATTTCCGTTGAACATATTAATCCAGAAGTCCTTGACTCAGCTATAGTTGCAAATATTAAGATTCTCAAAACTTCGCGTCACAAAAACAAGTTAAAATTAGGTCACTTAAAGTCGAATCGTTTTCGGATTCGGGTTCGTAAATTAGTACATCCTGCTAAAGACTATTTCAAACCTATAATGGATGTTATGGATTTTTTGACAACAAAGGGGGTTCCTAATTATTATGGGCCGCAGCGTTTTGGTAATCGGTGTGATAGTCAATTGTTGGGTGCTTGTATTATTCAGAGGAATCCAGAGCAATTTATGGATCTATTTCTAGGATTTCCCGATTCTTATGTAGATAATTCGTTGTCGTTAGTTGCTCGAAGCTATTATCAGCAGAATGAATTTCAAAAAGCGTTTGATACCTGGCCCAAAACCTATCAAGCTCAACGTCGAGCCCTTGGACCACTTATTAAGGGAGCAGATGGTGATTTGGCTTTGGCCAAAGAGCGAGCATTTAATAAAGTCGACAAACACCTCAAGCGATTTTTTGTCTCAGCTTTTCAGTCGGAAATTTTTAATAAGGTATTAGCACGCCGCTGCGAACGACTAGATAAAATACTAGATGGAGATTTAGCCTGGATACATCAAAAGGGAGCCTGTTTTCTGGTCGAAGATGCTGATCTTGAACAAAAACGATGTGATCAGTTTGAGATTAGTGCTTCAGGACCACTTTACGGTTATAAAATGGCACAACCTCAAGGTGAGCCTGCCGAAATGGAAAAAGAGGTTCTGGATGAATATAAATTAGATCCACAGGATTTTCGACAAATGAATTATTATAAGGTCAAAGGTGCTCGTCGGCCTTTGCGTTTTCGTCCGACCGACATTTCATTGGATTCTGGGCATGATCAGCCGGGGCCATATTTACAAATCTCATTTGAGTTACCTTCGGGGTGTTATGCCACGACAATTTTGAGAGAAATCATCAAGCCAAATGCCAAAGGCCGTTCTTAAGTGGGAAGTAGAATTTTCTTTCATAAATCGCTGTTTTTATTATAGTAAGAAAAACAACGGACAAAAAATTATCCGAATCAATGTTGCGGAAACCTATTGTAACAAAATATTATGATGACAATTTATATATGCATTGCAATTTGTCTTATTTACCAGGGCATGAGTTATTATGTGACGTATCGTAATTTTCGATATGTCGTTGAAAGGTATAAAACGCCAAGAACACACTATCAGCCTAAGGCGGCCATCATTGCACCTTACAAAGGGATTGACACCACCTTTGAGAAGAATGTTGAAGCGCTTTTTGAGTTAGATTACCCAGAATATGAAATTTATTTTGTGGTCGATGATAAAGCGGATCCTTCTTATCCGCATTTAAAACAGGTTGTGCAAGACAAAACAGCCAATCATATTAAAGCTTACCTTATTGTCTCTGGAAAAGCGACGATACGATCGCAAAAAGTGCATAATCAGCTTGAGGCTTGTAAACGATTATCAGCGGATGTTGAGGTTCTGGCATTTGTTGATTCGGATGTATGTGTTAAGAAAGATTGGCTAACACATATGGTTTATCCCTTAAATAAATCTCGTTATGGTGCATCGACGGGGTATCGAATTTATATCCCAACAGATCGACGTATGAGCACCTATTGTTTAAGTGCGATTAATACTTATTTTTCGTCTTTTTTAGGCCCACATCGATATAACGCAACCTGGGGAGGATCCATGGCGATCCGTAAAGATGTGTTTGATCAGGCGAATGTTATTCATTATTGGAATCAGGCATGTACCGATGATTATTCGTTAACTGCTGCGATCCGAAAAGAGAACCTGAAAGTTTATTATGCTCCTGGTTGCTTGGTACCAAGTTATGATCAGATGACTTGGCCAGATCTTTTCTCATTTGCAACGCGGCAATTTATCATCACTCGAGTTTATATGAATAGTTTATGGCGAGCGGCACTGCTAGGGTTGCATCTTCATTTTTTAATTTTCTGGGTTAGCTTAATTTATGGTGTCATGCAACTTTCGACAGAGCCGAAAAAAGCGATAGCCATCTTAGTAATTCCTGTGTCGCTTTATCTGGCCAATGTGATTAAGGCGATTGCTCGTCAATATTTGGTTTTTAGTCTATTTTCGAGTGATAAAAAGGCTTTGGTCATCCCTGCAATCTTGGATATTTTGTTTCATCCATTAATTCATTTGTTGAGCCTGGGCAGTTTGATCAAATCTGCCTGTACGCGTCAGATTCGATGGCGAGGAATCCGGTATAAGCTTATAAGTCCAGAAAAAACAGATATTTATAGATTGAGCTCTTGATTAGTGTGTTAAGCTGAGTGAGTCGTAACCAGTTTTTTTATAGGGGGTTATGATAAAAAAGAGAGCAGTTTCGATTAAACGCCTAAAAACGTTTTGACAACCGCTATTGGCCTTGATAAACTGCCAGTCACTTGTATTTGAATCACTCTTCGATGATTTATTAATTAGATAAATAAAGATTGCAGTTATTTAAGATAAAGGATGAAATTCTTATGATCATTCAGGAATATGAAGCATTGAAAGAAATTGTAGCCGCAGCTGAAGAAGATATTATCAAAGCTGAAGGTGGAAATAAGGCAGCTGGCACACGCGTTAGAAAAACAATGCAGGATATCAAAGAAGCTGCTCAGAATGTTCGCAAGAAAGTTCTTGAACAACGTTCAACGGGTGATTAACCCTACTGAGTGCTCAGGTTAAGATAATAACGGGCCCTACATCTACTAAAAAGGGGTATGTGATCTTCACGCTTCGATGTTTGGTTACCAATTAACCAGGATTGCAATTTATATTACAATCAAAGATAGTGAAGGGCCTCCATGCCTCCTACAGAACAATTTGATCTCGGTAACATTGACTTAAATTCAATTCTATTCAGTAAAGAACAAGTCGAAGAGGTGAATCCTCATCGATATGAATTTCAACAATTAGATGGAATAATTCATTTGGATTGTGAAGAGGGTGTTATCGTTGGATTTAAAGATGTCACTGAAGATGAATTCTGGATTCGGGGGCATATTCCGGGACGTCCGCTCATGCCTGGTGTACTCATGGTTGAAGCTGCGGCACAACTTTCCTCTTTTGGGGTCAAGAAAATCAACCAAGACGAGCGTTTCATAGGTTTCGGCGGCATAGAAAATGTCAAGTTTCGTGGGACAGTTACGCCAGGATGTCGTTTGATCATTATTGGAAAGCTGCTAGAAAATCGTTCAAGACGATTCAAGTGTCAGTGTCAAGGATTTGTCGATGGCCAAATGGTCTTTGAAGCGTTAATTATCGGGATGCCGGTCTAACAGTTATTTCATGCTCATCATGATGATGATCAAGATGGCGATCATCAATAATCCGCCTAAAACGATTGCGGTCATCTTCCAGCCTAAATGACTGGAACCTGCACCCAATACATCTTCCAGTTCTTCGTCATGTTCATAGCCATCTTCCAGGTTTGCCAATACTTCGACATCAATTTTTTGATGTGCTTGCAATGGCGGATCGCCTGCACGTATGGCTTTGAGGTCTTCCATTAAGATATTACAGCTTTCATAGCGGTCTTCACGTTTCTTTGCCATCATGACTTCGATCACTTCAGAAACGCCGATACTTAATGCGGCGTTGATATGATCTGGCGGAACGAGTGGCTCTTTAAGGTGTTTGTGCATGACGGCTGAAGGTGTTGGGGCTTCAAATGGAACTTTTCCAGTGAGCATATGGTAGAGCGTTGCGCCGAGTGAATAAATATCAACGCGATAGTCGATATCAAGTTCCCCTCGAATTTGTTCAGGTGCAATATAGTAGGGTGTTCCATAAGCACGCCCTTGCTCAGATTGGGCAGCATCTTGATCTTCTGCTTCTCGAGCTAAACCCATATCAGCGAGTTTGGCCACACCGTCCTCAGTGATCATGATATTTTTAGGTTTCACATCACGGTGCATTAAGCCTCGTTCATGTGCATGGGCAAGTGCATCGGCCATTTGGATAATAATATCCAGTGCTTCATTTTCCGTATAACCATCCCCATTATTGACATCATCATATACTGTTCGTCCTTTAACATATTCCATCACGAAGTAGTGTGTGCCGTTGGCTTCTCCCACATCGATGGCCTGGACGATATTATTGTGATTTAATTTCGCCGCAGCTTTTCCTTCTTTGTAGAATCGTTCTACATATTCCTGGTTCTGGCTTAAGCGGGGTGGCAAAACTTTCACGGCAACAATGCGATCCAATGAAAGCTGTTTGGCTTTGAACACAACGGCCATAGCACCTGATCCAATTTTTTCGAGCATTTGAAAACCTGGAATTCGGTGCGAAGGACGGACGTCGTCCACTTGAGAGTTTAATCGAGCAAGTTGAGATTTCGTGATATACCCTTGTTCAACTAAGACTTCGCCTAGTGTTTTAGGGTTATTTTGTAAGGCCAGGTTTCGCATGATATCCATGCATTCCTGGATCTCCAGCGGGGAGCATAGTTGATGATCAACCACCAACCGTCCGAACATAGAGTCAACATTGGTTTTTGCCATGTAATTCTTTTCTATTACTTCTTGGAAACAAGCTGTTTAGAGACCAGAATAGCTTTGCGCTTGTTTTAGATAAACCTCAAATGGTAATGATAGACTATTTGACCGTCAAGTGAATAAATTTCTTTTGTGGCATCTTACTCGATCCTCCCAGATCGATTTTTTTGCTCAATTCTGAGAAATGAGACAAGACTGGCAATCTATAAAATTACTTTTAAAAATGCCTTATAACACCGTAGCTTTATGTTTATTTTATAGCTTCTATACCATTATATCTTAATAAATACAAAAGGGAAATTATATCGGAAATTTTCCTATTTTATTTTTGGCGTCCGATAAAGCCGATGGTGAATCTGATTGATGTTGGTTATTATCGGACAAGAACTTATCTTCATTCTTCGCTTAAAACGACTAAAGAAATTTACCAGTCTGGGTCGATAGATACCTCTGCGTAGAAGGATCTACGCAACACCCAGAATTGAAATGCAAGAGTAGACAATTTTAAGAATTTAAGCAGAATAAAACGGAGTTAGAAGAATGACCAAGTTAGAGTTAATCGAATCAGTCAGGGAATTAAATGAAACGGCTAGCATTGAGTTTTTATCACAATTTGGTGAAGAAGATTTACAAGAATATCTTGAGCACTTAATGAATGTAGAGACCGAATGTTTGACCGCAGCTGTTTCATGTTCTTCAGGCGTACCTTATAATTAATCCAACGGTTTAATAATATAACATTTCATGCAACTTAGTGAGTTGTTTCAATACACATGATAATATAAGGTCAAATCTAAGGGGACTCTTATCGTGATTTGCCATTGCTTTTTGACCAGAAATATCTGTCGGGTCTGAATATTATAGGAACTTAAATTTTGACGGAGCATCATTTACTCATTGCCCTGGCCTGTGTGATTAGCATTGGTATTGGTGCGCAATGGTTAGGCTGGCGTTTAAAATTACCTTCGATTTTGCCTTTGTTGATTTTTGGTCTTTTGGCAGGTCCGGTGGCCGTTTGGTTATTTGATAAACGACTTCTTGATCCTGATCTGTTAATGGGGAATTTACTCTTTCCATTTGTGTCCCTGTCGGTGGGTATCATACTATTTGAAGGTGGACTCAGTTTAAAATTTTCTGAGTTAAATAGTATCGGGGGTGTAGTTACAAAACTATTGTTTCTAGGTGCAATAGTTACCTGGGCGTTGGTGAGTTTCTTTGCTCATTTGATTTTAGGTTTTACCTGGCCACTATCACTTTTATTTGGTGCCATGCTAATTGTAACAGGGCCCACTGTCATTATTCCATTATTGCGACAAGTTCGCCCGTCGGGGTCGCTTGGAAGTTTGTTGAAGTGGGAAGGGATCGTTAATGATCCTATCGGTGCTATCATCGCGGTGCTGGTATTAGAGGCCATATTAGTTGGTCCTGATATGGCGGCAGCTTCGGTAACTCTGATTATTTTAAAATCTATTTTAATCGCTGTCGTGTTGGGGGGCATTGGTTGTATCTTATTAATTTTCTTATTGAAACGTTATTGGATACCAGATTATTTACAAGTTCCGGCAACCTTGGCCTTTGTTGCCATTGCTTTTGCCGCATCGAATCAAATTGAACATGAATCAGGTTTGTTAACGGTGACCTTAATGGGAATCATTCTGGCAAATCAGAAATTTGTTTCTATTCAGCATATCATTGAATTCAAGGAAAATTTACGTGTTCTTTTAATTTCCGTTTTATTCATATTACTTGCAGCGCGTTTAAGTCCCGAGCAGATCTCGCAATTGGATTGGCGTAGTTTTCTATTTTTGTTTGTTTTGATTGGTGTGGTTCGTCCGGCAACGGTCTTTATCTCCACATTTAAATCGAACTTAACACTTAAGGAAAAATTATTTCTTTCAGCGATCGCGCCGCGTGGGATTGTCGCAGCGGCAGTCATTTCTGTTATTGCCATTGATTTAGCACCTCTGACAGAACAAGCTGGCATGCTCGTTCCTAATATGTTTTTAGTGATTATTGGTACAATAACGTTTTGTGCTTTGTTTGCAAACCCCATCGCGCGTAAATTAGAGTTAGTTAATGAAAACCCGCAAGGTGTTTTGTTTGTCGGGGCACATAAAATGGTGAGATTGATCGCAGCTGAAGTCAAGAAGCAAGGGTTTGATGTGATATTAACCGATACAAATTATGATAATATTTCGCAAGCACGTATGGAAGGGTTTACGACCTATCATGGTAGTTTGGTTTCAGAACATGCGATTGAATATATGAATTTATCAGGTATTAAGCGATTGATGGCAATGACATCTAATGATCAGGCTAACTCATTATCGGGCTTGCATTGTATCGAATTATTTGGGCGAAGTGAAATCTATCAGTTGCAGCCCAAAACGAAACATAAAGATGTGATTCAAACGGCACGTCATTTACGAGGGCGATATTTATTTAAAGACGGAGTTGATTACTGGCATTTAGATTTATTGAAGCGGTTAGAAAAAGTACAAATTAAAACCACCAACATTACTGAAGAATATACGTATGATATGTTCAAGCAGCAATATCAAGATAATTGTATTGAGCTATTTGTGATAACCTCTACAAATCAACTTCAGCCTGTGACATTGAATGATTCACCTGAGGTTCAGGTGAAAAGTAAGCTACTATTTTTAACAGAAGTTAATGACGATTGATGTTTGTGTAACTATTTTTTGTAAGGGATCAGGTTATGAAGCTGCATAATATTTTCTCAAATATTCCAGAAGAATTACCGTTGGAAGTATCAAAAAATATTATCGAGCGGGATGAGTTTATCCTTGAACGTATTATTTCAAAAGGGCATGTGACTCCTGCCGGGCAATGGTTTGATCAGGAGTTTAACGAATGGGTTATGGTCATGCGAGGAAGTGCCAAAGTGGCTTTCAAGGATCCTGAAGAAGAATTTACCTTAGAAGCAGGGCACTATCTTAATATTCCGGCACACACACTTCATCGAGTTACCTGGACGCAACCCGATTGTGAAACTATCTGGTTGGCACTACACTATTAGAAGACTTACTTAGCCTTTCGCTGGAATTTTATGAATTGTTAGATAGACTGCCTCATCAAACCTGGAGCCATCAGCAGATTTAATTTTGACACGAAGATAGATTTGGTCTGCAGGTTTCATATCATTGTATTTAATTAAAACACTTTTACCATCTTCAGAGACGGTGGCAGAAGTGATTTTGACTGTGTCAACACCTTCACGCCCAGGACGTCTGACTGACATCATTGGAGAGCCATAATCGTAAGTCCATTCGTAATTCCATTGTTGGATTTTGTAGCTTTGGGTGCGACTTGCAATATTGCGATCAACCTCAAAGGTGAATTTTACTTCTATGCCATCAGGTTTGATATGTGTTTGGTCAATCATGTAAGCTTTTTTGCCGGTATAACGCACGCGACAAAGCACGCCATCTTTTTCTGCAATTTCTTCTGACCAACCTGTTATACCTACGGTGTATACTTGCCCATCTACAGGGTTGACTCTTACGCGTTGAACACCAGCCTCAAACTGGAAAGGTAATGTTACTGTTGATCCATGTCGTATGCCCTCGATATCTTCCATCATAACATACATCAGCCATCCTTTACCAAAACTGCTATGAATCATTTTTCCACTGAGCGGTCCAAATCGTTTATGGTCAGCGATGATATGGCCGCCACTGGAGTTGTCGATTTCCTTAGGCAGCCAGAGCATAGGTTTTAAATAATCATCGAACAGGGGGGTGTCAGTTGGTGAAACACCAAGGAAAGGCATTTCTTTGAGACCCGGTGGGATATAGGTGATTCGAGATGATGGTACCCAATTTCCTTCCTGACCGCTCACATAAACATCTTTTCCATCTACTAGCATGCCATTAGGGACGCGTAAGCCATGTGCAATCATTTCATGACTTTTGCCGTCAGGTGCTATTTTTAAAATTGCACCTGGTTTGGTATATTCACTATAACGACCACATTTGGCGAAATATAAATATCCTTCATTATCTGTATGTAAATCAAAATTATAACTATGCCAGTTGTGAGGCACTTCTGGGTCTTGGAAAAAAGTTTCGTAAAAATCTGCTTCGCCATCTTTGTTTAGATCATGTAATTTTATGATACCATCTCGAGCACATACATAAATCTCTCCCTTGATAACTTTGATACCCATCGGCTCAAACATGCCAGCGGCAAAACGATTCCATTTGACGTTTTTAAGTGTATCATCAAGGCCAGATACGATCCATACATCACCACCCATTGTTGCAATGGCGCAACGGCCATCGTCAAAAAAGTCAAGTGCCGATGTTCTTAACCAAGCGTTCCATGGGTTTTTTTGCGGTACTGTAATATTGTCATAGACATAAGCGGGGTCATTTTGAACCCAAACTCTTCGACGGCGCCCTCCACGTTCATCGTCTTCGTCACTGTCTCGCCAAACCACAGGGTCGTAATGGTAACGTTTTACATTTAATTTTCCTTGGCTGGTAATTTCTTTATTCCAGAGACGTGGGCCACCTTTTTTAAATGCCAGAAGATCAAAGAGGTTTTTGCTTTTTTGGTCTGAGATATATTTTTTATATGCATTAATTTCAACGCCACTTTCGCCGTTAAATCTAATTAGTTTAAATTGAAACGGCTTATTGCTAGGGCCAATATGTAGTCCAAGGCGATTCTTGTTATCAATTTCCCATTTGAGTGCATCCGTATCTCCAATGACACTTGCAGCAACAAATTGACCAAGGCCAGCAGCTCCTAGTTTGGCTGCAAAGAGTATCTGGTCTGTTGCAGGCCCTTCGGTTTCACCATCTGGTTCACCTTCTAAAGGCATCAGGCCTGCAAAGTCAGGTGAGCCATTAAATTTTCCAACACAGAGACGCAGGTTTTGTTGACCTGGTTCAATGCGGAAAGTGTGTTCTAGAATAGTACTACTTACAGGTCTGTTAACACCGGGCATTTCCATCACTTCACGCCCTTGGATAGCATATGAAAAAGCAAGGCTGCGTCCGTGAAGGTAGTATCCATGGTAATCCAGTAGATTTTTAGGTAAAGGGGATTGGGAATATGTCGCAGGGCTTTCATCCCATTCATGGTCATGTCGGAAATTTCGCTTATTGTTCGTGGGAGGGTGCACGGTAAAGTCATCACCATAGCACCAATAATAGGTTTGTAAGTTTTTAAGTTTATTTCCCTCAACTTCTGGGTAGCCAGATCCGCGTTGTTTCATATGTTGTGTACTTGAAAGGTCTAAATAACCTTCCCAGCTATCCAACTGTGTCATACGTAAAATGTCATAACTAATATGTGTTGATTTATCTAGTTTGACCGTTGCAACTAAATTATGTTTATAACCTATCTGCGAGGTGATGACAGGCCCATAATCTCTAGGGTGTCCTTTTAGTTTTTGGTTACTACCCATTTTTAAGCCTTTGGGTAGTTGGCTTAGATAGACTTCGTCGATTTCAAAATAGTTGTCAGGGTTGTTTTCTTTCATGATGCCTTCCATGATATAATGGACAACATCGTAACGTTCTACCTCATTATAATGCAATTGAGGTACCATTTGATTGTAACCTTCAGTTAAGGTTTTCCACATGTTATATGGGTCGTTTCCTGCTTTTAAAGGATCTTTGTTAAACGATCTGGCTGCAGGCAGTGCGGCTGTACCATCTACACCATGGCAGGTGAAACAGTAAGTTTTATATATCTTTTCACCTCTTTTATAACTTGCGTTATTCCATGCACGAATAATACCTGCATGATCTGGAGTATTTAATAGTTCTTGACCTTCTTCCATGGTTTTAAGAATGTCTGTGGTCATTTTGTTCATATACTCATTGCGCTCTTTATCCGTGCCTCTACGAAAGATTTGTCGTCGAATCCGGCGTTCTTCGTCTGACATTTCTTCACGACGTTCTTGCATTTTTTCCCGTACCTGGCGACGAAGATCATTTGGCAATCGGTCATAAATAGATTCTTGAGCTTGCGTTTGTTGCGAATTCAAACTCAATAGCATCAGTAGTGAAATCAATGATAGAATAGGTTTAGTAGTGAAATTGACTGAAATCTTGGCGAGATACTTCGGCATAATCGAGCTCCACTTAATTTTTTTACCCACCCTGAACGTTCCTTATATGTACACACTAACTCTTACGTGTAGGTATTATATCTGTTCGTAGATATTTTAACAATGATTGCTTTAGTTTGTGGAAGATATCTGTAAAACCTTGTAAATCATAAAGTTGTTATGACAACTAGGTGGCAGGCAGTGAACAAACCATTATACAGACTAAACGTGAATGACACCATCATATTACATGGAAAATGGCAAGATTTTAAAATTAAGGGGATGGATGATGAGTTATCGTCGTTAATGTGGACATTAAGTCATTAACGCATAAATGATTTAATGATGAGAAAGTCAATTAGGAGGAATAATAAGGCAGCCAAGCTAAGCAGAATATAATTGAATTTTAATTTACTATTACTGCGATAGATTTTAGCCGCTCGTTTTTTAGATCCTGATTTACCCTGGTATTTGTGGTAGGTTTCTTTGGGTTGGGCAAGAATGTTTTTCTCTTCTTCTGACGGTTCGTATAACTTGTGTTGTCGAACAGACTCGACAATTTGTGCCATGAGTAGATTTGCACGAAATAAGTGAATGCCTTTGTCTGAGGCAATGTTCAGAAGTTCGCGTCGACTAGAAAAGCGGATCAAATCGCCTTCCAGTCGAAACAAAACTTCTTTGCAAAACTCGTCCTCAATGAAAGCCATCTCTTTTTTACTGATAGCATTTTCTGTTTGAGGTTGAGACGATTTGGGGCGATCTGCAAATAAATTAGTGGTTTTGACAGACGACTTTACGCCTGGTTTCAGGGACTCCACTGTTCCGCCCGATTGCTTCACTTGTCTGGCTAATAAGCTCAATGGCTTATGTTTAAGAACCCCGTCTGGCTGTGACAATAATTTATAGGCACGATCTGTTTCTTTTAAAAGTTCGTTTCGATAAAATTTGAGCGGGCCATTTGCGGTAAGGCGAGTGTAGCGTGCTTTGCTGAGCTGGCGCGCACGATCCAACTCTTCGGGCCTCGCTTGATCAGGACATTGTAGTATGATTTGTGGTCTGCGTGTCATATGAATCCTCTTGATCAACTGTCAATTATACCAAAATCTAGGGCAAAGGTTAAGTTGGTTTTTTTCTGGGGAGTTGCTATAATGACTCGATTGTTCTGGCCGTAGCTGGATGTATTAAGCCTTATGATTAAACCGGTTACGTCAACTATAACGATTTTAAGGATTATATCGAGGCAGAGAGACCCCCACTTGTGGCCAGGAAAAAGACGTCAAAACGTTGGATAATACTTATGCTGTTGGTGGTGTTGCCACCTTTTGTGGTGCTAATTCTTTATAAGATGGCATTTTATGTTCCTTCGGATTATCAACCTGTTGCTATTGCTCCTCAGGAGGTTCCGAAAGTTCGCTATGATTTTGATCGAATGGCTCAAGATCTTTACAATCAAAGCCAAATGACGGAAGCGTTCCATTACCGATTAACGCAAAAGCAAGTGAATAACATTTTAATGCTCTGGCAGCAGGAGCCTGTTTGGGGCGTAAAGTTTCCAGCGATTGATCAACTGGAAAATCCCCAGGTTCGTTTTCAGCATGGTAAATTATCACTGCTTGCCAAGGTGTCAAGTCGTGGCATTGAAGGAATTTTGACTGTGAGTATCAAACCGGAGTTGACCTCGGCTGGGAAATTGAAAATTCGGTGGATGCCTGTAAAAATGGGGCTCTTAAATTTGCCGGATAGTTTGGTTGAAGATCAACTGCAAAACCTATTGGAAGCATTGCGAACAACCTGGCAGAGGAAAATAGAAGATGTCAAGGTTGGCAAAAAAGAGCGACAGCAAAAGAAAAAGATTTTGCAAAAGCTTGAAAATTTAGAAGACGAGCTTGCTGAGTTTATGATAACAAAAGAAATCGTTGTTGATTCAACATTTAAGAATAATGATCGTTATTTACGATTTGAAGCATTGGCCATTAAAGAAGGTGTGATCGATATCACATTGCAACCTTTAATGGAAAACAAGTAATATACATTTAGAGATGGTATGGTTAAATTAGTAAGAGGTCTTAGTTTTTATATTGATCCTGCTAAAGAGAATTTACTTTGTTATGGTGAAGGAAATTCTTTGTCGATTTCTCAGCGTCCCTTTACCTTGTGGGTGACATTGGGTGGTGCAGTGGATCCGGAAAGTGGTTTTATTGTCAATGTTTGTTTAATCGATGAGATTATTCAGGCCTCACTCAAGCAGTCGCCTGTAAAGGTGCAATCGAGTCGAGAGATCTTAACTTGGGCGAAACAATTATTAGAAGAAAAACTAGATGGTTTGGTTGTATTGGAGTGTATGCTGCAACTGAATGATCGTTTAAGCATTTTAGAAAGTCAACAAGAGACAATGTTACAAGTGACAAAAAAATATGAAGTGGCTGCGGCCCATCGTTTACATAACCCGAATTGGGATGCCGATAAGAATTGGGACATCTTTGGTAAATGCAATAATGCTGAAGGCCATGGCCACAATTATGTTGTAGAAGTAACTGTGGCCCCATCAGAAGAGAAGGCGGCAGGTTTAGACATGTCTGATATTGACTCGGTCGTGAATGAACATATTGTCGAGCCCTTTGATCATAAGAATCTCAATGTTGAGACGCCAGAGTTTGCGGAATTGAATCCGACGGTTGAGAACATGTGCAAAGTCTTCTGGGATAAACTGGAAGGAAAATTCAGTAACGCAACCCTTACAAAAGTCGGCATCTGGGAAACCCCAAAAACCTACGCCGAATACACTGGCCCATTAAATGGTTAATTGTGTTCGCTAGCAGGATCTTTGGATAACCCTCTGGATGGCGTCCAGGTGTGGCATGGAGGGTTGAGCACCGAATTTTGTGCAGGCCAGGCTGCCTGCGGCGTTGGCAAATTTCAGGGCTTGCTCCATATTGTGGTTGTTGGCATAACAGCAGGCAAAGGCACCGCAAAAGGCATCACCAGCACCCGTTGAATCAACCACATCGGTCTTGATGGAGGGAATTTGAATGACTTGTTGGTTTTCTACTACGGCAATAACCCCATGATGGCCCATGGTGGTGATGATATTTTTAATTCCTTGGTTTATTAATTCAAAGGATGCACGTTTTGCACCGCTAATGCCTTCGATTGAGCCTGCAGGATTATTCGTCAGTGTTGCGAGCTCGTGTTCGTTGACGATCAGGACGTCCACATCGTAAAAAGAAGGATCCATTTTTTCTATAGGAGGAGCTGGGTTTAAAATCACAGGTGTTTGGTGTCTTTTGGCTTGTTGAATGGCGTAGCAGGTCGTTTCAAGAGGGATTTCATTTTGTAGTAAGACGACGTCGGCTTCAGCGATGACATCCATATTTTCGTCGATGTCTTCCTTGGTCAGCATGCCGTTGGCACCTGCGGCGATACAAATCGCGTTTTCTCCAATTTGGTCAACGATAATCATCGCCACTCCTGTGGCAACGCCTTCAGTGACCATGATTTTAGACGTATTAACGCCGTTGGCTTTCAGGCCTAGTAGGAGTCTTTCACCAAAATCGTCGTTGCCAACTCGAGCGACCATCGTAACTTGCTCGTTGCAGTGAGCTGCCGCAATGGCCTGATTGGCACCTTTTCCTCCTGGAATAGTGGCGAATTTGTTGCCAGCGACTGTTTGGCCAGGAATGGGCATCTGTTTGGTGCGTACCACCAAATCCATGTTAATTGAACCAATGACCACGATTTTTTTAGCGTCTTGCATGATTTCTCCGAGGTTGGGTATCCATTGAAACTATACAATATATTTGCGGCTGAATGTCGATTTTATCGGCCTATTATGGACATGTTCATCAGTTATATATAAGAGAGATTAAAACAGATCGGAGTTGACTTGTCTAGAGCGAATCGCTAAACTATGGTGCTGTTGAATTACGGTAACCCTAACTGTATGAAGTGATTCCAATTTGCGTAACAGCTTGCAAAACCTGAGAACTAATAGCACTCATAACCTTTCTGGACAGCAGCAATGAACATCCCTACCTCTGCCTTGAGCATGCCTGACGCCAAGGAAAAATGCGGACTTTTTGGTATTTTTGGCGATCCGGCCGCCGTGGATAAATGTTTCCTGGGAATGCACGCGCTGCAGCATCGTGGGCAGGAATCTGCAGGGATGGCGGTCACGGATGGTGAGATGATCCAGGGCTATACCGGAATGGGGCTGGTCGGTGAAGTTTTTGATAAAGATCGATTACAAAAGTTGACGCAATGTGGCCAGACGGCAATTGGACATGTGAGGTATTCAACCTCGGGTGCCAGTCATGCCGGGAATGCTCAGCCGCTTTTAGTGGAATATTCTCGTGGTCAGGTGGCCGTAGCTCATAATGGTAATTTGGTGAATGCTTCTTTGCTTCGGCGCGAATATGAAGAGCATGGCCATATTTTTCAAGGTACGTCTGATACGGAAGTGATTATCCATTTGCTGGCAAAGCCAACGCATGTAGATAAACCTGATCCTCTCAAGCATGTCTTAAATCATTTACAAGGTTCCTATTGTCTTCTCTTTTTGTTTCCTGATCGTATTGAAGCGGTGCGTGATCCGTATGGCATTCGTCCGTTGTGTATTGGTCAGTTAGAAAATGGTGCCTATGTGGTAGCCAGTGAGACGTGTGCACTGGATATTGTAGATGCGACTTTGGTTCGTGAAGTGGAACCTGGTGAAATTGTAACAATTAATGCCGACGGAATTTCCAGTCGGTTTTTTGATGGGCCAAATTCGGTAAAGCCAGCTCATTGTATTTTTGAGCATGTCTATTTTTCTGATCCGTCCAGCATGATTTTTGGTGAAAATGTTCATCAAGTTCGTGCCGAATTGGGTAGACAGTTAGCTCGTGAAGCGCCGGCTGATGCGGATGTGGTCATTCCGGTTCCCAACTGTGCACGATGTGCCGCGGGTGGGTTTAGTGAAGAGAGTGGTATTCCCTATGATCGTGGGTTTACAGTCAGTCACTATGCCGGACGAAGTTTTATTGAGCCCAGTCAACCAATGCGTGATTTGGCGGTAAAAATGAAATTGAATGTGATCAGAGAAGTTGTTAAAGATAAACGGCTTGCTGTGATTGAAGATAGTATTGTTCGTGGTACAACCACCAAAGGCAAAATGGGAGCCTTGCGTCGTGCGGGTGCGAAAGAAATTCATTTACGAATTGCATCGCCTCCGATTCGCTTTCCCTGTTATTATGGTATCGACTTTCCCAGTCATGATGAACTGATCGCTAATGATAAGTCAGTTGATGAGATTCGTGATTATCTGGAAGTGGATTCGTTGGCTTATATCTCGCTTGAAGGGATGCTCAGTTGTGTGAAAAAGGAAAATGACAATTATTGCACGGCCTGCTGGTCTGGCAATTATCGAATACCCGTTGATCATCAGGTCAGCAAATTCTCGCTCGAACGCTACCAAATGAAAATGTTCGATTGAGGCGTTCGCCTCCCTAAGTGCGCCGCCGCGACCGTTATTCGGGAACTCGGCTCCGTTGTCGCCTTCTTGGTAGGCGAGATTTGAAAAGGTAGGTCAGGCCTTGCCTGACAATTTTAAAGAAAAAGTAATCATGGCGAAAAAAGCCAAATCAGTGAGTTATAGTGATTCCGGTGTCAATATTGATGCCAACGATGAGATGGTCGATCTGATCTCTCGCAATGTGCGTCGTACGCATGGTCCGCGTGTCATGCATATGGACAATGGCTTTGCAGGTTTGTTTCGTCTAGATTATGATGAGCGTTTATTCAAACGCAATTATAAAAATCCAGTATTGGTGGCATGTACGGATGGTGTCGGGACAAAAATTAAAATTGCCGCGATGATGAATAAATATGATACGGTGGGAATTGACTTGGTCGCGATGAGTGTCAACGATATGTTGGTACAAGGGGCTGAACCGCTTTTCTTTCTCGATTATGTTGCCGTCAATGAATTAAAGCCTGGTCAGGTGAATGAATTTGTTGCTGGGATTTCAGAAGGATGCTTGCAAGCTGAGTGTGCCTTAATTGGTGGTGAAACTGCTGAGATGCCCGGACTCTATCGCAAAGGTGAATTTGACTTGGCGGGATTTGCTGTTGGTGTGGTCGAAAAAAATCGCATCGTGACTGGCAATAAAGTCGAAGCGGGCGATTCAGTGATTGGACTTGCAAGTAACGGTATTCACTCCAATGGTTATTCTCTGGTTCGACAAATTTGCTTTGAACAGGAAAAACTAAAACCCAATGATTATATTGATCAGCTAGGCGAAACATTAGGAGAAGCACTGCTTCGCCCGACACGCATTTATGCTAAAGGGGTTATGGGCTTATTGAAAAAATATCGTGTCAAGCGTGTGGTCAAAGCCATGGCACATATTACCGGCGGTGGTTTGGTCGGAAACATTCCGCGTGTGATCAGCGATGACCTCGATGTGGTGATTGATCGCAAGTGGGACATTCCTCCGATTTTTAAATTCCTGCAAAAACGCGGACCAGTGACCAAAAAAGAAATGTATCGTGTCTTTAATATGGGGATTGGTTACGTGATGGTTGTGTCACCCACCTTTACCAAGTCTGTGATGACACGTTTACGTAAGTTAGGCGAGATACCATACTTCCTCGGGAAAGTCAAAAAAGGCACTGGAAAAGTGACCATCAAGTAGCTATTATGTAGTTACCTACCAACTACTATCCAGCATACAATCCGGCAGATTCTTTATTCCTAGCGTTTGCGCGTTAAAATAGGGAAAACCACTGTTGAGAAAGGTTAACTCTGATGGTATCATGGCAGTCCCTAGTGTGTTGTTAATACGATTGTCTAGCCTGTCTTGTGTTAACAGAAAGTGCATGATGCTTAACCATTTTGATTTAAAACATTTATCTGGATTTTTTTTTCTTGGGTGTTCATTGACTCGCTATTTCACTGCAAATACAAATCGTTGGATTAACACTGAAAGTGCATTTATATCCTTCTGGAAAAAAGCTGTAACACCAGATAATGTTCTACCCGAATATCCGCGATTAACGATCAATGCATTATTTTTGTTATTCCTGAACTTGTTATATATAAATCTTTCTGTGGATTCTAAAAATATTCCCAGTGAAAATTTATTGACGTTGGATTATTGGAGTTGTTTCCATAATTCGTAATGTAAGAAAAGTGTGAAACTTTAGGAGATATTTATGCGTGTAGAAAAGTGTCTATGGCTGGTTTTGGCTGGCTTGTTATTCGTTTTTTCATCGAACGTTTTTGCTAATGATGATAATGTCATTTTGCATTGGAGTTTTGATGATCAGAAGGAAATTAAATTTGAATATGGTGGTGAGATCCCCGAAGCTTCAACTAAGGAAGAAATCACTGGGACCGATGCTCAGATTCATGGCCTGACAAAATATGCTCCCGGTGTCAAAGGCTCAGCCTTACGTTTTGATGGTTTTACCTCTCATGTGATTTCAATCCCTCAAGGTTCTGAAGAAGAGGGCGAAGATGAATCTGGAGAGGAGGAGTCTGAAGAAGATGAGGAGGAAGAAGAGGAAGACGAAGGGCCTCCGTTGCCTCGAGCTATTACCGTTGAAGCATGGGTTGCGTTAGGTGCTTATCCTTGGAACTGGGCTCCGATTTTAACCATTGGTGAATACAAAATTACCGGCTTTTACTTTGGTGTCGGACCTCGCGGCCGTGTTGGCTTTCATATGTCAGATGCAACTTCCGTTTGGCATGAATGTAATTCAAAAGTAGATCCTAAAACCCATGTTGGTTTGGAAATTCAAAAATGGCATCATGTTGTAGGAACCTATGACCCTGAAGTGGGTATGGCAACCTATGTGAATGGTGAGTTAGAAGGCACCTATAACGATTTCACCTTCAAGTATGGGATCGTCTATAATAAACTTAATGAAGGTTTTATTATCGGGAAGAACCGTAATGACCTTGCACCATCTGAACCGATTCGTGATTGGGCAACCTATCCGTCACCATATACCTTTGATGGAATTATTGATGAAATTAAAGTTCGCAAAGGAGCTTTGAGTGCTGAAGAAGTAAAAGCGATTTATAATAAAACCAAACCAAAGAGTGATCCTGAATTTGATTCAAGACGATTCCCAACGGTCAAACCTTCCGGGCGTTTTGGTGCGAATTATACCCGTTTGAAATTTTATCCTGAATGGGATGCGCTATGGCCCAACGGTGAATTTATGGATGTTGTTGTTCAGTTTGATGAGCTGCCAACCAAAGTCATGTTCTGGCGTGGTACGCGTTACTCAGCTTGTTTAGTCTCAGAAAATGGTAAATGGATGGCAGATCAAAGTCGTGAGACAGGTAATAACTGGTTCTTAGGCCAAGGCCGTCGTGAAGATATGCCAACTGGTTGTATTGAACATATGTCGGATACTCAGTGTCGCAGTTCACGCGTGTCGATTATCGAAAGCAATGATGCGCGTTGTGTTGTCAACTGGCGTTATCTTCAGATGGATGTGAAGTTTCGCCAGAAAGATGTTCCCAATGGTGCTCGGTTTGGTGAATGGGGTAATGAACTCTATTACATTTACCCGGATGGTGTAACGGTTCGAAAAGTATTGCCTGGTTATGGTGGTTGGCAGGAAACAATTTTCCTAAATGAGCCCGGTACACGTCCTGAAGATAATGTGGAGTTGGAAGCTTGTACGCTGGTAAATATGGCTGGTGAAAGTAAAACCTATTCTTGGGAACATGGTTATCCTGTATTTGATTTGAATGATCCCGTTATACAGATGACCCACTTTAAGTCAGAGTATAAACCTTATATGATTTTTAGAGAAGGTAGTGGCTTTGATGTTTTTAATTTGGAAGTTCGTCCTGACTTTTCGCACTTTCCATGGTGGAATCACTGGCCTGTTGCACAAACTTATTCGGATGGTCGCAGTGCAAATGCATCAGACCGTGCCGCACACTCATCTTTGAGTTGGGGTGATCCTGTTGGTAATGCTGCACTTTATGGTATGAGTAATCAGTCGCCAGAATCACTTGTAAAATTAGCGCGTAGTTGGAATACTCCTCCTAAGGCAAAGCTGTCAGGTTCTGCATATGAAAATAAAGGTTATGACTATGAGCAACGTGCCTATGTGATTCATACCAATAAGCAGAATAAGCCTTTGAAAATACATTTTGATGCCTCTGAAAAATCACCACTTTATAATTTAGCATTGGTTGTTAATAACTGGGGTTCCAGTGACCCTCAATTAAAAATCGATGGTGAAAAAGTTAAGCGGGGAAAAGATTTCCGCTTCGGCCATGAATATGATGTTGAAGGTAATTCTAATTTAATGGTATGGATCAGAGTGGATGCGGATAGCAAAACCAAAATTGTATTGACCCCAAAGAAATAGTTTAAGATAAAAAGACTAAGAAAAAAGCCAGTGAAATTTCACTGGCTTTTTTTATGTTTATCTTTTGAAGATCAGTTTAAGTCGAGTGTCAACATCCCATTCTTCAAAGCGTTCATTGACATAGGCAGTGCACTCAAGAAAATCGAGTATGAGTTCTGGCGTTTTTTCCATGGCGGCTTCTGCGCCAACTAATTTAATGTCCAAACTTTCGCCAGGTTTAACCGTAATCTCTGAAAGGCCTGCCTTGGGATTATCGATGCGGGACATATAGTCAATCCAGGCATCTTTGTCTTTGCCATATATTTTGTCAAAGCCCATGACCGTCATGAATTCACGGTGGAAGGATTCGCCATCCGTGATCTTAGAAAAATCGATCGTTACTTCCATCTGCCACCCCATTGCAAATTATAAAATGTATCTGACACCATATTAGCTTCTTATTTTATAAACCACTCACGCATCGTCAATGCTATTTTTTCCAGGGATTCATCATTAATAATATATGGCGGTGCGGTATAGACGACATGATCAAACGGTCTGAGCCACACTCCTCGATCTGCGGCAAAATCTTGAAGTCCTTCTAGGCTGTGTGAGTCTTTTACTTGAATAACGCCTACGGCACCTAAAACTCGGGTTGAATGAATCTTGTCTGATTGGAGATCCAATAGATATGATTTAAGGCTATCTTCAATATGAGCAATTTTATCCAGATAATTTTCACGTTCAAAGATTTCAATGCCTTTGAGGGCAACCGCACAAACTGTGGCATTTCCCATAAACGTAGGGCCATGCATAAATGCCAGTTTGTCTTCATTGCCCCAAAATGCTTCAAACACTTTGCTTGTTGCTAAAGTGGCGCTATGGCCAAAATAACCGGCTGTTAGACCTTTTCCTAGAACCATTATATCTGGTGTAATGCTTGCATGATTTGCCGCGAACCATTTTCCCGTTCGTCCAAAACCTGTGGCGATTTCATCAAAAATTAAAAGAACCTCATTTTCTTTGCAAGTGTTATGTATAGCTTGCAAATATTCCGGTGAATAGAAATTAAAATTCCCCACTGATTGGATAATGGGTTCAACAATAAATCCGGCCAATTCATGATGATGATTTTTGATAAATCGATTTAATTCATCAATCTCTTTTTCCAGTTGGATTTGATTCGCTTCAAAGCCACTCGTTGGGGTGTCAAGAAAAAGCTGTGGCATTAAAATGTGGCTGAAGGCTTTGTGCATACTATTGAATGGGTCGCATACAGACATACAGCCTAGAGTGTCGCCATGATAAGATCGGGTGAGTGTGGCAATTTTCTTTTTCTCGGGGCGATCTTGATTGATCCAATATTGCAGAGTCATTTTCAGACTTACCTCTACGCCAACGGATCCGGAATCGGCAAAGAAGACATGATTAAGTCCTTCAGGTGTGATTTCAACGAGCTTATCAGCAAGTTTTTGGGCTGGCTGATGTGTCAAACCGCCTAGCATGACATGTTCGAGGGTGTCGAGTTGATCTTTGGCAACCTGGGTAATTTCTGGATGATTGTAGCCATGGATTTTGCACCACCAGGAGGAAATGCTGTCGATGAGCGTGCGGCCATCTTTAAGATGTAAATGGACACCGCTGGCTGATTCAACCTCCAGAGGAGCGGCTAAATTCTTCATTTGAGCGTATGGATACCAAATTGGGCTATTCATGTAGGCCACATCATACCGATAAAATTTAAATTGAAAAGACTTTTTACCAGGACTTGATTCTGGATCTGAGAGTCTATAATATAGAACGTTTGGGAGTGTATAGCTGTAGATAGCTAGAGGATAGAATTAGAGCATGCCGACAGATAGGCCCACGAACCGGGGCGGTAAACTAAGAGTCAAATTTGCCAAGCTACTCAAACGATTGGGATTCAGCGAAGATGCTTACCTGATTGTTCTGGCTGGTGTGATTGGCATACTTACGGCCTTAGGGTCGATCGTTTTTACCAAGCTAATTCATACGGCACATGGCTTTTGCTATGGGGATGCCGAACATGCAGGGCTCTATGGTGGTAGGCTAATTTTCCTGATATTACTTCCAGCAAGCGGTGCTTTATTGGTGGGGCTCATTACCTACTATTTCGCTCGAGAAGCAAAAGGTCATGGCGTGCCCGAAGTGATGGATGCGATTGCCCGAAGGGATGGCGTGATTCGACCGCGCGTGGCTGTTGCCAAAGCGATTGCTTCAGCGTTAACCATTGGTACTGGCGGAAGTGCCGGGACAGAAGGACCGATTATTCAAATTGGTTCAGCGATAGGTTCGGCTACGGGTAAAACGTTTCAGGTGGTCAAGCATAATATGGGGGTTTTGGTTGGTTGCGGTGCGGCTGCTGGAATTTCAGCTATTTTCCATGCACCGATTGCCGGGGTACTTTTTGCATTAGAAATTTTCTTGCGTGAATTGAATTTTCGCACCTTTGCACCTCTGATGATTGCTTCAGTAATGAGTTTTGTGACAACCGAAGCCTTGCTTGGAAAGGCGAATGCTATCTTCCCTGTTGTGAATAAGGGTAATTTATTATTCCAATGGCAGGAGATGGGAAATTATATTTTATTGGGATTATTATGTGCAGCAGCAGCAATCGCTTTCATTCGGTTGTTGTATTTATCAGAAGATCTGTTTGAGAAATTAAACAAGGTTCATTACATCTTAAAACCTGTCATTGGAGCTGTAGGATTAGGAATTTTGGGGATCGTTATGGTGTCCATTTTAAGTAATGGTCAATCACAACCATTGATTTTTGGTAATGGGTATCCTGTTATTGGTCAATGTATTGGTGCTCCTACTGCTGAGGGGAATGCCGATATTAATCTGACGATGTGGGTTTTAATTTTATTGGTGGCCATGAAAATATTGGCAACCTGTTTAACGTTAGGTAGTGGAGGAAGTGGCGGTGTGTTTGCGCCATCGCTATTTATTGGTGCGGTTGTTGGATATGCCTTTGGGCTCGGTGTACAAAATCTGGGATTATTTGAAAATATTTCACCATCATCCTATGCTTTAGTCGGTATGGCTTCTGTGGTTGCAGCGACTACGCATTCACCTATGTCATCTATTTTGATTCTACTGGAAATGACTGGTGATTATAAAGTAATTTTGCCAGCAATGTTGAGTGCGACGGTTGCGCTGATTTTAGCACGTAAACTTTATCATGATTCTATTTACACCTTAAAGCTTCGACGGCGAGGTGTGCAATATGAAACGCGAGCGAATACCGCGGTGTTAAGGCGACTTACCGTGAAGATGGTAATGCAGTCTAATTTTGCGGTGGTACATGATGAGACTCCGATGCAGGATGTCGTCAAGCAGATGGCTGATTTAGAGGTGTCTGATTTTATCGTTCTCGATAAAGATAATCATTATCATGGATTGTTGATCGCCCAAGACATTCGTACCGCACTTTTGCAGCCCGAAGCATTACCCTTTATGGTTGCCGGCGAGCTGGCTCGAGATAAACCGCCAACCGTAGGTCCAGAGGAAACACTCGACGTGGTTTTAGATAAATTCTCACGATTGGAAGTCAATCGTCTGGCAGTGCATAGTATGAAAGATCCCCACAAATTCATCGGCATGGTCAGTCGAGCCTCACTGATGCGACGTTATCAGCTCGAGTTAGAAAACTTGTCTTTATAGGCTAATTAGTTTTTGTAATATTTTTCTCGACCCAGTTTTTAAGCGAATCCTTATCCAGTTTGCTGGCAGCTAGCTCCATAATAATAGCGTATTGTTCATCTTCTGAAGCTTCAATTTCATAACCGTTTAAGTTTAGAAACACGACCATTGCCGCATGGCCTATCCGTTTGTTGCCATCAATAAATGGATGATTCATGACCAATGAGTAGCATAAAATTGAGGCTTTAGAAATAATGTCAGGATATAGATCTTGTCCGCCAAATGTAGCTCGAGGTTGAGCTAATGCAGACTCTAAGATTCCAAGATCACGAATTCCGGCAGAGCCTGGTGTGTTATAAAGTATGCGACTATGTAAATCTAATATTTCTGGTAACGATAGATATCGCATTATGACAATCTTTTATACAAATTATTATATTTGTCTAAAACTCGTTTTGCTGCTTGATCAAATTCTGAGTCAGGTTGTCCTAAAAGATCTTCGATAGAAGCAGTGACTAATTGATCTGGTCGTATTCCATATTTTTCAGCCATTTCATTTAGTCGAATTGCTTTCGCGTCATCGATTTGGATTGTAATTTGTGTCATGATAAATTCCTTTTTCTATATATGAAGACCTGTCGGATATTATATCAATATTATATTTAATATAAAAAGTTTATTTTGATCATATTTGTGCTCTTTGGGGAGTATCTACTTTTTGTTTTGAAGTCTTTTGCCAGCTTTTTAGGATGAAAGTAATTATTCCACCAGTCAGTGATAAAACGAAGATGTCGGTATAAAACAACATCCAGTTTTCAGCATGGTACTGCTCAACCAATATCTTGATTAGCGCATAGGTCGAAGTGGCAAGCATGAATGTCGCCGGGATCAAAGTGAATTTAATCGTTCGGCCTCGCTTTAATAACCAGGTGGAACAGATGAGTAGTGCAAGCGATGCCAGTAATTGATTTGATGCACCAAAAAGTATCCACAGTTTTTTATAACCACCACCAAGACCTAAGAGCACCATGAGTAAAACAGCTAAGCCAGCGTTAAACCAATATTGATTTAAGAGCTGTAAAAATGATCGCATCAGACCCGTGCTTTCAATTGGTCGCAGTCCAGTGTTTTTGGATTGTTGCTCAATCGCATCTAGATGCATACCTCCTGTGCCAGCGACTTCTGTGAGTTCTTCTCGCTGCGGCAATTCACCTTGTAGGTTTGTACCCTCAGAAAATACATCATATTTTGCAAAAAACGTTGACCAACCTTCTTCAATCATATATCGCATTAGCCGAATGGCGGTATCAAGTGTTGTGACTAAAAACCCTTCCAGTAAAAGCATTGCGCCCACTAAACCTGCCCACACAGGAATACCTAATCCGGCATGTACGGTATGGCCAACACCTACAGCAAAAGTAAGAATCCAATTGCCTTTGATATTGGGATCGGTGGGATAGCAATATTTTTCATAGCCTGTCATCGAGAGTCCAACGAGTAAACAGCAGACCACGCATACAGAAAAGAAACTTTCCAAGAGCATACCGTTAAAACCAACATGTCTTGCAGCAGCTTCTGTTGAAAGTTGTTTACACGTTGTACCGCCAGCACATAAGCTATGAAACCCACTGACTGCACCGCAGGCAATCGTGATAAACATGATCGGCCAAATGAAGCCCAGTTTTTCTGTGCCTTGCTCAATATTATTAAATGGAATAGGTGTCGCACCGGTAAAGGCTCCTCCACCTTGCAACGCCGCGGCAATTAAAGCAACGAACATAAATGCAATTCCCACATACAGCATGTGGACATTAATAAAGTCTCGACTTTGAAGAAATAGCCAAACGGGAAGTCCGGCAGAAATCAAGACATAAGCACTGATAATAATTTTCCAATATTGAGGATCGATGCTAAGCGGAAAATAAAAACCAATCCAGATTGAAAAAACACAAATTCCCATCGCAATGATTGAGCAAAGCCCAACAGGCCATTTACGTTTTAAATATAGAAAACCAAGAATCGGTGAACAAAGTGTAATCACTATCACTGACGTCGAAGCAATGCCACCGATAACCGCTTTATTATTTTCCATTCGAAACACAGATTGACTTTCTGATAATCCCAGGTCTGTCAGAGATATACTGGACGTTAATGCTCTGGCAGACGCATCTAAAAAAGCTGCACAGACAATCGCAAGAATAGCAACCAGTAAAAAGAGCAGCATGATAAATGCCGCTCTGCCAATATAACGTTTGGCTGTAATGGTAATGCTCTTACCACCTTCGCGCATGGCAACATGGGTTGCCACAAAATCATGAACTGCACCGAAAAACATTCCGCCAACCACAATCCAGAAAAGCGTCGGTCCCCAGCCATAAATGAGTGCGAGCACAGGACCAATGATCGGACCAGCTCCGGCGATCGAGGCAAAATGATGTGCAAAGACCACGGGCGTTTTAGTGGGAACGTAATCCTGACCATCATTGACCAGAACTGCCGGTGTCTGACGATCTTTTTTTTCACCTAATGCTTTGGCAATGATCGGGGCATAAAAGCGGCCTGATAGAATCAAACCGATCGCAGCGATGGCCATGATCAACAATATGCTCATAGAGGTCTCCAAACAGTTAACGGTTCAAATGAGAGCAATCCTGCATAGATTTGGGATGCTGTCTCATTATTTTACCTTATGAGAATCAGACCAACAAGATCTCTTAATTATATTTATTTTAGAGACTTACAATTGTTTGATGCGATAATGTCTGAATAAGATCTTTCCGTCGATAATAATTCACAAGACTATTTGATGATATAAGATATGATATTGGAGATTGTTAGATAATTTATGAACGTCAATCCGGAAGAAAACCGATGCCGCAAGGTTACATGGACATGAAGGAGGTTGCCCGCTATTTGGGGCTTGATTATCAGCAAGCCACCAAGATGGCTCAGCGTGGAGAAATTCCCTGTCAGAAAATTTCCGGGCAATATCGATTCAATCGTGCGGCGGTGACCGAATGGATGCAGCAAAACCTTGGTCAAGGTAAACATAATTTAGCTAAAATGGATTTGGGGCTGAAAAAAAATGAGGCAACCGAAGATCAATTAATCATTACTCCCCTGTTACGTATTGAGGCGATCAGTACAAATCTTCCGGCTCGTACCAAAAGCAGTGTGCTTAGAGAGCTTGTTGGTTTGGCGCAAGAAACAGGTTTGCTTTATGATCCGGCTGAACTTTTAAAGGCACTCATGGGGCGGGAAGAATTATGTAGTACCGCAATGGAAGGTGGTATTGCTATACCACATCCTCGTCGTCCACAGCAGTATACAATCGCTGAACCGATATTGGTGATTGCTCGTTCGACACAAGCCATTGGATTTGGCGCACCGGATCGGTTATTGACGGATTTATTTTTTATGACCTGTTCGCAAGATGATAAACATCACCTGGAAGTTTTAGCGCGGTTATGTCGAATGTTGAATGATAAATTGTTGGCACACAAAATTCGAGATGCTGAATCCCCTCAGGATGTATTAAATTTAATGGCTAGGCGAGAAAAAGAAGTTTTGACCGAACAAAACTGATTAAATGGCGTCTGGAGTTTAAATTTTCTCACCAGGTTGTGCTGGTCGGGTAATTTTCAATGAGCGATTACCTTTGAACTGACCAATTTTACCTGCAAATTTACTTTTACCTTCAATATGTAAAATCAATTCATCGGAAGCTTCTTTGTCTGTTTTCAGGATATCGCCTACCTCAAGATCGAGTAATTCACTAACGCGGATGGTAGTTTGTCCCAGATAGGCACGCATTTTTAATTTTGCATCACCAATATTTTCGGATAGTGATCCCGTTTGTTCTTCAAATTTCTGGGATCGTTTAAAGCTGAGCCAGCCTTGAGAGGTTAGGTTATGGATCACCGGCTCAATGACATTAAATGGGATACAAAGACTCATGGAGCCGGCACGATTACCCATTTTGATTTCAAACCCAATGACGACAACCACCTCGTTTGGAGGGACAATTTGGACGAGCTGTGGATTAGATTCATGTTGCTCGACTTTAAAATCAATGGTCTGGACATTTTCCCAGGCTTCCTTTAATGCCTCAATGGCCCTTTCAATAATTCGATTTGCCAGTCGTTGCTCGATTTGCGTTAAAGGTCGCTGTGGAATATAGAGTTCAGCATTTGATCCCCCCAGCATTCTATCAATAATTGGATATGTTATCAGTGGGCTGATCTCCAGACAAATCTGACCATCCAGCGGATGGGCACTTAACAGTGAAAATGAGGTGGGTGAAGGCAGGGAATAGGTAAATTCTGCAAAGGTCAATTGCTCGACAGAACGAATTTTCACTTCGATAATCGTTCGTAAATAGCCACTTAATGCAACGCCTAGATTTCTGGCATAGGTTTCATGTAAACCTTCCAGGGCACGCATCTGATCTTTACTGACCCGTTCAGGTCGCTTGAAATCGTAGGTGCGAACTTCGAGATTTTTATCCGCATCCGCATTGAGAACCGCATTGGCAGTCTCCTCGGTCGAGTCCGAATCATCGGAACCAATTTCTCCTTCTGCGACAGCATTTAAGAGGGCATCAATTTCACTTTGATCAAGAACATCAGCCATGAATTACTATAACCTTCTATATATAAAAAACTTAAAGGCGAATCCCCTCAAGAGAGGCGGTGCCTTTATTATACAGATATAAATATTATCGGACATTGAGTGTCGGAAGCTTTAGTCCAATCTTTGGTGCGAATTACAGTTCTTCCAGCTCAATTGGCACCAATTTAAATTGGATCAGAATAGTACGCTTATCTAAAATTTCCAATTCTCCACTGCGATCAATTGGAAGATAATATTTTAGTTGCCGGTTTATTAATTGTCCTGGCGCATCCGTTTCGTTTATTTCTAATAGCAAATGAAACTGACTATCCCGATAGCTGGCCGTCGCTGCGGCTGATCCTCGAAATTTTAATGGAAGTTCAGTGAGAGGAGATTTGTCTTCAATTTCAACACGATATTTATCCTGTAGTACGCCAGGCAGTAAAATACCAAGGCGGGGTGACTTTATTATCTCTTCTGGGAGGAAATCGGCGCCTTGTTTTAATTTTACTTTAATATCAAACTTTTGGATTCGATCTGTCAAACTTTGATCCAAACGTGATAAAGAGATGGTACAGGCTGCAGTGATTTCACCTTTCGAGGCTTGGAGCTGTTTTTCTGAATTTAATAAGACCTGGGCAAATTCCGGTTCCTGACCTTGGATGACATAAGCGTCAATTGTGGATGGTTCAACGAAATCTGTAGGAAGTTCCGTAGCACCATCTAGCTTAAATACTTTTACGGGTAGGGTTGTTTTGATTAGTTTTCGAATTTGTAAATCAAAACTAGCTGGTTCCGCGTTGGTTACTTTTAAAAAGACATTGTCTTCATATTGAAAGCCATTATTAAAAAGATCATTGATGATATCGACAGTATATTTCTGTGGCTGGGATTCTTCAGGTTCATCTTTAAGAATATTACGAACGTTAAGAATTTCTTTTTTGTCGATCCGTCCATCGTTGATACGCTGTATTCGCCCAGCAGGACCTTCAAGGGTTAATGTTACACGAATGGAGGATAATGGTAATGGTCGGTTATCTTCATCAATAAATTGCACGAGTAAATCTTCGTATAGTTCGACACTTTTGACTATGTCAATATCCAGAGTTGTTGAGCGGGTTACCTCGCGTTCGGCAAAAACCCAGATCAGGCAACTTAATATAATGACCATAATGGCCGTTTTTACTTGGGCAGGCATATTAGATTATTCCTGAGTGCATATGTCGCGTCTTACTCTTGTTCTAAGTGACATTATTTCACTTTTTCTTTGGCCGAATCCGTCGTTGAGGTCTTCTGGCTTTTTGGGGTAGATGACGAAGACTTATCTTTTGTAGATTTAATTGTTTTTAACTCTTTAGTATCTGAGGTTAGTAGATCAAATAATTGCTTGTGTAATTGTTCCAATGTTAAAAATCTAGCCAGCTTGCCATTCAGTGCCAAGCCGATTTGGCCTGTTTCTTCGCTAACGACAACGATGACGGCGTCTGTTTCTTTGCTTAGCCCGATGGCCGCACGGTGTCGTGAACCCAGATTGCGGTCAAATTCGCCATGTTCTGCTAAGGGGAACTGGACGCTGGCTGCCGTTAATTTTCCCCGTCGGATAATTACACCCATATCATGTAGAGGTGTACCGGGCCAGAAAATCGTATTTAGTAAATCCGCCGAAACGATGGCATTTAAGCGTGTTCCTGTAGCGATAAAATCACTTAATCCGACTTCTCTTTCAAAAGCAACCAGTGCTCCAATTTGAATTCTACTTAAATGGGCTACTGAATCAACCACTTGCTCAATAACGTTTTCTATTTCAGGTGCAGAGCTTCTGCTAAACCGGGTCCCCCCCAGTTGCATGAGCCCGCGTCTAAGTTCTGGTTGAAATGCAATCATTGAGACCACAAGTACAATCAATAAAAAATAATTGAATAGGAACTCAATTCGTTCCATATCCAAGCCTAATTGAGTTGTCAAAAGTCGTATTGCCCAGAAGCCCAAGACAATAAATAAAATACCTCGGAAGAGTTTTTCTCCACCGGTGCCCCTTAGAAATCTCATGACCGTGTAGACAACAATACCAATCAACACCAATTCCATGAGAATGGGTATGAGATCATACGAGTTGTATAGATATTGCATGTAGTCCATGACGGCTAAGATCATGATCTGTTTCCCTGTTTAGTGATTTAGTTAAACTCGTCACCTCGAAACGTTTGGCCCAGGTATGCGGATCGAACCTGCTGGTTATTGACCAGGTCTTTAGGCTTTCCGTAAGCTAGAACAGTTCCTTCATTAATAATATAAGCTTTGTGTACCACTTCAAGTGTTCTGACCACATTATGATCCGTGATCAAAATACTGATACCTTTGTCCTGATGCAATCTTCGGATTTCTTGTTGCAAATCTTCAACAGCAATTGGGTCAACGCCACTGAAAGGTTCATCCAATAGAATCAATGAGGGCTTTGTGACCAGTGCTCTGGCGATTTCCAGTTTGCGTCTTTCGCCACCGCTGAGTACGCGAGCTTGCTGATTTTTAATTTTAGTAAGACCGAATTGCCCCATAAGGTCGTTGGCCGTTTTCATTCGTTCTTTTCGTGTCAGGCTCATGGTTTCTAGAATAGCTAGCAGGTTTTGTTCAACAGTCAGTCGTTGGAAAACGCTGGGTTCTTGTGATAAATAACCAATTCCCTGTCGAGCACGTTTGAACATGGGAAGCTTTGTGATATCACGTCCTTCAAAAATGACCTGGCCATCTTCTGGGGTGACCATGCCAATGGTCATCCGGAAGGTGGTTGTTTTGCCTGCGCCGTTTCGACCTAGCAATCCAACAATTTCTCTGTCATGAACGACGATAGAAATGTTATCGACAACTGTTCGCCCGGAATATTTTTTGACTAAATCGCGGGTTTCCAGCAGTTTCATATCCATAAGGCTAAGCTCCGGTAGTGTTCGATATGCCTCGATAAAAGCATCTATTAGCTTCTTTCGACTATCTTAGCAAATTTCCTAAAGGGTTGTACCCATAAAAAAACCCAATTCGTCATTTTTAACGAATCGGGTTTTGAATTTTCGTATGAACCATTTATTATGGTTTAGCAATTTCAGTGATTTCCACTTCAATGTACTTTTGACGATGGCCGATTCGACGACGAGAATTTTTACGGCGTCTAAATTGCATCGGATAGAGTTTGGGTCCAGCTTCCTGGCCGTTTATTTTGCCAATGACTTTTGCACCTTCGACAACTGGCTGGCCAATGATGGTGCCTGCGTCGTCTTTAATGAATAAAACTTGATCAAATTCTACTTGGGTTTGGCCTTCTTCAAGCTCTTTGAGCTCAAAGCAAACGGTTTCACCTTGTTCAACTTTGTATTGTTTGCCGCCATCTTCAATTATTGCGTACACGATTCAATCTCCATTCTGGATATTTTGCTAAATCTACTAAGCTAAGCAATTATGCTGTTTTTTGAGTAAAATTCAACTCTTTTTTAGCCTAGAGTTAAAAAAGAGTATAAGTTGTTGTTTTGCATTGACTTAATTAGTCGTTGTATTTCTCTCTGAAGCGGGCGCTCAGGCGGAGCAGCAGTTGGACACGCTCAAATTCTTCCAGGACTTCTCTCAGAACTTCTCTGACTGGATCACCGGGTTTTGGTGAATTACAGCCTTTTTTTCCTGGGCCAAGCTGTTTTTCTGCCATGCTGCGGTATCGACTCAGGGTCCGATCGCCAAACCAGCTAACAATTTCGAAATCTTCGGCCATGAACCAGCTGACAGGAACACGATAGCCTGCGTTAATAGTGCTTTGTGTGATTAAATCACCATGTTCTTCGCTACGAGGGATAAATCGTAGATTGATACGATCATTCGCTTCTGCTATACGTGCCATCGCTGCACCTTGTAAAGAACAGTCGCCACACCATGTTCCGGTTAGACAAAGTACGTTCATTTCGCGAACCCAGGATTCGATCATTTCTTTTTGTTCAGGTTCCAGCTCGAGTTGTTCATAGCGTTGATGCCATTTGCCGTCATGGCCTTCTGGGGCGCCTGAGGCAACAAAGTCTTCGTAAGACACGCCTAGTTGAAACTTTTCTGTTAATATTGTTTTATTCATAATGAAATAATCTCCGTGGGTAATCGTTGTTCGCTGTTAAAGAACAGCTTTGAAGCTTTGGATAAATTCGGTAATAGCCTTTTTGCCTTTGTCTGGTGTGTTGATATTATCTTCCACGATGCTGACAATGGCTGAGCCAATAATCACACCATCTGCTTTGGCGGCTACCAAGCTTTGGGCGTGCTCAGGTTTGCTGACGCCAAAGCCAACGCAGACGGGAGTGTCTGTTTTTTCTTTTAAGGAGTTGATGAGCGGGTGTACCATGTTGCTTAGTTCGGTTCGAGCACCTGTTACACCGAGGAGCGATACGGTATAGATGAATCCACTGCAAAGCTCGGCTATTTTTTCTTGGCGAGCTGGGGTGGTGTTGGGTGTCACCATGAAAACAGAGTCTAAGCCATTTTTCTTTGTTAGATCCAGGACTTCATCGGCATCGTCGACGCAAAGATCAGCAACAAGAATGCTGTTGACTCCAGCTTTTGCGGCATGTTCGTAAAATTTTTCCAGCCCAAAATTTACCATCAGATTGTAATACATCAATAGGCCGATGGGGATATCTTTGTATGCTTTGATTTTGGCAATTAGTTCGAAGGCTTTTTCGCAGTTCATGCCAGCATTAAGTGCCCGGACATCGGCTCGTTGGATGGTTGGTCCGTCGGCGATGGGGTCGCTAAATGCGATACCAAGTTCCAGGCAATCGGCTCCGGCATCAATCGCAGCCTTGATAAATTCAAAGGAGGTGTCAAAATCAGGGTCGCCCAGTACAAAAAAGGGCATCAGGATGGCTTTCTTTTCGCTAAAGAGCTCTTTGTATGTCTTCATATATTATTCGACCTCCTCAGGTCGATAGCGAATGAAGGCATCCACATCTTTGTCTCCGCGGCCACTTAAGTTGATCACAATAACCTCGTCTGATTTGAATTGTCCAGCTTGTTCAATTACCCATGCAATCGCGTGGGTACTTTCAAATGCTGGAATTAAACCTGTATTGCGTGACATCCAAAGGAATGTTTCCAGTACTTGGTCATCGGTCGCTCCGACATATTCTGCTCGGTTGAGATCTTTTAGTAAGCTGTGCTCAGGACCGACGCCAGGGTAGTCAAGTCCGGCACTAATTGAGTGTGATTCGGTGACCTGGCCATCTTTGTCCTGGAGTATATATGAGCGTGCTCCATGCAGTACACCTATAGCACCGCGTTGAAGTGTGCAAGCATGTTTGTCTGTATTTACGCCATGGCCTGCGGCTTCGACGCCAATGAGGCGAACCTCTTTATCTTCAATGAAGTCGGCAAACATACCGATG
>JANQJS010000029.1 GCA_028281535.1 Sedimentisphaerales bacterium | reverse complement strand
ATGCAAACGCTCAAACCCTTGAAGAAATTGTCGTCACAGCGCAAAAGCGTGAAGTGTCATTGCAGGATGTACCGTTATCAGTTAGTGCAATTGGTGAGCATCAATTGGAGCGTTTGAATGCAGTAGATTTCGCATCGTATGCTCGAAGTATCCCAAATCTATCATTCACACAAGCTGGGGGAAATCAGGTCTCTCGTGTCGGTAATTCCAAGATTGCTATTCGAGGTATCGTAAGTCCGGGGCTAGCTGGAGATCGTACGACTAGCTACTATATCGATGAAACCCCTATCACTTCAGTAGCAAATTCTGATAACAGAGCAGGAACACCTGATCCTTTTATATTCGATACTCAACGTATAGAGGTCTTAAGAGGTCCACAGGGCACATTATATGGTTCGCGCTCAATGGGTGGCTTGATTAAAGTGGTTACAAATAAGCCAGTGTTAGATGCATTTGAAGCACGAAGCCAGGTGGATATTTCAACAACCAATAGTGGCGGCGAGAATTATAACGTTGCAGGGGTCGTCAATATACCCATTGTGGAAGAGAAATTGGCGATTCGCTTAATGGGTGCGTATCGAAATGAAGACGGTTATATCGATAATGTCCCACCAATTTTTTTTCCTGCAGGTGTGGGAAACAGGCGAAGTAATATCAATGATGTGGAGGTAGTGAGTGGTCGCGCCATGATTGACTTTCAGGCGACGGATAACTTATTACTGAGAGCAACTATCTGGGGACAAACTTCTGAAGAGGATAATCCCCCGTTACAAGATAGTGATCAAGCCTCGCTAACTGCTGCCAGACCACTAACGGCTCTCGGAAATGATGAAACTGTTGAATTTGATTTTTTCAATTTCAATTTTTTCGCTGATTATGATCTTGGGTTCGGTACTGTGATCTCGTCAACGACATATTGGAAAAGAAATTTTGATTATTATCAAGACTTATCAGGTTTGCTTGGTAATGCTGTACTAGTGCCTTCAATTGAAGATGGTGAATTGGAGACAATTACGCAAGAAATTCGTTTCGAGTCCACATTCAATGGACCTTTTCAATTACTGGCAGGTGTATTCTATACTGAGAAAGAGCTGTTATTTGGTTTAGATTTAACTGCAAGTGGAAACCCAGGTTTACCTCCTCCTTTGAATGCAAGTGGAACGGACGTGTTTGGCACAGACATATTATTCAGATCGATTAGTTCTGAAGGTGTTGAGCAAAACCAAGAGGAACTCGCCTTTTTTGGTACAGTAGATATTGACGTTGGTGCGTTGTTATTTGACAAAGCGGATAAATTTCTGATTAAGACAGGATTGCGTTGGGTTGACTATAAGGAATTTGCTGATAGAAAATCTATTGGCCTCTTATCTGGTCTCAATGCGTTTTCATCGTCAGGGCAGAAAGAGATTATCCCCAGTGTTGAAGCAAGTTATCGCTTTGATGAGAATAAAATGGCTTATATTCGCTATGCCGAGGGGTTTCGTCCTGGCTTTTCACAAGCACTTTTTTTTCCTCCGGCATGTGCAGCTGATCTTGCTGTTAGAGGACTTAACCCGGCAGCTTCAACGCAAAGGAATGAATCGGATAGTTTGAGTACGCTTGAAGGTGGTGTCAAAACGGAATGGTTTGATAATCGATTGCAATTTAACGCTTCTGGTTTTTATACTGATTGGTCGG
Source organism: Sedimentisphaerales bacterium (assembly GCA_028281535.1). GTDB lineage: Bacteria > Planctomycetota > Phycisphaerae > Sedimentisphaerales > SM23-30 > JANQJS01. Next base: position 1,778 of record JANQJS010000029.1, on the reverse strand, counting down.
ATATCGTTGTTAGTCTTGTTTTGCCATGTGGATTCGCGATTAATGATAATGCTGCCGGAGCAGATATAATCGGATTCGAAGTAGAACTACAGGCTACGCCAATGGATGGTTTGCTACTTCAACTTGGGGTTGGATACACTGACGCCACCTTTACCGGCGATTTGCCATCTCTGGGTGTGACCGCCGGAGATCGACTGCCAATCACTTCGAAATGGACATTAAATCTTACTGGTGAGTATAACTTTCCTATACTGGATAAATATGAGGCCTTCGCTCGTATTCAATACAGCTATGCGACTGAGTCAGTGCATACACTAGGTGGCTTTCCTATAGCCGGGTGTGGTGAAACCAAGCTGAAATTTGGCCTTAACCACGGTAGTTGGGAACCAGCGATTTACGTCGATAACTTGACTAACGAGCGCTGTATCACCTCATGGGATACGTTTGGACCCAGTGTTCCGGCTGCCGGCGTAACCAGACCTCAAACGATTGGCCTCGTAGTGAGAAAAAGTTGGGATTAATAAGCGACAACATCATCAAATTGTAAAACTAGTGTAGGATGAAGGTTTCTTATTGAAATAGAAGAAGCAACATAAATACAATGAGGCAGTGGCGATAACCCATCTAGTTAGTTATCTCCACTGCTTTTTTATAGATTTAACTTCAGCATCGGACAAAATACATCATGTTTGAACAATCTGTGATTAAATGAGGGAATGACTCTTTTTATTTAGTGGATTATCAAAGCATGATATTTGTTCAGAGAAAGTTGCATTTACTCTTTATTGCGTAATTTAACCTGAAGACTTATATATGAAATTCATTGGTTATATTATTTTTTTGTACTTGGTATTTTCTCATAATTTCATCACCGCGAATGAGATTAAAAGTACAATTAGTGGGGAGTCTCCGAAAGTCGCCTTTACAAAATTTACAGAAAAATTTAGTGAAGGCACGTGGATGAATATTGATGTGTCCCCAGACGGAGAGAAAATTGCTTTTGATTTACTTGGACATATTTATGAAATACCAGTCAAAGGAGGGAAAGCTAGTCAGCTTACAAGCGGACGCTCATGGAATCTGCATCCTCAATATAGTCCGAATGGATTATTTCTTATTTTTTCCTCAGATCGAGATGGAGATGATGATATTTGGCTCCTAAACAGGGAAACTAAAGAACTCAGCAACATTTCTAATACGAATAACGCTACCGTTCGGCCAGTCTGGGCAAAAGATGGCAGGCATATTTTCGCTTTTGAACTTCAGCCAAATCTCAATAACACATTAACTCAATATAGTCTGCATGGTACGAAACAGGAGATGATTACTTCAAAGCCAACTGAGATGTATAGTTCGGCTACCCCGGCGAATGACGGACACGGTCTCTATTTCGAACATAAAGAAGGTAATCTTCCCCTTTCCGGTGCCAATATCAAGTATCTGGATTTCCATACTGGGCAGGAACATAGCTTTCTGGGTAATACAGGAGCGGTGTTTAATCCTAGAATTTCTCCTGATGGGCAGTGGCTTGCCTACATTGCCAGAGATGACCTGCAAACAGTACTGCGCATAAGAAATATGACTTCCCTGAAGGACCGGATTCTTGTCCGCGGTCTGGATCGGGATCATATTGAGAACAAGGCGGATTTTCATGGTGGTTATACATCTATCGCCTGGAGTCCGGATAGCAAGAGTGTCTTTTTCTGGTCCTGGGGTGCGATAAACAAGGTAAATCTTGAGAACAAAAGCGTGGCCCAAATTCCCTTCGAAGCGGCAGT
>JANQJS010000020.1 GCA_028281535.1 Sedimentisphaerales bacterium | reverse complement strand
TATAACTAACTCAAAGCGTATACTACGAAAAGCAGAAGAAATAAGCCTTAAAAAAGAATTTAATAGGCTACGAATATCTATTGAAGCAGAAGAATGCCGGCAATTACTTTTAGCTGGTGATATCAAGTCTGCGAAAGATAAGTATCACAGCATATTTAGCAGAATTAACCTTGAGGAATTAATACCTAAAACACCTGTAATAAACCATGATGCAATCAAGGCATTATTGTGGTGTCGTCTAATAAGATTCCAAAATATATCAGACGAGGTATTGGCGACATGTAAAAAATGGATAAGTTTCACAAAAAAAAGGAATGCATTAAGATTATATATTCAATTCAATATACAGCTGTCTTTCATTTTAATTGAATTAGGTGAAACCCGAAAAGCCATGCGGACATTTCGAAATGCCCTGGATGTTGCGTTACAAAAAGGAATTAAACGGACTGTTATTGATGAAATGGATTGTAATTTAACCCTGCTAACTAATTTTGTTAATAGCCAATACGTTAATTCTGAACCAGTGGTTGAATTTGCAAAGAGCCTTCTCGAAATTGCTGGAAATGAACTTGGAATCAACCGTTCATCTGTAAACACAGAAGAGCCAGCTGTTATAGATGAATCGGCCGAATCACTGACGGATAGAGAAAGACAAATTTTAGAAATGGTGTCTAATGGACTATTAAATAGAGAAATAGCTGATTCTTTAAGCTTAACCGAAGGATCAGTTAAATGGCATTTGCAACAAGTTTACAACAAGATTGGCGTACGACGACGTTCTCAAGCCGTGCAACGGGCTAAAGAACTAGGCTATATCAGCTAATAAGAATAAATACTCTCGTCAAAAACAATCATACTCCAACTGCTATTGCCAGTGACGTTGCCGGCGATATTTGATTTTTACAGGTTTCTTTAATTTTTATTGGCATTCATGATGAATTTTGGCTTGAAAATATCCACCCATGCCGGAATAACGAACATGGCGGAACTCGCAGCCAACAATAGCATGATTATTAGCAGCTTTGCAGAATCGGCTTGAAACCTTAAATCAGAGATAAACACCCACATAATAATACCGCCTATCAAGGTCGATGCCGTTAGGGCTATAGCAACGCCTGTTGTACTCACCGCCTTGACAATAGCGTTCTGAACATTATTGTGGGTTTTCATTTCTTCTTTAATCCGATCCATCATGTAGATAGCATAATCAACACCAAGACCAATTCCCACCGCGATCATTGGCACGGTGTTGACGTTCAAGCCCATACCCAGTAGCCCCATGCAAGCATAGGTTAACGTTGTAGCGAACCCCATCGATATCAACATCATAAAACTCGCGTGAATTGAACCATAAAACCAGAAGGTAAAACTGAAGATCAATAACAATACCGCCGGTACAACAATGACATTGGTTTCATAGGCTTCTTCATTGATGGCTGCCGTCACGCCCACAGGCCCACCCGCCAGAATCAATTCAAAATCTGGAACCTTATCCCCTACCTCCTTGATCCATTGTTTTGCCATATGAATAGCGCGACGGATAGTCTCGCCG
>JANQJS010000008.1 GCA_028281535.1 Sedimentisphaerales bacterium | reverse complement strand
AACTACTGGTTGATATGGTTAAATCATTTGAAAGATAAATCACATGGCCGACCATGCTAAGATAAAATCTTTATTAGGAAAATTTGACACCTCTGGCCCGAGATATACCAGTTACCCTACTGCCCCTCAATGGAAAAATTCGTTTGGTAACGACGATTACCTCGCCACGATTGGCATGGCTTCCAAACAAACTGATGAACCGTTGTCAATTTATGTCCACTATCCATTTTGTAAAAAATTGTGTTATTTTTGTGGTTGTAATAAAGAAATCAGTAATAACGAATCCAAAGCTAATTTCTATCTGGATTGCATCGAAAAAGAAATCGAACTAATATTTAGTCGTTTAGACCAACGCAGAACCGTTTCACAAATCCACTGGGGTGGTGGTACTCCATCAATAATGACTCTTGATCAAACTCGTCGCAGCTTTGAAATGTTATCAAAGCGTTTTGAAATTGATCCGCAGGCTGAAATTGCCATGGAGTTAGATCCACGCACAACAGATAAAGGTAAACTACATTTATTAAAATCGCTCGGATTTAATCGAATTTCCTATGGCGTACAAGATGTTAACGATGAAGTCCAACGAGCGATCAATCGTGATCAAAGTGAACAGGTCACAAAACAACTTTATCATGATAGCCGAGAATTAGGATTTGAAGGCGTCAACCTGGATTTGGTATATGGCCTTCCCAAACAAACACTGGAATTATTTAAAAAAACGATTCAATGCATTACGCAACTAAGACCAGATAGAATTGCTCTTTACAGCTATGCCCACCTTCCTCAAAAACTCGCAGGACAAAGGTTGATTGAAGATAGTTGGCTTCCAGGCTCTGGCGAAAAACTGAATATGTTTTTGCATGCCCAATCGATGCTTTTAGACGCCGGGTATGTTCATATTGGCATGGATCATTTTATACTTCCAGAAGATGAATTAGCTGTTGCACAAGCCAATGGAAAATTACGACGCAATTTTATGGGCTATACTGTAAAAGCAGCTCAAGACTGGGTCGGATTTGGCATGTCAGCCATCTCATTTATCGAAAATACCTTTACACAAAACATCGCAAAAATTAAATCCTATCAGGCTGGAATCGAAACAAATGGCCTTGCCATAGAACGAGGCATGAAGCTGTCACAGGATGATCTCATTCGTCAGTTTGTTATTTCTGAACTGATGTGTAATTTCCAACTTGATTTTTCGGAATTAAACAAACGATTTTCGATTAATAGTCAAACATACTTTTCAAATGAATTGAGCGAACTTGAACCATTTTCTAAAGATGATTTGGTTAAAATAGGTGACAACAAAATTGAAATATCTGAAATCGGTAAAATATTTATTCGAAATATTGCTATGATTTTTGACACCTATTTGAAGACAAGTTCAAATCAAGTGCAATATTCTAAAACTATATAAATAATTGAGAGAACTATGCCAAAATCTGCTAAAAAGATTGCTGCATTATTTATAAATATGGGTGGCCCGCGTAGTATCAAAGATGTCAGCCGATTTATGCATGCTTTGTTTAATGACATCCACATTATTGATACCGGTCAACCGATGCGAACTTTTATCGCCCGAATGATTACACTTGCCCGCGTTAAAGGGGTTCGAGCTAATTATAGTGACATTGAATGCAAATCGCTTCGTGACGGACAAACCTGCCCTGTTTCTGAAAGTAATAATTTATGTGGTGGTTCCCCCATCTTTTGCTGGACAGAAAAACAAGGTAGAAAAACGGTTGAGAAACTAACGGATCAATATCCAAATTTAACTACACACGAAGGATATAGCTATAGCGCGCCTTTTATTTACGATACCATTGGCAAGCTTGCACAAAAGCATGACGAAATTGTCGTTGTACCTCTTTATCCTTATTATTCAATCGCTACACTGGGTAGTATGTATAGCGACATTGAAAGAGCTCGCAAAACATTTAACTTGGGTGATCGGATAAAAATTGTTCCGCCCTATTATGACAAAGAATTACATATCAACGGCACGATCGAGCTATTAAAAAATGTTTTGAAAAAAACAGATCCATCCATTCCCTACCGCGTAGTCTTTACAGCACATTCCTTACCGATGACCTCTATCACCATCAAAGGGGATCCTTATCGCCAGCAAGTGGAACAAACCTACAAAGAAATCATCAAACGGCACCCAATAGAAAATTCCATATTAGCATTTCAAAGTAAGATAGGTCCTGTTGAATGGATGGGGCCTTCAACCGAAAACACGATTATTGAAACGGGAAAAATGGGATTTAAGCAGGTTGTTGTCATGCCGATTGGATTTACCTGTGATCATATCGAAACCATCCATGAATTAGACATCGAACTACGTGAAACGGCTGAAGAATCAGGAATCGAATTGTTCCATCGGGGCAATGTCTTTAATGATCATAACATGTTTACAGATCTTCTCGCTCAATGCATCCAAGAGGCTTTGGAATGAGCACAAAACGTGTTGCCATCATTGGTGCTGGTATAGCAGGGCTCTCTGCAGGTTTTTTTCTAAAAGAAAAACTAGGCAACAAGGTTGAATTCAAGATCTTTGAATCCAAGACATCATGTGGAGGGACTATCGGCGTCACGCGTGAACAAGGGTATACGATGGATTGGGGCCCCAATGGTTTTCTAGATAAAGAGCCCATCACGCTAGAATTTATCAAACAATTAGGACTGACAGATCAGTTGATCAAAGCAAATGAAAAGTCAGCAAAACGGTATATTTACCGCAATGAAAAATTATGGGAAATTGCCGCTCATCCAGGTAAATTTCTTACCAATAAATTATTATCATTGCCCGGCCGCCTTCGGGTTCTTGGCGACATATTCGTTTCAGCAAGAAAAGATGATATCGATGAAAGCATCTATCAATTCGCCTGCCGACGCATAGGCAAAGAAGCAGCAGACATTTTGATCGATCCTATGGTGACGGGTATTTTTGGCGGTGACGCACGCAAACTATCACTTACGGCATGTTTTCCTAAAATGGCTGAAATGGAAAACCAGTATGGTAGCCTGATCAAAGCCATGAAGGCTAAAAAGAATGAAAAAAAAGACCAACCCGTCAGCGCGGGACCTTCCGGGATATTAACCAGTTTTAAAGGCGGTTTTTATACCCTAATTGAACGGCTATCCAAAGAATTAAATAATCACATTGCCACCAACTCAACCGTACAAAACATTCAATCAATGGATAATCAATACAAAGTCCAAACGGATGATTCATCTGACATTTTTGACGGACTGATTTTTGCCTGCCCTGCTTATGCCACACAAAAACTCATAGAGCCACTACAATCTCAAACAGCCTCTTTGCTCAGTGAAATTACTTACAATGGTCTGATTGTTGTGTGCCAGGGATATCACCGTGATCAGATAAAACGGAGCATGGATGGATTTGGATTTTTAGTACCTGGCAGCCAACAAAGCCTGATTTTAGGTTCCATCTGGACTTCGGTCATTTTCCCAGATCAAGCACCGCAAGACCATGTATTGTTACGAACCATGTTAGCGGGCCCTAGAAAACCTGAATTGCTAGAAAAAAGTAGTGAGGAATTAGGCCAAATAACATTTCAAGAGCTAGATCGCATAATCGGATTGAATCAACCGCCCATAATTGAAAAAGTCATTGTCTGGAAAAAAGCCATTCCACAATATTCTCTAGGTCACAATGCAAGATTGGAGACAATCGAAAACAATCTTGCGGCGCTAGGCAACATTTATCTAGCCGGGAATTCCTACTCTGGCGTTGGCCTCAATGATGTGATCAAACGATCAGATCATATCACCCATTTAATCTGTCAATCTAATCTGTTAGACTAATTAACTTTTTTATTCAATTGGCCATCTAATTCCAGGGTACTTCCAGCTTTAAGGACAAGGTTGTGAAAGTAGTTTCCATAGAAAATCTGACATGATCGCCCTGCAAGGCTATGCACTTTCAAAGAGGATAATTTTCCATCTTTCCAGGCGATATCCAAAGTAAATCCGCCTCTTGCTTTAATCCCTTTGATGCTGCCTTCTGCCCAATCAGATGGCAATGCAGGCAAAATGGTCATTTTATCTACTTCACTATACAACAACATATCGATAATAAGTGCCGGAACACCGCCACAAATATCCACGTTAAAGATCTTGTCAGGATCATGTGTAGACATCATGTTCGATCGCCAATAAGAATTAGCCAGCCATCTCAGACATTCATATGCAACATCTGTCGCTCCCAAGTGAGCCGCAGGTTGACCTAACTGAACTATACCGAAAGCCATCTCTGCACCATTTTTAGGACGACGATAATCCAAACGATTTTCTATAGCCTGCAGCGAAGCTTTCTTTAAGGCTTCACTTGCCATGATCTCTGGATCATTTTCATAATAAAGCGGATACAAATGTGATGCATGTCTATGCGTATCATTATTTTTTAGTCCCGGCCAAATCCATTCTCGCAATGCACCATCTTCACCAATTTCGTAATCAGGCAATTTTTTCAACATGGTTTTACACATTTTGATGAGTTCTGGATCAATTGGTGTCTCTTTGCTTAAGGTTATCAAATTTCGGAATAATTGTTTAGCAATCGCGATATCCATCGTCGCATTTGCCGTAATCGTTGTCGGGTGATCTAATGGACCAATTTCAGGTGAATAGGATGGTACATAGACAATTTTACCATCTTTTTCAACCGTCAGAAAATCCTCATAGAACTTGGCTGTTTTTGTCATAAATGGAATGGCACGTTCTTCCAGAAATTTTTTATCCTGTGTGTATTGGTAAACATCATAATAATATTGTGATGTCCAACCAGCACCCGCGGTCCATAAAATCATTGGATACTCGTCAGTGAAGTGATTAGCAATACAATGAACACTGCCGCGGGAAGGAACCATTATCCCATCGCTGCCATATAATATTTTAGCATTATTATGTAAGTCATCCATGAATCGCTCCATGGTATCCAAATAAGCAAGAGTTGTTTCTGGAAAATTCCCACTTAATCCAAAAGCAATTGCCGTCTGGATGTTACCATTCAATGTATAATCACTACTCCAGGCTGGTTGCCAGGTTCCCGTCCAGATTCCTTGTAGCGTCGGTGCATTTTTACCTGTACTGCAAATAATCGCATACCGGGCCGCATCGAAAAGACGTTCTACTAATTCTGGTGTCGTATTTTCGAAACTTGAATTAGCGATTAGCTTTTCACTGCTGATTTTTGTGGATTTAGTATTTAAATCTAAAGAAACACGATTAAATATTTCTGAATGGACATGTGCGTGTGATTTAAACAAGGTATCGTAATTTGGTTTATAATTATCGATCTGCTCTTTAAGTTCATCAATAACTTTTATATCGAAGTCTTGACAGACTTTCATTTTTGTAATCACAAGCACTTCAGAAGCATCACTGACCTTCAACCATTCATCATCCTTGCTGGTCACGCCATCCGTGATCACTTTAGATACGATGGCCATTCCACCAAGAGCTCCTTGCCAGTTTTGACGGTATTTTGTGGTAAAAGCCAGCCATTTTACATTTGCATCGACAGTGGTTTTTTCGATTTGCTTGTAAAGATAGACTTCTAATTTATTAAGGCCTAATTCTTCGCCCCACTCTTTGTTTTCTTCATAAGGTACGTTTGCTAATCGAAATCGGCAATTAATTTTAGCCATATCAGGACTTGTCATTGAGACAACGGTGATATCATCACTACGAGAGACAAAGGTATTACGATGATAAACACCTTCCTCGGTTTTCCAGGCAACCAATGCTTCTGCCGTTTCAAAATCTACACTACGAATTGATTTTTGTACCTTTTTACCATCATCCATCGCAATCAACAACTGAGCAGCAGGACTAAGAGGATCAGGCCAGATCAATTCTTTATAACCTTCTTTTTTGCCAATCTCCATAATCAACTCGCCTGCTTTTTCACCCTCATTATTCATCACCCACTCTTGGATTTTGTCTATATGTTGAGCTAAGGGAATTTGCTTTTTGGGATAAGCTTGAGGCAGAAAAAGATCTTCATGTGAAAAAGTGATTGTTTCATTGACAGGCTGACCATAAATCAAAGCCCCGGTAGAACCATTGCCACAGATAAGAGCTTGATCCCATTTTTCAGCTGCGTCAGTACTGACAAACCCTTTATCGGGATGAATTATTTTGAGATCATATAAAGTACTTTCAGCAGAATAAGACGGACTTGAGATGCTGATCGCCACCAACAACATAAATAGAATAATTTTATTATACATTTATCTTTCTTCCTTTTTATCAACACACATTTTTTGGATTAGTTACATTGGTTTAACACAATTCAATTATACAGAAAGATAGCAAAATGCAATAGGATTAATACTTATTCATGATTTTAACAAACCCCTAACATTATAATCTTTTTTAACGTAAATTCCCCTGAAGCCATTATAGGATAGTATTCAAATGTTTATTCGCAAAGGCATGCAATAATTCCAAATAATATCTCAACCACTTGTAGCAATTAGCCCCCTTTCGCTATTTTTCTTCGCTAACGCTTCGAATAAATTAGCTTCAGAGAGCATTCTCCATAGCTCATCTCTGATGAGCGACGGAGAATGGAGGCGCGGGGAATCGAACCCCGGTCCCGTGACGTTTCAGAAAGGGCATCTACGTGCATAGTTGTGTCATTTAAGTTTCGCCGCCATAATCTCCGACCAACAGGATATCATTTTGGCTAGCTCGACTGTTTCTCACTTAAGAAGGGCCGAGCAGCCCGCTTAAGCCAGTCTACTATCGTCGTTTGCATCCACTAGTAGACGTCGCGGTGCAAACGGGTCGCTTAATTAAGCGGCCATGCGTAACTGATTGTTAGCATTTATTATTTTCGGTAGATGATTAACCAGGCCAACTACCGATCCTGGACACGCAACCCAAACCTCAACCCGTCCGGTCGAAGCCTTTCGCCCCCATAATAACCAATGAGAGGACTTGCTTATTGTGTATATTATAATTTAACATGAAGTGTCAATCAAGTATGGATTAAGTTTCTATCATGTATAAGTTTATCGAATTATAAAGATGATGGATAGGACGATTCCTTCGAATAGAGTTTGAGTATGGAAACGATTAGGAATTAGGTGGCGTAAGCACCAATATAACCACATCATTATGTATAAACACTGAGGAAGGATCAGGCCAGGCTTTTCGTCCGACGGCCTGGGAATATGCCATCGTAATTTCATCTTCCGTTGGTCTTTGGCAATCTAAATTCATGTATTTTAATAAAATATTATATTTGCCCCAACCAATAGTAAAAGCACTCGTCGCCAAAGAGTAGCGTCTTTGCATGGCGTGTTTTGCATATCCAACAATAATTTCCTGATTTGACTTTCCTTCTTTGGAAAACTTCTGCTTAGGAACATTTCCAACAATGACCACTGGCAGACCGGGTTTGTACTGTTCTAAAGATTGAATTTTATCTATAACTCTGGTTGCCATAACCTTGTCATCATGGTTAACGAGGAAATGTTTATAAAATATACTATTATTATTTAATAATAAATAAACAACCAATACACTTGCGAGTACAATACTTGTTTGACGAATCCATTTACGAGAGGCTTCTTGCGTTAAAGCAAACATCCCTACAATAAAAATAGCCAACCCGAGACAAACACGCCAAGGCATCCACAACACTGCCAGTGGCAGCATAAATAAAATTGCCCCTAAAGGAATGATTATGATCCATAGCAATATGCCCAATCGACTCCATAAGCTATTTGTCTTTTGAGCAGCAGCAATACAACCCAAGATCGAAATAAGAAAAATGACAAGCTTACCAAAAAAGGGCATGATGAATTCAGAAAGTGGCATTAAGCGTACAAACAATAAAGTCGCAACAACCGCAGTTTTCGCCTGTAATTGCTCATAGTTTTTTATAAAACCTATTTGAAATCTTTGCAGTGCTTGAACATCTAGAACGATAAATATCACTTTGGTGACCACAAAATATAGAATGACACTCAATACAATCATCGCACCATACAAAAGCAGATATCTAGCGGCTTTACGCACAGAATCTTTTGAAAATCCCCCTCTCGTAACACCCAATAAAACATATACCATAACAACACTAACAACATATCCCAATGAAACCTGATATGTCGACAAGGTCAAATAAAACAAAAATACACTAATGAAAAAATACTTTTTACTTTTAGGAGCCAACCAGACTGCCACACTCGAAAGAATATAAACTGAGGAAATTAATATTGTAGAAATTCTAAAATTGAATGTCTCTAAATGGTAGGAATGCAAACTCCACAAAAGAATGACAAACAAACTTGTCGTTTTATTTAGCTCCCAAAACTTACATACAAAAATACCAGCAATAATATGGAATATTATTGCAATAATAGGTGACAAGGTTGGCATAAAACTACCCTGCAAGAGAGTATTATAAATAAAACCAGCAAACCATCTCCCTTGCGGCAAATGATGCACATGTGTGAAAATATATGAATAATCATCAGAGGTGTAAGTTTCGTGAACAATAAACCCTAAAAAAGATATGATATTTAAACCAAAAGCGACCCAAAATATCATTTTCCATTCTTGATATTGTTCATATAAATAACTTTTACTGTTTAACACATTACCCCTCTATTACACCAATTTTTTTGAGATAACATGATTTGATATCTTGATGGTAAGTACTATGTATAAACTATATTGAATATGCATTATTAACTCATTGAGGAAAAACATTCTAAAGGATAATATGATGATTTTAAAATAGTGCCTAAATCCACATACCATTTAATTAAAATTCATATATCAATCAGCCTAAGAAATATTCAGAACTATAAGCGAAAATCTTGTCGTATAGTTTGCATAAACCAATAGGTAAATATCTCAAAAAGTGAGTCATCTCCCATGATGATTTTTGCCTTGCCAACCATGCCTTCTCGTAATGGAAATCCTGGATTTTCAAGAGGTAATTCTAACTCATAGGTATTTTCAGCAGGCTCAATCGCTTCTTGTGGTGTCGCAGCAGGCATGGTTTGAACTTCGCCACCATAAGCTGTAGAAAAGGCAGGGCTGGACATTCGTAAGACGGGCCTGGCGGCTTTTTGCTTTACAAGACTAATAATCTCATCTCCGTCATAAGCCCACAATTTCACCTTGGCAACTTGCCCTTCTTGGATCAGCCCATTATCTCTATGATGTACAGCAGCGACAGCTAAGAATTCATCTGGATTATAAACAGAAAATAACTCAGACTGGATTGGTAAAAATTGTCCAACCATTTTCTCAAGTGGCTTCTTCGTTCGTAATTGCAAAACACCATCGCGCGGTGCACGGATAATTAGTTTATCATAATTTACTTTTGCTTGTTGGTATTGTGCTTTCAAACTGTCAATATTGTGCTGTATTTGGCGTGCTTTCGCTTGATTTCCGGTCCTCAAAGAACTTTCCAGCTCGATAACCTTTTGCTCAATTTGAAATGACAAATCATCCACTTGTGCTTTTAATTCAGGATCTGTTAACACTAAAAGAACCTGATCTTTATCAACTAATTGCCCATCCTCGACAAACTTTGGATTATTCTTCTTCATTATAAATCCAGGATGATTAACATACATAACAGATGATTGAACAGGACGAATAATACATTGCGTATCAACAGATCTTTCAACAGGATATCCAAGAACTATAAATGCCGCTGAACCTATCAATACCAGTAATATTGCTGCTGTGACAAATTGTATATGTAAACGATGATTTTGTGTTATGACAAACTTCAAGAAAAATATGATAGGTTTTATTAGTGAGGTATATATAGCACCTACAGCCATTACAGCACCAATCAATCCTAACCCTATCGGATCTAAAAATGTCCAGACCAGTGTAATAATTGCAATCATAACAAGCCATCGATATATAGCAGCACTGATCGCGTAAATGATTAATGTTCTCTCCCGACCTTCAACATCTATAGGCTTTGTTGCATCATCAACACCTAAAACATAGCGTTGAAATAAATACCAAAGATACCCAGACCCTTTTTGACGAAGATTCGGAATCTCAAGCCAATCCATCAGAAAATAATAACCATCATATCTTAATAACGGGTTCCCGTTAAATAACACCGTATTCAAACTGGCAGCGAGCATAATATTCAATGAAAACTGATTAATGAATGTCTTGGGTTCTGTAAAGGCCCATATATAACAGGCAATACCTGCCATAACAACTTCAACAACAATTCCCCCTGCTGTGATCCACATCCGTTTTCGTTTTTCTGGAATCATCCAGGCATCAGAGACATCACAATAAAAATTGGGCGTAAAGACTAAAAACAATATCCCCATCTCGTGCACTTCAGTACCAAAATGCTTACTGGTCAATCCATGCCCATATTCATGTATCCATTTAATCAAAAGTAGACTAGGCCCTAAATAAAGCAAGTTAATCCAACTCAAAATAGGTTGGGCTTCGCTTACTTTATCAATATTATTAAAAAAGAGAAATAATGCGCCTGCTAACATCGCCATGACGCATATTCCCATAAAACGGGAATAGATAATGCCACCAAAATTTCGATGCAGCCAATTCAAGCCCTTATCAGGATCAAATAATGGTACTTTAAAAAAGAGATATTCGGTTCGTATCCGTTGCCACAATGATCGCGTTAAAACCTCTTTCCTTTTCAATAAATATTCGGTATCAGTCTCTCCAGGTATATGAAGAAGACTTGCCCCTCTAAGCATAACTAAAAAGCTCATAACAGATTGGGCGTCATATTCTTCTTGTGGATAGCGATCTTTTAATTCCTGCAGTATAGCATCTAAGTCATTCTTTCCGTCCAGCATTTGATAAATAGTATACTCTGGTGGACGTAATCGATAATACCGAAGTGTTGTAGGATCTTTTAATACATAACAGGGCTTGCCATAATACACCTGCTCATTCCACTCCACATCGATACGTGCTTTAGGAAGAGCCCCATTGGAATCCATAGGTCCTTCACCACTCAAAACTAAATTATCAGGTTGTGAATCTGGCACAGAAATATTTCCTATAGATTAAAAGAATGTTACACGGAAAAATCGAATGACTTTTCGCAGCAAGACATATCCCAATGGTCTTGAAACTGTTTCTATTTTTGCTTGGCCTTCACTTCCAGGCCTTAATCCATTTTGAAATGTTTCACTTAACTGCTTGGCATCCAACGGAACACGAACTTGAAAGACATTCCCTTTATCTTTCATAACTGCCATTTGACTGATTTGCGATGTATCTGCAATAACAGTTTCCAATTTATCTTTTGGGTATGCTGCTAGAAAATATTTTATTTTTGATGGACTATTTTCTTCTAACCCACGCTGCACCCAGGCAAGTTCCTCCTGGGGTAAATCCAGAACCAATTCCCATTGATCAAACGCTGCGACCTCACAAATTTTGTCGCCTTTTTTGACCGTAATCCCCTCCAACAGTTTTAGTTCATTTCTGGGCGTTAAAATGGTACCGGCGATCGGTGACCGGATTTTACATTTTTCGATCTGTTCTTTTACTAAAGCAATTTCCTGTTGAATTCGTTTAAGTTCGAGACCGCTGATTCGTTTTTCAGGTCCACGTGCTAAAGAATCTTTTATTTCCTGCTGATCATATCGTGCTTGCAAGGAAATCAACTTAGTCACTAATTCCGTATCATCTAACTCTGCGATAATATCGCCTGGTTGAACGACCCCTTCATCAATGCTAATTCGAGCCAATTCAATACCATCAAGGGGAGCATCAACAACACGAGAAACTTTCGGTGTTAATTCACAGACACAGTCAATTTTTATAGTCCATGGCATAAAAGCTAGAATAAGCAATAAAGTAAAAATAATCCCAGTTCTCACCATCCATTTTTTCTTTTTCACTGGATCATTTTTTACATTTTGTAATTTAGCGAATGGTTTTACCAATGGCACTGAAGCCATTTCTATAGCATTATTCAATGCGATGCCACCATGTGTGCAAACGGTAGACATAACACCCGCTAAATTGATGCCACTCTGCTCATCAAATCCTTCAGCGACAATTGTTCCAATGTCACTCTTTTTGGTTGGCATTGCCTGAATATAAATCTGATCTAATTGACTAATGTTGAAATAGTTCTTTAAAAGCTGCGTGAGCCTTTCTTCTTCTGGCAATTCTACCAATTGTTCTCTTGATGAAATGATCGGCTTATTGATCTCAAGACAATGCTGGCTTAATTTTTCAATCGCTTGGAGCAATACCGCTCTCTTGTCTGGCTTATCGACACCACTAACAGCATGTACGCCCCGCTTGATATTGGGATCAACCCAGACAACAACACGCTCACAACCGATGGTATCCCTACCCAGGTTCGCTAACTGATAAACCACTTCAGTCGGGTTAAGTGATTCATGCACCCCCTCAGTATATTTCAATAATTTAGCTAATGATTTTCTGTCATCGTCCAATACGGCTGCACGTCTATGTGCCAAATAAGTTTCTGCATACTCTGCAACTTGATTGAGCAAACCTAAAACAAATTGGAACTGCTGAGGTTCCATACCATTTTTTCCAATTAACTGCATAACCATGGACACTTGATTCGCAGCTCGCAATGGTTTGAATATTAATGGGTATGGACAACAATTACTAGAAGGAGGTTGACCTTCCTGAAGCGTTGCCCCATGCTGAGGTAATATTAAAACCTGCTCTTGATCTGCACATTTTTGCAGAGCATCGACAAGCAATTTTTTTTGCTCTTCTGAGTCATTAATTTGAGTAGATTCTAATTCTATATGGCAATAGCATTGCGGAGGTTGCCCTGCCTGCGTGAGCCATATAGCCCCACCATGAGAACCAGTTGCCGCAACGGCTAATTGCAAATAACTGGCAAAAAATTGAGGAGGCTCAAGATTTTCAGATGTTAATTTCGCAATCCGACTAATCAGCTCAGCCAATTGCTGTGTGGCGTGATTTTCTGACACGGAATCCTTTCTATTATAACGGGTATCTTGTTCTGCTGTTGGCATACTATTTTACCTTATTTAACAATTGGGTCAACAAATGGATTTTAGGTAATTCTATGTGATTTCCCTAAGATTATAACACACAGATAGACACTAGCATTGGATATGAACAGAACACAGGATCAGTCACTGCCTAGAGTCAACTCCCACCTTAACGGCGCCTGATGCTTTTCTTTAACTTCAGGATCTCCATTATTTTTAGTCGTGTTGATTTTTTTCTTAGGCTGGAGGGGAATATCATAATCTGCCGCCCCCTGAGTATTAGATTGTTCCACCAATTTAGCGGGTCGCCACACCATATCTTCCCCAAGCTGTAACCCCTGATTTGTATCGACGGCAACCTCGTTACCCTGCTGCTGATCAGTTAGGCCATCCATGTGGTACATTTCAACAAACAATAATGACAAAACACCAACAGTGAGCAAAAGCACGCAAAACGCCATGATAATCTGATTCTCGTCAGATTCTTTATTTTTTGTCATTGTGATGGAGGTTTCTGGTTTATCAAGTCCTGATATCACCCATAACCCAATTGCCATAAGAACGCCATACAACAAGGACCACAAGGCTAATTGATATGCTTCTGCAGAATTAACTCCTGCATCTAATGGTAAAATTTGAATTATAGCAAAGACAATACCAGAAACTAATGAATACAACGCTAGCTGCGCAAGAATCCTTTTTGTGCCAGTGGTGTTTTCTGTTTTTTTCTTAGCGATAATGCTTAGTGCACCATAGATCGTTTTTATATCATACGTTAATAAGCCCAAAACAATAGCCAGGGACATAACCATCGCCAGTGAGGCAATTTCGGCAAAGGGACCTAATTGATGTCCGTTTACAACCAAATAAACCATCACGAGTAAAACAACAGCTGCTGCCATTGTTGACAATATTCTTATTTTGCTCATGCGAGTTATACCCTAAATATGCGATTGCTTAATTACGAAACACCACCATTAGTGCCTTGTCTAATTATCGGTCACAACACATTAGATTTATTAGAATTTTCGATCTTTTATTGATTTCAGCCAGCATATGACAGGCAAACTCTGTTCCAACCTCAGACCCAACAAGCTTAAACATTAAGACGACCGGTATAATCACTTAGACCTATGAAACTTAAGCAAGTCCAGCAACATTGCCATGTCTTTGGTCAGTGGCGCAGAAAAAGTCACTTTCTCCCCACTTGTAGGATGATGAAAGGTAATTTCAGCAGCATGAAGTGCCTGCCGAACCATGACAGGATCCGTTTTTTGAATACCGAAACCATTATCGTTTATTTCAGGATTTGGACTTGATTCCAGCAACTGCTCAAGCGTCATAATTTTGCCCCCATACATCGTATCGCAAGCGATTGGATGCTTAATCGCACTCATATGAACACGCAACTGATGAGTACGACCTGTTTTGGGGTGGAGCTTGACCAGCGCATACCCCCTAAACTGTTCAACAAGATGGTAGGTCGTCATGGCTGGCTTACCATCTTCCAATCGAACAGCATATTTTTCACGAACCCTTGGATGACGCCCTAGCGGAATATCGATCACATCAGCATCTAACTCTAATGTGCCATGAATAATCGCCATGTAAGTTTTTTGAACTTGCCGATGCTCAAATTGATGTGCCATTCGCCAATGAGCCGTATCTGTTTTCGCAACAACAATTATCCCCGTTGTATTGCGATCTAATCGATGCACGATACCAGGTCTAAACTGACCATTAACCTTGGAAAGACTATCGCTGTAATGCACCAAGCCATTTACGAGTGTCCCACCTCGATTTCCCCTAGCAGGATGCACAATTAAATCTGCCTGTTTATTGATGACAATCAGGTCATCATCTTCATAGAGCACATCTAAAGGAATAGGCTCAGGTGTAATCTCATTGGTCGGTGGCGGCGGAAGTATTAAATCAACCTGATCCCCCTGATTGAGTTGATAACTATTTTTGGTTGGAGAATTATTGACCAATACCGCATTTTCAGCAATGAGCCTTTGGATGATATTCCTGGAAAAATCTGGGAATCGATGCCTCAGATACTTGTCAATTCGACGGTTGGGTAATAACCGCTTAATGATTAATTTAGCATGCTGCGCACCATCTTCATCCTGAATGATTTCACCATCATCCGGCTCAATCACAGGATCTTGTTCTTCATTCTCACTCATGATTTTTTACTGCTAAACAGTATTAGGGAATCAGTTACTTTCTTCAGCAGGTTCAACAAATTCAAATGAGCTCAAATCGACAGGTGTATCACTATCGGCAGGTTGATCCACTGCAGAGGTATTAGTGTCAGGCGTGACTGGAACTGCTTCAGCCACTGGCTCAACCCACTTAAAATCGAGCGGCGATGAAGACTCATCAATTTTTGCTAATCTTAATTTCGCCTGCAAAGCATAAGGAGTTCCAACTAGTTTATCAGTACCTGCATCAATAATTTCTTGGTATAGCTTCTTAGCTTGAGCGTAATCAGCCCTATCCTCAGCAATAACTGCCAACCCCAGCTTTGCAGCCCCTTGAGCAATAGCGTTAGATTTGTATTTACTTTGCAGCTTTGTGTATATCGCTGAAATTTGCTCTAAAATATTATCTCTCTGGTCAGTTTCTATTTGGGTTCCTGAGTATAACAATTGAGATCGTAATGATTTTGCATGATTCAACATTGCAGTAATTTCAAATCCGTCAGACTTGCTGCTATCCGCTAATTTAGCGAATGATGTAACTAAACTTTTAGATGAAGTTAAATATTTATCAACCTCAGCAGACTCAGCGCCCTTTATGGCTTCGACTTTGAGATTAGATATTTCTGTCATCAATGATGCCAACTCAGATGCTTGCTTTTGACGAGCTGAATCTTGTGCAGTTGTGATAATGCTTTTTAATGAATAAAACAGCAGCATAATGACCAGCAGCGATGTAATTATCTTGGATATTTGTGATCCGAAGAAAAAATTACGCAAAGCACCAGGTACATCTTTTAAGAGGCTATCTAATTCATTTTCTTTTAGTTTATGACGTTCTTCTGCTTTCATGCTTTTTCCTTAAAATGATAAAATACAAAACGTTATGTATATAATTATTCTGGGTATCTGTCAAGATGGTTTTCCTAAAAACAAAACCACACCCAATCATCATTCTATCGTAATATCCCCCGAAATCAGATAAAAAAAAGAGACTGGAGAAACTCCAATCTCTTAATTTTTAAACGAATGTGTGGAAGTTTTCTCCTCAACCTCCTCAGGAACTCCCTACCTAGGTCCACACCATTCGCAATTTCTGGATGAAGTTTGATTCATGATACACGCAATTCCCTCCGAGGAGTGCGGGCAGAGAATCCTTCATCATTATATTTTTAGTTTAATCGTGGTTTTCAGAAACGATTAATCATGTGACTATAGATAATATTTAATAGAATAATTAAATATTCATGGATATTATACGCAAATCTGATGCCATTATTCATTTGCCAGAAACACTTTACAAACCGTCTATTACAAGACCCTATTTCATGATGGTTTACGCTGGTAACCTTTTAATATTTTCCTAAACTCCTCTACAGTGCTGGCCAGCCCAAATGTTGAATATCAACAACAACGCTCTGCAATAAATGTCATTATCTACTTGTAAATTAATTACATACGTCTATATGAACTAAATGAACACTATTTAGATTTTGTTGCCGAGAATCAACATAATCCAACCCCATGGATCTGCACCAACTTCCATTATTTTTCACTAAAAAATCATTGTAATTTGCTCTGAAATCGAGTCTAATAATGTTTTAAGCTATGCATAATACCTTATTTGTGAATATTAACCTTCCTGCATAGCGGAGACTACCTAATATGAAAAAACTTACAATTATTGGATTTCTAGGAATTTCCCTTTGCATTGGATTGCTCATCAATCAGGGCTACTCTGCCCCAGAACCATCTAAAGTTCTGCACTATGGTAACTGGCAACTCGAAATTGAATTACATGGCGAGCCAGAACTCATTACAGTCAAAGATTCCATCAAGAATACTTATAAAAATTATTGGTATTTACCATTCACTGTCACGAATTACATGGATAAAGATATAGCTTTCTATCCTCAATTTGAAATATTTACTGACACATTCCAATCAACTATTGCTGGTACAAACATCAAAAAAGATGTTTTCGAAGCTATACGTGATAGGTATGAACGCAAGATTCCACTATTAGAACCTCAAAAGCTTATAACGGGTAAAATACTCCAAGGAAAAGATTATGCCCGAGACTCAGTTGCAGTATTTGAAGATTTCGACCCAAAAGCCAGTGCTGTAAAAATATTTTTAAGCGGCTTTAGCAATGAAACCGTAAGTATAGACCATCCAGTACTTATTAACCCAAAAACAAATAAACCAAAAGAGGTCTTGCTTCAAAAAACTTTAATGTTAGAATACACCGTTTCCGGCGACAAATACAACCCGGACAAACGTGTCTTATTGTACAAAAACCGCCAATGGATTATGCGGTAAACGAATATATATCAGTTAGTTAAGAAAATAAGGGTTTATCATGGCACATAAAAAAGGACAAGGTTCCTCACGTAACGGAAGAGATAGTAACCCGCAATATCGCGGCATCAAATGCTTTGGCGGTCAAGTCGTCAAGCCTGGTAGCATTATTGTTCGTCAATGCGGCACCCCTTTTAAGCCTGGTAAAAACGTTGGCATGGGTAAAGATTATACCATCTTTTCAAAAGTAGATGGCGTAGTTGCCTTCAAAGGACGCCATGTCAGTGTCGTTCCTGCCTAAGGGCACCTGCTGATTTTCATTATTCATTTAAAATCAGAGGTTTTACTAATTAGACTGACTTCCAAGAGCAGCAGACATTGCTGCTCTTTTTTTAATGATCCAGTCCTGAGGTTAATTCATTGTTTATCGATGAGGCAGAAATAGAAGTTTTCGCAGGCGATGGTGGCCATGGCAGCCTTAGCTTTCGGAGAGAAAAATACATTCCTAAAGGTGGCCCAGATGGTGGCGACGGCGGTGATGGTGGCAGCGTTATCATGCAGGCCGAAAATGGAATTGATACACTCCTTGACTTTTCTGGCCGACATCATTGGCGAGCTGAACGCGGTGGCGATGGCATGGGTAAACGATGTGAAGGAAAACAAGGTGACGACTTAATTATCAAAGTACCAGCTGGCACAATCATTATTGATATGGACCATGACTTGCAAATCAAGGATTTGGCTGAAACAGGCCAATCCGTTTGTGTGGCCAAAGGTGGTCGTGGCGGCAGAGGAAATTATCGGTTTGCTACAGCAACAAACCAAACCCCAAGAACCGCTGAAGATGGCAAACCTGGTGGCTACAGAAAACTCAAGCTGGAATTAAAGTTAATCGCTGATGTGGGTTTGGTAGGATTGCCTAACGCTGGCAAGAGTACCTTCATATCCAGAATCTCTGCAGCAAAGCCTAAAGTGGCCTCTTATCCATTTACCACATTAAAACCCAATCTGGGTATCGTTGAATTGAGTAATTACCGACGATTTGTCGTTGCTGATATCCCCGGCTTAATTGAAGGTTCACACAAAGGCCAGGGGCTAGGACATGATTTCCTTAGACACATAGAACGCACTCGCTATATTGCACACTTAATTGACATCGCTAATCTGGATGGTAGCGATCCATTGGATAATTATTTAGCTATTAGAGAAGAATTAGAAAAATATAGTAAAAACCTCGCAGACAAACCCGAAATCATTATTGTCTCAAAAATGGATTTGGACCCAGATGGCGAGAGGCTGGAAGAATTTCAACGCAAAATAAACAAAAAAGTATTCAGCATCTCTTCCGTTTCCGGGCTTGGCCTGGATAGCTTAAAAGAAACATTATGGCAAGTGACCAAAAATGATAAAAGCATTGAAACAATATAAAACAGGATAGTGTAATAATGGATTTAATTGCTATTGATATTGGCAACAGTTCGATTTCAATTGGCTGTTTCGCCAAAGAGTCATTAAGTAAAACAGAGCAGATAGAACTTCCCAATAATGACAAATCTATACTTGCTAACATATTAAAATCAATGAGGGAATTTTGTGGCCCGCAACCTCTCGGTGCAAAAACAGTCCCTATCGTTGTTAGCAGCGTCAACGACCAAGCCTTAAAATTTGTTGAAGACGTTGCTGGTGAAGCTCTTGACCAAAACATCCTGCTTATTGGTAGAGATGTACCACTTGATATGAAAGTAGCTGTAGAAAATATCGATGCAATTGGCAGTGATCGATTACTAACCGCCAGCGCTGCATTTGAAGTCATAGGACACTCCCTGATCGTAGCAGATTTTGGCACAGCAACTACAATTGACTGCGTAAATGATTCTGGGATATATCTGGGGGGTGTGATTTTGCCAGGATTAGGTTTGTCAGCTCGAGCCTTACATGAAAACACACAAAATTTACCTCAAGTAAAAATCGAAGTCCCAACCAGTGACTATGGAATTAATACTGAAACCGCTATACAAAATGGCCTATATTATGGTGCATTAGGCACGCTACGAGAAGTCGCAGAACGCTATGCAACACAACTTGGACAATGGCCTCAAGTTGTCGCCTGCGGTGGGTACAGCAAATTAATATCACAAAAGTGCGATTTTATTGATTCTCTGGTCCCAGATTTATGTCTTGATGGCATTTATATTGCCTACGATAAATTCCGCTTTTCAATGCAGCAGGAGCAAAGCGAATAATGGACTGTCAGGCCTCTCTACTGACACCCACCAAGCCCGGTGGTATTGGAACGATCCAAATCACCGGCCCTCAGAGCAAAAATATACTCAATGAAATATGCCAAGACATTCCTAAAAATCTTCCTCCTGAGAAGATTTTTTACACCTCCATATATGATGACAAGGATTTAATTGATCAGGTCGTTATATCATCAACCCCTGAACTTAATGGATATAAAATCCACTGTCATGGTGGCCCTCGAATTCTTCAGAGATTATTAATGATAATCCAAAGCAAAGGGTGTGACATTCTTCGATGGCAAGATCACTGCATCCCCAATTCCCTTGAAGAAGAAATCTTATATTATATACCTAAAACGTCAACCACCTTAGGCGTCAAGGCCATATCATCACAACTAACAGATGGGCTTGGATATTGGTCACGCCATGCTATTCAGGCAATACGATCAAACCAGTACTCTGAATCCAAATTATCCGATGAAATAAATACTATTTTAGCATCGCAACATCAAGCTCGAATTTTATTGAGCTCAGCGAAAGTTGCCATCGCAGGCCCCGCAAATGTTGGTAAAAGTACATTAGCTAATCAACTTTGCGGCCACACTCAAAGCATTATCGCTGACATGGAAGGTACAACACGTGACTGGACTCATCGCCTCATCGACGTCAATGGCATCCCTGTAAATCTCATCGACACGGCTGGCAGACGTTCAAGTGATGATGAACTTGAACAGGCCTCCATCCGTCTTTCAGAAGATATCCTACATCAATCAGATTTAATATTATGCATGATGTCAATTACTGAAGAGAATCCAATGGAGAAAATTAAAGCAATGATTGGCAATTATCAAAACACTCAGATCGTTATCAATAAATGCGATTTGGATGAATCGCTCTTAAGCAACCCTGACTTTGTATACATCAGCGCTTTAAAAGACCAGAATCTAGACCAACTACGTCATATTATTAATGACAAACTAGGCTTTGATGAATTTAATTATAAAAATCCACTGGTCTTTACTGACCGTCAAAGACAGATCCTCGAATCGGTAATATCTGATTCTAGTAAAAATAGAGTAAAACTACTGGAAAAGCTACTCGACAACAACACCGAGATTCAGTAAAAATAGAACCCAGAATTTAATTCATAAATAGAGATAGTGTATTTTCAATGACAGATAAAACAGATAAGCTCGCGAACTTAACACCTGCCATGCGGCAATACCATCACTTCAAGGAACAATATCCTGACGCAGTATTATTTTTCCGCATGGGTGATTTTTATGAAACATTCTATGAAGATGCCAAAATCTGCGCTCGCGTACTAGGTATATCCCTAACCAGTCGAAACAAAAATAGTGACAACCCTATTCCGTTAGCTGGTGTCCCCTACCACGCGGTTGATAATTATTTAAATAAAATGATTCAAACGGGCCACAAAGTCGCTGTCTGTGAACAAGTTGAAGATCCAGCCCAAGCCAAAGGTGTCGTCAAACGCGATGTGGTTCGCCTGGTGACACCAGGGACTCTCACAGAAGATTCCCTTCTTGATGAACGCAAAGGAAATTATCTGGTTAGTTTATGCTTCGATTTAACTGGCTCCAAAAAATCAACTCAGCAAAAGCCTAAGGTAGGTTTATCTTGGGTGGATTTGTCAACGGGGCATTTTTTCAGCCAAACCATCGGCGCTCATTTTGTCATTGATGAGCTCGTTCGACTTTCACCCACCGAATGTCTTATTTCCGAAGATTCTCAGTCCATGCCTGAGAATTTTGCAACAGAACTCAAAGAGACATTACAAACGGTTGTAACTCATCGCCCAGGCTGGTGTTTTGATAGCCATCATGCATTTGACACACTTATTAAACACTTTAAAACTCAATCATTAGAAGGGTTTGGCTTTACAGATATTGATTGTAGCGTTAAAGCTGCAGGTGCGATCATTGACTATCTGAACGAAACACAAAAAACCTCACTAGGCCATATCGCTCAACTACGAAAAGTATCATTTGATGGTTTTCTTAAACTTGATCAAACAACTATGCGTAGTTTGGAAATTGAAAAAACAATACGTGACAATGCATCTGCAGGCTCTTTACTTCACGCAATAGATAAAACAACCACCGCTATGGGCGCTCGCGAATTTAGAAACTGGCTCTGCTATCCGTTGAATGAATTGGATCCTATCGAACAGCGACAAGATGCTATCAGTGAATTACTTAGAGAAGATGCCACACGATCTAATCTACGCCAACTCCTTAGCGACATCACTGACATCGAACGCATAACAACACGAATTAGTACTGCCCGAGCGACCCCTCGAGATTTACTAAGTCTCTGTCAAGCTCTAAGACAGTTACCCAAGTTGTATGATGCGCTTGGCAATTGCCAAACTCCGTTACTTGAAGAATTACGCCAACAATGTAACACCCAAGATAAAACGGCAGATCTTATTGAATCAGCGATCGATCCTGATGCGGGCTTCACAATTCGAGATGGTGGCATTATACGCCTTGGCTATAACGAGGAAGTTGATCGCCTCCGTAGTATTTGCCAAGATGGTAAAAGCTGGCTGGCAGAGTACCAGAAAAAGATGATTGATCAAACAGGCTTTGCAAACCTTAAAGTCGGCTTCAATAAAGTGTTTGGTTATTATGTAGAAATGTCACATGCGTATAAAGGTGAATTACCTGGGGATTTTATCCGCAAACAAACACTTAAAAATGCTGAACGCTACATCACTGACGAATTGAAAAAATATGAATCAGAGGCCTTAACTGCCGAACAACGAAGCAAGAGCCTTGAAGAAAAACTATTTCAAGATATTCGCCAACAAATCAGCACACAAACACACCACCTACAACAGGCCGCTCAAGCGGTTTCACAAATTGATGTATTATCAGGCCTGGCACATTTAGCTCAAACAAACCATTACTGCCGCCCTCAAATGCACATGGAAAAAGACCTGGAAATTATCGAAGGAAGGCACCCTGTACTTGACCAAACACTAGGCAGTAAATTTATTCCAAACGATGTTGCTCTAGGCAAAAGTGATGCTGACCTCTCATTGATCACTGGCCCTAACATGAGTGGTAAAAGTACCTATATCCGCCAGACCGCTTTGTTAGTTCTGCTGGCACACACGGGAAGTTTTATCCCAGCCCAAAAAGCTCATATCGGCATCGTTGATAGAATTTTTACACGCGTTGGTGCAAGTGATGAATTAACTCGGGGCCAATCAACTTTTATGGTCGAAATGACAGAAACAGCCAACATCATCAACAATGCCAGCGAATCTTCTTTGGTGATATTAGATGAAATTGGTCGAGGCACAAGCACCTATGATGGTTTATCACTGGCTTGGGCTATCGCGGAATATATTGCCTCTACGATCCAGTGTCGCACACTATTCGCAACGCATTACCACGAATTAACCTCTTTAGCAGATTTAATGGCTAATGTGAAAAACGAAAACGTCTCTGTACGAGAATGGAAAGAGGATATCATCTTCCTACATAAAATCAATCCAGGACGAACCGACAAAAGTTATGGAATCCATGTTGCTCGCCTGGCAGGCATACCTAAACAAGTTTTAAAACGTTCGAATGAAATTCTCGATGAACTTGAAAATAATTTTTCAAATGAAGCTCATGGCAAAACAATTGGTGGCCATATCGATCAAAGTCATTCTGACGGCCAACTACTTTTATTTGAGCCCGTGGATCAATCAGCGACAAACCAGCCTGTGACAGTGAGCCATCCGCAGCTTGACAAAATCAAGGCACTAGACTTAAACGCACTTACGCCGTTAGACGCTTTAAATCTTCTAGGTGAAATCAAAAAAGAACTGAATGAATAATAGTATAAATGCTTGCCGGAATGCCTCAAGCAAAACCGGCAAGCAAGAGTAAGGGGTTGCTAAAAAGCATAAGATAGCAACATTTACAAAAAAATATTATTTCACCATACTATATGCAACATTTGTGCCATAAATTAAAACCCGACAAGTTTTTACATAATACACTACCAGGCAAACGCTTACAGGATTTCCCCCCAACTCAAACAAACAAAAGGCTCAATTTTCCCCACCATATTGTAATTCTATAAATACAACCCAACATTTACGTAGGTGTTTGAGATAAAAGTCCTTTATTCTTTGATTGTAATTACTTACGTAAATCGATATATTACACCTCTTAATTATTCGTCTAAGAGATAAAAAATCACAATACCCTATTTTCCTAAAAATATTATGCCACGAATTATTTACACACTAACGATAGCAAGCATACTTTCATACTTCACGCCTTACCTCTACAGTCAAACAGAAAAACCCGTTACATATCCGCAAGATAGCAAGCGTTTGGCAGCGATTTCAAGAAATTTATGGTCTCCAGTTGAAATTCAAGATCTCCAACTCACCAGTAAATCACAATCAGATCAGACCTCCCTAAATCAAATTAAGCTTGCCTGCCTTTATCTTGAAGCAGCCATTGCTTTAAACCCCGAAAATAAATATGCCTACTATGACCAATTACACCTTTATACATCTGAATATATCAATGATTCAGGCCGTGCAGCTTTGGCATTTAGCCAATCCGCCATTCATATGGGCAACAATGATGTTTTAAATTCCATGTGGCTAAGTTACAAACTAAGCCAATTCAATGACCGGGAATCAAAAGAGGGTTTTCTTGAAAAAACATTAAGTATATTTAATTTCAACCCAATACTACTATCAGACATTTTTGTACAATTGGGAATACTCGCCACAGAAAAATCTGACACCGAATCAGCCCGCCAATTTTTTATGCAAGCCAACAGTCTCAATCAATATAATACGCAAGCCATACTCAATTTCATAAACCTACCTTTACAATTTGATGCCTCAAAAAATCCAGACCAACTTCAACAAGCATCTGAAGAATTACATCTCAAACGGTTTTCCAATATCGCCTATTGGCGAACACGCATCAGAAACAACCCATATGATCTGAATGCAACCATTGAATTCATCCAGGCAGCAGAAAATTACAATGGTTTATTATTAACAGACCCATTTTATGAACATGCCTATAAATTAGTAAAATTTTATCCTGACAAAAACGATTTACTTTTTAATCTAAAAAAGAATCAAATGATCACGAGATACGCAACCAGTGATTTCAAAGGTTGCATAGAGTTGTGTAAAGAAATCATAAACACTTCACCTGAAAATTTAACAGCTAAAACCTACATGGCAAAGTCACTCGCTATGCTCAACGATCACAGTGCTGCAAAGGTGATATATTCCGAGATCGACGCAAATAATCTGATTCAATTAAACACAGATGGCAAAAACATTGATAAACTAATCGAACTAGGTTGGTACTTCACTCTCATTAAGGTGAACCAGGAAAAATCGAACCAGATCATTAAAACTCTAAACTCCTCGTCCCCAAAACCATTGATTCTCTTTAACGCACTCATCAATAACAAGCTCGAACTGTCTGAAACACTTCTCGTAGAACTCGATCCGTTTGAGCCGATTAACGCACTTGCTTTTTCCATTTATCATTTACAAAAGAATGATACTCAGAGTGCCCATGAAAGTTTAGCCGGCTTACTACATATCCCCAAAGGGATTATTGGTGAAGAAATCTTGAAATTATTAAAACAATTTGAAGACAAACATAAAGGCTTGCCTGACGCAAAGCAATTACCAACAATGGACGATTATTTAAATTCTCAAAAGGACTTAAAGAACACTTTTGACGCATATTTTCCTGATAAATTAAATGAATTAAAAATCGTTTCTAACCCAAACGAAGTCATTAAATGCTATTTGCGCAGTGGCAAATCTAATCACACATATGCCTATGGCGAACCAATACTACTTGAATGCAATTTGACAAATATGTCTGATAGCCCTTACATGCTAAATTCCGACTGCGCTATTAACCCGCATGTTTTAATTGAAGCTAAAATTCATGATCACTCTGTAGAGAATAAGCGTTCTCCTAAAAACAGCCATACTAGCAGAGTAATCGGCTTTCGTAATCTGAAAGAATCTTTTTTATTACAACCTAACCGAACGAATCAAGTCATTGATTTTGGTAATATAGGATTTGTCCATGAGACCATGAATCATCACCCTCAAAATGAATACAAAATCACCTATAACATGATTCTTGACCCTGTCATTAATCAAGACAATCATCATGTGCAACGGATTGGGGACTTAAAACAAAACCCTGTCACCATCACTCGCAAAGCTTTTGATGTCAATACCAAAAGCATAGCTCGATTGATGAAAACTATCAATAAAGCTAATACAAAAGAGCGTCTTCAAGCGATTTTTACCGCATCGGGTTTACTCCACGAATCCATTTTAAGCAAACAAGGTAAAATCAATTACCCTCTACGCCCTGTTGACTCTCAATCTCTTTTTAAAATCTTATTAAATCAATTAGACGATACTGATTTTAGAATCAGAGCTTGGACCATCGCTTCTCTTCGCGATCTACCAAAACCTACCCTTAAATCCGCTAATAATCGTTTAAGTAAATTGTTAAACGACGACCATTGGTTCGTACGATTCATGGCGATACAAACCATAGAAAAAGCATTTGATTTAAAAGATTACTATGAGTGGGCGGCAGATGAGGACAAAAATATCATCATTAAAAGATATGCCCAAATGAAGCTTAATCGTCCCTGGAAAAAACTTATCCTGAAAAACAGCTTGACAACTCCAACCCAAGAAAATCCCACCACGCCTAATGAGGAACAAAATTAATAACTAATCAGATATTCGTTCCATGATTACAACAACGGGACTAATCACACTACGACGTTTCGTCTTTAAAGC
Organism: Sedimentisphaerales bacterium; assembly: GCA_028281535.1. Lineage (GTDB taxonomy): Bacteria > Planctomycetota > Phycisphaerae > Sedimentisphaerales > SM23-30 > JANQJS01. Next base: position 19,133 of record JANQJS010000008.1, on the reverse strand, counting down.
AGCAATCTTAAATATTCCCTGCCCAAAAGGATTGAGATACTGAGGTCTAAAAACCTCTACTTTTTTGTATCCTAACTGCTCATTCAATAGCTGCTTTTTAAACTTCTGATCAAAAAATAATTTGTCATTATACCATTTATTCGATAAAGCTATATATTGAGGTTTATGCTGAATGGACCGTTGATCTGTTTTCCCCTTATTCAGTGAATAGCGAACATTATATCCTTCATGTTGGGATCGTGGCATATAACTGGGAGGTGAGATAAATGTAATAGATCCTTTTTCTTTATCGATATTTTCACGAATCCACGCCTCAGCTCGTAAACGCGATTCATTTCGCATTTCCAGGCTTATGCTAGCAGAAAAAACTGTCGCAATACCATAAATCAATAGTAAAGGAATCATTTTCACAAAAAGAGGAAATCGTTTAAGCTCGAGCAGATCACGAAAGGCTAACCCAACCAGAATAGCCATACAAGCCAAACTGGGCAGATGATACCTGGCTTGAACTTGGGAAGCATCAACCGTAACAATAAGATGAAATGCGACAAAAGGAAAAATTGCCCATAACGCGCATAGCCTGTGTCGCCATAAGCAATAAAAAAAACTAACAATAATGGTCCAAAACATCCATATCCCGCAAGCATCACGGATACAATATAATGCTTTAAAAGCGAGTCGTTTTTGATGCCCCGCCCCCCCTTGATAATCCTCTTTCACACTCATCCAGTGATCTAGGCGCGTTTTAAATGCAAGAGTATCCCAAACATTATTTAATAAACAAATCAAAGCAACAAAACAAATGAGCGACCCCCACAATCTTGGTTCATACAGAAATTTCAATTTCTGCGACAGATCCGCACCATGTCGAACATGATAAAATACTGCACACCCAACCATAAACAATGCCAGAGCAGCTAAGCTACCAACGATCGGATCTTTTGTTCCCATAGCAATCGCGGCGAATAATCCAGTCAGAACAAAGTACCGAAATTGCAATGTCATAATCGCCTTTAACACAACATAGGCTGTCCAGATAAACCAGAATGTCACAGGTGTATCTAAATTACCAATATGAGAAAACTGATTGAATTCAGCAGATAACATCATAACCAACGCAGACAAAAACCCTACCAGACTATTACGACTCAGCAGGCGAGCAACGGCAAATACACCCAGTACCGTCCCAATGGCCATGAGAATGATCACGATTCTGGATGCCATAATTAGTTTTGATATCTGCTCTCTGGAAAGTTGAAATTTTAGAAGTTTTTTTCCATCATCTGATTTTGCATAAAATGTATTGTTTTTTGAATCGACCTGAAAATCACGACTGGCGATATGTTGCGGATCCCAGGAATTGATCATCTGTTTATATATCAATCCAGTAATGATGAATTGCACCCTGGGATATCTTTCAATGATTGGCTTACCATTACGCATCAGCGGTTTACCATCCATATCAGCATAATGCCACGAACTAAACAGACGAGGAAGCATATTGACGGTTTTCATACCGGCAATCGAATCGGTATTCCAAGGGCGATCGTTCGGCAAGCCCCACTTAATTCCAGTTAAGGTTAAACTTAAGGTACCTATTACAAGCAGTAAAACACCTAACCAACCTGGAATTTTTAAAACGGAATCTTTGAGCGGCTCGATCGGTTTATCAATCAATAACCATGGAGTGACCTGAGAAGGTTTCTCGACCGTCGAAACGGATTTTTGTTTATTCGTTTTCTTTTTTTTCATCTGGGATAAAGTAATCGAATGAAGCTAATCGCGACTTTTGCAACATAAACTGCCCCATTGTTTTCAATGTCAGCAAGCCATATTCAGCACTTCGCTTAAAATTGATGGAAGACGCTTCATCAAAATAACGGCATGGCACAGGTGCATCTCCTATACGAAATCCAAAATAAGCGGCCTGAGCTAGAAATTGTGAATCAAACACAAAATCATCTGAGTTTTTATGATAAGGAATCGTTTCAAGAACTTCGCGAGAATAGCAGCGAAAACCACTATGAAAATCGCCTAAATTTTGTCCCAATACGACGTTTTCAAATATGGTCAAACATCGATTTGCCAAATATTTATAGAGTGGCATTTTAGAATCGAGCGTTTCTTTCCGCGTTCGAATCCTACTGCCCATCATAACCTGGCAAACGCCGGTCTCAATAAATCCGAGAAAGTGTGGAATCGTTCTTGCATCATATTGATAATCAGGATGCAACATGACCACAGCATCTGCACCATGGTCCAGTGCCGCGTCATAACAGGTTTTCTGGTTACCGCCATAGCCCGTATTATTTTTATGTTGAATGACAGTTATACCAAGGGACTTGGCTACCTCAACGGTGTTGTCCGTACTGCAATCATCCACGAGAATCAATTCATCGTAACATTCAGGCGGAATATCTTCTACGGTCACTTTAAGTGTCGATTCAGCATTATAAGCAGGCATCACGATGACGGGTTTTTTTAACGAAATAACGGGTTCTTTTTTGAGAAAATTATCTTGAGCGGAATCACTCATCTAAACTCACCACAAATTAGTACTATTTTGAATCAAACAGGCCACATTTCAGCCAGAACGGACGGTGAGTATCATATCAATATGTTAAGCATGAGTAAACCATTAAATCCAGACTCGCCCACGAGTTAGATTCAACGCATTTGCAGAGATTTACCTAATATTCACCCTAAATCTACTTATTTTGCCAGGTTTGATAATAAGAGGCGATACCCGGAAACCGTCTGACCAGCCTCGCGGGCAATTTTACCAATCCCAACTTCACGTGATACATCTTCAGGCAAATCCAATGTTTTAATAATTGTGAGAGCGGGCAAATTCTGATGTTCAGCAATCTCATTGATAGTCATCCACCCTTTAATATCAACCGATCTGTTTGTTTGATAACTTTTGCTTGCGGTGTGATGGATTTGATCGATACGTTTGGTCACATCCGCTTTGGCAACCATCAAAGTGGCGGATAATAGAAAAATTAGTGTAAAAGTAAAAAGAAATCCAAGAACAGTTGCTCGATGGGTTTGATAGTAAGCCTTCCGATCTTTAACTTTGATAAAACCAAATAAGGTCGCCAGCACCCATCGCCAGTGTAAAAATAAATGAAGTGCAGCTAAGCCCAATAAGCCAACTGCAAAGTAGGAATGAATGCCACCAAAATCATGTCGCGATAAACCCCATAATTCTAAACCGCCCGCATGGCGCCCACCAGACCCGGGCGGCAGAATAAAGTAAATGATAAATCCCGTATAAACCAATCCCCCAAAAGCTATCAACATCAATGAATCGATCAGAAAATTCCAGCTGTTCCGTTTCATCATTCACCGCCCTTTCTCTAGCTCATAGCCATAACATTCAATAACGACTATATATATTTAGGACGATTTTAAACAGCAAGATATTGCAGTTTATTTTTAAATTTTGAAAAAATGATTCAACGAAAAAGTGGAATAATAATATTCTAAGTAGGTTTAATTCCCCAAATAACTATCCAGCTCATCACGAGCTCCATTCGGGTTTCTAAACCCTGCAGTACCAAAACTATTCCCTCCATTTCTCCAAAAACCTCGTGTTCGATAATTCAATTGTGATGCAGGATCATTAGATATCGTGCCAGACGTCCATTGCGTGTAAATATTATCACCATTCGCACCCGCCAAGGGCGTTTTGTGAGTTGCAACACGACCATCACCAAACATTACATTTTGGAACTCAGTGCCATGATTATTGGAATTACCATGACCAATTCTGGTATTATCTGATATACCACCCGCGACAGACATTGAATTATCCCAAACAATTAAACTAACATATTCCTCAGTGGAAATTCCCGAAGCTGGAACAAATGGTCCAAGAGAAGGTGATGAATATGAACCAGATGCCCCACTAAGATCGGTCGAATCCCATGAAAATTCTATAACACCTGGACTAAAATCACTCGTATCACAAGCGGGGCTGATATCAGCAGCCAAGGGGCGATTGGCCCACTCATCAGAGCTCGCCAAATAATTAAAGGCATCCCAAAACGAATAACTCATTGCTCGACGCCCCGAAAACATAGTCATATCTTGCCAGGAGGTAATCGCAGGATTGATGGACTGAGCAACTTCCAAACTCATCTCTTGAGCTTTCGTGTCCGAGGGGCATAAAAACAAATCTGGATCTAGACCTTCAAGGCGCACCAGCAAATATAGCCCGGCATTAATATAGGTTAAATGTTTATGACTTGCTTCGCCATAGGAACCTGGAATATTATATAAAGGCATATTATAAATAAGACTATTAGCATTAGATGTTCCGTCGTTATAAGGCGTAAATCCAAATGTACTTCGCTTAGTTTGATGTCGAAGTCCAACCACAGGGAATTTGCCTTCAAAATTTTGTGAATAAGTATTCATGCCTATGCCGATTTTTCGCAAATTACTCATGCACATAATTCGCTTTTCGATCGTACGCGCACGGCCTAAAGCAGGCATCAAAATAGCAAGCATCGTTGAAATTACAGCAACGACGATAAGTAATTCAAAAAGGGTAAATCCCGATTCGTTTCTCCTGATCATTCCTGACTCCTAAGTGATTGATCTCAAACCTTTAAAGTACAATAGTATCATACCAGATCTCCAAAAGAATGCAAACAAAGTTCTTTCCTCTTCAATCGATATTTCACATGCATAATCGCTACAATCGTTAATTTTATTTCTTTTGATAACAAGACTTTAGAGTCAGCTCATCACATTCTAGTTTGAACCCGTTGCCAAATATTGTAAAATAGAGTATCATTCAATTAATTCAGTAAGGAAAAATAAGCTAACAACGTCTGTTAGGAGGTAGAGGCCTGTGACCCGCTCATTGTCTGTTCTATTACTCGCGTTTTGTTTAACCATTTCATCCCCCATTTTTGCCCAGGAAACCGGTGGCTGCCTAACTGATGGCGATTGCGGTCCAACAGAATTCTGCAATTCCAATCCACTTGATTGCGGCGGCAGCGGCATGTGCATGGAAAAACCAGAGATTTGCCCAGCAATTTTTGACCCCGTTTGCGGTTGTGATGGACAAACCTATGGTAATGCTTGTCAAGCAGCCGCAGCAGGCGTCAGTGTAGATCATTCAGGTCCTTGTTCCCCGCCTGTCTGCAGCGACAATAGCCAATGCTCAGAGAGTCAATATTGCAACAAAGCACTCAATGATTGCAATGGCAACGGACAATGTACTGACAAACCCCAAATTTGCCCAGATATCTTCGATCCAGTTTGCGGTTGCGATGGCAATACATATAGCAATTTCTGTGAGGCTGCGGCAGCTGGCGTCAATATCGTCAACCAAGGTCCCTGCCAACCTAATTTCTGTAATGACAATATTGATTGTAATCCAGGAACGGTTTGCATCAAACTGGAAGGTGATTGCAACGGCCAGGGGCAATGCCAACCTCAACCTGATGTTTGCGTACAAGTCTATGATCCAGTCTGCGGATGTGACGGACAAACCTATGGCAATTCATGCGAGGCGATCAAAGCAGGTGTTAGCATAGATCATTTTGGTGAATGCCAACCTAGCCAATGTATCGACAACAACGATTGTGACGCTAGCGAGTTTTGTGCGAAACCTGATTGTCAAAGTTCCGGACATTGCTTGCCTAAGCCTGATGTTTGCATACAAGTCTTTGATCCTGTCTGCGGATGCGATGGACAAACCTACGGCAATGCTTGTTTGGCGAATGCCGCAGGCACCAGCGTTAACCATGCAGGGCCATGTATCCCAGGCGATTGCACAGATAATAGCCAATGCGCACCTTCTGACTATTGCCAAAAGAATGCTGGCTGTGCAGGCAACGGCACCTGTGCTCCTAAACCTCAAGTCTGCCCTGATATTTTTGATCCTGTTTGTGGTTGCAATGGACTCACCTATGGCAATGCATGCGAAGCTACTGCCGCTGGTGTCAATGTTGCTCATGCAGGCCCATGTCCGATTAACAGCTGCACAGACAACGACGGATGTGATCCTGGTTTTTATTGCGACAAAACGAATGGTGATTGTGGAGGCAATGGCGTATGTACAGCAATCCCTCAAGCTTGCCCAGACGTCTTCGATCCTGTTTGCGGTTGTGACGGAATAACCTACGGCAATGCATGTGAAGCTGCTGCTGCAGGTGTAAACGTTATTCATAATGGCCCATGCGTTGACATTTGTGTCAACAATGAACAATGTGAAGAAGGACAATTCTGCAACAAAGGTGATAATAATTGTAACGGCGTCGGTGAATGCACAACGAAACCAGGCATCTGCCCACTCATTTACGATCCCGTGTGTGGTTGCGATGGAAATACCTATAGCAATTCGTGCTTTGCTGCAATGGCTGGCGTCAATGTTGCTCACGATGGCGCATGTGCACCGCCGGCATGTAATGGCAACTCTGACTGTGAAGAAAATGCTTATTGCGATAAAGATGCAGGCGATTGCAACGGCTCAGGAGTCTGCTCACCAAAACCAGATATCTGTCCAGAAATTTTTGATCCTGTTTGTGGGTGCGATGGACAAACCTACAGCAATGCTTGTTTTGCTGCCAAAGCGGGTGTCAGCATCGCTCATGAAGGACCATGTACTCCATCAGAGTGTGAAAGTAATGCTCAATGTGGAGCAAATGATTACTGTGAAAAAGATGGTTGCGACGGTTTAGGCAATTGCTCACCAAAACCTCAAGCGTGTCCTGAAATTTTTGATCCCGTTTGTGGATGTGATGGACAAACCTACAGCAACGCCTGCTTTGCCGCAGCGGCTGGTGTGAATGTGAAACATGATGGGCCATGTACAATTTGTGTTGATCCGCCATTGGCTGATTTCGATGGCGACTGCAAAGTTAAAATAAATGACTTTGCCATCTTCGCCAGCATGTGGTGCGACTGTGCATTAATCCCAACATCTGCTTGCAATGATAATTAATTCACGACATCTAATTACATGTCATGAATTTCTTTCATACGTTTGATGTAATCTTTGGTCTCACGGCTAACAACTTTAGACAGTAGGATTAGTGCGATTAAATTGGGAATTGCCATAAGTGCATTCAAATTGTCCGCTATAATCCAAATGAGGTCTAAGCCTCCAATAGGCCCAATAAACGCAAAAAAGCAAAATAAGTATCTATATGGCGTTACTGACTTTTCGCCTAGTAAATACTCGCACGATCTGTCCCCATAATAACTCCAGGCAATCATGGAAGAATAAGCAAAAAAGACCAATCCAAAAACAACGATCCATTGCCCAAAACCGGGTATCTCTTTTTCAAAGGCACTGGCGGTCATACTAGCACCAGTCGGCAAAATATAAGGCTGACCACTCTCATCTAAAATAGGCTGACGGTTTTCGTCAAGCGAACCTACGACTTGCATATTAACGCCATCAACTGTATGCAACATAGGTAAACCTTGACCATTCGGACCATACAATACATTACCTTGATTGTCGTGTACTTGCCAAACGCCAGAGATAATGATGACCAGAGCGGTCATCGTACAAATTATAATCGTATCAATCAGCGGACCTAACATAGCAACCATACCTTCACGAGCCATTTCATGTGTTTTGGCTGCAGCATGCGCGATAGGAGCTGAGCCTAGACCAGATTCATTGCTGAAGATCCCTCTAGCAACACCACTTTTTAAAGTCATTGCTATCACTGCCCCCACAACACCTGCACCTGTCGCTAATGGATTAAAAGCGTATTTAAAAATTTGACCAAATGCCGCAGGAACCATATCAATGTTTTTAAATAAAATGAACATAGCTCCAACAATATATACAACGCACATCATGGGAACGATTTTTGAAGCGACATTAGCAATACGCTTGATACCACCAATAATAACCACTCCAACAAGGATTGCGATAATCAAACCAATTACAGGCTTTAACATAACAATCCCACCAAGAAACGGAATCTGTTCGGAAATTTTAATATCAGTCACTGCTGTGGGCATGATCATCAATAAGCCATCTGCAACCGAATTAGATTGAACAGTACAACCAGCTCCAAAAGCCGCGGCAGCTGCAAAAAAGGCAAAGCATTTCCCCAACCATTTTAAATTAAGTCCTTGCTCGAGAAAATACATCGGCCCACCCGATGCGCTGCCATCTTCATGGATGATTCGATATCGAATAGCTAATGAACAGCTGGTATATTTTGTCGCCATTCCTACTAAGGCCGTCACCCACATCCAGAATACAGCCCCTGGGCCTCCTAACGTAATCGCTGTCGCCACACCTGCAATATTTCCAGTCCCGATGGTAGCTGACAATGCTGAACATAGGGCCTGAAAATGAGTTACATCCCCCTGTTCCTTTGGATCATCATATTTTCCAGATACACATCGGATCGCATGACGCAAATAGCGAACCTGAACAAATCCTAATCGCAAGGTTAAATAGAGTCCTGTCCCCACCAATAAAATTATCATTATTGGGCCCCACACAATCCCATTTAGCATGTTCATCCAGTTTGAAAAAGTATCCATAAAATGCGTTTCTCCGTAGAATAAATATCATAATCACAGTGGTTTTGTTTATATCAGATTATCGAAATGGTCCAGGATTTCACTAAAATATAGGTTGTTATTTTCGAATATTATCCAATTTAATACCAGAAAGCATCGATTTCCTCCCTCTAAAACTACTACCCCAATAAAACTATATCTTATTTATATTAAAATACTTACATACCATAACCCCGAATATAATAAGACACTTAGTTTTATGAACCCTTAATTTTACTTGATTTTTTACGATCTCTTTCCGATAATTAAATAAAGAGATTAATAACAACCCCAGCCTGCATGGCGACAAAATTATGGCAAAATTAACCACAAAAAGCCTAAGCGATCTCTACAAGCAAGCCGCTTACTCACCAGAGAAACAGCGACTTATCCAAATAAATGCCTGTGAGACACTGCTCCATCTGATACAACAAAACAAGTCGTATCCTTACAGTTTTATTTGTTATCACTTGACGGGCTATAAGCCGAAATTCAAAAAGAACGAAGAGAAAATTCCCTACGAAACACTTCTGCGGGATTTACCTGCCTACGCTGAGGGTTTGAGCAGGACTTGTGAATTATCCAGCAAGGATTTCAATCAGAAAGTTTACACAGCAAATGCTCTGGCTAAACGATATCGCGTTAATGCAAAAACGATTGCACGATGGCGAGATAAGGGATTATTTGGAAGATATATGAGTTTTCCGGATGGGCGAAAACGATTGGGATTTCTGGCTTCGAGTATTGAGTATTTTGTTCAATTAAATCGCAAGAAGATTCGCCAAAGTAGTCAATTCAGAAAAATTAGTGCCACAGAACGCGAACTCATCGAAAAACGATTACAAAAATGGTCTCAGCGATGTCCTAACCAACGACAAATTGCTATTATCCGCACTGCACGGAAATTTAACCGATGCCTGGAAACCATTCGCTCAATCATCCAGCAAGTGGATGCAAAAGATAGCGCAACACCATTATTCTCTACCAGAGCAAGTCATTTAAGCTCAGAAAAGCAACTTGCGATTTACAAAGCCTACAAAAGCGGAACTCCTGTTCAGCTATTAATGAAAGAATACCAACGCAGCAAATCCAGTATTTATTCTATTATCAATACACAACGCTATGCACACTTGTTGAATAGCCCGATAGAATATATGCATCATGCTGATTTTGACAAACCATCAAACCACAAAAAATTCATTGTCCCCACAGATGGTATTTTAGATAACCTGGTCATTGATCATAAGCCACTTGAAGACTGCCTCGCAATCAGCCACAACCCAAGCCTTAAACCTTTGGACGTCCTAGACACGTACGTTCAAGACATCGGCCAACATGAGATTCTTTCAGCCAAACAAGAAACGTTTCTTTTTGCTAAATATAATTATTTAAAGTATCTTGCCAAGCAGCTCCAATCCAGTATTTCACCAAGCAATCCTGATGGCAAACAATTACGCCATCTCCGCCTAGCTATGGCTGAAATCAACGATTTAAAAAGCTTTCTCATACGCAGTAACTTACGCCTAGTTGTCAGTACCGCTCGTAAGCACGAAAAACATTACGACATGTTGGAACTGATCAGTGAAGGCAATATTGCGATCATGAATGCTGTAGAGAAATTTGATTTTTCACGCGAAGTGAAATTTTCAACCTATGCGACCTGGGCAATCATTCGTCGATATGCAACACTTAAAACACAAGCTCTTAAAGCTCCAGCGTTCCTTGTTTCTGAAGAAATGATTGAAGTTGAACAAAACTTAAGAATCAAAGATAGCAATGTGCTCGAAGTGGAATCCGCTCGTCGCAGCCTTGATTCTATTATGGATGAAACCTTGGAAGAACGTGAAAAAGTTGTTGTTTATGAACATTATGGCCTAGCTTCCTTTTTAAGTGGACCAGGCCAACGTAAAGCAAAAAGCTTCAATCAAATTGGCAAAATACTTGGATTGAGCAAAGAACGCGTTCGCCAAATCGAATTAAAAGCACTCGACAAACTAAGAAAAGTCTTATCAGGCGACGAGTTCAATACATTAATTCCCCAAAACTAAGTCAACCCCTTATCCCTTTTACTATACAAGCCCTGCCACTATTTTTTATAGCGACTTGAGCCTTTTGTTTTTCGATTTGCATTATTGTCATCATCACGTTGCTGCTGTTCTGTACGATCGTCTACCACACCAACAAAGTTACGTACTAAACTCCACAGATTCGCCATGACTGCTTGTGACTTTTTGTTTTCAGTAGCAGCATCTTCTAGAGCTTCAATGGATTCATCCGTATCTAATTTAAGATCTTCACTCGACTCAATTTTCTTGCGATTGAACTCATCGGCTAAACTAGCATTTTGATCATGATCACCATGTAGTTTTGGTACCCAATCCAGGTTAACCTCTTCAAAGGTATCTTCAAAAGATTCACTATAAAATTCCGTTGGGATTTTATATTTTTCATCTTCTGCCAATGTGGATAAGACATCTAACTGAATATCATTAATTTGATTTTTCAGTATAATGTTTTGCTCCTCAGCACTTTCGAGTTCTTCAGCAAATTTCTTAAGTTCATCTAATTTTTCATCATCCGTATCATCTACTGGCACGACCACTTCATCCGTGGTTGGATCCAAAACGATTAAATCATCATCAGGACTTGGTCCAGGCTCGATTGTTGGTTTTTCGATTGATGGGCCAGGTTTTGGTCCGGCTGTTTCCACAGGATCTGGCGTTTCGATGGGTGTTTCGACAGACTTATCTTCTGGCTTACCTTCAGTAACTGTCACATTGATGGTTGTGGTAGAATAACCACCATCGCCATCACTAATCGTGTAGGTATAGGAGTCTTCGCCGACATACCCTTTTAATGGAATATAAGTAAATGTACCATCGTCATTGTAATCAACAAAACCATTTTCTGGTTGGGTGAATCCATAAACAGATAGACTGTCACTATCAATATCTGAATCATTCGCCAGAACATTGGTTGTCGTTTGTGGATAATTTTCCTCACCGGTGGTACTATCCGGATTCGCTTGCGGCAAATCATTTACCGAAACAACCGTCAAGTCAATCGTTGCCGTTGATGGTGCACCATCGCTATCAACAATAGTGTAAGTAAAACTATCCGATCCATTATAGTTGCTATTTGGTGTATAAGAGAACGTACCATCGCCATTATAAGCGACCGTTCCATTAGTCGGCTGCGTAAAGCTATCTACACCAAGTACCTGATCTTCAGGGTCTGTATCATTTTCTAAGACGTTAGGTGTCAAGATTACAGTATCTTCATCACCTGTTGCCGAGTCATTTTTTGCAATAGGTGCATCATTAACTGAATTGACATTAAAGATTAGGGTTGCGGTTGATTTATTGCCACCACTATCTACTACATCATAGGTTATGCTATCACTACCAAAGAAATCAGCATTCGGCGTATAGGAAAAAGTGCCATCACCATTATATATAATCGTACCATGAGTTGGCTGCGTGTAACTATCTATCGTTAACACATCACCTTCCGGGTCAACATCATTCGATAGTACATTTGTTGTCACAATCGTGGTATCTTCATCACCTGAAGCATAATCATTATTGACAACCGGCGCATCATCTACAGGATTTATGGTTAAATCAATTGTCGCTGTAGTTAAACCACCATTACCATCTGACACCGTGTAGGTGAAGCTATCATTACCATAATAATTGTTGTTTGGCGTATAAGAGAACGTGCCATCACCATTATAGACAACAGAACCATTGGTGGGCTGGGAAAAGCTATCAATGGATAGCGTGTCACCTTCTGGATCACTATCATTTGCCAGAACATTTGTCGTGACTATAGCAGTATCTTCATCGCCTGATGCTGAATCATTATTGGCAACTGGTGCGTCATTGACGGCTTGGACATGGATATAAACGAGTCCTCCATCAATTTCGTTGTCAGCATCAACAACAAAATACGAGAACATGTCTGTGCCAGAAAAATTTGGATCTGGTATATAGACAAATGAACCATCGACATTAACAGTCAACGTGCCATGCTCTGGTTGCGTATGACTTTGGATGGTTAAAACATCGTTGTCAGGATCAGTATCATTGGATATGACACTTGTTCCATTGAGCGTGGTATCTTCATTAACATAATAAGTATCATCCAACGCTTCTGGACGATCGTTGGTATTAATGACATTGAAGTTAATGGTATAATCAAGGTCACTGTAATCTGTGCCATCGTTCACTTTGAAGTCAAAGGAGTCATAATTGTCTCCATCTTCACCAGCAAGCGGTTCAAATGTTAACAGGCCGGCATCAATATCTGCCTTGGTGATTTCCTGATTTAATATAACATCTGCACCATTTAGTTTAAGATCGCCAATCCCTTCCAGCGATGTAATTTTAACCTTACTTAACGTATCGCCTGAATCAACATCAGCAAAGTTAAAGTCTGATGCCGTGAAGGTATAAATAGTATCTTCATCAAACGCAATGGTTTGATCAGAGGCCGTTGGTTTATCTTGAATTGGATTTATGGTAATGGATGCGGTATCGGTTGCGGTACTATATGGCGTCGTTGTTCCGTTCGTTGTCGTATCTGCATATGATCCAGCAGAACCGGTACTCTTGTCCCAACCACGGAAGGTAAAAGTTGCAGTTCCATTGAAATTAGCATCTGGCACAAAACGAATATTATCGGTACTATCAAGCATTAGTGCGTGATTGCTTCCTAATGAACCATCATCAATATCTGTCCAAGCTCCAGCACCAATTTTATATTGCCAGGACCCATTGGTGTCATCCACCGAGGTTACTGCAATTGCTTCGACAGCTGCGCCATCCGCATCGGTAATCGAACCATTAACGACAATATCAGAGACGGTATCGCCGCCGGAGGTTGTATTTTCTTCATTAATCGCTGTTAGTGTCGGACTCTGCGTATTATCTAATACAGGAGCATCATTGACAGGATTAATCGTAATCTGGGCAGTGTCCGTTGCAGAACTATAAGGCGTCGTTCCACCATTGGTTGTGGTATCGGCATAGGTTCCAGTTGAACCACTGCTTTTATCCCATGCACGGAAAGTAAAATTCGCAGTGCCATTATAATCTGCATCAGGAACGAAACGAATATTATCGACAGAATCAAGTAATAAGGCATGATTGCCGCCTAATGAACCATCATCAACGTTTGTCCAGGCACCAGCACCAATTTTATATTGCCAGGACCCATTGGTATCATCTACCGCGGTAATGGCAATTGCTTCGACAGCGAAATCAATATCTGTAATTGAACCATCGACCACAATACTACCAATAGTATTTCCACTCGATGTTGTATTGTCTTCGCTAATAGTATTTAGCGTTGGGCTTTGAGTATTATCCAAAGTTGGTGCATCGTTAACCGCATTGATTTGAATTTGAGCGGTATCGGTTGTGGTACTATATGGCGTTGTTCCGCCATTGGTTGAGGTATCAGCATAATTACCCGCTGTACCTGCACTCTTATCCCAGGCGCGGAAGGTAAAATCTGCCGTGCCGTTGTAGTTTGCATCAGGGACAAAACGAATATTATCTGCACTATCTAATAACAAGGCATGATTATCTGCTAGTGAGCCATCATCAATATTGGTCCAGGCGCCCGCACCGATTTTATATTGCCAGGACCCATTGGTATTATCTACTGCGGTCACTGCAATTGCTTCAATAGCACCATCAACATCTGTAATGGAACCATTGACAACGATTGTACCAACGGTGTCACCCCCTGAAGTGAAATTATCTTCTGTAATGTCCGCAAGAATTGGTGACTGTGCGTTATCCAATACCGGCGCATCATTGACTGCACTAACAGTAATTTGAGCGGTATCTGTCGCGGTACTATAGGGCGTTGTTGTACCATTGGTTGTTGTGTCGGCATAGGTACCCGCTATACCTGATGTAGCATCCCATGCACGGAAGGTGATATTTGCAGTACCGTTCCAGCTGGCATCTGGTACGAATCGAATGTTGTCAGCACTATCCAAGAGCAATGCATGATCATTACCTAGTGAACCATCATTAATGTTCGTCCAGGCGCCGGCACCGATTTTATATTGCCAGGTACCGTTGGTATTATCAACGGCGGTCACTGCAATCGCTTCAACAGCGGTACCATCCACATCGGTAATCGAACCATCAACCACGATTCCCGCAACCGTTGTACCACCGGATGTGGTATTGTCTTCTGCAATAGTAATCAATGTTGGGCTTTGCGTGTTATCCAATACTGGGGCATCATTAACGGCACTGACTTGAATTTGTGCTGTATCTGTTGCTGTACTATATGGAGTGGCATTCCCATTGGTCGTTGTGTCAGCGTAGTTGCCTGCTGTTCCTGAAGTTTTATCCCAGGCTCGGAATGTAAATGTTGCATTGCCCGTATAATCAGCATCAGGTACGAAACGAATATTGTCAGTACTATCTAAAAGCAATGCATGATTAGCACCAATTGAACCATCGTCAATGTTCGTCCAGGCACCGGCACCGATTTTGTATTGCCAGGTACCGTTGGTATCATCGACTGCGGTAATAGCAATTGCTTCGACAGCTGTATCTGCATCTGTTATAGAACCATCAACAACTATTGAAGCCACTGTGTCACCACTTGACGTGGTATTGTCCTCATTGATTGCGGTCAGTGTTGGACTCTGAGCATTATCCAGAACGGGTGCGTCATTAACTGCATTAACATCGATTGTCATGGTATCAGCGGCCGCAGCATAGGTTGTTCCATCATGCACCTGGAAGCCAAACGTATCGTAACTAGCACCATTCGTTTGTGCCGTTGGAATAAAGACCAGATTACCTGCATCAATATCGGCTTTCGATATTTCCTGATTAAGAGTAACATCAGCACCGCTTAATTTCAAGGAACCGACACCTTCCAGTGTGGTAATTTTAACTTTACTTAACGTATCACCTGCGTCCACATCGGCAAAATTGAAATCGCCGGCAGCAAAAGTGTAATTGGTATCTTCGTTCGTCGCAACAGTGTTATTTGTTGCGGTAGGTGCATCATTGACAGCCGTGACATCGACGGTCATGGTATATGCCGCGGTACTTTCAACAGTACCATCGTTGACTTTAAATCCAAAGCTGTCATAGCTTGCACCATTGGCATCGCCGACAGGAATAAATGTTAATTTACCAGCATCAATATCCGCCTTGGTTATTTCCTGATTTAAGGTAACGTCAGCACCATTTAATTTTAGCGCCCCTACGCCTTCTAAGGTAGTGATCTTGACTTTACTTAGGGCGTCCCCTGCATCGATATCTGAAAAGTTAAAATCACCCGCCGCAAAGGTATATGTCGTATCTTCATTAGTCGTTACTGTTTGATTTGCTGCTGTTGGCGCGTCATTGGTGGCATTCACATCCACCGTCATCGTATCAGCTGCGGCAGCATATGTCGTGCCATCATGGACCTGGAAACCAAACGTATCATAGCCTGCACCGTTACCATTACCCACAGGAATAAAGACTAAATTACCGGCATCAATATCGGCTTTCGATATTTCCTGATTAAGCGTCACATCGGCACCGCTTAATTTCAAGGCACCGACACCTTCCAGTGTGGTAATTTTAACTTTACTTAAGGTATCACCAGCGTCCACATCGGCAAAATTGAAATCGCCGGCAGCAAATGTGTAATTGGTATCTTCGTTCGTTGCAACAGTGTTGTTTGTTGCAGTAGGTGCATCATTGACCGCCGTGACATCGACGGTCATGGTATATGCCGCGGTACTTTCTACAGTGCCATCGTGCACTTTGAAGCCAAATGTATCATAGCCAGCACCATTTGCATCAGCTACAGGAATAAAGGTTAATTTTCCAGCATCGATATCCGCTTTGGTGATTTCTTGATTTAATGTGACATCTGTACCGTTATATTTTAGAGAACCGACACCTTCTAATGTTGTAATTTTGACTTTACTCATCGTGTCAACATCGATATCACTGTAGTTAAAATCTGCTGCAGTTAGAACATATGTGGTATCTTCATTTGTCGTGACGGTATTATTGGCTGCAGTCGGTGCATCATTGACAGCATTCACCGTAATCGCTGCGGTATCTGTTGCGGTACTATATGGCGTGGTTGTGCCATTGGTCGTTGTATCTACATAAGTGCCTGCACTCCCCGCACTCTTGTCCCATGCTCGGAAGGTGAAATTGGCAGAACCATTCCAGTTTGCATCTGGGACAAAGCGAATATTATCTGCACTGTCGAGTAAAAGTGAATGATTGCCAGCTAAAGAACCATCATCGATATTAGTCCAGGCGCCAGCACCAATTTTATATTGCCAGGACCCATTGGCATCATCCACTGCTGTAATCGCAATCGCTTCAACAGCACCATCGTTATCAGTAATCGATCCATCGACCACAATGGCTCCAACAGTATCACCAGAAGAAGTAGTATTATCTTCATTGATGGCTGTTAATGTTGGACTTTGAGCATTATCTAGTACAGGAGCATCATTGACCGCCGAAACAGTAATTTGTGCGGTATCTGTAGCTGTACTGTAAGGTGTTGTTGTACCATTCGTCGTTGTATCGACATAGTTGCCTGCTGCACCTGCGGTGGTATCCCAAGCCCGGAAGGTGATATTTGCAGTACCATTCCAACTGGCGTTAGGTACAAATCGAATATTATCTGCACTATCTAATAATAACGCATGGTCATTATCGAGTGAGCCATCATCAATGTTTGTCCAGGCACCCACACCAATTTTGTATTGCCAGGTACCATTCGTATTATCAACAGCGGTAACCGCAATTGCTTCTGTAGCAGTATCCGCATCAGTAATTGAACCATTAACAACAATGTCAGCAACGGTATCACCCGCAGAGGTTGTGTCATCTTCGTTAATAGTTGTCAACGTAGGACTTTGAGCGTTATCCAAAACAGGGGCATCATTGACCGCATTGACAGTAATAGCTGCAGTATCGGTTGCAGAACTGTATGGCGTGGCGTTACCATTCGTTGTTGTATCAACATAATTACCGGCAGTACCAGCGGTTTTATCCCAAGCTCGAAATGTAAAGGTTGCCCCGCCGTTCCAATCGGCATCCGGAACAAAACGAATATTATCTGTACTATCAAGTAAAAGTGAGTGATTACCTGCTAAAGAACCATCATCGATATCTGTCCAGGCGCCAGCACCAATTTTGTATTGCCAAGTACCGTTGGTATCATCAACTGCTGTGATTGCGATAGCTTCAACAGCACCTCCATCTGCGTCAGTAATTGAACCATTGACGACAATATCAGCAACAGTATCACCAGCGGAGGTTGTATTATCTTCGTTGATAGCAGTCAGTGTCGGACTTTGAGCATTATCTAAGACTGGAGCATCATTGACGGCAGTGACATCCACGGTAGCAGTATAAGCTGCGGCAGAATATTCTGTACCATCGTGAACTTTGAAACCAAAGCTATCGTAGCTAGCACCATTGGCATCGGCTACTGGGATAAAGACCAGATTTCCAGCATCAATATCGGCCTTACTTATTTCTTGATTTAGCGTGACGTCGGCACCACTTAATTTTAAGGCACCAACCCCTTCAAGCGTCGTGATTTTCACTTTGCTAAGCGCACTACCCTCTGTATCGCTGTAGTTAAAGTCACCAGCGGTTAACGTATAATTGGTATCTTCATTGGTCGTCACCGTATTATTTGATGCGGTGGGGGCATCATTGACGGCAGTGACATCCACGGTCATCGTATCTGCGGCAGCCGCATAGGTCGTGCCATCATGAACCTGGAAACCAAAGGTGTCGTAACCAGCACCATTGCCATTTGCTACAGGAATAAAGACTAAATTACCGGCATCAATATCGGCTTTACTAATTTCTTGATTTAGTGTGACATCGGCACCACTTAATTTAAGGGAACCTACACCTTCCAAGGTCGTAATTTTCACTTTACTTAGAGAATCACCATCAATATCACTAAAGTTAAAATCTCCGGCCACAAATGTGTGGTTCGTATCTTCATTCGTCGTCACCGTATTATTCGTCGCCGTAGGCGCATCGTTGACTGCCGTGACATCAATCGTCATCGTATCAGTAGCCGCTGCATAGGTCGTGCCATCATGCACCTGGAAGCCAAACGTATCGTAACTTGCACCATTACCATTCGTAACAGGGATAAATACCAGATTGCCAGCATCAATATCGGCTTTACTAATTTCTTGATTTAGTGTGACATCGGCACCACTTAATTTCAAGGACCCCACACCTTCCAGTGTGGTAATTTTAACTTTACTTAAGGAGTCACCATCAATATCACTAAAGTTAAAATCACCCGCAGCAAAGGTATGGTTCGTATCTTCATTCGTCGTCACCGTATTATTCGTCGCCGTAGGCGCATCGTTGACTGCCGTCACATCAATCGTCATCGTATCGGCCGCAGCAGCATAGGTCGTACCGTCATGCACCTGGAAGCCAAACGTATCATAGCTGCTACCATTTGCATTCGCCACAGGAATAAAGACCAGATTACCCGCATCAATATCCGCCTTGCTAATCTCTTGATTCAAGGTCACATCG
>JANQJS010000038.1 GCA_028281535.1 Sedimentisphaerales bacterium | reverse complement strand
GAGCATTCTTTACTATTTGCCATTTGCATCTTTAGCTTTTATTCCCGGAGGGATTTATATAGGATTGTTTGAGTTGGATTTAGCGGTTAAATTAGTCATATCGCAAATGATTTGGGCAATTCTTATGTGGGCACTTGTTATTTGGACATATGGCAAGGGAATTTCAAAATTTGAAGCACAAGGTGGATAATGAGTCAACCTATTATACATATGGATAGTGTGTCAAAGTCCTTTAAGGTTCCAATTAAAGGTCAAACAGGCTTAAAAAGCTTATTCTATCGTAAAAACACGACCGTAGATGTACTTAAAAATATAAACTTCACCATTAATGAAGGTGAATTCATTGGCTATATTGGCCCTAATGGAGCGGGGAAATCTACTTCGATTAAATTGTTAACTGGAATCCTTTATCCAACTGAGGGAAATGTCCGTGTTTTAGATTTCGATCCACATAAACAGAGATATGAATATACATACAATATTGGTGTCGTATTCGGGCAAAGAAGTTTATTGGAATTTGATATTCCCGTCATTGATTCATTTCTACTGTATAAAGCCATTTATGAATTAGATAATGAGAAATTTCAGAAAAGGCTAGATCGGTTTGCTGATATTTTACAATTAAAAGAACTCTTTCATATTCCAGTACGGAAATTATCGTTAGGTCAGCGAATGCGATGTGAAATAGCTGCTTCATTATTACACAACCCAAGTGTTGTCTTTCTAGATGAACCAACAATCGGTCTGGATGCCCTGGCAAAGCAGGAAATACGTTCTTTTCTAAAGCAAATTAATGAGAATGAAAATGTAACCATTATTCTAACGACTCACGATATGGGCGATATCGAAGAATTATGTGAACGTGTCATTTTTATCAATGAAGGGGAAATCATTTATGATGGGCAACTGGAAACCTTAAAAAATAAATATGCAACCCACAAGGATATTGAAATCGTATATAGTGAGCACGTTGATATTCCTTCTGAGTATCAACATTTAGTGAAATCCTCAAATTCACACAAATATGTTTTTAATGTAACCTATTCTGAAGCTGTTAGTGTTGTGCCAGAGCTTCTAAAGTTAGGGAATGCTCATGACGTTGCCATCCATGAATTGCGCCTTGAGGATATCATTAAAATTATTTATAAAAATCAATCTGCATAATATTTTTAGAGCACTTTGCCCACACCTTTTTCATAAAAGCACCTAATTCAATAGTTTATAAAATAACGATGTGTTAAAAAAGTCGTTTATTAAAATTTTAATAATCAGTATAATAATGGAAAGTGTGTAGAAAATATCTATCTTGTTCAATTCTCAAGGCAGATACAGTTTATATTCCCCGAATAGTGTGTTAGAAAGGGACATCTCATGTCAAAAAGTGTGTTTTTCTCTATTGGTATCCTTGCGCTGATTTTTTGTTCAACATTATGCGCTCAAAATCCTATTGCCCATTGGTCATTCGATGAATTTGGGGGTAAAGGTAAACTTGTCGATAGTATTACCAAGCGTGGTGATGATTTAATGGGTTTTTATACGCTTGATAAAAATGGGGTCAAGGGACAATGTTTGAACCTGGACGGTTACACTTCCGGCGTGCAATTTTATCCTCCTATCATGCTCATTCCAACCAAAGCATTTAGTATCGAGGCTTGGGTCGCTCCACAAGTATATCCTTGGAATTGGACTGCGATTGTTGATGCCACTCAAAATAAAAATGCAGGTTTTCGTTTCGCAATTAACCAGGAAGGCCAACTTGGTTTTAAGGTTTCGATAGATGAAGTATGGCACCAAGTTGTTTCGCAACAAAGGTTGCCTTTACTAGAATGGTCGCATGTTGCAGTAACTTTTGACTCAAATACAGGATCTGCAATCTACATTAATGGTAAAAAAGTGGGGCAGTTACATACGAAAGGGAGTTTTTATCCACCAGTTAACACGCCTCTTTATTTAGGAAGAAGTAAGGAGAAACAAAGCCCTGCCTATAGCGAACGACAGCCGAGCCGTGATGTGCTATCAACGATGGTTCTGGATGGCTTATTAGATGAAGTCGCAATTTATGATTCTGCTTTGTCTGAATCTCAGATAATGGCGGCATACAATAAAAATAAACCCAATTCTAAAAAACCATTAACATGGCGAAAAATTCCAATCGGGCCTAAAAATATGCCAAAACGATTCGCGGCCACATATTGCCGACTAGATTATGATGATGAATGGGAACGCCTTCAGCAGGTAGCAGATCATCCTGATATTTTAGTGACATTTGATAATTCGCCTGTACGTGTAATTTTCTGGCGAGGGGCTAATTACGGTGCCGTTTGGGCCAGTGAAAATGGCATACTCATGGCAGACCAAAGCATGGAGACCAATGGCGATTTGGGTTGTTATGAACATATGTCAGACAAGCAATGCCGTTATTCTCATGTAAGAATCATTGAAAGTAATGATGCTCGAGCTGTTATTCATTGGCGATATGCTTTAAATGATATCAAATATGGTATGACATGGATCGATGACATTGGTCGTGGTGAATGGACAGATGAATATTACTATTTTTATCCAGATGGCACATCGACACGTCATTGGATTTATTGGTCAAATTCCTGGGACAGAGGAGATGATATTTATCATCAATTCCAGGAAACGATTTTCTTCAATCAGCCAGGTACTAAGCCTGAAGACAATATCGATATCAATGCTTTGACACTAGCAAATATGAAAGGCGAAACGCATACTTATTCCTGGGAAAATGGCATACCTCCAGAATACACATATCCGAAGGGTGCTAATATTCAAATAGCAAACTTTAAGTCAAATTATAAACCCTATATTATCTTTGAAGAGGGTAGCGTTATCGGCAAGTTTATTTGGAGTTTACGTAGTGAATGGTCCAAGTTCCCCTGGTGGAACCATTGGCCTGTTGGGCAGCTTGCTAACGACGGAAGGTGCGTATCAGGAGTTGACAGACCATCACACTCATCGATTACATCAGGTGAACCGATAGCAGTAAAAGGTAAGAAAAATGATGTGCACGCCGTTTGTTATTACGGTATGACGGATCAATCCATTGATGCTCTTGTTCCATTGGCCAAGGCTTGGGATAATGCTCCAGAGCTTGCGGTTATAACAAAAAATGTTGAAGCTGAAGGGTTTAATAAATACCAAAAAGCTTATTTGCTGAATTGCAAAAATGCATCTGGTAATAAATTAGAAATGAAGCTAAAAGGTTCAAAAGAATCACCTGTTATCAACCCTGCATTTGTGATCAAAAACTGGGGTACAGACCATGCCAAAATTGAAGTAAATGGCAAGGAAATTAAGCGTGGTAAAGACTTTCGATATGGCCATGAGCACACATTAATGGGGACAGACTTGATTGTGTGGGTTAGTACTCAAAGCAATAAGTTCGTCAATATTACATTAAGTAGATAATCGATATAAATAAGGCGGTATTTCTCGTAATGAAAAATACCGCCTTATAATTTTATACATATGAAACAGTTTAAGCCACGGCTGAATCTGATCCTGGGGGCGAGCCTTCCATGACTTCATCGTAATCAGCAAATCGTACGGAAACTTTCTTGCTGACACCTTGTTCCTGCATGGTCACGCCATAAAGCACATCCGCAATACTCATCGTACGACGTGAGTGGGTTATCACAATAAACTGTGAATCTTTTAGGAATTCTTTAATTACCAAGTTAAAACGCTCGTTGTTAGCTTCATCCAAGGCGGCGTCGGCTTCATCCATCACGCAGAATGGGCTAGGTTTACTCTTGAAAATAGCTAAGAGCAATGCAACAGCTGTCATGGTTTTTTCGCCACCACTTAGTAAAGAAATTGACTGCAATTGCTTTCCAGGCGGGCGAGCAATAATTTCGATGTCGCATTCCAGGATATTTTCGGGATCTTCCAGGATGATTTCTGCACGACCTCCACCAAATAACTTGCGATACAATTCTGCAAAATTATCTCGGATTAAATCGAAATTCTGTTGGAATTGAACCTGGCTGGTTTCATTTAATTTTAAGATAAGGTCTTCAAGCTGCTTTTTAGAGTCTTGGAGATCTTGTGCTTGCTCATTCAGGTAAGTGGCTCTTTCTTCAAGTTCATCCTGTTCAGAAATAGCATCCAGATTGACATTGCCTAAACGAGATATTTTTTCTCTTAATGTTTTAATTTCCTCAGCAACAGCGTCAAAATCCATATCGATAAATGACATATCCATTTCAGGTAGTTCATTTTCTAGAGAATCTTTTTCAGGAGTTTCTGTGGTTTCTGCTTCTTGGCTAGATTCCTCAGTCGCCATATCGTTACCAGCTGATTCAACTTCTTCTGTCGTTTCAAGCTGAGCCTGTTGGCTGCTAGCATCCACTAGCTTCTGATAATACTCTGCGAGATCTAAACCAATATCTTCGTTGGATCTCTGGGTTAGATTTTCAGTTCTAAGCTGCACTTCATTGAGGTGCATTTGGTCGTTATGAATTTTTTCTTGAAGAGCTTCTTTGGTTTTAGTCAGATTCTGGTTGGTTTGAACCAGTGCTTCCTTTTCTTCATAATGAGTATCGCGAGTGCCTCTTAATTCCTTTGCTTGAGTTTCTTTATCCTGGCGAGTCTGAAAGAGTTCTGTGATTTTGCTTTCAGCGGTTAAGATGCTCCGCTCGGTTTCTTCAAGATTTGCTTTGGCATTATCCAAATCGGTTTGAGTCGTCTGGATATTATGTTGATATTGATAAATTTGATTTTCAATATTTTTAACTTTTTCATGTAAAGCAAATCGTTTTTGTTGGTTCCGTCCAAGCTCTACCTTCAGCTCTGTAATTTGCTCATTCAACACTTGCTCTTTTTCTGCTATCTCAGTAATACTGCTTTCCAGCGTATCAATTCTTTCTTGCTTTTGGTCGTTATTTTCCTGCAGATCATCAAGATTTTGTTGGCTTGCAGACTGATGTTTCATCGATTCTTCAATCTGGTTTTCCAGGTTTGCCAGCTCTGATGCAATGAGAGGTTGTTCTTGTTTTAAGCGGCCCAGTTGTTCATCAATTTGCTCGATGCGGCTGCGGCTTTCAATTTCTTCTGTATTGTTTTCGTATATAATGGTTCGTAATTCCTGTAGATTTTTCTCCAGGTGATCTGTTTGACCATTAATTTGTTCGTGCTGATTTTCAAGTTGAACGATACGTTCTTGCAGATCGTCAAGATCAAGATCGATTTGTCGCAATTCACTTTTACGTGAAACCAGTCCAAGTTGCTTGGTGGGGGGGCCAAGATGCATTGTGCCATCTGCTTCTAAAACCTGGCCATCCATGGTGACCCAGCGGTAACCTTCAGGCACTCGTTTTGAAAGTGATAGCGCATCGTCAATATTGTCTACCAGAATCGTTTTGCCAAGTAAATACCAGGCTAGACTTTGCATTTCTGGTTTATATTTAACTAAATCGATTAATTTGGCTTTAACTTCAGGGTGTTGCGAAAAGTCATAACCATTTTTGTAAGCTGGCAGCAGATCCTGGCAGATGAGTTGAACCCGGCTTTTCAAGTCCTGAAATATCTCCTGATTAGATAATATTTCCTGGCTCTCATTTATAATCAAATGCTGAGCTCGGTCAGATAACGCGGCATCCACTATCGATGCGTAGGCAACGTCTGCTTGGAAAATTTCCGCGACGATTCCAGAGATAAAGTAATATTTATCAGAATGCTCTTCACGGTTCTTGAGGATTTCTTTAACACCCTTGTCGATCCCTTCCAGTTTGGCTTCCATATCAGAAAGGACTTGTTTGCGAGACTGTAATCCACTGCGTTGTTCTTTTGCGGCAGAGAGATTTTCTACACATTCACCACGCTCTTTGTCAAGCGACTGTATTTGCAGGCGTTTATCTTCCAACTTCTGTTGAGATTGTTGAATTAGCGCCTGGACTTCACTCAGTTTTTCTTCAAGAGCTGCTTTCAATGGCAGTTGCTGCTCGATTTCACTGCTAATTTGACCACTGCGGTCATTTAAACGATCTTGCTGGCCTTTTAAGCTGTCGCGTTTGACATCAAAGGCTTTAATTTCATTATGAAGCTGGGCTGTGCGGCGAACAATATCAATTAATCCGCTCTTCTCATCTTCCAGTTGAGCACGTAATTCTGCCAGCTCTAGGGTTTCGCTTTGCTTGGTGGATTGAAGTGTTTCCAGTTGTTCCTGTTGTTCGGTAATTAATGTTTCCGTTGCAACGATAGCGTCCTGGTCATCTTTGATGTCTTTTTGTAATTGCTCGCATTGTTCGCGTAGATCGGAAAGTTGTTGGCGTCCTTTGGCCATCAGTTCCTCAAGCTCTTTGCATCGATTTTGACCATATTCTATGCGATCTTGTTGACTATTGATTTGGCTGGTGCATTGTAAAAGTTCATTTTCGATATCACGAATTTGCGATTCTGCCGCATCAATTTCGTGGTCCAAAGTACTTAGTCGAGTTTGTGTTTTTTGAATTTCACTCATCGCCCCGACTAATTCATCTTGAAATTCGGTAAGGCGAGCTTGAGTATTTTCCTGTTCGTGCTGTAATTCACGATATTCATAAAGGAATTGATGTAATCGCAATTCGTTCAAGCGAGATGAATAGGTTTGATAATTTCTTGCTTTGCCTGCCTGATATTTAATACTTCGTAACCGTTTTTCAAGCTCATCGATCACGTCTGTTAGACGCAGCATATTTTGTTCTGTACGATCGAGTTTTCGTTCTGCTTCTTTGCGGCGGGATTTATATTTGCTGATACCCGCAGCTTCTTCAAATATGGCTCGGCGATCTTGTTTGGATGTTTGAAGTAATAATTCAACTTTTCCTTGCTCAATGATGGAATACGTGTCAGCACCGATACCGGTATCCATGAACATTTCACGAATATCTTTCAGCCGACAACTTTTGTTATTGAGCATATATTCACTCTCACCGCTTCTGTAAAGCTTTCGAGAGACAATAACTTCATCGAGATCTGTTTTTAGAAGTGATTGGCTGTTTTCAAAATGCAGGGCAACTTCAGCAGCCCCCATACTTTTGCGAGATGAGGAGCCATTAAAAATGACATCCAGCATATGCCCACCTCGTAAACTTTTGGCACTTTGCTCACCAAGAACCCATTTGATTGCATCGACACAATTGCTTTTTCCACAGCCATTGGGTCCGACTACGACAGTAACACCGTCACCAAAAACCATTTCGGTTTTGTCGGCGAAACTCTTAAATCCATGCATAGTTATTTTCTTTAAACGCATCGCTAATTCATGTCCTCCATGACATTTGTAGTGAAAACTAATGTGTCGAATATTATATCAATCATATAATGACTATCCAGTTCTAATATTGATTTATCACAATTATGACCCTAAAAACGCCATAGATGAGCGTTGCAGGACAAATTTTGCAGGTATAATATGTTGGTCTTCCTGGCACATTTCATACAGAATACCTGCGATTTCTGAAAAACTTAAACCGACGCCACTTCGTACACCTGTGCCTGGTTTACGCCTTGGGTAGGATAATGTTGTAATTAAGTCACTTAAAGTTAGTGCGCTGTTAACACGTAATTCTTCATTATTTTTGGGTAATTGAAAAATAATATTGCATTGTCGCGAACCATCAGGAACATTAATCATCAATTTTCTATTTTCTGTTTCAAAAAACACATTGTTGTAACATTGAATGTTTTCGCCGAAAATGACAATTCGAGGTTGATCTTTCATCCAAACATAAAGTAGATTTTGACCTTGCGAGCGAACCATATCTAAGTCAAAACCACTCGGCAGTCGACGTTTGGCTATTGTAGAATCATTTATATTTCGCAAAGCTTCATACGCAATGACGCAAAGTTCAACGTCGTTTGTATTGAGAAGGTCGCGGAATAATTTACGTACTTTGAAATCATCTGAATGGTTTGCTAACACCTCAGCAGCCATTTTCCTGCAAACATGGTCTTTAATGCGGGCAATACTGATTAATCGATCAATTGCTTTTAGATCGTTCATGTTCAAAGCTGTTCTGGCAGCATAAAAACCAAGTTCATCTTCCCGGGTTTCATAGAGCGTTTCCAGGTGGTCAAGGCAGGGCTTTCCGATGGCTTCCCATGCTAATGTGATTGCTTCAAAATCGGCATTTTCTTGTTCAGCCAACGCATTTAATTCAAGTTGTTTTTGTTCTTGGTAGCCTGGCGTGTCATTCAAATAAACAGAAAGAGCCAATGAAATGAAATGTTGATAATTGTCTGAATATCTTTCAGGGATGTTCAATCGCATCATGTTGCGAGACAAGCCTTCAGCCACGCCAAGACTCTGTTCTGATGGAAAACGACTATTTAAACGGCTTTGAATTTGTCTTGCTAGCCTGTAACTAGGGCTTAGAAGCACCATTTGTATGTTTCTGTCACGAATGGATGTGGCACCGCCAATAACGCTACCTTGCCTGGTATCTGAAAAAAATAATTCGCCATTCGTTTGCTTCATTGGGAACGGGTTGACAAATACTGGGCCTTGGGCGATAGCTACACTTCGTCCAGCCAGAACCTTAGAGGAAGACCCTGTTGAAACAAGATGTAGCGGAGTAGGGAACAATTGGCCACCATTCAGTGATGTGGTTTGTGTCGAAGCCAGTGCGCTGACGGAAACATCAAATTTAGCACCTCGAGGTGAACCAGCAGGGACCTTACCAGTGACTAAAACCACCGCTGTAGATTGGCTTTCGATAATCTGATCTGACGTTAGGCTGTCATAATATGCGCCCATAATTGATCTGATATCTTCTTTATAAAGAAGATCTTTTAGATGAGCTTTTACTTTTGGTGGACATTCGCTAGATCCTGTGCCAGGCAGTCCCCATACCAGTGAATAACCATTTACCTGGATATCAGTATAACCACTAAGTTCGCAATAAGTTCCAATGGTGCCATCAAAAACATCTTCAGGCTTAAGCAATGTTTTAGTGATTTCCTTTTGCTCAGCGCATCCCTGAAATAACCCTATCAAGCTAATGGTTAAGATAAGCGGTACTAATTTATTCTGCATATGGTCCTCATAAACGAATTTAAAAGACACAACACTAATTATTATCGGACGAAGCGGTCGGGATCTTTAACTCTTTGCGGTGTGTTCCGTTTCAATTATTCCCCCACGACTGTTTTAATGCGTCCTTGCCACTATTATTTTGAATATCATACCAATTATTGGACCAATATACAACAAAAAATAGGGTTGGATACCAAATCTGAATAATTATAATTCTTTTACAGAACGAGGCTTACAGAAGAGGGATAGTTGTGTGTTGCGGCTAAGTCTAACATTAGTCCAATGCTATTAAGTCTAGTTCTCTCGCAGCAAGATTGACATTGACGATTCGGACGCGAACTTGGTCACCAATTTTATACGGAATGTCCTGTTTTCGCCTCTCGCCAGGGGAAATTTTAGACCGAGAATGGCGATTCGATTTAGATTTTCTGGCTTTGGGCAGTTTGGGCAGATCTTCAATTCTAACCATGCCTTCAAACAAGAATTTCTCAATTTGCACAAACATACCAAAAGAAGTTTTTGATACCACAATTGAATCGAATTCATCACCAATGTGTTTGGAGAGTAGCTGGAGAATTTTAAATGATCGCAATTCATCCTCCGCAGATTCTGCATTTCTTTCTCGTTCACTGCAGTGCTGGCCCATGTCTGATAGCGTTTCAAAGTCAGGATAGGTGGCTGGATTTTTACTTTCCAGTTTGCCTTCAAGGTAACTTTGTAGTAAGCGGTGTATGGTTAAGTCAGGATATCTACGAATCGGACTTGTAAAATGACAATAATTTTCACTAGCTAAGGCAAAATGACCAATTTGTACGGGACTATATTCTGCACGCTGAAGACTTTTCAGGATCGCCATGTTGATCGCAAATGACTCTGGCGTTCCTTTAACTGAATTTAGCAAGTCTTGCATACCTTGACGATTAATATCTTTTGGGATAATGTAACCACATTCTTTGGCAATTCGACTTGATTCTGTTGTCGATAGGGCATCTGGTTGAGGGTGAATTCTTCGAATAAAGGGAATATTTAAGCTGTCAAATAAACGCGCCGTTGCTTCATTGGCTTCCAGCATGAACATTTCTATCATAGTATGCGGGAAAGAAGTGCTTTCAGGCTGCACATCTACAACTTTGTCCTTTTCGTTGTAGACAAGTTCAGGCCTGGGCAGTTCCAATGAGATCATGCCTGCTTTTTGGCGTCGCTTCTGAATCGCTTTGGCAAGTTCTTCCATTTTCTTGATTAAATTGACAACTTTTGATTCAAATCCTTTGGTTTTACCATTCAGGATATCCTCAGCATCCTCATAGGTTAGCCGTTTGGTTGATGAAATAAGACTGTTTGCGAAACGTGTATCTAGAACATTGCCTTGTTCATCAAGTTTTATATAAGCGCTTTTTACAAATCGGTTCCGGTCTTCCTGAAGTGAGCAAATGCCGTTGCTTAGCTGTTCTGGCAGCATAGGTATAACGTGTCCAGGCAAGTAGACGCTTGTTGCTCGATCCTTTGCTTCCAGATCCAACGGGCTGCCTTCCTGGACAAAGGTGCTGACATCAGCGATGTGCACGCCTAAAAGCCAATGGCCATCTGCATATTTCTTAAGACTGATAGCATCATCAAAATCTCGTGCGTCTACCGGGTCAATTGTAATGATGGTTTGGCTACGTATATCTTCGCGATCGGCAGGGCAGTCAGATTCCAACTCATTGAATTCATGAATCACGCGTTGGGTATCATTCATGGTTTTGCGTTTAAATTTATCAGGTAAATCAAAAGCGTGCATGACCGACTTGAGTTCAGCATCAGCATTACCGCTTTTGCCTAATTTTTTCGTTATAACACCATGAGCGTAATAATCAGGGGTTGCAAAATTAACAATTTCAACAACGACTTTGTCGCCGACCTTTGCGTTTTTAGCTCCAGGGTCATCGACCGTAATTTTGTCTTTGTTTTTACTGCCATCGGGTTGAATGTACCAGATTTTACCTTCTTTTTTTAGGGTACCTGTTAAAGCAGATGTTTTACGGTCAACGACAGATACTATTTGACCAGAATACTTTACT
Organism: Sedimentisphaerales bacterium; assembly: GCA_028281535.1. Lineage (GTDB taxonomy): Bacteria > Planctomycetota > Phycisphaerae > Sedimentisphaerales > SM23-30 > JANQJS01. The sequence goes on along the minus strand of JANQJS010000038.1, from coordinate 261,885 downwards.
TCGCCATTGCGTTTGCCATCTTTAAAAACACGAGCAACAACCTTATCACCACTCATGGCATCAAGATTATTCCCAAATGGGATATAGACATCACCTTGAGCATATTTCGATTCTGGGATGACAAAGCCATAACCTTTACTGGTCATTTGTAGAATACCAGTTACGCGTTTAGGTAAATCTGGTAGTGAGATAAGCTTCTTGGAGCCGGTTTTGATTTTGCCATCTTTTTCTAGATGATTTAACGCTTTGGTGAATAGCTCATCATGCTCTTCAGGAATATGGAGGATTTTAGCCAGAGATTGTTTTCTCAGCGGCACATAATCACGGCGCGTTAGTAATCGCATTATTTGGTGAATATATCGTTCCGGCATATAAAATTCCCTGGATTTTTGTTGGTTAAAGTAGCAATTTACGATTAAGGATTCTACTGGATAATTACATCAGAGTCAAAACTATCCTTTTGGTAAAAAATGATTTATAAAAATCAGTAGGTTTATTTTGGTAGAAAATATTTGATGTTCCATGTGAAACATTTTTTTGAATTACTTGGGGCAGGGGGAGTTGCTGATATAAAATAAATATTCTACCAAAATATTTATTTTTTTGAACACATGGACTTATTTCTACGATATAATAGATGATATGAGAAGAGTACCAACAAAAATTGCAGCCAAAGCCCATACCATCAAAGTAGATGCACAGGTAGAAAGTCTGTCAATTTTAGCTCTATCAATCCTCCTCTTACTAGCCCTTTTGGGCTAAATAATCACACATTCCCATAGGGCCCGGTTGCCCATCTTTTCATAAAATTATCCTGTTTATCTATGGATTGGTTTGTTATAATTTTAGGTTTGCATCCCGCCAGGAATTTATAAGTGGTTGGGATACAACAATTAAAGGTTAAGGCTATGAGTAGTTCAACAAAGAATCATGTAAAAATATTTGATACAACATTGCGAGATGCTGAGCAGAGCCCTGGCGCAAGTTTGAACGTGCCAGAAAAAATAGAAATTGCTCACCAGCTTGCTCGCTTGAATGTTGATATTATTGAAGCGGGATTTCCCGTGAGTTCTCCGGTGCAATTTGAAGCTGTGCAAAAGATCAGCGAGCAAGTAGAAGGCCCGGTGATTTGTGGGTTGGCGAGAACGATTGAAAAAGATATCGAATCTGCCGCAGAAGCTCTTTCGCCCGCTAAGCATTGGCGGATCCATACATTTACCAGTACGAGCCCGACGCATATCGAGTATATGCTCAAAATGACTCCACAGCAGGTTTTGGAAAAAGCTGTCAAGGCTGTGAAATTTGCAAAAAGCTGCACGGACGATGTGGAATTTAGTGGACAAGATGCGCCAAGAAGTGACATCAATTATCTATATGAAATTATCCAGGCAGTAATCGAAGCGGGAGCAACAACGATTAATATTCCAGATACGGTTGGCTATAGCAATCCAGAGGAATATGGTCAGTTGATTGCAAATCTCGTTGCCAATGTACCTGGAATTGACAATGTGACTATAAGCACACATTGCCATAATGATTTAGGTATGGCAACCGCCAATGCGTTGTCCGGCGTGATGAATGGTGCAAGGCAAATTGAATGCACGGTCAATGGTTTAGGTGAACGAGCCGGCAACACTTCATTAGAAGAAGTGGTCATGGCCATGAAAACGCGTAAAGATCTATATCATGTTGATACGCAAGTTGATCCCAAGGAAATTTATCGTACCAGCACGATGGTAGAGCGATTGATGGGTTTGTCTGTGCAGGTGAATAAAGCGATTGTAGGGGCAAATGCATTTGCTCATGAATCTGGGATTCATGTCGATGGCATGCTAAAGCACCGAGAAACCTACGAAATCATGACACCCGAAAGTGTTGGTGTTCCTGGCAGCAAAATGGTTCTAGGTCGTCATTCTGGCAAACATGGATTTAAATCACGTTGCAATGAGCTTGGTTTTGAATTAACCAACGAGCAATTGGACCAAGCGTTTGAATTGTTTATGGAGTTGGCAGATAAAAAGAAAGAAATCTTTGATGAAGACATTATGGCTTTATTGAAAGACGAAATGCCAAATGTAGAGGAGTCCATTAAGCTAGATTATCTACAGGTATCATCAGGGACAGGTACATTGCCAAGTGCTACTGTTCGAATTATCTATAATGGCAAAACTATGCAAGAAGCTGCATGGGGTGATGGACCTGTGGATGCAGCTTATAATGCGATACGACGCGCATCTGGTTTGAGTCCTGTATTAGAAAATTACTCGATCAAAGCCGTCACCAGTAGCTCAGAAGCATTAGGTGAAGCTGTTGTTCGAATTAAAGATGATGAAAAAATATTTGCTGGTCATGGTGTGAGTACAGATATTATTGAAGCATCCGCGAAAGCATTTGTGAATGCCTTGAATCACATGCTGGCAAAAAGCAATGGAAAGAAATAAACGATAGAATATCGTTGATTGAATAAGTAAGGAAAAATTAAAATGTCAGAGAATTTATTTAACAAAGTATGGAAGTTGCATACAGTCAAAACGCTTGATACAGGACAATCTCAGTTATTCATTGGTTTGCATTTACTCCATGAAGTAACGTCGCCTCAAGCATTTCAAATGATTGAAGAGCGTGGACTAAAAGTTCTGCATCCAGAAAGAACGTTTGCAACCGTTGATCACATTGTGCCTACACAGAATCAAGCCCGTCCATTTCAAGATGAATTGGCTGAAGGCATGATGGCAGCTATTGAAGAAAACACCAAAAAGCATGGCGTACAGTTTTTTGGTCTCAATACAGACTATCAGGGCATTGTTCACATCATTGGACCAGAATTAGGCTTAACGCATCCTGGCATGACAATCGCTTGTGGTGATTCGCATACTTCAACACATGGCGCTTTTGGTGCAATTGCATTTGGTATTGGTACAACGCAAATTCGCGATGTACTCGCAACGCAAACCATGGCAATCAATAAGCCCAAAGTCAGACGCGTTGAAGTAAATGGCACTTTAAAACCCGGGGTTTTCTCGAAAGATATTATTTTACATATCATCGAAAAACTTGGCGTCAATGGTGGTATTGGTTATGCATACGAATTTGCTGGTACCGCGATCGAATCGCTAAGCATGGAAGCACGTATGTCTATTTGCAATATGAGCATTGAAGGTGGCGCTCGTGTTGGTTATATTAATCCTGATCAAACGACATTTGATTACATCAAAGGCAAACAGTATGCACCTAAAGGTGAAGCGTTTGATAAAGCGGTTGACTATTGGAAATCCATAGCATCTGGTCCGGATGCTGAATATGACGATGTGGTCGTTTTGGATGCCGCGGATATTGAACCTATGGTCACATGGGGGATTCATCCCGGGCAGGCATTGGGTGTGTCGAAAAATATACCACAGCTCAGTGAAGTCTCTGAAGCTGAAAAAGGCACCACACAGAAAGCCTATGAACATATGGAACTTGAACCAGGCCAACCCATCAAAGGGACAAAAATTGACGTTGCTTTCATTGGTTCATGTACCAATGGCCGTATTAGCGATCTGCGTGAGGCGGCTAAAGTGGTTAAAGGGCGTCAGGTATCTCCAAATGTGAAAGCATTAGTTGTACCAGGCTCAAAACAAGTTTTGTCGCAAGCGGTTGAAGAAGGGCTCGACAAGATCTTTTCAGATGCTGGCTTCGAATGGCGTGCGGCTGGATGTTCCATGTGCTTGGCTATGAATCCAGATAAATTGCAAGGCCGTCAGATGTCCGCGTCCTCATCTAATCGTAATTTTATTGGCAGACAAGGATCACCTACAGGCAGAACATTACTTATGAGCCCAGCAATGGTCGCTGCTGCAGCATTGGCAGGTGAAGTGGCTGATGTCCGCGAATTGAACTAAATATTAAGGCCAGCTTGGCCATCTTGATAAACAGGAGATATATTAAAATATCATGGATCCAAAAAGAATTAATACAATCGGGACAGGTATTCCAGTGCCTGGGAATGATATCGACACGGACCGCATCATACCCGCACGTTTTATGAAGTGTGTTACATTTGATGGGCTGGAAAAATATGCCTTTTATGATGTACGATTTGATGATAAAGGCAACGAAATTGATCATCCATTTAATGACTCAAAATATCAAGGTGGTGCAATTTTAATCGTGAACAAAAATTTTGGTTGTGGATCATCTCGTGAACATGCACCACAAGCATTGATGCGTTTTGGCATGAAAGGCATTATCGGCGAAACATTTGCTGAAATTTTTGCGGGCAATTGCACGGCGTTAGGAATCCCTGCGGTGCGGGCTGGCGAATCAGAGATAGAGGCGATGCAGGCCTATATTGAAGCAAATCCAGGCACTGAAATTGATATCAATTTAGAAAACAAAACCGTCACTTATGGCGATAACAGTTTTTCTGTGGATTTGCCCGAATCTGCTCGCCAAGACCTGGTTAAAGGCAGTTGGGATACAACGGCCCAGTTATTAGCCAACAGTGAAGAGATTAAAGGCATGTCAGATACGTTGCCTTATATGAAAGATTACGCATAAATTATAAATAGATAAAAGGATACAACAACATGAATATCGCTGTGATCCCAGGTGATGGCACCGGACCAGAAGTAACCCGTGAAGCTGTTAAAGTCTTAGAAGCAGCCAGTAAAAAATTCGGATTTGAATTAAAGACCACTGAATATGATTTAGGTGGTGAACGATATTTAAAAACGGGTGAAACGCTATCTGATGAAACGCTTGAAGAGTTACGCGGCTATGATTCTATTCTCTTAGGCGCGATCGGTCACGTGGATGTTCCGCCAGGCATCCTGGAACGCGATGTGTTATTAAAAATTCGCTTTGAATTTGATCAATATATTAATTTACGCCCAGTGCGTCTCTATCCAGGCGTTGAGACTCCGATCAAAAATAAAGGTCCTGAAGATATTCACTATACCGTTGTGCGTGAAAATACCGGTGGTTTGTATACAGGTACAGGTGGTATCAGCATGAAGGGGACTGCCAATGAAGTTGCTGTGCAATCCATGGTATATAATCGTCATCAGGTAGAACGTTGCTTGCGTTTTTCATTCGAATATGCTCAAAAGTATGGTAAAAAAGCAACTGGTAGGGGGGAACATAACACACTCGCTCTTGTCGGAAAAACCAATGTCTTAACCCACGTGTTTGGTCTTTGGGAAAGAGCGTTTCATGAAATTGGTGAAAAAGACTATCCTGATGTTAAACGTGAATATTATCACGTGGATGCTGTTTGTATTTACATGGTGCAGAATCCAGAATGGTTTGATGTGCTGGTAACCAGCAATATGTTCGGTGACATTATTACCGATCTCGCGGCTACAACGCAAGGCGGCATGGGCTTAGCCGCTGGCGGAAATGTCAACCCTGATGGCGTGAGCATGTTTGAGCCGATTGGTGGCACGGCCCCTAAATTCACCGGAATGAATGTGATCAATCCGTTGGCTTGCATTTCTTCGGCTGGTATGATGCTGGCATCTTTAGGTGAACATGAAGCCGCTAGAGCCATAGAAGCTTCAGTCATGAATGTGACCGCCAATAAGATCAAAGGGACAGGTGCTGGTGAAATGGGATACACAACCGAAGAAGTTGGTTCTTTCGTTGCAGAAGGTGTATAAGCATAATATAAAGCATGATTGCAAGAAAGAGTATGTGAGATGAACCAAAGTCCTTTTTATGATGTTGCCAAAAAAGCTTCCGCTGAAATGGCTGAGCATAACGGTTGGGAAGTAGCAGAGAAATTTAATGCGTGCGATGAAGAGATAAATGCTACTAAAAACGGTGTTGCCGTTTTTGATGTCAGTTTTTATTCTCGCATTCGAGTAGATGGTACAGATAGTCAGCCTTTCTTTGAATCACTCCTGAAAGAAGGAGCTGTTCCGGTCATTCCGGAACGCCAGGCGAATGTTAAATTCAAAGATTTAGATGCAATAGATACTTTGATCCAACATCAAGGTAAAAACTACCTAATCGTGACACAGGCGAGTAATCATCAATCTTTTCTTGATTCATTGACCTCTTTGGCTGAATCACATCAGGTTAATATCTCGGATGAAACTTTCAGTACGGCCATGGTCAGCATATGCGGTCCGAGCGCATTGAAGCTTATGAAAGACAAATTTCCTATCGACATTCAACATCTTGAGCCTGGGGATCTTGTTGCTGCCAGTTTGTTTTTTATGAAATTTGTAATTTCAATTGATAAAGAACATCAGCGCATTATGGTTATTTTGCCCAGTAAAATGGCATCGCAAGCATGGGATATGCTTCAAAAATATGGTGAACAATACAATATCCAACCTGCTGGCTATAAGACCTGGCAAGCTTTATTCGCGTGACATTTTATTAATCTTTAAGTTAATATGCCGGGAGGACTCATGTTAGTCGTTCATGTTTTTGTTCACGTTAAAGAAGAAATGATTGAGGCCTTCAAATCTGCTACTCTAGAAAATGCATCGAAGAGCATTCAAGAGCCAGGCGTCGCCAGGTTTGATGTGATTCAACAGCAAGATGACCCTCAACGATTTGTTCTTGTTGAAGTTTATAAAACACTGGATGATCCTGCCAGGCATAAAGAAACAGAACACTATAAAACCTGGCGTGATACCGTTACGGATATGATGGCTGAACCTCGAAGTAATATTAAATACTCGAATATTTTTCCAGATGAAGATGGGTGGGAATCTTAATTGAATTTCGAATTTGCCACAGCAACAAAAGTTATTTACGGATCTGGGCGGATTTCTCAAATAGGTACCATGTCTTCGGGGTTTGGAAATAAAGCTTTTGTCGTAACAGGCAATAATATTGCTCGAGCGAATATCGTTTTTCAGCAGCTCAAAGAATCTAATATTGATTTCACTTCACACAGTATTTCAGGGGAACCAACTATAGATCATGTCGCTGATGCTGCAGATGTTGCCCGTAAATCAGATTGCCATGTTGTCATTGGTATTGGGGGCGGTAGTGTTATTGATTCAGCAAAAGCGATCTCTGCGTTGATTACCAATCATGGAGACATACTGGATTATCTTGAGGTGGTGGGGCAGGGAAAGCCACTGGAACATCAAGCCGCTCCTTATATTGCGATTCCAACCACCTCAGGAACGGGTGCTGAAGTTACCAAAAATTCTGTATTGAGTGTTCCCGATAAAAAAGTCAAAGTGAGCATGCGTCATCCATCGATGCTGCCTACCATTGCCTTGGTCGATCCTGAATTAACCCTTAGTTTGCCTCCAGAAATTACCGCGACAACGGGAATGGACGCATTAACGCAGTTGATTGAAGCATATCTTTCCTGTAAAGCAAACCCATTAACGGACGGTTTGTGCCTAGAGGGCTTAATGCGAGCATCGCGTAGTCTAAGAAAAACAGTAGAGGATGGCTCAAATCTTAAAGCAAGAGAAGATATGTCGATTGCAAGCCTCTTTAGTGGCATGGCTCTGGCCAATGCAGGTTTAGGAGCCGTGCATGGCTTTGCTGGCCCGATGGGTGGAATGTTTAATGCGCCTCATGGAGCCTTATGCGCCAGACTACTGCCATCTGTTTATGAAATTAACTACTCAATAGCAAAAGAGAAAGATGACAAACGAATGCTCGGTCGTTTTGAAACAATTGCTCAGTTGCTCTCGGCTTCTCCTGTTGTAAAAGCATCAGATGCCATCGAGATTCTCGAAGAATATGTTGAATCATTTAGCATACCAGGATTGTCTCAATTTGGCGTTACAGAAAATGATTATTTAGATATTGTACCGAAAGCAAAAAATGCAAGCAGTATGAAAGGGAATCCTTACGAATTAAGTGATATAGCCCTTGTCGATATTCTTTCAAAATCGTTATAGTAATAAATATGCTATTTAGCATATCGTCGTAAAGCCGCCAGATTGATCAAATCATAATCTTTGCCACCAGGTGATGTTCCTTTGGGAGTTTCAAGGATGAGAGGAAGTTTCGTGATTCTTTTATCGGTCATGAGATTAATAAAAGCTTGTTTTCCTAATTCGCCTTTGCCAAGGTGATCGTGTCGATCGACTTTGCTGCCAAGTGGCTTTTTTGAATCATTTACATGAAGCACCTTGAGGTTGTCGAGGCCAACGATTTTATTAAAATCCTTCATGACTGTTTTATAATTTTCAGGTGATTTAATATCATATCCTGCAGCATAAATATGGCATGTATCCAGACAAACACCTAAAGCTTCTGGGCGTTTTACGTTTTCGCGGATATATGCCAAGTGTTCAAATTCACATCCCAGGCTGGAACCTTGACCCGCGGTCGTTTCTAATAGCAACTGGACCTGCCAATTCGTTTTGAATACTTCATCCAAAGATTTGACAATTTTTTCAAGCCCAGACTCTACACCCGCTTTCATATGAGCACCTGGATGCATGACAAGGTAATGGATTCCCAATTGATCGCAACGGGTTAACTCATCCTTGAGAGCCTGGATACTTTTATCTAGCGTTTCGTCGTTGATCGCGGCTAAATTGATTAGGTAACTGGCATGGACCACAAGTGTTTTGAGCCCCGTCTCTTTGTAGGTCGATTTAAATAGATCGATTTGATCCTGTGTGAGCTGTTTAGCTTTCCATTGTCGCTGATTGGCGCTGAAAAGTTGTACGCATTGACAGTTTGCCTTTTGGGCAATGAGTAGTGCGTTTTCTACACCGCCGGCTGCGGACATATGAGCTCCAAGTTCCAATTCGATATTCTTCGCCATAAGAATCCAATCATGATTAGGGTGAACAAAAACAACAATTTGGTAGTATACATTAATAGAATTTATGTGCTAATGTTTTTCCTATAAGGAATTTGAAAAAAAGACCAGAATGGTCTTGTATTTTGTTGAGTCGTTGATATAGTTAATATGATATTGTACTTATTGATATTTTGAACTGCTATTTAGATTTTGACTGGACCCTCATTGTTACCGAAATCTTCCATTGGACGTAAAAAATTTGTGGCTGTCACAGGCTTGTTATTAGTCGGATTTGTCGTCGGCCATTTAGCGGGGAATTTTCTGATTTTTGCAGGCCCGGATGCCTTTAACGGTTACGCGGCGAAGTTAGCTAGTTTACGACCAGGTTTTCTTATCGTGGAATTTGGGCTTGCCGCAATATTTCTAGGGCATGTTTATGTTACCATGAGTCTCGTTATAGAAAACAAAAGGGCTCGAGGAACTGAACGATATGCTGTTGATAAAAATGCAGGTGATAGAACCCTCGGCAGCCGAACCATGCCTTATACGGGGATCATTATATTTTTATACGTTATCGTGCATATCTTTGATTTTACCTTTAATTTATTTAAGTATGACAAAACCATTGAAGGTATTGACTATGGTCTTTATGGACTTGTGTATAATGCTTTTAGTAATCCATTGCATGCCGGTGCGTATATATTTGTTATGGTTGTCCTAGGCATGCATTTAAGTCATGCTATTCAGAGTTTATTTCGCACGTTCGGATTTGCTAATCCCTGTTGCATGAATAAAATTGTTACCATGAGTCTGTGTATTGGAGTTGGTATTGCTGTTCTTTATAGTTCAATACCTGTTCTTATATTACTAAACATTATAGGCCCAGCAACGACATAAAATATGACAAAACTAGATGCAAAAATCCCATCCGGTCCTATGAAAGATAAGTGGACCAAACGTCGCTTTGAAGGAAAGCTGGTTAATCCTGCCAATAAACGTAAATATACGGTGATAGTTGTCGGGACAGGCTTAGCAGGTGGGGCTGCCGCGGCATCATTGTCGGAGCTTGGGTATAAGGTAAAGTCTTTTTGTATTCAAGATAGCCCAAGGCGAGCTCATAGTATTGCCGCGCAAGGTGGAATCAACGCCGCGAAGAATTATCCTAATGATGGCGACAGTGTGCACCGTTTGTTTTACGATACTGTAAAAGGTGGGGATTTCCGAGCACGTGAAGCTAACGTTCATCGATTGGCTGAAATCAGCAATTCGATTATAGATCAATGCGTGGCTCAAGGTGTCCCTTTTGCCAGAGAGTATGGTGGAAATTTAGACAATCGCTCCTTCGGAGGTGCCCAGGTTTCTCGTACTTTTTATGCTCGCGGTCAGACCGGCCAGCAGCTTCTTTTAGGAGCTTACAGTGCTCTCATGAAAGAAGTAGGGCGGGGCAATGTTGAAATGCATGCCCGAACAGAAATGCTCGATCTGGTTGTTGTCGATGGCAAAGCCAAAGGAATAATAACTCGTAATTTAATTACAGGGGATATTGAAACCCATGTAGCGGATGCAGTGATTCTTGCAACGGGTGGTTATGGCAATGTATTTTATCTATCCACCAATGCTAAAGCCTGTAACGCAACAGCGGCCTGGCGTGCCCATAAAAAAGGTGCCTACTTTGCCAATCCCTGCTTCACGCAAATTCATCCAACCTGCATTCCTGTGCATGGTGATTATCAATCGAAATTAACATTAATGAGCGAAAGCTTACGTAATGATGGTCGAATTTGGGTGCCGCAAAAAGAAAGCGAGTCACGCAGGCCAACGGATATACCTGAAGAAGAACGAGATTATTATCTCGAAAGACGATATCCTGCTTTTGGTAATTTAGTTCCCAGAGATATTGCATCAAGGGCGGCAAAAGAACGCTGCGATAGTGGATTTGGCGTTGGCAATACTGGTTTAGCCGTTTTCTTAGATTTTGCTGAATCGATTGAACGCTTAGGTAAAAGTGCCATCGAAGCTCGCTATGGGAATTTATTCCAAATGTATGAACGCATCGTCGGCGACAATCCTTACGAAACGCCTATGATGATTTATCCCGCCATTCACTATACCATGGGTGGGTTGTGGGTCGATTATGATTTAATGAGCACCATTCCCGGCCTATATGTACTGGGTGAAGCCAATTTTTCTGATCACGGGGCCAATCGACTTGGAGCCAGTGCATTAATGCAAGGATTAGCCGATGGTTATTTTGTTATACCATCGACCATTTCAGAATATCTGGCAGGCGAAACACCTGGAGCTGTTTCTGAAAACAATGATGCTTTCAAGCAGGCAAAAGAGCAGGTGAACACTAAAATTAATAAATTAATGAACATCAAGGGTGAACGCACCGTGGATGATTTTCATCGTGAATTAGGCTTGTTGGTATGGGATAAATGTGGCATGGGTCGCAACGAAGCGGGCCTAAAGGAAGCATTGGAAAAAATCCCTCAAATACGTAAAGAGTTTTGGGAAAATGTCAATGTTCTGGGCGATGAAGATAATGTCAATCAAAGCTTGGAGAAGGCAGGTCGCGTAGCAGACTTCCTTGAATTTGCTGAAGTTATGGTCACTGACGCACTGGATCGAAACGAATCGTGTGGTGGCCATTTCCGAGAAGAGCATCAAACAGAAAACGGTGAAGCCTTACGTAACGATGATGACTATTGCTATGTTGCTGCTTGGGAATATGCTGGAGATGATAAAGCTCCGATACTCAATAAAGAACCACTTGAATTTGAAGAAGTAAAACTGGCCACGAGGAATTATAAATAGATGGCACACCAAACCATTCATTTAACATTAAAAGTCTGGCGACAACCAAGAGCCGATGCTCCTGGTCGATTTGAAGTATATGATGCGAAAGCAATTGATGTAGACATGTCCTTTTTAGAAATGCTGGATGTTGTTAATGAAGGTTTAATTAAAGAAAATAAAGAACCCATTGCGTTTGATCACGATTGCCGAGAGGGCATATGTGGCATGTGTGGGGCAGTTATTAATGGCATACCGCATGGCCCGCTAAAGAGCACGACGGTATGTCAACTCCATATGCGTCATTTTAAATCAGGAGACACGATCACAATTGAACCATGGCGAGCAGGTGCATTTCCTGTCGTGAAGGATCTCGTCGTCGACAGAAGTGCTTTTGACAGAATAATATCAAAAGGTGGGTATATTTCTGTTAAGACAGGTTCTGCGCCAGAAGCGAATGCGATCCCAATCCCGAAAAAAGATGCTGATTTAGCTATGGATGCCGCGGCCTGTATTGGCTGTGGCGCCTGTGTCGCAGCATGTCCAAATGCCTCAGCTATGTTATTTGTAGGGGCCAAAGTCAGTCAATTTGCCTTATTACCTCAAGGTCAAGTTGAACGAAAAACCAGGGTGAAAAACATGGTTGCTCGGATGGATAGCGAAGGCTTTGGAAATTGTTCTAATGAGTTGGAATGTGAAGCAGCGTGTCCGAAAGATATAAGCGTTTCAAATATTGCTCGTATGAATAGAGAATTTTAAATTAGCGATTTTTGAGCAAATACTTCCCCTAAAATATCATTTCCTTATAATTATTGTTGAGTTTTGCTTTACGCCTGAGTTCTGACATCCCAGCAGAATAATGAAAATACATATCAAATTATATTTGTGCATATTTAATTTATTTGGATTTGGTAATTAATTCGAGATGTACCTTTAGGATCGTATAATCCTAAACGAATATATTGCCCGAACCATTTCTGTGCATCAGGGATTAAAAAGGATTTTGTTGTAAATGCATCTGGTTGCAACCGACGCACTGGTCGCTCCATTCGATCATTATCTGGTAAATCGACAAAGCTTATCAGGTTGACGGTTGTAGGGGAATTGTTTGTGATTACTTTTTGAATCAACAAATCTGACTCATTGATACGTCTCGAGAAATAACTTACATCAATATCTTTTAATTCTATTTCAAACGGTAAGTCTGTGAAGAAATTATATGATCGATCAGCTTCAATTAAAAATTGCACTTTTATTTTTTTAAAGCCACCAATTTCATTTCTTGGAAATTTGATCATAATTATTTCATCAAATGTTTTGTCTGGACCAAGTACAAAATTTGATGTTATAGGATCAATGGACCATGCTTGCTGACTTTCATTAGGGACAAATTTTAATCGCCCGGAAATCGGGATACCAAACGTGTTTTTAAACGTGAGCTGGATGCCTTGTCGTTTGATTGTTGCATTTAAAACGACAGGATTAAGCTTCAGTGATGATCTCATGCCTGCAACTCTTGAATCAACACGATTAATCAAAACTGGCCAACGGGTAACAGAAAAAGTGCCTATACCGTTATTGACTTTTATCGGAACAGGGTTACCAAAAATATCATATCCTCGAGGATTATTACCCAAGTAAAGTTGAACGGTTGATTTTTCAGCCGGGTCGTCTGATTTGTAGTTATTATTTGACACGAACAAAACACCTTCATCTCCTCGATCAAATATTAATGCAGGTATGTCAGGTTTTATTTCGAATTCTCCAATATAGCTGGTGTAATCAATTAAATCGCTCATCGTCCGGTAGATCGGAAATAATTCTGTTGGTTCTATTTGTTTTGTTGCATTGTCTTCTATTTGTGACCAGGGATGGTCGATGAAGATATAATCAGATTCTGAAATTTTCGTATAAGCTATACGTTTAGAAAAATCGACCAATCGATAGTTGCGGTGGTATTTGTCAATATTGAGAGGTTCTACCGTTGACCATATGCTAGCAAAACCTTTTGATTTAAACTCATTAATATATTCAGGGATACTTTCAGGTAGAATGGTCGAAGGGATTGATACCGTTATATGTTCAGACCCTGTTTCTTCCGGCGTAATTTTATGATAGCCATTCAAGGGGATGTTTATTTGAGGTGTGGTAATAAATTTATTGAACTGTAATTCGAGAGTTTCAACGGTGGGTTTTATGCGAGGATCCCAGGTAATAAACTTGTCAAACTGGTTGGTGCCTAGTTGCCAGAAAGGAACTTGCCTTGCATACTGAGCTAAAACAAATGCAACCTGAGGCTCCCATATTTCTACTTGTTGACTTAAGGCATCAAAAATGGTTCTCTGTCCATACTCAAGTTGTGTCGCCATGGATTTGGGGACATCAGAAAATGTAGCTACTAACTCAATATTCTTCTTTTGTAATTCAATTAACTTTTGGTCAAATCCAGGATCTGAAAAAGTACCTTCCGCTTTATCGTCTTTACGCCAAACAGGCGTTTTTAAAAGTTTTGCATTACTTAATTGTGTGAGATGTGTCAATGATTGCCAATCACCAGAGCTATCGTCCAGACCAAGAATACCAAAGTTTGCACCACTTGAGGATGATGACCCAATGAGTGGGGCCAGTTTTAATAAGACCAAATGTCGGGATGAAACTAAGTTATTGCCTGAATAAATTGAAAGTTTTGACCGGTAAAGACCCGCTGGGATTTCCGGCAATACTATTTTGCGAGACTTTGTTGCACCTTCCACGCCAGTTAATATCCAAGATTCTTCACTGATTAATTCGCCGCCAGCATTTTTAACTTCCAGTTTGACCTGATAATTTAAATTTCCAACGCCTTCAACTTCAACTAGTAATTCAATTGGGTCTTTGCCATCAAAGGTATTACCAATTTTCTCCGTGCGTAAAATAACTCTGGGCAATTGCGTGACGGATATATCATCGAACCAGGCTTGCGCATGTACATCAGGCCTAAGGATATGGGTTCCACTGATTATGTCTAGATTCCATTGCGATTCTTGTAACAACCATACGCCAACGGTGATAAAGCGTGCTTCAGGAAAATTACCTGGCACATAGACATCCAGACGAATCCACCCTTCAGGTCCTTGGTCTGCAACGGATACCAACCGAGACTTAAATTCACTTCCTTCAATATATTGGCCTCTACGGTTAGTAAGGGCACAGGTTATCTGGGCTCTGCTGTTGTGAACATTTTCCAAACGAACATACCCCGTAATTTGAAAATCATTTCCAGGTTTCGCTTGTATTTTACGACGATGATAAAAGAATCCGACACTCGTTCCATCTGAATTTAAAAGGAAGCTATGGTTTCCACTACGTGGATGCAAGGTATCTAAGCGACCTTCTGAGAAATGAGCAAATTCATTTGATTGTGAATTCGTATATTTTCGCCAATGCATGGGTAGCGTGTTTAAGTGAATATCGCGTTCTTCAAAATCAAAGACCTGCATGACTCTTTGGCCAGTGATCTCTTCATGAGTTGAAATTTGTTGTGATAAGGCAGGCGAACAAAATAACCTACTGAAAATCAGTAGGTATATGAGTTGTGAGATATAATAATGTCTTTGTACTATTAACATACAGATTCCATAGCCTTCCGTGTTTTATGGGATTCTGCATTGCATTATCGGCGAAATAGTTGAAACGAAATGACTATTTTTGGAGCAATTGCTCAAGCATTTTGGCCAGTGCCACCTGATTAGCTGCAATTTTCTGTTGCCGACGAAATACTAGAAATACCGCAACACCTGTAAATACGACACCTACCCAAATCAATTTAAACGCCCAAGGATATTCAGTCAGTATTTGGTGTATTTCTTGAATTTGTTGGCCAGTGGGATCGATTTCACTAGCTGCCTGTGCCAAAATATTATAATAATGGGTCATAATTATCCTCACTACGAATTAATATGTGCCTTTTATCTAAATCTGGTCGCATCTTAACACATTGCGGTATAAGGGGCAAGAGCGATTTAGCTCTAATGAATTATGGTAATTATTTGCTAAATCACTATAATTATTTATATGCAAAATAATGATCGAAATATTGAATTTATGCATTGTGCCTTGGATTTAGCCCAAAAAGGCGCTGGAGCAACCTATCCTAACCCAATGGTAGGGGCTGTCATTGTTTCTAACAACAAAATCGTTGGTAAAGGGTATCATGAACGATTTGGCCAAAATCATGCTGAAATTAATGCAATAGAAAACTGTTTATCGCAGGGATATGAGACAAAAGGGGCAACAATGTTTGTTACCTTAGAGCCATGCTGTCATTTTGGCAAAACACCTCCTTGTAGCCAGGCAATTATCGACGCAGGTATTCGCCATGTAGAAATCGCTTGTATAGATAACAATCCACAAGTAGATCAAAAGGGGATTAAACAATTAAAGGATCATGGCATAACAGTAAATGTGGGATGCTGTGAGCGACAAGCCAGGCGTTTAAATACGGGTTTTTTAAAGTGGAAAACTTTAGGACAACCTCAAGTTATTTTAAAATGGGCACAAAGTAAAAACGGAAAACTAGCCTGGCCAAAGCAAAGTAATCGTCGCTGGATTAGTTCTGAAGCATCTAGAAATCATACTCACCATAATCGTCGCAAGTGTGGTGCTATTCTGGTTGGTATTAATACCGTCTTAGAGGATGATCCACAGCTTAACGTTCGTCTAAATGATGTTAAACGTCAGCCAATACGAATCGTTCTGGATAGCTCATTACGCATACCGACTACTTGCAATATTGTAAAGACAGCTAAAAAGCAAGATGTCTTAATTTGCTGCAGTAAGGATGGGGTGAAACAGCAGGAGGATAAAATAAATGAATTAACTTTAGCTGGCTGCCAGATATTTTCCGTAGACCAAATAACATCACAAGAAGGGCTTAACTTAATTTTAGATGAATTAGGCAGAAGAGATATTATTGATCTGATGGTAGAGGGAGGGGCTGCTATTCATAATTCATTTTTAAAATATCAGCTCGCTGATCAATTGCAGATATACATTTCGCCTGATGAAATTAATGGAAATGATTTACCGTCGGTGCTTGCTTATGGCAACAAAGACATTTCTGTGATCGAAAAATCACTGTTTGACGTTGAGATCCTACAGATCGATAGGGATCAATTCATCAATGGCTACATACACGAAAAACCAATCGAATGAATGTGTCATTTCTCAAGTCGAATTAGCTTAGAGTCTTAGTTTTGCGACGCTTTAATAAAGCAGCTATTCCGGTTGTCAACAAGAGGGCGGAAGCAGGCTCAGGAATCTGTGGTATGCTGCCATCTGATCCAGAGCTGTTCACGATGACATTGCTGCCAAGACGAATGTCGCCTTCAGAAAAGAAGGAACCGGACAGCAACGTCTTCTTGCCAACTTTGAGGTTGTCAAGCGATATAATATCAGCCAGGATATTATTATTTGGGCCAATTTTTGTATCGCCAAAAACAGTAAATTTAGAGTCATTTTCCCCCGTGTTTCTCACAGATGCGCGGTTACTTGATTTTAATATTGTTGCAACGTTGACATTAACTGCGCCATTGGTCGTATCAGCGATTATCATACTGCGAGATTTCATATTGATTCGGTCAAAGAAATAGGTTCCGGCACTTAAAATAATCGTTGCGTTATTTTTTAAGTTTAAATCGGCATAATTACCAGGTGCAACACTTCCTGTTTGGTTTTTAGAAACATTAATATCAACTAATAAGTTCGGATTATCAAATGATGTGGCAGGGGGATCTGGGACTCCGGTTGCATTCCATGAATCATGAGTGGCTGAAATTCCTCCTAAAGCAAAAGCACCAGGATGTATATTTAAATTGCCTGCTACACCTATGGGGCCAAAAATTAAGGAATTGTTGCCGATTTTAGCATCTTGACCACCGTCTAGTCGGCCAATTTGTGAGTTAGAGCCAACTTTAATGCTGTCATTAGCAACAACCCTGCCTGATATCGAGGAATTACTTGCCGACTTGAAACTGCCATTGGTAAATACATCATTTTGCACAAATGACCGTTTTCCGAGTTTGATTTGACTACCGGACCCCACAGATCCTAAGATCTGAACATTCTTGCCGGTTTTAATCCGTTTTTCGGAAAGAAGGGTGAAATCGCTGCTTTGATTCGTTAAGAATTCAGCACAGGCAATGTTGGCGTATAGGCACAGAGCTACCAGGCCCAATAGGGTAATTTTTTGCATTTCTCTCTCTCAGTCTGTCTTCGCCTTGGGAAGTTCTCTCTCCTCTTCGCCACGGGAAGTGCTTCATTTTGTGTTGAGGTATGCTCTCTCACCTTCATACCTCTACGTTAAGTATTACTCTCTCCACGTAGAATTATATATATTTATGTTAGCAGAATGTGAGCCAATAGTCAAGAATATGTTAAGATGTCTCAGTAGAAAACCCACATAATTCTTTTTTTTACATATGTTTGAATCGGCCGTGCCCTTTGTTTGCTTAACAATCCAGCGAAATGGTATTATTGGACCTTCCTGTTGTTGTCTAGTATTTTTCCAGCTTCCAGTATTTGTTTTTCCGTCATATTTTTTTTCAATAGATTTAATTGAACTTTAGCTGACTCATTTCCTTGCAGAGCTGCCAAGCTATACCAGGCATAGGCCTTGATATTATTTTTTTCAACGCCACGACCAAGTTGATACATCGCTGCTAATTTATTTTGCGATGAGATGAATCCTTGCCTTGCTGCTTTTTCTAACAGTCGAGCTGCTTTCTGGAAGTCTTTTTCAACACCCTGGCCTTTGATATATAGTAAAGCTAGATTGTGTTGGGCCATGGCAAAACCCTGGTCGGCGGCCATGCGGAACCACTTTGCGGCTTCTTTGGCATTTTTCTCTACAGCTTCACCTTTGATATACATTAAGCCCAGGTTTGTTTGGGCTTCGGCAAATCCTTGATCTGCGGCGCCTCTCATCCATTGTTCAGCTGCCTGAAGTAGCCATATCGCCGCTTGCTGATCATCTTTCGGAATACCTTTTTGTCCTTTGATGTACATCAATGCTAAATTCGTTTGTGCGATCGCTGAGCCTTGATCAGCAGCATAAATAAGCCATTTTTCGGCTTGGGTATAATCCTGGGGTACACCTTGTCCTTTGATATACATGAGGCCAAGATCTACTTGAGCCTCTAGCAATCCTTTATTTGCTGCTTTCATGAAATATTCAGCAGCTTTTTGATGATTTTTTTCTAGCCCCATACCTTTGAAATACATACGCCCTAATGAATAATAAGCATGTGGAATATCCTGTTGGGCTGCTGCATTAAACCATTTTCTAGCTTTTTCATAATCCTGTTCTATGCCATGACCATTTAAATACATCAAGCCAAGATTGAGTTGGGAGGGCCCGTGATTTTGCTTAGCGGCTTGATAATACCAGTTCGCAGCTTCTTGAAAATCTCTATCAATTCCTTTCCCATCTGAGTAGAGAAGGCCAAGAAGGAATTGTGAATCAGCACCCCCTTGTTCCGCCTCGATTCGAGCAGTTTTATAGGATTGGCGCGATAGTGCTTGTCCTCTGCTTTCCCATTTACGTGATGGCATAGATTTTGAACTGCACCCAGCAATAGTCAAAATCAAGCAATAACAGAGAATTAATTTTAGAATTTTTGATGCAAACATATTTTTCTTTGTCGTTCATGTTGCGTGATTTAACAAATATAAAACACTATTAGCGATTTTTGGCAACTCGTTCCACTTGATCAAGATATTTTTGGATGTTTTCTCTAGGCTTGATTGTTTGTGCTCGCTTAAGAAGTTTAATTGCTTCTGGGTATTTACCCATACTGACTAATAATTGCGCATGGCGAACTTTAGCGTCGGCTTCATGTTTTTCCAGGCTGGCAGCTCGTTCAAAGTAATTGATGGCCTTTTCATTGTTGTCCATGCGGCGATTGTATTGACCAAGAAGAATTAATACTTCACCATCCAAGGGATCTAATTCTACGATTTTTTCTAGAATTTTCGCTTCTTGATCACCAGCCCCTTCAGCAACTGCAATTCGTGCACGTGTTTTGAGCATATCTTTACGGTCTTCAATTTCAAGATTATCAATGTGAATACGTTCAATGTTTTTGATAAGTTTCTTGGTTTGCTCCATTTCACCTTTTGATATCAATAGCTTAGATGCACGTAATGCACGGTTGGGTCTTTTGGTCGGCTCAAGATTCATCGCTTTAATATATCGATCGACCGCAATTTCATATAACTGATCATTCATATAAATGTCAGCGAGCATATTTAAGCTATTGAAATCTGTTTTTTTCATTTGATCCAATAGCTCATAAATCTCAGCAGCTTTCATTGCCTGGTTTAAGCCAATATGCGAATTTGCTTTTAAGAGCCATAATCGTTCGCTTTCAGGATCCTCTTTGATCAGTAATTTACATAAAGAAATTGTTTCAGGGTAGCGTTGCTGTTTATATAAGCTCAAGGCTAAACTTAATTTCCAGTCTGTGGTTTCAGGATCAAGCATGACTGCCATGCGAAATGCAGATTCTGCGGATAATTGATTATCCATTGTCGCATAAGCAAAACCAAGAAGACCATACGCTTTTGCTTCACCTCCGCCGAGTTCAATCACCTTGATTAAGCCAGGTAATGCTTTTTTGTATTGATTCAAACGCATATAAATAAGAGCCTGGTTTTTGTGGGCTCGCAAGTATTTTGGAAATTTATCTATGGCGATTTGATAGTTGCTTGCTGCTTCTTCAAATCGGTCTGTTTGGAAGTAAATATTAGCTAAAGTGAAATCATAAAGGGCGCTAGCGTTCTTTTCTTTTTGAAGTCTAAGTAACAATTTTTCAGCATCTTTCACTTTTTCGTTGGAAATAAAATTTAATATTTCTTCAAGATATTCACGTTCGTCAGCCGCAGCTCGAGGTTCGATTTCAGATGACGCTTTGTAGCTTAAAGCAAAGTCGCGACGAAATTTTGGATCGTTCCAAATAGTTAATTCAATTTCACCGATATTGGCAGGCTTTATCTCTACGAGTGGTGTTTTATTTTCTTCTTCTTGCGCTATAACATGCATAGTTAAAGTGAAGATAACCAACGCGGAATAGATAAGCTGTTTGAAATTTATGTTCCATTGAAACTTCATAATATAGTCCTTGTAGAAATTAATCTTTAAGTTGTTTTTTGATATTATCTATTTTGAAAAGGTAATAGGTATTTTCATTTTTGAATTAACGGGTTTGCCATTCTTTTTGCCAGGATCAAATTTCCAACGTTTGATAGCACTAAGTGCAGGTCTTTCAAATACCGGATCTGTTGATTTTAATATTTTAGGTTTTGTAACACGTCCTTCAGTATCCACAATAAATATTAGCGTTACAGATCCAGGCATTTTACGTCGAATTTTTTCATTCATGATTGGACTGGTCTGATAAGTGACTCGAGGCTTCTGATCTAAATCTGCTACTGAAAATAAATCATCACTTCCCTTACTTTCAGCAACAATTGTTTTTAAATTGATGCCAAAATCTCCTGCTAAAAGACCTTCTCCTAATCCAGCATTTAATGCTAGGTTAAGCATGTCAAAATCTAAAGGGGGAGCTTCTTCTGTCAGCTTCGGTGGTTCTTCTTCTGGCTCAGGTTCTTCTGGAGGTTGCTCCTCAGGTGGGGGAGGTGGTGGCGGGTCAATGACGCTATCGACCGATACAACTCGAGTCTGTTGCGTTATTGGGTCGTTAATTGCTTGAATATAAGGCAAGACAAGAAACAATGCACCTGTCATCCCGATCGCAATTATAATAGCCATAATGCGTCGAAATAATTGGATTATAATTCTTGTTATTTTTGATTCTTCCATATATTTAATTCTTGGTTGCTAAGCTAACTTTTATGGCACCGCCAAGTTTGGCTTCATCTATCACTCGAACAAGCAGTCCAGAATCTGCTTTCGAGTCTGCTTGCACAATCACTGGGATTTCTTCTTTTTGTAGCATGCGTTTAACAAGAGGTTGTACGCCACTAAAGCCAATGTCTCGTCCGCCATAAACCACTTCTCCTTTTTCTGTTAACGCAAGCAAGATGCTGTTTTTCTCAAGTTGAACGGCTGATGCCGCTTGTGGTTTGTCAACTTCGACGCCAGTCTCTTCAACAAAAACGGTTGTGACAATAAAAAAGATCAATAAGATGAATACACAGTCAAGCAACGGTGATATATCGATACCATCTTCATTGTTTTCTTCAGACGACATTTGACTAAAACGTCCCATAGATCAATCCTCTAAGTTAAATTATGCAACCTTTTTCTTTAGTTTCTTATAAAGTTTTTGAGTACAAACTGTTTCTACATGTGATAAAAATGATTTATATTTTTCATTTTTACGAGCCAATTGATATTGAAAAAAGAGACCTGGTAGTGCAACAACCAAACCTGTCATTGTTGTAACAAGCGCTTCTGAAATACCTGAAGCTATGCTTGACATAGTTTTCTCACCTCCAGATCCTGAAGATAAAGCGTCAAACGTAGTGAGCATTCCAGTTACTGTACCAAGAAGTCCTACTAATGGAGCGGTTCCCACACATATTTTCATCACTTTTAGGTCACGATCAAATGGTGCAATTTCAGTCGCTCGAATTTCGGAAAAGAAAACGGACATGTCGCTTAAAGATTTACTTGCTGTAACAAAATCAAGAATCGCTCCGATTTTACCTTTTCGCAGTTCGGGTTGGTCAATCCAATTTCGCCAAGTTTTTTCTTTGATTTTACCAACGCCTTTGCTGGCGAGTTTGAAATACATATTCATACCTATAGTAAACATCACTAAGGCAATAAATGCTATGGCGACCATGGCCCAACCACCTGTTACCCAAATGGATAAGGCTTGCTCCCAAATATCAGAAAAATTCAATTTTGGAGCCGACTCATTCATTATGATTGTCCATTTCTGGTAATAAGTCCCACGAGTTGATTATCATGATTTACCACTGCGATATTATTGACATCATGCTGATTAAATAAGTCGTCAACTTTACTTTTGTGTGTATCAACATGTACAAAATGAGATTTTTCATCCATTAATGTATCTACCCGAGTCTGCTCTGGACGTGATAGTAATTGCCGTATCTTTACATGGCCAAGGAATTTACCATTGTCATCAATAATGATAATGGTGTCTATGGAATCATTAATATCCGTTTCGCGAATTTTTTCAACGGCTTGAGCAACAGTTGCATTTTTATCAATTGTTACAACTTTTGAATGCATTAAACTGCCAGCAATATCATCAGCATACTCTTTTTTGTCTGATGTATTCACTTCTATATTATTGATAATGGCAGCAGTCTTATCGCCGATATCTTGACTAATTTCTTTCGTTGGTGTATCAGTTAAATCCTTAACAATCTCTTTGGTTTTATCTTTTTTAAAAGGGGTTTTACTCAATTGGTTGGTAAATGCCACAGCGGATTTTTCCATTTCGTCTGTAATTCCTTTAGCTTTTCGTGACAAAAAGGCATGAATTAATAGTGACGGAATTGCAACAATCAGGCCACATTCAGTGGTAATCAACGCTTCTGAGATACCGCCAGAAAGCATTTTGACATCACCAGAACCAAAGACGGTTATCAATTTGAACGTATTGATAATCCCCGTTACTGTTCCAAGAAGACCCAAAAGTGGGGCGGAAGCAGCACTGATCGAAATAAAAGGTAAGAAGCTCTGCAATTTTAGACGTGTGGCAAGAAGCTTTTCATACATAACTTCTTCGATAAGATCACGTGGCTCTTTGATATGATCTACCGCAGCTGAAAGCATTTCGCCTGTTGGGCCTTTAACGTTTTCAACTTTTTCTTTTATTAATTTTTTGTCACGTTTCTCAACAGCTGCCAATAGTTCCTGAATGGATTTTTTAGAAGGTTTGCGTTTAAATGCTAAATAGATCCATTTCAAGAGAGCTACTAACAAGGCGGATCCTGCCAGAAGAAATATTGGATACATCACAGGGCCACCTTTCATTACATGCTCTTGAAAGGTTTCCTTAGTTTCTTCAATCTTATGTGCATTTCCTTGCGTAGGATCAAATGGAAATGCTCCGCCAGCTTCACTTATAATGTCTGATGCCTCTTGAGAATTTATCGGGCTTCCAAAAGCAATAACCGATGGTTCCAGTGAGCCAATTTTTTGTTCAACAGTACCAACTACGCTTCCATCAATTGATTTAAAAATGACCATTGGGCCAATCATCAAAAAAGTACCAATATTTACAAGACCTGTATCATCCAGTGCATTTCCTCCGAATCGAATTCCACCTAAGGCGCCTTCAAATCGGTCAAATGTTGTCTCTAGGACATCCACTTGAATATTATAGATATCTTGTTGAGTCAAATTACTGTTATCTGGAGCTAATCTTGCATCTTCGAGTTGTTTGCTATATTTTTGAAGTTCTGCGATATGTAATCTTGATTCAAAATTTCTTATATATTGACCAAAAAGGTTATTAGATAAGTAGGATAATTCCTCTTGTCGAGATTTAATTTTGTTACGCAAGTTAGTTATATTTAAAGTGCGAGTATCAAGAATTCTAATCGTTTCTTGGTATTCAGATCGCACATCAGAAAGTTCGCTTTCTAATTCGTTTAGCCTTCGATTTAATGGGATTTTTTCATTAGCGATCGTTTCTCTTAAAGCGTTAAGTTCTTCGATACTATCTTCTAATTGTTTTTGAAGAGAATCTGTTACTTGCAGAAGCTTATTGTCAGATTCCACATTGGTTTCCGCATAGCTGTAAGAGAAAAACAGAAGTAATACACAGATAAAACATGTTGACTTATTGATTTTCATTTATTTGTCCTCCTGATTTATTTCAAGAGGTAGTGAAATAAAAGCGGCAATCTGTTCATTATTCATGATTTTAATTGCTTGGTCGATCTGTGGAGCAATTTCATTTTTAGGAACCCAAATCCAGCTATCATTCGACACCGTACCAATTCCCGCAATTGTCCCTTTGCCTCCAACATAGTAGGCTTGACCAATTCCCGCATAGAGAACAGTTACTTCAGCTTTTCCACCGGTTGGTAAATCTCTTACTTCTGGCGTAATTGTTAATTGCTGATTGAATTTATTGATTTCATTTAGAATGCCAACCACATTTTGATAGCGTTCGCCCATGGACAATTTTGTATCATCAGAGTTTTCGGGTAAACGTCGACTTAAAGGTTTAATGCGATCTCGTATTGGGGCTGGCAATCGTTTAAGTAAACTTTTAGCACGAGCTTCAAGGAGTTTAACTCTATCAACCAGCAAGATAGAAGAGGCATTGAGCTTGTCATATTCATCGACCATTTCAAGTCGTTTTTTGTCAGCTTCTGCAATACTTTCTTTTGCTTGTGTGATTTTACCTTTGAGCGTCTCTATCTCTCGCTCTACCAGGTCAATTCTCTCGTTTAGCATTTCACGAGCAAGGGCTAAGTCACGTTTTTCTTTGGAAATTATTTTTTTAGTTTCAACCCATTTTTCAATAGATGTTCGAGTATTCTCGATTAATTTAGCACTCTTATTTTCATCATTTGCCGATAAGACCATTGATGAAAAATGCCAAGTAAAAATAAAACTTATCATGATAATAAGCAGTTTTGGCTTGAATATTACATTCAGGTGGCTGTTATCAATGATCCCTGAATATTTAGATTTCTGTAACTTTTTCATTTTAATTTAATCCTCTATTACTACAAAATGGACTAATCATTTTAAAAAGAACCTGATAAAGAGACTGAAAATTCAATCCCTTTTTTATACGATGTTTTGGTTGTGTCTCCACTGATATCTATTGGCCGATAAATGGTTTCAATCGCTGGGTCGAGTAAATTTTTGGCCTGCAATTTTAACGTCCATGACTTATTTAATTTCTGTGTAATACTAGCATTAAGTGTTCCATATTCTGATTCATATACATTGGGAACTAGTTGCCCTTTTTGACCTGCACCAGCAATTAGTGTATCACCTCTTACGGTATAAAATACCGCTAATTGGGTACCTGTATTTGGCACATCGTAGGTCATAAATAAGTTATATAAATGCTCTGGTGCATTTGTCATATCACGTGTTTTTCGCGGTGATTGCACTGAAAATTGATTGAATTGAGCAGCTTCACTTGCTGGTAGGGTAACCTCTGAATCAATGAACGTAGCATTTGCACCAATCATAAGACCTTTTAATTCTTTCGAAAAATGGCCTAGTTTTTGACGTGCTTCTATTTCAAATCCATTAATCTCACCTTTTGGGTAGTTAACAGGTGTCGTGAATGAAAACCCAACAATTCGGCGAACATATTCAATGGGATCTTCTATGTCTTTATAAAAATATGAAAAAGAAATTAATCCACCATTGTATGGTGTGTAATCAAGCCGAATATCATAGTTTTTGAGTGAACTCATTTTTAAGTTCGGATTTCCGATGAATATATCACCCCCAAGAAATTCCTGTTGTTGAATAGGTGACAGCTCTTTAAATGTTTGCCGAGCGACTGTTTCGCTATATGACCCTCGCAATTTAAATTGATCGGATATGTCATAAACGAACCCTAATGATGGCAGCACGTCTGATTGTTCAAATGCAACATCCGCATCACCGGGATTTAATATTTGTGGAGCGGATGCATTGGGTGGAATCCACAATACTTGCCCACCTGGATCAGGGAAATTCTCAATATTTATTTCTGTATCTTCGTAACGGGCACCACCAATTATATTGAAATTGCTACTTATTGGCATGTCGAGCATGTAATACCATGCATTAATTTTTTGTTCGCCATCATAATCTACGTCTACACTGGCAGCTGATATTGGATGATCTTCATCTTCGAATACCTCACTCCATAAATCTGAAAATGGCCCGACATATTGTGCTCCCACATCACTGAAATTACTAAAAGAGTCTTGATTATATTCACGACTTACTTGATCATTGAACCAACCAAATTTAGCATAACCTTCCTGGTCGTTCCATAGTTGGAAGGGGAGTTTGATATTGAAATATTGCTGGTCGCCATCTTCTGAGATATCTTTCCAAATTCTTTGGACATTACCTAATGTGAAACTGGCACCGGGTTTTAATCTTAAATGGGTCGGTTCTGCATTCAGTCCTGCAAATGGTCGCCATTCTGTACCAAATTGCCTCTTATCAGGTTGATCCATATCTGCTTTATTATGTGATATTCCCCAATCAAATTCTGGTCTTAAAAAAGTGATTAACTCACCAATGCTAAGATCCAATTCACCGAGTTTATGTTTTCCTCTAAATTGCAACGTTTGTGTTGTTCGTTCGGTATACTGAAGAGTTTCTTGTCTAAGATATGGAGCAGCATCTGCGGCTTCAGAATTTCCTGGGTGATCAGGATCTTTCGGGTCGTAATTACTAAAAAAGTCCGGGTTAAAGTTGTCTGGGAAAAATTTGGCTAAAGTTTTTTTTCCTCGAGTGTCTTCTAGAAGTGTTGCTTTGTCTTCTGCCACGCGTGTGAACATGTATGTGACATCAAATTGGTGGTCTTTCGTCTCGATCCCTACTGTTCCGAGGCCACCCCATTTAACTTCTTCTGCCCCTTGTGTAACATCAAACAAAGAGGTCAAAAAGGATTCTTCTTGAGGTGATCCACGGCTATACTCGGGAACGATTCGTCTTTCTCCACCAGTAAAAGCGAGGTTTTCTACCCAATATTTATCATCAATACCATCTTCAAAATAGGAACTATCTCGTTCATAAAAAAAGCTACCGAAAGCACCGATTTTCACCCGTTCATATCTATCAAGAAATGTTTTACCGCCTGCTGAAACCGACCATTTATAATCTTCAGGTGCTTCTCCTTCCTGAACGCCAAATGGTCCATTCCAGTTTTGTCCATTGGGTTGCATGTCACGGCGACCATCGTCTTTGCCCCACGTATTTACGCCGCCGCCACGCGAAGTCAGAAATTCATTTCGGTTCTCGACGACATTGAGATTGTAACCAGATTGTCCACTAATTTTGAAAATAGATTCTTCAGGTATGCTTTTTAATACGATATTAACAGCTCCGCCAGAAGCATCTCCTTGCTGGTCAGGAGTAAATGTTTTACTAACTTGCACGCTTTCAATTGCAGCAGATGGAAATTGATCTAATTGGACAGCTCGTTTATCCTCATCGGAGGTCGGCAAGCGAACATTATTTAATTGTGAATTTACATATCGATCGGGTAGACCACGAACGACAGCAAATTTACCATCCTGTACAGTTGCACCTGACACCAATTTTAAAGCTCCGGCTGCGTCACTGGCGCCGGCTCGACTCATTAATTCTGAACTGATTGAGTCCATTAATGCAGGACTGTCTAAGCGAAGTTGTAGCAATGCTTCCTCAGATCCAGAGCCTATCTGGATATCCTGTACGATGAATTCTTCCATCTCTGTAAATTCACCAGTAAGCCAAATGTCAATTTCTGATAATTGTCCACCAGAAACGACGATATCTGCTTTAATCTGCGTCGTAAACCCGTCTTTTGAAAATATGAGAGTGTATGTTCCAGGTTCAATTTCACCGAAGACATAGTTTCCTTCTTCAGATGTTATAACTGAAACATCCATTTCTGAAATGAGCACGTTAGCAGCTGCGAGGGGCGATTCAAAATCTTTGTCATATACCACGCCACGAATACTCCCTGCTTGCTGCGTCCAAGCAGTTTCAACAGATAACATTAATATGGCTAGTCCTAAACAAATATATCGCAGGTAATTTACCATGGCGAACCCAATTCCTCATGAATCTCATACAGCCGCTTTTTCAGTTTTTCATCAGGTTGTACTGCATATAGTGCCATAGAACTGCAAGTTGCTGATAAGTCTTCAGCTCGGGGCCTGGAATTGGGATTTACAATGCCTTCTTCAACGGCTTTTTTGTAAACGAGTAAGGATGCTTCTGAATTGTCTACAATTTTATATGATTGAGCTAATGGACGAAGAGCGCCTGCTCGCCAAATATTGACTATTTTATTGCCTTTTGATTTATAAACAGAATGAGCCGATTCAAGGTCTTTTATTGCTTTTTCTTTATCACCTGCTTTATATCGTAATTCTGCAAGTTTTGCTAATCTTGGCACATGCTTATCGGTTGGCCATTGAGCAGATTCAAATAATGTTTGCATGATATTAATGAATGCAAGTGCTTTGATGTTGTCGCCTTTTTCAAGAGCTAGTTTTGCCATTTTTTCATACACATCCATTTTTACAAACAGTGGGATGCGTATCTGTTTGTCGTTCA
This sequence comes from Sedimentisphaerales bacterium, assembly GCA_028281535.1. Taxonomy (GTDB): domain Bacteria; phylum Planctomycetota; class Phycisphaerae; order Sedimentisphaerales; family SM23-30; genus JANQJS01. Next base: position 233,083 of record JANQJS010000038.1, on the reverse strand, counting down.
TAATTTGTTCGATTTTTGTCTCGATTTCAGTGCGTCTTTCCAGGCTATTGTAAAAGGTATTAAACAGTTGAGCATAAGAATCTAATGCATTTTTTGTAATGTCATATACTCCCTTTGAGATTAATTCATCAAGCCTTTGGATTTGAAGGTAAAAAGAATCTTCGCTTGCTATCATCGCATGTGCTGTATCAACTTTACCAAGTTCGGCCTCTTCTAATCCTGCTTGATATTCAGTTGCTTTTTGACTCATTCCCAGGCGTGCATAAGCTTGAGCAATAAGTGCCATAATTCTACTTCGGCGCCATTCTGTAACATCCTTATCAATTACATTGGCTAATCTTATATAATATTCTGCTTCAGCAGATTGATCTTTTTGGGCATAATAAAATGCAATAGTTGCATAACATAAATTTTTTCGCCAATTTTCAATTTTTCGAATATACATTTCAGCTTTTTTAATTTGTCCTAGCTTGATACAGGCTTCTACAACTTTTTGCTGAGCGAGAGAGCGATCTTTAATATGTGGGTGAACAGGAATCATTGTTGCTGTATTAAATGCTAAATCCAGCAACTCTATTTGGTGTTTTTGTATTGATTGATCTGTTGCGGGTTGAGCGACATGACTTGTATCCTGAGGTGAATTTTTTATGATTGTAGATTTGTCATTGGTTTCAGAGGCAGATCCATAGATCTGTTGGCAATTAATTGATAGCATCATAATTACGCTATTAATAATTAATGAATTCAATGTCGTGTTTTTGAGCATTCTGACTTGTAGCCTCCTGGTATTATTTAACATTATTAATTTTTAGGATTTTCTAAGTTGTTGACTTTGGCGTTTTATTGATTCATGTGGGTTCGGTATAGATTTATAAAACTTAATGTGTTAAGCATTGTCTAATTAAACGATATGCTTGAATCAAAACTAAATGGTAAGTAATAATTATGGAGTCGTTCCTTTTGTCAGTTTCCTAGCAATTCCTTAATCCACAAAGTCTATCTAAGGATGACTAATGTATTATTAGCGTAATGTTTCGATAGTGTTAAGCTGCTCTCGTAGGAGGCTAAATCCAATTTCCAGTCGCCAAAATCGCCATTTATTGAGTAGGGGACTGCTTTCGCTTGTTACATTTCTGTTAGAAAGGGAGCTAATCATAATTTGGGTATGAAGTTATATTCATATAAGCTGATTATTTTATTTAAAAAAAACCTGATGACAAAACATTTTGCTCTGTCACCAGGTTGAAATCTATAGACTCATAATCTTAGATATAATTTAAAATTAGCTATCTAAGTCTACTAACCAATCGCTGCTTGATAGTGAGAAGTCGATAAGATCATTATCGTTATCGTTATCTTCGTCACCGCGAACACCAGTTAAGCCGTAATGGTAAGCGGCCGTCCAGCCTTCCATCCAGTTATCTTTAGCGGAAAAACCACCGCAGTAGTTGGTTGCCTTGAAGAATTTGTCACCAATACAAGGTTTGCCACCTGTTTTCGCATCACCAACTGGACGAGGATCTAAAAATGTAACACGTCGAACTGTTTTTCCACCAATAGATGTTGCAGGTGCACGTTGTACATCTTGAACAGGTAAAGTAGCTGAAACATCGTTGCCTTTAGCTGGGTTGTCAGCAGGAGATGCAATCGTACCAAGTAGAACACCTACTTGGATAGCTTTTTCGCCACTGTCACCACCAACATTGTAGAAGCAGCTATCAACGATTTCAGCCAGGTTTCCAGAGGTTTGAACAGTGTAAAGTGTATCAGGATGATTGAAAGCACCTACAGGGCAACCACCACAATCATTGACAGTCGAGTGAGTACCAGCAGCGGTATCCCAAATATCAGGATTACCAGCATCAAAGAATGGAAGGGTGCCATTGACACCATAACCTAAGTGATTGTCAGGGGCACCATCAGAGTTATCAAGACGAACAATTTCTTCGCCGATATCCATGAAAATGCAATTACGGAACTGAACGCGAGCACCATCACGCCATGCGGTAGCACCATCACCAGAGTCTGGGTTACCAACAACGGTGAAGTTGTAGATAGTTGAAGTGGTTACAGGCTGGCAGTCTGAATCTTCAGCACCGTCCATTTCGAAGACGTTATCACCAAGGCCTGAACCTTGTGAATCATCAGCACTATAACCTTGAACAATACAACCGAACTGAGCTTTACCTCTCCAACCTTGATCAAGATCAAAGCTGTCGTCGCCAATATTCCAGATGCTGATGTAGCTTAAGTTAACGGTACCACCCCAGATTTCGATACCATCATCAACGTTGTTCATGATGTCGATGTGGTGAATGTCAGTGCAGCGGCCAATACCACCTAGAGACAAACCATTTAATTCTTTACCAGGAACAGCGGTTACGCGACCACCATAACGTAATGATACATAGCAGATAGCTCCACTGTTGTCATCATCATTGTCGCCACCATAAAGAACGCGAGGATCACCTGCAACAGCAGCGGTTAAACCTTCCATGACTGATTGGTTTAAACCATCAGGTACGCAGGTGTTTGCGCGAATATTACCACTATCATTAATAACATTGACGACACCGCCAGTGTTGTATGCTGAGATAAGAGCATCACCTAAAACCGTTAGATTGCCCCATTCGCTTGCCGCTGGGCGCCATGTTTTTAAATCATCATTGCTTGAAGTCATGATGATTGGGTTTTCAGCGGTACCTAGAGCGTAAATTTTAGCACCTTTTGTAATAGCCAAGCTACCAGCACCATTAGCAGTTGTGTCACTTTGGATCAAAGTACCAGCTTCAATGGTCAATGTCGCACCTGGTAGAACGTATACCTGGTCGGTCAAGTTGTACACATTGTCAGCGGTCCAAGTCTCAGAAGTAAAAATATTTCCAGACTTATTGATTTTTGCTGCATCTGCGGCGCCTGTGATTGACAGCCCAATCATCGCGGCAACCATTAATAAACTTTTAATTATGTTTTTCATAATTAACTATAGTCCTTTCTTTCGACAGTGGGCATTAAATTTAGGCAACTTACCCAACATCTAATACCCCTCCTCAAAAATACAAATTTCTTCACAATACAATACACTTAAAAATACAAGTTAATGAATCGGTACACACACACGTACACATTCATTTTCATAATAAGCCCCCAAGCGTTTTCTCCAGTGGTTAGCCTCCTTTCACTTTTTCTTCTTTATTTTCACTAAACTCTTTTTAGTGAGGTACCTGGTTTAAAGACAAGTTCCAAAGAACCACCAATGCGCCGTAGTTTATAGGCTATTCATGTTTGAAAACCGTTAAGCTCTCCCTAGAATTCAATGAGTTTGAGGCTGCTCTTGTATCATAGGGCTAGCATTAACGATATAGCATGCAGTCAAATCCGTTATAGCAATCTTGGTTCATATTATGGCGAGCAATTACTAGCGTTAAATTAAGAATGGATTATAAATTAGCGAGAATTCGTCAATTTATAGAATACGTATGAATGTGCGAAATAAACAAGAATACGATATCTGTATAGCTTACGGTGTCCAGTACAATAGTTTTAGAGTATACAAGGTAAAGATTAACCTATATAAACTGTGTTAGGTGTGACAAACTCTTTAAAATCGTTGATTTTAGTAAATAATCAAAGATTAAATAAGATAATTTTTTACTTATTTTGTATTGATTTGATGAACTGGTTCGATATAATAATCGTAATTAAAAATATTATTATGTTTAAAATACCAAGACAAATTGAATATGCCCTGATTGCTTTAAAGCATATGAATGCAACGCATCCTGGCCAACTAACGACAGCACGCGAGATTTGCGACATCTATAAAACACCTTTTGATGTAACATCGCGTGCTATGCAAAGAATGTCCAAAGCTGGATTGCTAAAATCAGAACAGGGCGTTTCTGGTGGTTATCAAATTATCAAAGACCTAAATAAAGTGTCATTCTATCAGTTGATGGAAATTGTTAGCGGTGCCATGAAAGTTGTTGCCTGCCTGGATCACTCTGGTACTTGCGGGTGTGAACTGGCTGAGAATTGTAATATCATTTCACCAGTGATAGCATTAAGCGATAAAATGACTCAATTGTTTATGTCAACGACCGTCTATGAATTAATTGAAATTGGCCATCTTCAGCAAGAGGATGAAGTACTACAACGTCAAAAATTAAATGTCATTAAAATAAAGTCAAATATGACAAATTAATATAAAGGAAGATTATGACAACCTTAGACACAGATAGCAAGCTGGCGGAAAAAGGATATCGCTATGGGTTTGTATCAAATATTGAATCTGATACTTTTCCGAAAGGATTGAATGAAGATATTATTCGCCAGTTATCAAAAATCAAGAATGAGCCGGAATTTGTTTTAGAGTTTCGCTTAAAGGCATTTCGCCATTGGCAAACTTTGACAGAGCCAACCTGGCCCCATGTAGAGTATGAACAAGTCGATTTTCAGGATTTGCGCTATTACTCGGCACCTAAGTCAAAAACGGAAAAGGCCCCAGAGAGCCTAGACGAAGTAGATCCGGAGCTACTAAAAACATTTGAAAAGCTCGGAATCCCACTCAGTGAGCAAAAAAGATTAACAGGTGTTGCTGTAGATGCAGTTTTTGATAGCGTATCCGTAGCAACCACACACCAAGAAGAACTGGAAAAACATGGTGTTATTTTCTGCTCATTTTCGGAAGCCTTGCAAAACCATCCTGAGCTTGTAAAAAAATATATGGGTAGTGTGGTACCTTATAGTGATAATTTTTATGCCGCATTAAATTCAGCCGTATTTACCGATGGCTCTTTTTGCTACATTCCAAAAGGCGTAAAATGTCCCCTCGAGTTATCTACATATTTCCGAATTAATGCATCAGAAACTGGACAGTTTGAACGTACATTAATAGTTGCTGAAGAGGGCAGCTACGTTTCATATCTTGAAGGCTGCACAGCACCGATGCGAGATGAAAATCAATTGCATGCTGCTGTTGTTGAGCTTGTGGCCATGGATGATGCAGAAATCAAATATTCTACCGTTCAAAACTGGTATGCAGGTGACGAAGAAGGCAAAGGGGGGATCTATAATTTCGTCACGAAACGCGGTTTGTGCAAAGGGCGCAAATCAAAAATCTCTTGGACGCAGGTCGAAGCAGGTTCATCAATCACCTGGAAATACCCAAGTGTTATTTTACGTGGCGATTACTCTATTGGAGAGTTTTATTCCGTCGCATTAACCAACAATAAAATGCAAGCTGACACAGGCACCAAAATGATTCATATCGGCAAACACACAAAAAGCACGATTGTTTCAAAAGGGATCTCTGCGGATGAATCAGCCAATAGCTACAGAGGTTTAGTTCAGATTCAACCAGGTGCATATAAAGCTAGAAATTTCTCACAATGTGATTCCATGTTGGTTGGCGATCAATGTTCTGCGAACACCTTTCCTTATATTGAAGTCAAAAATAATACTGCGGATGTCGAGCACGAGGCCTCAACCTCAAAAATCAGTGCTGATCAATTATTTTATTTACAATCTCGCGGTATGGATATGGAAGCAGCCGTATCACTTTTGATTAATGGTTTTTGTAAAGAGGTTTTCAAAGAACTACCACTAGAGTTTTCCGTTGAAGCGGTAAAATTATTAGAAATGAAATTAGAAGGATCTGTGGGTTAATCCACATAATAAATATATATTATAAAGAGAGTCAAAATGTTAGATATCAAAAATTTACATGCAAAAGTAGCTGATACAGATGATGAAATCCTTAAAGGGTTGAATTTACAGGCCAAAGCAGGTGAAGTTCATGCCATTATGGGCCCAAACGGTTCAGGCAAAAGCACACTGGCAAAAGTGATCGCAGGACATCCAGATTACGAAGTTACTGATGGTTCGATTGATTACGAAGTGAATTTTAAAACCAAAGATATTTTGGAAATGGAACCAGAAGAGCGTGCTGTAGAAGGTGTCTTTTTGGCATTCCAATACCCTGTTGAAATCCCTGGAGTCAGTAATTCAGTATTTCTACGTGCCTGTTTTAATGAGATCTGTAAGCACCAAGGTGTGGAAGAAATGGACCCGTTTGATTTTGAACAATTGCTACGTGAAAAAATGAAATTCCTAAACATTGACGAGAAGTTTATCGAACGCTCAGTCAATGTTGACTTTTCTGGTGGCGAAAAGAAACGCAACGAAATTTTACAAATGGCTGTATTGAACCCAAAACTTGCGGTATTGGATGAAACAGATTCAGGTTTAGATGTTGACTCGCTCCGCATTGTAGCAAATGGCGTCAATAAACTACGAAGTGAAGATAATTGTATTATTTTAATTACACATTATCAGCGGTTACTTGATTACATTAAACCAGATCACGTTCATATTCTTTCTAATGGTAAAATATCCAAATCGGGTGATGGCCAGCTTGCGTTAGCGGTTGAAGAAAAAGGATATGACTGGGTTTCATAATTAAATATTTCTTATTGGAGTTACCATGAGCTCTGTAACTACAGATTATAATAAAGCATTTGAATTATCAAAAAAACTTTCTTCTTCAGGAAATACAGATTGGCTGGCTGAATTACGCCAAAATAATTACGATCTATTTCAGAATGAAGGTTTTCCAACGGTCAAACATGAAGAATGGAAATACACTAATGTAAAGCGTATTAGTGACTCTTCATTTAATCTCCCGGAAGAATTAGAGAAAACGGATTTGTCCCATTATCAAGATTTTATAAATGATAATGAAATACGCTTATTCTTTATTGATGGCATCTTATCTCAAAAGCATTCAACTTGTTCAGAATTACCTGGCGGCGTTAGCATTAAGCCGCTTAAAGAAGCAATCAAAGATAATGGTGACATCATCCAAAAGGTCATCAATCACTTTCCGACTGAGTCTGAAAATACATTTACAGGGCTTAATACAGCCTTTATTCAGGAAGGCGTATTCATTGATGTTGCGGCAAAAACCCAAGCCGACTGCCTAATTAATCTGGTCTATGTCTTTACCGGCGAGCAAGCTGACATCATGACATTTCCTAGGAACATACTCCACTTAGGTGAATCATCGCAAGCAAGTGTTGTCGAAACTCACATCAGTCGGAATTTACATTGTGTCTATTTCAATAATAGCATGACTGATATTTCAATTGCTGCAAATGCCAGGTTGAATTATTTCAAAGCACAAGCAGATAGTCGAAACGCATTCCATGTTTCGAATACGCGAATCTATCAAGAGCGAGATAGCCATCTGGAATCCTTTACCTTAACAGTGGGTGGCAGTCTGGTTAGAAATAATCTATCCATCATCCTGGATGGCCCTGGTTGCCATTCTGGACTTGATGGACTTTGTACTGCTAGTGACCACCAACACATTGATAACCATACATCGGTTGACCATCGTGAACCTAGTTGTGTAAGTGATCAATTGTATAAAGGTCTATTAAGAGACCACGGCCGAACCGTTTTCAATGGAAAAATTTACGTTAAGCAAAAAGCTCAATTAACTAATGCTTACCAGCTCAATCGTAATTTATTATTAAGTCCTAATGCTGAGGCTGACACAAAGCCTCAACTGGAAATATACGCAGATGATGTTAAGTGCACTCACGGTGCTACTGTAGGTCAGATGAATGAAGAGGAATTGTTTTATCTGCAAAGCCGTGGCATACCAAAAAACGTTGCGATTAATATGCTATCACATGGGTTTGCAGAAGATGTCCTTTTGCGAATTCCTCTAGAAGGTGTACGAGATCGTTTTCGTGGTTTATTATGCGAGTATTTCCTAAATTCTGAAAGCTAAAATACGATGTCACTAAATATCGATAAAATCCGCAGTGATTTTCCTGCCTTGAACCAGCGGATTAATGATGATAAGCCCTTGGTTTATCTCGATAATGCCGCAACTACTTTAAAATCCAAGCCTGTCATTGAGGCCGTAAACCAACACTACCAGATGGAATCTGCCAATATTCATCGAGGCGTCCATTATCTTAGTGAATTGGCAACACAAAAATATGAGGATACTCGCGAAAAAGTTAAGCGATTTATTAATGCTCCCAAAAAAGAACAAATCGTTTTTACCAGTGGAACTACGGCGGCCATAAATTTAGTCGCTCAAAGCTATGGTAAAACATACCTTCAGGAAGGTGATGAAATCCTCATTACCCATATGGAGCATCATTCGAATATTGTTCCCTGGCAAATTTTATGCGAACAAGTAGGTTGCGTTCTAAAAGTAGCCCCCATTAATGATGATGGCGAAGTTATTATGGATGAGTATTTAGCAATGCTCACTGAGAAAACTAAATTTGTTAGTTTTGTGTATGTTTCGAATTCACTCGGGACCATTAATCCTGCTAAACAAATGATCGATGCCGCACATGCCGTCGGTGCCATTGTTTTGGTTGACGCTGCTCAAGCGGTTGCTCATATGTCAGTAGATGTTAAAGACCTTGATTGCGAATTCATGACATTTTCTGGCCACAAACTATTTGGCCCAACCGGCACAGGTGTATTGTATGGAAAAGAAGAATTATTAGCTAAAATGCCTCCAGTCATGGGTGGGGGAGACATGATTCTTAATGTTACATTTGAGAAAACCACCTATAATCGCCCACCCTATAAATTTGAAGCTGGTACACCCCATATTGCTGGTGTCATTGGGCTGGGAGCTGCGATAGATTATGTCTCAGAACTAGGGCTCGAAGAAATAGCCGCATATGAACAGCAATTGCTTGACTATGCGACAAATTCCCTTGATAATATACCTGGTATTCGATTTTTTGGAACATCGAAACATAAAACAGCCATAATATCATTTTTGATTGATGACGTACATCCGCATGATATTGGTTCAATACTCGATTTACAAGGTGTTGCTATACGGGCAGGGCATCATTGCACACAACCCGTGATGCAAAGATTTGATATTCCTGCTACAGGTAGAGCATCGTTTAGTATTTACAACACGCATGAAGATATTGATACACTGGCACAAGCCATACATAAAGTCAAGGAAGTCTTTGTATGAATATAAGTGATGAATTATATCAACAAGTCATTCTTGATCACAATAAGAAACCACGCAACTTTGGCAAATTAGAGGGTGCAACTCATTTTGCTGAAGGCTTCAATCCTCTTTGTGGCGATCATTATAATGTTTATTTAACCGTAGATGATTCTGGTATCATTGAAAATGCAATGTTTGAAGGAAGTGGATGCGCAATTTCAAAAGCATCCGCGTCAATGATGACACAAGCGATTAAAGGGCAAACGATAGAGTTTGCCAAATCATTATTTGATCAATTTCACAAACTAGTCACCGGTGAAACCGTTACCGATGATGGAAATAAATTATTAGGTAAACTCCAGGTGTTTGCCGGGGTTTGCCGTTATCCGGCACGGGTCAAATGTGCCGCCTTATCCTGGCATACGCTCACTGGGGCCATTGATGAAAGCCAGGATACGGTTACGACCGAGTAAAGAGGTGATCCTTATGGAAGTCAAATGTAAAACAGAAATGACACCGAATCCAAATGCTTTAAAATTTGTAACCAATGTTACAGTGATCAATGAAGATCGTATTTCGTATGAATCGATTGACGAGTGTGAAGGCAATCCACTTGCACAAAGCATTTTCGAATTGCCTAATGTGACCATGGTACACTTTTTTGAAAACGTGATTACTGTCACACAAAATGGTAGCAGTGATTGGTCAGAATTGGAATCTAGTGTTAAAGATAAATTGATTGAGAAAATTCCTTCTCATGATCCAAATTTAACGAAATCTGCCAGCAGCAGCAATGTTGAAATGACACCAGAAATTCAAAAGATCAATGAGATCCTGGATAATACCATTCGCCCTTATTTACAAGGCGATGGTGGCGATCTGGAAGTGCTAGGATTAGAAAATAATAGACTCGTTGTGCGTTATCAAGGAGCTTGCGGAGGATGTCCCAGTGCAACCATGGGTACCTTACAAGCAATCGAAGGTGTATTACGTGAACAATTTCATCCAGAACTAGAAGTTCACGCTATGTAGCAAGTGTTAGCATGCTCTATGATCGCCGCGATCATTGTTAAGTTTGAACGCTTCAGTTAGTCATTGCTGCTTGACGAGACATGAACATATTATAAGATTGAAACGAGAATAACAGATGCCTTCTTCAGAAAATCAATTACGCGAGAAAATACTCCAAGCCCTGCAACATGTAATCGATCCAAATATTAAACGAAATATTATTTCATTAGGGTATGTTAAAGAATTATCTGTTGGGCCAGGCAGTGTTAAATTTAATCTCGAATTAATGACGCCTTCTGGGCCTCTCAAAGAACAGATGAAACAAGCTTGCGAAGAAGTATTGCAAAACATTCCCGAATTAAAACATATTGAAATTAATGTTTCAACAAAGCTGCCTACTACTGCACAGCCAGCTAAAAGTGCTGTTTTGCCAGACGTCAATCATGTCATTGCAATTGCAAGTGGAAAAGGGGGAGTGGGAAAGTCTACTGTTAGCTCGAATGTTGCATTAGCGCTTGCCAAATTAGGCAGCCAGGTAGGCTTATTAGATTGTGATATCTATGGTCCAAGCATTCATATGATGTACGGTTTGCAAGGCCAAAAACCCCCTATGCAAAATGAGCAAACCATCATGCCATTGGAAAACTATGGCGTGAAGGTATTGTCCATGGGAATGCTTGCAGATGACACTAAACCAGTCATTTGGCGTGGTCCAATGGTACATAATATCATACAACAATTCCTTAAAAATGTAGCTTGGGGTAATTTGGATTATTTAATCATAGATATGCCACCAGGTACTGGTGACGCGCAACTCTCTTTGTCGCAAGAATCAGCACTCAGCGGGGCCGTCATCGTAACAACACCACAGGATGTCAGCTTAATTGATGCAACCAAAGGTTTGAAGATGTTTGAACAAGTTAATGTGCCTGTTATAGGTATCGTTGAGAACATGAGCTATTTTGAATGTGATTGTGGCAAACGTGTAGAAATCTTTAAACATGGCGGTGGAAAAAAAATCAGTAAAGAATTAAACTTGCCTTTTCTTGGTGCAGTACCATTAGATCCAAATATTGTTCAGGGGGGAGATGGCGGAAAACCTGTTGTTGAAAGTCATCCACAAGCCCCATCTACATTGGCATTGATGGATGTCGCAAAAAATATTATCGAGAATGTTGGCAGTACGAATCAAAATCAACAACCAAGCAATCTGAATCTATCCTGGAATTAAATGAGTGACCCCAAATACCAAGTAACAGACTTACAAAAAATTGATGCCAAAACATTGGGTATCACTTGGCAAGATGGTCTTCAACGCTTCATTCCCGTCAGGCAATTACGCCTAAAATGCCCTTGTGCAAAGTGCGTAGATGAAATGACAGGAAAAATCCTGTTAGTCTCTCAGTTAGTTCCTATCGATGTCCATCCTGTTAAAATTGAGCCGGTAGGCCTTTATGCTCTAAAAGTATTTTGGAGTGACGGACATGATACAGGAATGTATACTTTTAAAATGCTACGAGAACTAGACCTCGAGGAATCTGAATCATCATGAATCAATCGATAGATCAAATGTATGACAAGGCTATGCAAGCCATTGATATAGAGAACAGTAAAGATCCAAATATGGATGAACTGGATGGGAACCCTGTCCCAAAAGAACTACTTTATTCACGTCGCATGACACAATGGATTGAAAAGATATCACCATCACCATCGATCGAATTGCTACTCGCTGCACGAGCTCAACATATTTGTCGGTGGACCACGCCACGAAGTGAATACCCAGAAGGGCGTAGTGGGTATTTAAAATGGCGAAATGACCTAAAGAAGTTTCATGCACAAAAACTTGGAGATATCATGGCCGCGGCAGGATTCGGTCAAGATCAAATTCATAAAGCAAAAGACTTATTAATGAAAAAGAATTTTTCAAAGGATAAAGAAGGACAGGTATTAGAAGATGCTGCTTGTCTTGTTTTTCTTGAATATGAGTTCAATAAATTTTCAGCAAAAACTGAAGAAGACAAGATGGTCGATATTGTAAAAAAAACATGGGTTAAAATGAGCCCACTAGCTCAACAAATGGCGCAATCCCTATCCATGAGTGACGAGCAAAAATCCATCGTTGGTAAAGCATTGGCATAACGCTTCCATCCATTACAGCTTAACATTGAATATCGGACCAGCACGAATATTCGGTGCATTTAGACATTTACTGGCCCAAAATATTACCACTCCATCTATTTATTACTGATTTATCTCATTAAAAATGTCGAAATTTATGTTGGACAGTTTTTAATAGGCGGGTAACCAAGTTACTATTTAAAGGTTGAGATTGAACATGGAAAACATACTGGATTGGAATGATTTACTAAACAGATTAGGCGACGAAGACCTCATTAAGGAAATTGTTCCAGAATTTTTATCTGCTGATTTAGATTATATCGATGTTTTACGAAAAGCTGTAGACAACAAAGATACGGGTGAAGTTCAACTCAATGCACATTCTCTTAAAGGTGCATCTGCATCCATTGGTGCAATTCCACTTTCAAATGCCGCAAAAAAATTGGAATCGATGGCACGTGAACTAAGTCTTGATGAAGCTGAAGATGCATTATTAGAAATCAAGCAGGAATATGACAAGCTAATTGACTTGTTAAAGCAGCCAAATTGGGCTGATATTGCACAAGAATCTGCCAAAAACTCATAAGTCTTCTACTCAAGATTTCATCTAATTTTATCATTGGCACACACACATTAAACTGGTACGTTATAGGTCTATGACACTACTAACTGTACCGATAAACGTAAGTAATCCCAACGAAGCAATCACTGATATTAAGGCTGCCGCAAAAGCAGGAGCCCAAGCAATAGAACTCCGTCTGGATTATTTACCAGCAGAATCGTATTCACAAACACCATCACTTGTTCAAGCCGTTCTCAAAGAAGAGCTAATTGCCATTGCGACGTGTCGTGCTAATTGGGAAGGGGGCCACTTTTCAGGCAACGAGCAAGAAAGAGTCAAGTTATTAAAAATGGCTGCTGACGCAGGATGCCAGTATATTGATATTGAATGCAAAGCCTTAGAAAACGACTCTACGATCTTTCAGCCACTTTTTAAATTAGCCAAGATAATTGTGAGCTATCATGATTTTCACAATAAACCCAATAGCTTAGCCGAAATATGTCAGCGAATTAAACGCCATGAGCCTGATATTGTAAAAATAGCCTATATGCCCACTTCAATGAATGACTGCTTCGAAGCATTTGAATTGATGCGAGAATTAGGTCCCAAAGGTATTATTCTTGCCATGGGCCAAGTGGGGTTGCCCTCTAGGATATTAGCGAAAAAATTTGAATCCTTTCTTACATTTGCCAGTTTAGAATCAGGTAAAGAATCTGCTCCAGGTCAAATTACCATACAAGAGATTAAAAAGATCTATCGATGGGACGCCATCAATCCGCAAACAAAAGTGTATGGCGTCATAGGCGACCCCGTAGGCCATTCCATGAGCCCACACATCCACAACGGTTGTTTTGGGGATATTAAATTCAATGGTGTCTATTTACTTTTCCAGGTTGCAGGAAATTGGGATACATTCTCAGCTTTTTTTGATGGCATTAACGAAAGACCCTGGTTAGATTTTTGTGGTTTTAGTATTACAATTCCTCACAAAGAACATGCACTGCAATATGTAGAAGAAAGCAGTGGCACTCTTGAAACACTTGCCAAGCGCATTGGCGCAGTCAATACATTGATATTAAACAATGAGAAGATAAGTGGTTTTAATACCGATTATGGTGGAGCATTAGATGCGGTGATAAAAACGCTAAATATCAGCCACGACGAGCTCAAAGGATTATCCGTGGCAATTATTGGAGCGGGTGGTGTTGCCCGTGCTCTGATCGCAGGTTTTGTCGATTGTCAGTGTCGTGTAACAATTTATAATAGAACAGTAGAAAAAGCTCAAATTTTAGCTGACGAATTCAACTGCCAGGCAAAGAGTCTGGAACAAGCAAATGAATTATCTGCAGACATTCTCGTCAATTGCACAAGCGTTGGCATGAGTCCAAATATCGATGCTATGCCTGTGGTCAGCAATTGCATCAAAAGCAACATGGTCGTGTTTGATACGATTTATAATCCACTCGAAACAAAACTACTAAAAGACGCTATTGGTAAGCAATGCCAATGTGTTGATGGTGCAGAAATGTTTGTTTATCAAGCGGCACGACAATTTAAACTTAACACGGAAAAAGATGCAAATCTAGCCCTAATGCGCGACATTGTTATCGAGAAATTACAATCGTAGTCAGTTATGAGTTATTCTCGGGGCAGCCCAATTGATTTAGCCCGAAACCGAAGCATTACAATTCCTAATTCATATAATACATACATCGGCAAACTTAGTGCAACTTGAGATATAATATCAGGAGGCGTCATAACTGCCGAAAGTACAAATATACCTAATAGAACATATTTTCGTACTTCGCAAAATGTTTCTATTCGAACAAGGCCTAACCTACCAAGAAAAAAGACAACTAAGGGCATTTGGAATCCAATACTGAATGCTAATGCCAGGAGCATGACGAGCGACACATATTGATCAAGTTTAGGAATCAACCTAATCAATGAATTTTGTTCATTTGGCGTGGTGGTCGGCGGTGGGGTAGGAGTAACATTTTCTGGTGTGGTAAGATCAACGTCTTTATCAAATACTTTATTTAACCATCTTGTGGTAAAATTATCATTTAACTCAGGCGTTTTAATTTCGGATGCAAAGTCAATGAAGAAGTTACAGGTAATTGGTGCAACGACGGTAATAAAAAACAATCCACCCATGAGAAATAAAATAGCTGAAAATGGCACGAACGTATTTACAAATTTTTTCTCCATCGGATAAAGCCCCGTGGCAATAAATCCCCAGAGCTGATAAAATATCCATGGAGCGACAAGGAAAATAGATGCATAAAGAGAGATCTTTATATAGGTCAGAAAAAACTCAGGCAATGCAGTCACATACATTTGTTTGTCAAGGCCATTGGCATCCAATGCCCACAAGAGTGGTTGAGCCAAAAAAGAGATGATTTCACTGCAAAAAATTAAACATACAACAAAAGCTACGGCTATCCCATATAAACATTTGATAATACGCGATCGCAATTCGTCCAAGTGTTGCCCAAGGCTCATACGCGTTTCATCAAAAATGGCTTCGGTGTTTTTTTTAGTTTCACTCATGTTTGTCTATCTAAAAATTCTCTCAAAATATCACAGGCCGCAAGCATATCTCGCTTTTGCTTTTGCTCTTTTTTAGAGAGTCCGGTATCCGACAGCATATCATCTGCTGCGGCACTACTCAACCTTTCATCTTGGAAATATAATGGCAAGGGTATCGCCTCATTAAGTTTCTGAGCAAATTGCCGCGTGACTTTTGCCTGATCCCCCTCAGAATCATCCATATTTATTGGTAAGCCAACAACAAAGGCATCAACATCATTGTCATTTACAATAATCTTTATTTGTTCAATGGTTTTTGTTAATTCTTTAGCATGGCACTGGATCTGACATAAAGGCGAAACAATAATATGTTCACGGTCACAAATAGCAAACCCCACTCTTCTTAATCCAAAATCAATAGCTAAATATCGCATTATGTAAATTGACTTAAATCTGCTTCGTGGATTTTATCAATGAGTTCCTTCAGCCGGTCAGTTTCGTCTCTATGACAAATTAAGGTAGCATCTGATGTATGGACGACTACCAGATCATCAACGTTAATAGTCGCTATAAGGTGTTTTTCAGAACCACTAATAATAATGTTATTAAAACTATTGATCTGTTGATACGTTGATTTCAATACGGTGCTATTTTTATGTTCATCCAGAATTCCAATGGTTTCAGATAATGTTTCATAAGAACCAACGTCTTCCCAGTGACAATCAAGCTGGCACATATAAACATCTTTTGCTCGCTCCATAACACCATAGTCGATACTGATTTTTTCTAATTTTCCGAATTCGCTGTTAAGAACCTTGTCCCATTCAGGGCTACCATAACTATGGCCAATAAAATCCAGCCGTTCGGAATTATGAGGAAGAAATCGATCAATCTGTTTTAAAATAGTAGACGTTTTCCATACAAACATACCACTATTCCAACAATAGTCGCCACTGCGAATATAGGCACTTGCAGTATTTTTATTCGGTTTTTCTTTAAACGCATCAACAGGAAATACACCTGGCAGAATATCTGACTCTTCACCTTTTTTAAGATACCCTAGGCCAGTGTGAGCATAACTTGCTTTAATACCAAAAGTGAATAATGCTTCGGGTCTCTTTTCAAGAAATTCAAAAGCTCTCTGGATGGCCTCAATAAGCGGTTCGTGAGGTTCGATTATCTGATCGGCACTAAAAACAGCCATATTGCTGCTGGGGTCTCGCTTACTTAAAACCGTAGCTGCAAGCCCGATCGCATTGGACGTGTCGCGGCCAATAGGTTCACCAATAATGTTTTCGCGTGGAATGTCTGGCAAGTGTTCGCTGACCACTTGAGCATATTCATTGTTGGTAACCACCATAATTTGTTCAGGTGAAAATATAGGTTTGATTCGATCAACACTATGCTGAAGGAGTGATTGGTCTTTCAATAAATCAATAATTTGTTTAGGACGATTTTTTCGACTCAGCGGCCAAAGTCGCTTGCCTGATCCTCCTGCCATAATCACAGCATAATTCATAGGATGAATCCTTAAATGTAATAATAATCCATTATGTTAGTTGCCAGGCTCTTTTTCGAGTCCAAAAGCTGAGTGTACGACTTGAAGAGCTTCGTTCGCTTGTTCTGGATCAATTATGCAACTGATTTTAATTTCGCTGGTTGTAATAGCATTAATATTTACCTTTGCTTGGGCCAATGCAGAAAACATTTTTTCTGCAACGCCAGTATGACTTCGCATCCCCACACCTACGACGGAAACTTTTGCAACAGGAGTTTTGCAAATCACCTCATTGATATTATAGGTGTTTTTTAGTTTTTCGGTAACCACTTTACATTCGGATAAATCAGAATGCTCAACGGTAAAACTACAGCTTGCCTGCCCGACACCATCAAAGGTTTGTATGATATCGTCCACGATCACATTATGCTGGGCTACTTGAGCAAAAATATCTGCTGCAACACCAGGTTCATTTGGCAATCCTTGTAAGACAATTTGTGCTAAATCTTTTTTTACGGTCGCACCTGACACGACGATTTGTTCCATTTTTTCAACCTCGTGAGTAATGAGAGTTCCTTGGCTATCACTAAAACTAGAACGGACATGGATGTCCACATTATATTTTTTTCCAAATTCGATAGCTCGCGAATGCATAACACCCGCGCCCAAGCTGGCCAGCTCAAGCATTTCGTCGTAACTGATTTGTTCGATTTTGCGAGCATCGGGTACTTTTCGGGGATCAGAGGTATAAATGCCATCTACATCTGTATATATTTCACAAAATTGAGCATTGAGAACCGCAGCAATGGCTACCGCTGTCGTGTCTGATGCTCCTCGTCCCATCGTTGTAATTTCACCGCTTTCATCAATACCTTGAAATCCTGCAACGATGACAATTTTGCCAGAATCCAGTTCTTTATGTATCCGATCAGCATCAATCTTTTGAATGCGTGCTTTGGCGTGAACAGCATCAGTAATTAATCCAATTTGCCCGCCAGTCAAACTGATGGCCTCTTGCCCAGCAGCATTTATTGCCATAGCCATTAAACTAATGCTTACTTGCTCGCCAGTGGTTAAGAGCATATCAAGTTCGCGGCGAGGGGGATTTTCGGAAACTTCTCCGGCAAGGTTTAGCAAATGATCTGTTGTTTTACCCATTGCTGAAACAACCATCACAACTTGTTTGCCTTTTTTTTGTGCCTGGATAGCTCTTTGTGCTGCACGGCGAATGCGATCAGCATCGGCAACACTCGTGCCGCCAAATTTCATCACGACAATGTCCATTGATTGACTTTATCCTTTCAAAAAATATTCCATTAATTCATGGCCTTTTTCAATGACCAATCCTGTTTCACGACTGTTTTTTTCGCTATATTCAAGATGGCGTGAATGGTTTACATCTGTTCCTGCAACAATAAAAGGAACAGCATCACGAGTATGCACGCGTTTTTTACAAGGCGTAGGATGATCGGGCAATACCATAATCCTCCAAGGTTCATCCTGGCTTTCCAAGTGTTTAACAATTGGTCCAATTACATGCTCATCAATATTCTCTATCGCTTTGACTTTTTCATCAATCAAGCAACCATGGCCCGCTTCATCGGGGGCTTCCACATGCACTACAACTAAATCCTTATCTTCTAGCAGGTCGATTGCTGCTTGTCCTTTTCCTGCATAATTCGTGTCAAGGTAGCCAGTTGCCCCTTCAACTTCTTGGATTGTCATGCCAATTAACCTACCAAGACCTCTCACAAGATCAACAGCCGTGATTAACGCAGCTGAGAGACCGAATTTTCGACGAAAATCATCCATTTGAGGTTTTTTGCCTTGCCCCCAAAGCCAGATATTCGTAGCTGGGTTTTCTCCAAGATCTCTTCGGACCTTATTAATCTCATGCTGGCTAAGAATCTCTTCACCTTTTTCCATTAAATCGCAAATCTGTTTTGCACCTTTTCCTTTAGGCATATACTTGGAAATTGGTTCACCAGGAAAATCATGAGGAGGGGTCGTCGTTAATTGAAATTCACCTTTATAAACAAGAATGTGGCGATAACTTACGCCTGGATAAAAGGTGTACTCCTTTGAAGGTAATTGGTTTTTTATATCATTAATTAATTGCGTACCTTGGACGGAATCAATGTGGCCAGCAGAATGATCCTGCATATCGCCATTCGCTACCGTGATTAAATTACATCGGAAGATCCACTCGTCTGGATTTGTTTGGATATTTTGTGCCGCCGCTTCAAGTGGTGCTCGGCCCGTATGGTATTTTGTTGGATCGTAACTAAAAATACTCATAATTGCGATGTCACTACCTGGCGAAAATCCTTTTGGCACAGTATGAACTATTCCTTGCTGACCTTTTTTAGATAAAGCATCTATGTGGGGAATACCTGCTTTTTCGATGGCAGTTAAACTACCTAGTTCATCTAGCGGTTCATCAGCAGCACCATCCATTATAACTAAAACATATTTCATTGAAATTATCTCACAAAACAATCGAGTCATTCGATTGGATTATCTTCATAAATTAAAATTAACCATCCACAGGTGGAGTTACAACATGAATGCAAACAGGTTTATCTTTTACAACATCTAATTTTTGAAATTCGTTTATCGCATCTTGCATGTCACCTTGCAAGGCTTGATGGGTAACAATCACCAATTGAACGCTTTCATTTTCATGCCCTTCATGCTGAATGCATGCCGAAATACTTATACGACGTTTACCTAGAATTTCAGTGATTTTGGCTAATACGCCAGGTTGGTCAGCAACGGCCAGGCGTAAATAATAGCGACTTTCAATTTTTTCTGGTGGGCATAATTTCGCAGGACTTGCAGGTTGGCCAAAACCCGGGGCCGTTGAAAATAACTCATATGAATTACCACGTGCCGCTTCGATAATATCGGCAACCACCGCACTGGCTGTTGGCAGTTCACCTGCGCCACGACCGTAATATGATGTATGTCCAACTTCCTGTCCAAATATACTCATGGCATTAAATGAACCAGAAACTTGCGCCAAAGGTTCGTCTTCATGAATAAATGAGGGATGAACGCGAAGCGAAATACCATGTTCTGTTTGTTCGGCAATCGCAAGTAATTTTACCGCATATCCCATTTCTTGAGCATGACGAATATCAGTCAATGTAATCTCTTCAATCCCCTGGTACATGACATCATCAAATCCAACTTCAACACCAAAAGCAATAGAAGCCAAAATGGCGATTTTATGAGCACTATCGCCACCATTAATATCTAAGGTTGGGTCAGCTTCTGCATAGCCTGCATCCTGAGCTTCTTTTAATGCAACAGCGTATTCCTTACCTTCCTGGCTCATTGAGCTCAGAATATAATTGCACGTTCCATTTGCGATACCATACATAGCTGTAATATTATTTGCCGCTAATCCTGTGCGAAGCGAGCATATCAATGGAATGCCTCCACAGCAACTAGCTTCAAATGCGATACATTTTTGATTTTCACGAGCAGTCTGATATATTTCTTTACCTTTTTCAGCCAGCAAAGCTTTGTTTGCCGTTACAACATGCTTGCCAGAGCTTAGGAGTTTTTTAGTGATTTCCGCTGCGATCGTTGTCCCACCGATTAATTCAACGGCGATATCAACAGAAGAATCATTATACACCTTGTTGATATCATCATGAAAAGTACCACTAGGAAGATCTACCTGGTTTTGTCGATCTGGATTTTTGTCAACGACATGCGTAAGATTAAGCTCAATCCCTGTACGATGCTTGATTAATTCTGCGTTTTGCTGAATAATTTTTGCCACGCCCGTACCGACCGTCCCCAATCCAATGATAGCAATATTAGATACTTTGTTTTCTTTAGACATATTTTCTTATACCTACATGTAAAAGGGCTGCCCTGAATTTATGCAAAACAGATCCACGCCCAAACTTAATAATTTATGAAGTTCGGCAATTTCATAATCACTTATTCTGCAAGTGCTTACTGAAATAAATCCAAACCTATACTCTATCCTAATTAGACAGGTGGGTCAAGCGTTTTTACTTGGGGTCAAATAGACATAACCTATTGTAAAATAAAGGCGATTTGATTATGGATAGGGTAGTTCTAACGAATCATCCAGGCGATAGGGGGATTCATTGAGAAACGTTACCTGTAAGATAATATGTTTTGTCTTATTAGGTAATTGATCAATATCTAGCACAAATTGATAATGCCCAGAAATCTTATCCCAATGTTGTTGATTTACCTTTGGATCAGACAAATCAATTGTTTGTAATCCTTTGCCAGGAATTCTAAGCCCTCGATGATCCTTTGCTGGTTTGTTGTCATAGGTGTATAATTCAAATCTGAATTTCCCAGTTGCTTTCATCGGATCGTTAAATTGATCTCGCAGCTCAACAAAAACTTGGAGTCGATCATAGTAGGATTTGTCATTAACAGACTTTGTAAACTGTGTAAATGATGGATTTACAGCGACCTCTTGAACATAAAAACTATCGGGACAACAAGAGTTTGTAGGCTCAGGCTTCGTAATGATGTTACAACCTGAAAAGATAGTATGTGTTACAGCAAGAAAAAAGACTAATTGTTTCATGGGACAGTGACCATCCATGGTTTCTATAATACTTACCTTGCTTTCAATTATTAGCCGCTTTAACAAGTTTAATCAAGAAAATATTGCCCTCTTATTTTCTTGAAATCATGTTAATTAGTTGGTGCGGCACTGTTATCAGTATTTGAAGACTCTTGCATGCTTTTGAGCTTTTCAAGACGTCGCTGATTGTATGTTTTAAGTAATTGGATTTTTTGATCTGCAATTACTTTCCATTGTCCGTCAATGAGTTCAACAGTAAACGGAATTTCAATCTTGGTTCCAAGCCTAACCATGAAGCTTCGAAGTGTGTCTGAAACTTTATTTTTGCCTACAACTCCCGATTTTCCGTCTGGCAAAGTCACTGTTTCGCCCAATGACAATTCTCGGATTGGCATTTTATGATACCCTTCAATGATATCTGCAATACGGGCGGGATCAACTTTTTGTGTCCACAGTATCTCCATATCATTAGTAGGCTTTACGACCTTCAATATTCCATCCGAATCATTATTCGCCATGGCAATATACATACGACGAATTGCATCAATCGCAGGGTCTGTTTCAATTGGTAGTGCGGGGGTTTCAGTGACAACCTCTGTGATCTTATTATCTGCAGTAGGATCAACAGCAGCTGGTTCTTGCTTTTTGTCACAACCAGCTATGCTCGCAATCAATACAAAAACGAATACAAATGATACGGGGCGATAATGACAGAACTTCATACGGAAACTCCAGAAAATGTAAATATAAGAATTCAAACGACTATCTAAGTGTAAAAGGATATTTTAGGATATAACGCTTCTAAAGTCAAATCATCCTTGAAGTTATAAGTAACCGGCCGATAAGTAGTTTATGAGCATGCAATGAGATTGATTACACCATTTAGTCGGATTGTAACGATCTTAACGTATATGTTAAGTTGACGTCCATTCCAGACCGATAAATGACTTATGAATAATAAAAATAACCTACTCAATCTAGAGCCTCTGGAGCGACGCGAGTTGCTTTCAGCAACAATAACTGGTATCGAACCTGATGGTGATTTATTTGAAATTAAATTATCTGGACCAGGGGAAATATCGAACCCATCACTCGATAATTTAATTCTAAGTGGAACCTCCTCATCGAGTCAGCTCACTATCAAAATGACCCGTCAAGTTGGCGATGGATCACTATCAGTGGGCTCGATTGATACGAACCTGAATGACCTAAAGCAAATAAAAATCGATGGTGATTTAGGGGGATTGCAAGCAGGTGAAATTGGCAAGCTAGATGTTGAATCTCTTGGTAAAATAGCCGGTAATACCAACTCGTTTACTATGAATGGAGAAATCAACCAGGTTATTGCTCCCTATGGTATATTTGATGCTGATATCACCATTAACGGATCACTTGACCAATTGTCTGTAGGACACAAAAAAGATTCTGCCAGTGATATAAAAAATAGTGTCATTGTTATCACTGGTAAATTAAACAAAATGAATTTAAAACAATCCCTAACTGCTGATTCATCTATCGATGCAAACGGAGGAATCCAGTCAGTTGACATTGACAAGTATATTGTCAATAGCGATCTCATTTCCGGCGGTACGGTTAAAAAGTTTGATGTGGGGGGAGGGATTATTCGCAATAGCGACATAAATATCACCGGAGATGTGATGAAATTGAAAGTAAATAGAGCTGTTAGTGAATTAATGCTTAACATCGATGGCACGCTACAAAAAGCTACTTTTCAAGATGACATTAATGAGTCTACAATAACAACAAATACGATTAAACAGATGGCAGTTAAGGATCGAGTTGTGCAATCCAATATAAGCGCAACAGGAGATATTGAAAAACTTCAATTAGATGATGCCAGATTAATGGTAATTCGTGTTGGAGGCTCTCTCGAATCTGTAAGTATTAAACAGGGCATGGACACGTCGCTCATTTCGGTATTGAATGACATAGATACCATTAAGATTGGTGCAGACGTGTATCGCAGTGGTTTTCTAGCCGGCTTGGATGTTGGCGAGGACTTTTTACCTTATACTGCAGATGATAGTTTCTGGGGAGATTTGTCAATTAACCAAATTACAATCAATGGTGACATGACAGACAGCGGTATTTCGGCAGGTGTACATCCTACCATTTTTTACTATGGCGATGGTGACGACGCTCCCACAAATAATAATATAGGAACAGCTATCATCAAAAAAGTAACCGTTAAAGGTGAAATATCGAGTAGTTCTCTTCCCGGGGAAACTTATGCAATCACTGCCGCGGATGGTATAGAAATGATTCTGAGCCAGGGCAATATCTTCAGCGGAACAGACGGAGTTGTAGTTCAATCGTTTTAAAATATTATTTTCATGAGACTTATCAACTCTGATCTGATATAAATTTGCATAGAACATTCTAAAGTGTATAATCGTAACAATTTAAGTAACGTCCATTAAGACACAACAATATATTTTCCATCGATTATTATTGACAGGAGATTACATGGATAATCGTCGAGTAACTATTCAACATTGTAAATTACCATTTCTACTGTTAAGTCTATTATTAGCTAATAGCACCTATCTGTTTGGTACAGAACCATTAGCAGAAAATCGATACACGGGATCGATTCAAACCGCAAGTACATCTTACGCACTTCATGAAGCCATCAAAAATATGGCAGATGGACAGTTTGACCAGGCACAACAAACCTTTTCCGAATTGCCGGCCCTCGACAATGCCATGTTTCAAGATGCTCAAAACATTTTAACAAGCTATGCAGAATTGAATGCTTCCCAAAAAATCGCTCACGAGGAAGCATATGATAAGATCATTGATGACATAAAAGACGCTATAAAAAAGGCAAATTGGTCAGATTACATGCTTGCCACCAGCCAAGCTTATAGTGACTATTCAGGTGAAACAAAAACAGAATACGAAAATAAAACCGATGAAGAAATAGACAAACAATGGGTCGTAGCATTATCTAAACTGAGCTTAGCCAAAAGTATTGCTGAAATCATGGATCTGGATCGTGAGATTGAGCAAAACCTTTACAATCAAATTATTGAAAAAAGTATTAGCCTTGCAGACGAATACGAAGCGAAAGAAGATTTAAGCAAAGCTTTTTATCATGTCTACTATTATTTAAATGCTATCGAAAAAGACAATAATGACTTCCAAGATCACTATGATAGCCTATCGCGACAATTGTCACTAGAAAATACCTATGTGGTTGACCCGAACCAGGAAACGGTCTCATGGCAAGAAAAGCGTGCAAATATTGGCATGCATATGATTAAAAAGGGATTAGATAAGCTTAGTCAACGATATGTAGACCCCATTGACTATAAAAAAATGATTTTAGCAGGTGTTGAATATGCCTATTATCTAGCCACAACAAAACAACTCTCTAAAACCTTTGAGCAGCTTGACAATACCGAAGTTAAGGATTTATATGTAAAAAGTCTCAATGTCATACGTGACGACATTAATTTAAAGCAACCAGAACAATTTAACCACACACGCGTGTTTGATTATCTCCGACGAATTCTTATCATTAATGACAACAGTTTAAAGTTACCGAGCAATGTTGTTATTGCAGAATATATGGATGGTGTTTTTAGTGAACTAGATGGTCACTCCTATATCATATGGCCCTCAGATATCGCTGAATTTGACAAAGATATGACACAGGAATTTATCGGCGTTGGCATTGAAATCAGCATGGTAAAAAATCTGTTAACGGTTTCATCTCTACTTGACAATAGTCCTGCAATGAGAGCGGGCGTTGATGCTGGAGATATCATTACAAAAATCGATGGCAAAAGCACAAAAAACATCACGACAAGAATGGCCGTCAAAAGAATCATGGGGCCCAAAGGAACAAATGTGGTATTAACGGTAAAACGTGAAGGCTTAACAGAAGAAAAAGACATCACAATTACTCGTGATAAAATCATCGTACAGCAAGTCAAAGGACTCTACCGTAACCAAGATGGTGAATGGGAATATTACCTCGATAAAGAAAAAGGCATCGGTTATGTTCAAATTAAAGGTTTCGTAGCTGAAACAGCGGGAAGTTTTAAGTCCATTGTCAACAGGCTATACAGAAATAAACTTAACGGACTTGTTGTCGATTTACGACAAAATAGCGGCGGCTATTTACGCTCAGCAATACAAATCGTAGATTTCTTTATTCCTGCAGGAAAAATTGTAGGAACCCGATATAAAAATGGTGCCCACGAATCCTGGGAGTATGCCCAACCACTAGGTACATTTGACACAACTGTTCCATTGGTTGTTTTGGTGGATGAGTTTTCAGCCAGTGCGTCTGAAATTGTTTCCGGAGCCCTGAAAGATCACAACAGGGCGACGATTGTAGGGACAAGGACCTATGGCAAAGGTAATGTACAGGAAATTATTATGCTTTATCCTGCAAAAATGAAAATGACCATTGCCTATTATTATTTACCAAGTAATCGTAAGGTCCATCGCAATATTAAAGACAAGAACCACAAAGATTATGGTGTAGAGCCTGACATAAAAGTTGAATTAACCAGTAAACAAATTGGTAAGCGTTATGAAGTGAAACGCAATGCAACTATTTTACGACTCAATGATAATCGTAGCTCTGAAGATGTAAAAACAATTACATCGCAAGAACTTATTGATTCAGATCCGCAATTACAAATGGCGATATTATCATTAAAAGCAGATATGTTAGCACAAAAAATTGATCAATCCATGCCGGGTGAGTATGTAAAAAAATAGGCACTAAGAATAATCTCAGTACCTATGTAATAGATTTTAAGCTCTGACTAAAAGGCAGGAAGCCAGTCTTCTATAAAGATGATGTCGTCTAGGATATTTGTGACACTATCATGATTAAGAGCTCGAGTGCTTAGTGCGTAATAGACAGGGATAACGTTACGAAATCACTTCATAGGATGTCGGTTGTAATTTCACCAGATCAGGAATCTGTTGTTTGCCTAGATAGGCTTCCAGGATAACACGGGAATCCTCATACACTTCAGAAACAATGTCGCCATTAGCTCGAACAAAGTTTGGTATGCGACCATTTGCCTGAGGATAATCGATCCGAACACAAACTCGTTCACCCGTGAATTTATCTTTTACCGCTTGGGTTAATTTATCGAGCCCTAACCCTGACTTTGCCGAAACAAAAATAGAATCAGGATAGAGTGTTTCAAATAGCGATTGTCGAGATTTCGATTCTGCTCGATCAGCTTTATTGAACACAACGAGTTGATCCTTATCTTTGCACCCAATCTCCTCCAGTACTTTATTAACAGCTTCGATTTGCAACTCAACTTGATGGTGTGATGTATCAACAACATGCAATAGCAAATTGGCATGAATCGCTTCTTCTAGAGTTGCCCTGAAGGAAGCAACCAAATGGTGGGGCAGATCACGTACAAACCCTACAGTATCACTTAAGAGTACATCGTGATTTTTCTCCAATTTCCACATCGAGGTTTTGGTATCGAGTGTTGCAAATAACATATTTGCAGATAATGTTTCTGTACTTGTCAAAGCATTAAGCAGGGTGCTTTTACCTGCATTTGTATACCCGACCAAACTAACCGTAAAATGTTTACGTGAACTAGCCAGGCGTTCTTTTCTCTTATCAACCTTATCAATGCGCCCTTTTAGGATAGAAACACGCTTTTGCACTAATCGCCGATCTGTTTCCAACTGTTTTTCGCCGGGACCACGTGTTCCAATTGCACCACTGCTACCAGCAACGGTATCCAGGTGAGACCACATGCGCGTCAGACGCGGGTAGGTATATTGCATTTGAGCCAATTCAACCTGTAATTTTGCTTCTGCGGTCCGAGCACGAGCGGCAAATATATCTAATATCAAAATACTACGATCAATAACTTTGCATTCTGTGATTTTTTCCAAATCTCGAATTTGTGCAGGGGAAAGATCATTGTCAAAGATAATGACATTTGCTTCAAACGCTTTGGCTTTTTCGGCAATTTGCTCCGCTTTGCCTGTGCCAACATAGGTCGCTGGGTGGGGTGTTCTGCGTTTTTGTATCGTTCGACCTAGCGTTATCGCGCCAGCGGCTTCTACCAGTGATTCCAGTTCATCCAGTGAATCTTGCGGGTCTGTCTGGCTGTCAGGTAAAATGACAGAAACAAGGACTGCTTTTTCTTCCTCTTTTTTGTCAACTAATTCGATGCGTAAAAGATCCTCAAAATTTTAAATCTTTGATTTAATGGTGGTTACGGTAAATACCGAACATTACAATAGCTATTATAGATTTGATATGCCTAAATTGTCAAGTAGCCGCCTATAATCTTTCAGAAAGGTGTTTTATTTAAATTCATTGGCAATTTATTATATATTTTCAAGAATCAGCAATTATTTTATTGGACCAATAGAACTGTAATTCTATTTTCAACAAATATTTATGTTAATTAATGGTCAAATTGATAAAGAATTGTTAAATTTTTATTGGGATTATTGGGGTAGGTATGGCCACAAGTTATATAGAGGGCCAAGGTTACCGCTTAAATGCCCCAGTTTGGTATTTGAGGAATAGATAGTGGCAACACCAGACGAAACATTGGTCCTCAGGACGCTCTCTGGCGATCAGCAGGCTTTTGCAGACCTGTATGACAAATATGCCAGATTGGTCAGAGCTGTGTGCTATGACAGTACAAAAGATATTAATACAGCTCAGGACCTGGCTCAGGACATCTTTATGAGAGCTTACAACAAGCTCGAAAATTTGAAAGAGCCTGACAGATTTGGTCCATGGCTAATCAGTATTGCCAGAAATGTTGGCCGCGAGTATCGACGTGGCCAAGCTCGCGATCGTCATCAATTAGTAGGATTTGATGTTCCTGAGATGTTGATCAACGAGACTGATAGTGATGAGTATCGCATGGAGTTACTCCAAAAAGCGATTGATTCATTAGACGACAAAGAGCGCATGGCTTTGAATGTTCACTATTTGCAAGCAGAGAACATTAATGAAGCTTTGAAGATCATGGATATGTCTCGATCGAGTTATTATCGCTTGATCGATGAAATAAAAAATAAAGTCGCAAAAATGATTGAAAAAGAAGAGGCTGGAAAAGGAAATATTGATGATAAATTTGGAAAATGATTTAAACACATACTACAAACGCTTTGACGCAAACCATATGGCATTGAAAAATGACTTTATGGCAACATTAGCTGCAGCCCCCGTCAAATATGAAAAAACAGTTAATGTCGCGTCCAATATCCAAGAGCGTTCCAAATTAGCTTTTGCAATACGTGCTGCGATCTCCATGGCAGCCGTATTTGTAATTGCTTTTGGCGTGATGTTTATTTCACCTTCCAATGAGGCTCTCACCGTTTTAGATCCTAAGACCGCCTGGGCTGATGCCATAACAAAAACCACTAATATAAATAGTGTTTATTTGCGAGCTCATACGGGCGACAGTCACCTAGATATGTGGTGGCGTAGCCCAGATACATTCCGTATGGAATTCAGTAATGGAATTATCATTACACACAACTCAGAATTACGTAGCACATTAAACACCAAGGCCAATTTATTAACCTTAAGCGAAGGTGGAAATGCTGGCTTCGAATATTTTATCCTTGGCGAACTTGGCCAGATGTTTGTTAGTGATAAATTCCCAAATTCTATGGCCAATCAACGAAAAATTATTAGCCACAAAGAAATCGAATACAAAAATGAAAAATGCCTGGAACTTCAACTGGAAAGTACCGTAGATCCCGACAAATTGTACCGATCAGTCATTTCGGAAGATGGCAGCATGATTTATGAATTGAATGT
This sequence comes from Sedimentisphaerales bacterium, assembly GCA_028281535.1. GTDB lineage: Bacteria > Planctomycetota > Phycisphaerae > Sedimentisphaerales > SM23-30 > JANQJS01. The sequence goes on along the minus strand of JANQJS010000038.1, from coordinate 203,951 downwards.
CATGAACAAATCTAATCCGAAAAAAGTTCTATATAAAGTTGAAGTATTCGAGATTAATCATGCCATGGAAGATTCATTGTTTGAAATTGAAATGGATAAAAAATACAAAGTCGAAGACCGACGTTAATCATAATATACCAATACATAAACAACACTAAGGCCTCTGGGATTTCCCAGGGGCTTTTTTTATGCCTATCTTTCCAGGTAATTAGCGGATTGATATTTCATCGGAAGGATACCAGGATCAGTCTCAAATAATTTCTTTTCCAGAGTCACAGACAAACAGCAAATCACATCTTACAGAAGTTTTCTTCGTTCGTCTTTCTCGCCTGAAATCCCACTAAATAATCTTTTGCAAAATTACGGAGATTAAAAACTTCATTATTGTCCTGGGCTACTTTTTGAAAAAATGTTTTTGTGTAGCTAGCCTCGCCATGATCTTTTATGATTTTAATTAAGATGAAATGTCGGGTGTCAAGTTGTCGTTGATGGTAGAAAGATTTGGTCAATTCACGCAATGTGGGATTGTTATAGTAAGCTAAATATTCTTCAGGTGATAAATCTTGAGGTTCATTCGTAATATTGTCGGTGTCATCCATTACCTTTTCGAGTTGCCGTTGATAAGCTTCCACTCCTAAACCGATAAAGGTATCGACCGGAAATTCCTTAATCTCTTTGAGTGAGTAATGAAGTACTTTGTTTTTATCTCGCTTAGCTGAATAGATACAAGTTAGCTTGATTTTATTATCAAAAATGACATGCTTGCCATCTTCACTGACATCCATGGTTTCTATGAAATTATGTGAGACTTGCTGTTCAAGATATATTCGAATTCGCATAAATTGTAAATAATAGACCTCTTTTGCTTGATCTGAGATTAATGCGGCCATCTTACGATCTTTGTTCAATAAACCATAACAGGATTGAAAATCCTTATCATATATTGCTTGAAAAAACTTCTGTGCTGTGTCGTAAGAGTTAACAGGAGTTACAATATTGGAAGTTGTCATATCTTGATGGATCATATCACCGGCTTTATAGATTAGCCATGCCGGAAAGCCAATGACAAATAAAACAACAAATACTTTAATAAAGATGGAATAATCTAATGAACGTTTCTCTTTTTGAGGTTTTCCTTGAACCAGGGAGTTAGCTTCGGAAGAATAGCCGCAATAAATGCACGAAGATTTATCTTTAGGGTACAATCCAGAACACTGTGAACACTTATATTGCATATTTGGTTTAGAATTCACAAATAGACTGCCCAGTTCTTTGTTATTATTATCTATAAACTATTTGGGGAAGTTGCGGTATTGTCTATCGCCGCTTCGCCATTTGGCGTGTCATCCAAATTTAATAAAATGGTTCGAAACTCAGATAGTTTTAATAATTTTTCATCAACCGTACCATCAGTAGGATAGTCAACCATTCTGGAGTCTAGCTGCGATAGCAACTCCATATAATTTTTGTGTTCTTTAGCTTGATCGGCAAGATGTTGTTCTTGTAAAATAATAAGCTTCATAGCGAGGTCATATCGCTTCTGCTGACATAACTCATCATTCATTTTAGTCGCATCCAATAAATTAATCATTAATCGAGCATGATGTACGACATCACTGCCAGCGGAGCTTACTTCCATTTTACAAAAATTGGTCAATGTATTGTTCAGGCTACTCTTGTTATTTTCTCGCTGTTTCAATTGGTTAGCTGCGTCCGTAGCAGCTAATATCAAGGCGTCGTCGTCAATGCGTATCGCTAAATTTAATACCTTAAAACGATAACGATCTTTTTCAATATCTTTAATGCTCAAACTCAACAGCTTGGTATACCATCCTAACGACTGAGCCGGTTGCGATCCTGATTCTGTAATTCTTGCTAATTGTTCTAGTGCCAATATTTCATATCTCAGTGGAACAGCGATATTATCTGCTTTATCCTGGCTTATTTTCTGCCATAACAGATCGACAATTTGATCATAGAGTAGTTTTTCATCTTTCGTCAGTAATCGACTTTCATTTTCTTGATACTGCTCTGCCCAGTTAAATACAATTTCTGTCGTCTGAACTTTTAAGATGGCTAATGACGTACTTTGGATAGCTTTTATCGTATCAGGTAATTGTTCTTTACTGAGGCGTGTCATGAGGTCACTGAGTTGTTGATTCGAACCATATTTTTCAATTGCTTCAATAACACGAAACCGGACAGTAGGATCTGTATCGTCCAACAAGTAGTTGTCTGTATTCAAAATGTCAATAAAAGTCTGGCCTTGATATAAATCCGCATGCGCCCGAACAGCCCAACTTCTTACGCTACCATCAGAATCACTCAAAGCTGCAGTTAAGATTTCTTTAAATATTTCCCTGGCACGCGGCTGAAAAGAGTTTACAGACGTAATTTTCCACATACCCCGAATAATTTCTTTTCGAATATCTACTGGCAACGTCGGCCTATAGCTTCCAACCAGTGCAATTGCTATTTGGTCCAATTGGTTATTGTCGATTGGATTGGTTGTGTTTGCCGCTAAATTACCAAGAGTCCTGAGTGCTTGCGTTACGACTTTCAAATCAGGGCTTCTTAATAATAAAACCACCTGTGGAATTGACAAACTATATTCAAATGTTCCCAAAGCGGATAGCAAGGCGGTTTGCACATTTGCATCTTTCTCCAGTACAAGTCGCTCAAGAAGCATCGGGGCTGTTTGTTGCGCCTTTAAAAATAGATTTTCCAAGGTCTTGGCAACGCGTAAACGAATTTCAGGTTCAGGATCTTGAATATATCCTTTTAAGCCTGACACCAATTGTTCAGCGATGGGGGTTGTTTGAACATTTGCGGCGGTAGAAAGCTGTAATATCTGTTCCATCGCCCACTCTCTGAGATAGATGTCGTTTTCTATATCAAGATTTTTCCAAAACACATCCAGCTTCTGGGCAAGATCAGAAATCTGTAATGTTTGCTGGGACAACACTGCTAGATGACGATCCATAACTTCATTTAACTTATTTTTCAGCAAACCATATTGGGTTTTTTGTAACTGCAAATCTCTTTGACTTCGATAAAACTGCTTTGAGAGAAAAACATTTTCAGGCACATTTTGCAGATAATGAAAATAATTTTCATTAAATTCATTCGCATCGATCGGCTGGTCTACGGCCAGCAACACCTGGAGTGATTCTGAAGCTCTTTGTTTTAAAAGCGTATTTTCATCTTGAAGCAATTGCCCGAGAGCAATCACAGGTGATTTTCCTGACATAAGTTTCAATGCGTCAACCGCAGCAAGTCGTTTATTAATACTTTTTGAATTATCAGAAGCCAAAGTCGCTAAAATGTCTGAAACATCATAACTTTGAAACTTTGACAACGCACGAGCAGCCCATGTCGATAGTTCAGGATTATTATCATCCAAGTTATCCAATAAAGGGTTAATAAATCCCGAAGGTAATAATTCCATACTGTTACTTAATAAGCTCTGATCATTATAGCTGGCAATGACCTGGCAAATGATTAATCGAGCGGAGGTATGGTTAGGGTGACTTAATATTTCCAGCAAGCGATTATAGGATTCAGGGTCATTCAACAATGCCTGCGTACTTTTAATCCGAATTTCTTGCTCCGTACTCTCAGAAAGAAGCACCTCAAGTAAAGCCTGGTTAGCGGGTGAAATCACCTCTTTTTCGCCTGAATCAGCCCCTTCTTGCGACCATAACGCCCCTGTGAATAAAATAATCAGGAAAATACTAAGCTTTAGCAAAGTGGACATATTGATGATATTTCTAAATAAAGCCAATTTCATAGTTTATTACGCACATATAGTTTATATTCGGCTTTTTATCCTTCTGTACTTCATCGCATTGCCCCCGAAATCAATCAATAATTCAATCCTGAAGGCTATTTTAAACGATATAATCGATCCATTTGATAAAACTTTTTAATTATGATGATATGTTCATCAGGTTAAATAGCTTTAAACTAGTATTGTAAAAATAGTTATGTTAGCATATAATACGGTATTTACGCTCATAAGTTCTTATAATATGGTAGATTTTCTTATTTGACTACTTCTAAATCTAAAAAGCATGAAAGATATTTAAGTTAGTGTAAAATTGATCATTTATGAAAAGTAAACTTAAAAGCATTATCTGGTTAGTTGTAGCCATCCTGGCTCTCTGGTTATTCATGTCAGGGGTTGACATGGAAAACCTCAAATCTGCCATAAAATCACTTCAATGGAAATGGGCCAGCGGGGCGGTATTAATTTATTTCGTATCTCAAACTCTCCTGGCGGGAAGATGGGTTATTTTACTTAAGGTCCACGGCGTATCCATATCACTTTATCAAGCGATCAAATTAACTTATTTAGGATTATTTTATAATAACATGATGCCGGGCTCGGTTGGTGGCGATTTATTAAAAGGATGGTATATCACACACCATAGCGAAAAAGGCAAACGACTCGAAGCAGTCGTCACCGTTTTTGTCGATCGACTTGTTGGCCTCATTGGTATGATTTTGGTTGCTGCTATCGCAAGCTTATGCATTGGCCCAGAATTATCTTACGAAGGAATTCAAATTCGATGGGTTGTTTGGGGTATATTTTTACTCATGGTCGGTGTTGCCATTATTTTTCTAAGTCGGCGTACTAGACGCGCATTGATGATTAGCCAGATTTTAAATAAATTGCCCGTCGCTCAAAAACTGGCGGAAGTTGATAATTCTATTCGAATCTATCGCTCACATACATCAACACTTTTTAAAGCACTTATTCTTACAGTGATTTTACAAGGTGGCGCTGTGATTTCTGTTTATTTCCTGACTCAGGCCTTAGGTTTTACCAATGTTAGTTTCATGCAATGTTTAATAATTATGCCCATCGTCTGGGTTATTGCCGCTGCTATTCCCGTGCCTGGTGGTTTGGGCATCATAGAAAATATGATCAAATATCTCTTTGCACTTGTCATCAATCCGGAGAATCCCTCACAAGCATATGCGTCTGCAATTGCTTTAGCGTTATGTTACCGAGTTTTGATTTGTTTTTGTTCAATACCTGGTGGGTTGGTTCCATTTTTTGGTGGGCACCTGCCTAATCAAAAAGAAATGAAAGAAAGCATGATGGAGAACGCTTCTTAAATAGGTTTGAGTATGAATCAATATCTTATCGCATTTGGTCTCCTTCCTTTATTTGGCTACCTGCTTGGGGCAATTCCATTTGGACTGCTTATCGGTAAATACAAAGGAATTGACATTCGAAATGAAGGCAGTGGCAATATTGGTGCGACCAATGTCACAAGAATCATCGGGAAAGGGTGGGGCAAAACCTGCTTTATTCTGGATTTTTTCAAAGGATTCATTCCAGTGATGGTTGCCAGTCAATTTCTCTTTAAATCAAATTTTGCGATAGACCAACACCTTCTTAACCAAACGGGGCAATTGGCCTGGCTGATGGTGGCTGCCGCGAGTATTCTCGGTCACATGTTTCCGGTCTACCTCATGAGCGTCGGTGGCAAAGGTATCGCAACATCATTTGGGGCATTGCTGGGAGTCTGGCCATATTTTACCTTTTCAGCAATTATTGCTCTGGCCCTCTGGGTCATTGCTTGGAAATTATGGCGATATGTCTCTCTGGCATCAATCCTTGCTGCTGTTGGTTTTCCGATAGGCTTTTTAGCCTTAATTCTCACAATTGACCAGTGGCACTTAAATCAGCTTTGGCCACTCTTCATATTTTGTTCTATTCTGGCCATTTTGGTGGTTTTACGCCATCGTTCCAATATCAGTCGGTTATTAGCAGGCACAGAAGGCAAATAAATCGGGTGAACCAGTGATCCAGAAAACCGTAATAATCAGTGGTCGCGTACAAGGCGTAGGTTTTCGCTATACGACCTATAATCTGGCGGAAAGTTTTGATATCCAGGGAACGGTACAAAACATGCCAGATGGAACCGTTAAAATTGTTGCTGAAGGTGAAAATGATGAAATTGAATCCTTTATTGACACATTGGCCGATACTATGCAACGATATATTACAGAAGTCTGTGTTGATCAAAGACCAGCAACTAAACAATATAAAACATTTGAAATAATCTACTAGGAGAATACGATGTTTCGCTTTGTAAATAATTTTAAAACATTCATACTCATTGCTTCTTTGATGTTCTTGTTCGTAGTAGCAGGCAATGCTATTGCTGGACAAAAAGGTATGATAATTGCGATAATTATTGGGGGCATGACCAATATTGTTGCCTATTTCTTTTCTGATAAAATTGCTCTAGCCAGTATGCGTGCCAAGCAGGTCACTGAACAAGATGCCCCTGAACTGGTTGGCATGGTGCGAGAACTCGCCCAGAAAGCAAACCTACCAATGCCTGGAGTCTATATTTGCCCGCAAGATGCGCCGAATGCGTTTGCTACTGGTCGCAATCCTCGGAATTCAGCTGTCGCTGTCACCGAAGGTATTTTGCGGATTCTGGACTACAACGAACTAAAAGGTGTCATTGGCCATGAACTGGCACACATTAAACATCGTGATATCCTGATTAGCTCTGTCGCAGCGACTATTGCAGGAGCTATTGGAGCTTTGGGGTATTTACTTTGGTTTTTGCCAATTGGCGGCAATCGGGATGGCGAAGGAGGGAACCCATTCGTTGCGATTGTTTTATTGATTTCTGCTCCCATCGCAGCGGCCTTGATCCAAATGGCGATTAGCCGAAAACGTGAATACAACGCAGATCATTATGGCGCGGAATTAGCAGGTGATCCCATGTATCTGGCAACAGCACTGGAAAAACTGCATTTGCAAAATCGCCGTGTCCCAATGCAGGTTGTCAATGAAAGCCAAAAGCAGATGTTTATCGTCCAGCCATTTAATGGTAAAAAAGCTGCAGAATTATTCACAACCCACCCAGCATTAGAAAAACGCCTTGTAGCATTAATTGGCAAGCCTAGCACTGGGTTATTCTAAGACCAAAACCCCATTAAATTCTTACATAGTAAAGACTTGACATTACTATGTCAGTTGTGGTATAAGGTTTACCTTAGATTTGCAGAGATGATGGGCATCCTGTAAGCAGCTAGAAATGAAGAGTTTATATTTAAGGTAGGGCAATCCCCTTGCCCGAAACTAGCAGGCTTTGACCTGTTTCCCTTTTTAAATTTAGCGAAGAGTCCTCAAATTGGTTTTTAGACCAAAACGAGATTGGTCTTATTGTACTTTTTGTGGAATAAGATCATCGGCGATGTAAGGAAATGACATGATTGATTTAGTGATCAAGCGGCCAGACAACCTAAAAAATGACATCCTCTCAGGATTAACGGTATCTCTAGCATTGGTACCTGAAGCTGTTGCTTTTGCATTTGTTGCAGAAGTCAGCCCTTCAGTTGGATTATGGGCAGCCTTCTTCGTTGGCTTTATTACTTCAATCGTCGGAGGGCGGCCTGGTATGATTTCTGGAGCGACAGGCGCTATGGCAGTTGTCATGACGGCTTTTGTCATCATGTATGGCCTAGAATATCTTTTCGCAGCAGTTATACTTTGCGGCATTTTTCAAATCGCCTGCGGCGTATTAAAACTTGGGAAATTTGTGCGATTGATTCCTCACCCGGTGATGCTAGGTTTTGTTAATGGACTTGCAATTGTCATTGGCTTAGCTCAACTTGGCCAACTTAAACATAATCATGAAGTTCAATACAATACGCAAACGGCCAGCTTTGAGGTGGTGGGTCAATGGATGACCGGCTCCACATTGATGATAACTGTTGGTCTTATTTTGTTAACGATGGCAATCATTCATTATTTACCTAAATTTACCAAAGCAGTGCCTGGAACATTAGCTGCTATCGTTATTGTGACCACCTTGGTGCAATTAACACCCATCCACTCCATTACAGTTCAAGATTATGTCGATTCTAACAAACAGATTGCCAATGAGAAAAATTATAAATCGCAATATTTTGATGACATAAAACAAAACTTGAAATTCAGTGAACTAGACCAGAAAGCCACTGAGATTGCAGCTGCATCAATGGAAATTCCTCTAGCTGATGAATCGAGAAAAGCAGGTTCCTTTGCTATCCCATCGATTCCATTTAACTTTAACAGCTTAACCATAATTTTAGGTTTGGCACTAACCCTGGCTGCCATAGGACTGATTGAATCATTAATGACATTGACACTGATCGATGAATTAACAGAAACTCGAGGAAATGGCAATCGTGAATGTATCGGACAAGGATTAGCTAATATCGTCTCTGGCTTTTTTGGCAGCATGGGCGGCTGTGCCATGATTGGCCAGTCGATGATTAATATTCGTTCAGGTGGGCGGAGCAGGATATCTGGGATTTCTGCCTCATTATTCCTACTTTGCTTCATTTTATTTCCACCACTCTGGACAAGCATAGGAAAAATTCCCGTAGCAGCACTGGTTGGCGTTATGTTTATTGTGGTGATTGCGACCTTTGAATGGACGAGCCTTCGTCTCTGGAATAAAATCCCAAGAAATGATTTTATCGTCATCGTATTGGTATCTTCGATGACGGTCCTATTTGATTTAGCGATAGCCGTAGCGGCAGGAGTAATCTTTTCTGCTCTGGTGTTTTCCTGGAAAAAATCTCAGCGTATCAACGCTGAAATTCGCAACGATGGTGAAACAAAAATATATGCATTAGATGGGCCATTATTTTTTGGAGCCATAACAAATTTCAAATCTATTTTTACGCCTGCAGATGACCCGGAAACAGTTGTGATAGAATTTGAAAATTGTCGAGTGTATGACCATTCTGCCATTGAAGCAATTAATGGTATCAGCGAAAAATACAAAGAATTAAATAAGAATGTTCGCTTGCGTCATTTAAGCACTGAATGTCAAAAGCTTATCAATAAAGCCAGTGGCATCATTGAAGTCGACGTTTGTAACGACCCTAAATATCGTGTCGCAACCGACCAGACGGCCTAACTTTTTTTTGTTCCACTATAGAGCTCATATTTCAATAAACGGCAATCAATGTTTCCATTGTAGAATGGATACTTTTGCGACGTTTTCAGCCCGATTTTTTTGGCCAATTCCATGTTGCCGGTAAACACATACCCTGTATGGCCAGAGCATTTCTGTTTAAGGTAATCTCCGATGCGCTTGTAATGCAATTCAAGGTCATCAAGATCACCCAGCCGAAGTCCATATTCTGGGTTCATTAAAATAATACTGCTCGCATCTGGAAGGGGGGTTCTGGAAAAATCACATACGCTAAACTGGATTAAGTGATCTACGCCCGCTGTTTTGGCATTTTGCTTTGCCGCGATGATGGCTTCTTTGTCAAGATCAGTTGCGATAATTGAATGTGGCAACTGTTTCATTTGCCCCTGTTTTTTGGCTTTAATTCGGATATCTTTCCAAATTGATTCATCAAAGCATTTTAAATGTGTAAAACCAAAGTTACTTCGCAGGAGAGCTGGCGGTTTATTCATCGCAATCATAGCGGCCTCGATGGCCAAAGTACCACTGCCGCACATGGGTAGAACAAGATCCTGACTGCCATCATAGCCTGTTGCCAGTAGGATACCAGCCGCTAAAGATTCCCTTAAGGGGGCTTTGTGTGGTATTTTTCGGTAATTCCTGTCAGATAATTTTAGTCCAGACATATTTAAATAGATCCAGGCTTTGTCATTCTTCCAGAATAAGTTAACGACCGTTTTATTTCTTTCTGACCCGCTATCTGGCCTCGATCCTGTTTTGCGTTGAATCCGATCAACAATGGCATCTTTCACTTTCAAATTGGGATACATCGAATTGTCAATTGACCAGGTATCGACTTGCGACACAACGGTAAAATAACCTGACGAGTCGATAATATTTTCCCAGGCAAGCGAGTTGACTTGTTTATAAAGAGCCGTGTCACTGCCACAGCGAAACTCTTTCATGAGATAGAGGACATTATATGCAGTGCGTAGATGCATACTTAATTGCATGCAGTCAACAAATGAACCTTTTGTCACAACGCCACCTGAGTGGCTGTCGACAATGGGGTATTCTAGATCTTCCACCTCTTTGATGAGAAAATCTTTTAAACCTGGCCCGCAGGTAATTAATATATTTCGGCGTTCAGTGATATTCATATAGCTACTTTCAGATTTAGGTAAAAAGCTATTTTACTGAAAAAACAATCGGTTCCTAGTGATTTTACCTAGAAACAGAAAATATCTAAAAATATGTATTTAATACCCTTATGGTTTGAAAACATTTGATTTTTACGTATAATAGAGGGATTCAGGTGGGTTTCGTAGGATCAATTGAACCAGACTTTCTATAATGAGGACAATATGGATATTTCCACAATTATTGGGTTAATTACGGGTGGCTTGACGATTGTTGGTGCAATCATTGCGTTAACACGCTATTTAACTAATCTCCAAACACAAGTCAAAATAGAACGGTTGGAATCGCAAAATCAAAAATCAGAGCAGACAATCAAAGACCTGGCCGCTAAAAATAAATTCATCGCAGAGGAATTAACCGCCGCACGTAAAACGGGCTCTGCACTCTCAGCACAAAAGGCTGAAATGGATCAACTTTTAATGTCGATCATGTCATCACTCGAAGCAGATGCCGGTTCCATCTACATTCCTTTGTTCCCATCTGAAGGCCATGAAGCGAATGGCTTGGTATTTTTGGCAATTAACCCCATAAATGAACATACTGAGCGTTTGCGTAAACAGGTAATCCCACTCAAAAGTTTGGTAGGTAGATGTTATCGTACAGAAAAACCCTTTGTCGTTGGTAATTCAAAAACTAATGAAGAGCACTATACACGAGCCGACGATATCTCTGGGTTTCGTACACAGGATTCCTTGAATTACCCCATCAAGTACAATGAAACAGTTGTAGGCGTATTACAACTATTGAATAAAAAAGATGAAAAAGAATTTACAGAATTAGATATTCAACAAGTAGATCAATTATCACATGCTCTGTCACAAAAAATTGATAATTTCTTGCGAACACCAAAACATTTGGATGTACTTGGTATCGCTCAACAAAATAATTACGAATCTGCTACGGTGCTATTTTGTGATCTAACCTCTTCATCAACCCTCTTTGATGAATTAAATGTGACCGCGGCCATCCAGCATATCAACGAGTATTTTGAAAAAGTATGTGATGTTGCTTTCGCCAATGGCGCAACAGTTGACAAATATATGGGAGATGGCGTCCTGCTACGATTCAACGTGCCACATCCTGTTAAAGAACATCCAGAAGCAGCGATTAAGACCGCATTTCAAATCCAGAAAGCATTTGAAGAACTCAAGCAGGATTGGCTTATGATAGGCGGTCAGTTAGAAGGTATTTTTTCTCGAATTGGACTTTCCTATGGCAAAGTGCAGAAAGCCATCGTTGGCCATCCACAATATCAATATTTGACGCTCTTTGGAGATCCTGTCAATACCAGTGCGAAACTATGTAGCATAGCCTCGCGCGATCGAAATATCATTGTCATAGATGAGCAGCTATACAAGCACGTAGAACATAGAGTGCAAGTCGAGGATATCCCTGATAATCAACTCGGAGGGGCTAAAAGATATACGAATCAAGCTTATGAGGTCAAAAACTTGATTCTAAGCTAAATTTGCATCATGACATTTTTTCTGCTGGCCGATATAATTAAAGATGGTAGTTATGCAAGCAGACGCACAAATGTTTGAGACCTTATATAATGCCGTTTTGGCTGGCCTTTTAGCTAGTATTGCATGCGGCCTGGGGGCACTACCACTCGCCTTTAAATTTGTTGACCCTAAAAAGCACACAGGATTGGGATATGCTTTCGCGGGGGGATTGATGTTTTCAGCCTCTGTTTATAATCTTATCCTACCGGGCCTTGAAATGGCTAAGGAATCATCAAAATTAGAGCAAATCTGGCCTATTATTGTCGGTATATTGCTAGGGGCAGGATTATTAAGCCTGACGGACAAATATTTTTCTCACAATAAAATTGAGCATAAAGAAAACAACTTTCTGGGCAACAAAACATTTATCTTAATATTTATCGCAATGACAATTCATAGCATCCCTGAAGGTGTGGCTGTGGGTGTCGGGTATACCTCTGAAACATTTTACGAGAATATGCAGGGGCAAGGCTCTTATCTAGCGATTGCGATAGGCATCCATAATATTCCAGAAGGGCTAGCCGTTGCAATTCCACTTCGAGCAAGTGGTGTTAGTATTTGGAAATGTTTCATTGCCGCATTTTTAACAAGCTTACCTCAGCCTCTGGCTTGCATCCCAGCAGTATTAGCATCCTGGTTCTTTCAGCCTATTATTGTGATATTAATGGGGTTTGCAGCCGGAGCAATGATATTCCTGGTCTTACAGGAAATGATTCCTGAAGCACTTCACACAGAAAAACCGTCCCGAATCGCCTGGATGTTCACGTTTGGATTCTGCTTGATGCTGCTGATCCAAGTTGTTATCTAAGAATTAAAATCCCAATCACATAAATCTATCATCGGTCAATATGCTTTACTTCGATACATGTTAGCCAACAGAAGAAGTTATAATATGTGGGCCAGCATTCACCAAGGCTTTACCTTTATCATTGCTGGCAAATTTTTCAAAATTCTTGATAAACATTTTTGCTAATTTTGTTGCTTGTTTATCGTATGCAACAATGTCCGACCAGGCATTGCGAGGATTTAAAACACTGTCATCAACACCAGGTAAACTGACGGGGATTTCTAAATTGAATAGTGACAAAGTATCAAATTCTGCCTGCTCAATGGAGCCATCGAGGATTGCCGTGATAATGGCCCTCGTTGCTTTGATGTCCATGCGATCCCCAACACCGTAAGCACCACCAACCCAACCCGTATTTACTAAATAGGCATTGCTGTTATGCTCAGTCATTTTTTCACCAAGTATCTCAGCGTAAATGGTTGGATGAACCGCTAGAAAAGCGGCTCCATAGCAGGTAGAGAATGTCGCCTGCGGTTCTGTAACACCTAATTCCGTCCCAGCAACCTTGGCCGTATATCCACTGAGATATTGATACATCGCTTGCTCATTTGTCAAACGTGACACTGGAGGTAACACGCCAAAAGCATCACAGGTCAGGAAAATAATATTATTTGGGTGTGTGCCTTTGGACACAGGTTTAACAATATTATCGATATGATAGATCGGATAAGTCACTCGCGTATTTTGCGTGATGGATCCGTCAGAAAAATCAATTTTACCATGGTCATCCACGGTAACATTTTCCAGCAAAGCATCACGTCGAATGGCATGGTAAATTTCAGGTTCTTTTTCTTCAGAAAGATCGATACATTTTGCGTAGCAACCACCTTCAAAATTGAAGACGCCTTCATCGTCCCAGCCATGCTCATCGTCACCAATCAGTGCTCGATCCGGATCGGTCGACAACGTAGTTTTTCCTGTTCCAGACAGACCAAAGAAAAGGGCGGTATCACCATTTTTTCCCATATTAGCAGAACAGTGAAAAGCGCCTATGCCTCTCAATGGCAGGTAATAATTCATCATAGTGAAAATACCTTTTTTCATTTCACCGCCATACCAGGTACCACCGATGATTGTCATTTTCTTTTCAAGATTGAACGCTGCAAAAACCTCACTATTCATACCTAGTTTTTTGAATTCTTTGCAGGTTGTTTTGCAGGCATTAATAATTGTCCAATCCGGATCAAATTTGTTAAGTTCGTTTTCAGATGGGCGAAGAAACATGTTTTTACAGAAATGAGATTGCCAGGCAACTTCAGAGACCACACGTACGCTCAGGCGGGTATTTTCATTCGTTCCTGCAAACCCATCGGTCACATAAAGATCTTTGTGACTTAATTGCTCAACGCAAAGATCATATAGATGATCCCAAGCCTGCTTGGATAATTTTTTATTATTTGATCCTGTGCTTTCAGGGCCTAGCCACCAGATGGTATCTCGCGAAATATCGTCTTCAACGACATATTTGTCCTGTGGGCTTCGACCCGTAAAACGCCCGGTCGAAACATTAACAGCACCTAGCTCCGTATCAATGGCTTTTTCGTCACCAGGCAAAGAGATGTCTGTTTCGTGCTTATATAATTCTTCATAGGATAGATTATGATAGATTTTCTGAACGCTATCGATTCCCAGTTGTGAAATGAATTTATTGAGCACAAAACACCACCTTTCGCAATATCGAGGTTGATTAATCACTAGTATCTATTTTGATTCTAGATCTCAAAATCAAGAACATCAATATTCATATCGTCATATCGATACCGATTGAATATGAAATTCCACCCCAGTCCGAAATGTTATATGTGCTTAAATATCAATACATTACACAACCAGATGGTATTTAAGCTGTTTTTAGTTAGTTCCCATAATGTTTCACGTGGAACTTAGTGCTTTTTGGGCTTGTTCATTTTCTGATTTGACGGTTGCTGACAAACGATCCAGAAAATCAGGCAGAGCGCTCATAACACGATTCCAAGCTGGAATTCGTGGTAAATCAGTCGGATCTTCCCGGAATTGTTGCCCAGCACGCCTGACCGCCTCAGAAAAACTCTCAATAGCATGACCTTCGCTATGGCGTTCGTAAGGTAATCCATTAATAATCGCATCTGCAGCATATTGATCAATGGCTTGCCTTGCCATGCGAATATAAGCAGCCTGAAGCGTTTCAAAAAAATGACCTGTAAAAATATGCCCCTGCGATGCAAGGGTTCGCAACATGGCTTTTGCAATATCAGCGGACATTTTCATCAGTCCAGCCTTAGGATTTTCTGATGAGATCACCTGATGCTTGTGTTCATAACTATCTGCAATGTCAACTTGGGAGACACGGGTCAATGAGCAGGTACGAAACACTTCAGACAAGGTACCAATTTCCAATCCCCAATCACCAGGCATACAAATAACGTGCGCCAAGGAACGCGTCATAGCGATTTCGCCGGAAAGGGGGTAGCGAAAACTATTGAGGAAATTTAAGAAATCGGTGTGCCCAATTGTTTGCTGAAAGGCCCGAACAAGAGGCGTGTAAAACAAACGTGTGACGCGGCCATAAATTTTGTCTGAAACACGCATGTAATATGCTTTAGTAAATTCAAAATCCATTCCACGAACAGCACAAGGAAAACATAATCTTGCCAACATTTTACGAGTATAATTTCGAATATCACAATCATGTGTTGCAATCACGTTGATGTTACGATTACTCAAAACATAGCCCAACGCAGTCCATACGCCTCGCCCTTTACCATCAGGACCGACATCAAGATATTGCTCAGATAATTCATCGAACAAAGTTTTGATTCCAGGCCCGGAAGACCAGACTACGGTACTCGGGCTCTTGATAGGCAATAATTTACGTTTTGCCTCGACATAATCTTCAAATTTATCTGTTTGCCCAAGGCTTAATACGATCTCTGAGATATAATCAACCTTAGATAGCTCCTGGACAATATCATTAAATGACTCACTCATGAGGTCACGAGGAATAATGGGTAAAATCAGAGCGATTTGTCGCCGTTTTTGTGGGTCACTCAAGCGGGATTCCATTTTATCAATATCATCAGTATGAAAATCATGAAGGGTGGTAATGGTGCCATTTTGAAAAAAGTCTGCCATGCGGCGATCTCCTAACTGTGTAAATTCAAATCAACAATCGAATGTTTTCTGCTGATAGTGACTGCTCGAAAATCATCCGATTATTTATTTGGTTCTGTTTTACTGGCTGATTTATGTTTTGCTGACTAGCCTGCAATAATTTCATAAACCGATCTGCGTTGCTAGCCAATCCGTATTTATTTTTAATGGCCTGAATATTAGAGTTTATCATATCAGAATTATGCGAAAGATACCAGTCTGGCTTTTTGTTTAACTCATTATCGACATAGATGACCTGATTCAAACTTTCCGGGGCCTTTATAACTTTTGAAATGATCTGAAATTGTAGATCCGAAGAACAATTTGCAAAATCGACATAGCGCACCTGGTCGAGAACAACGCACTTTGCCGATTCGACCTGAGCACTTAGCTTCTCTTCATGCCAAGGATCAAGCCCTGCCTCCTGTCGCATTAAATCTATTTTTTCGCAATAGGCCTTGCATAAACTACTCCATTGCGATTCGATCCAATCCTGGGGAATCAGGCACTGTTCATATAAATCTAAAATCAATCCTTCGTGTCGAAAATCTCGAGTGACCATTTCAATATTACGACCCAAGACCATTTTACCCGCCAGCCATGGTTCGTGAAAAACGTATCCAAATCCTTCCTGGATGGATGTTGTTAATATAAATTCACTTATGTCAAACAACTCGAGGAGGCCAAAGGAATGTATCTTGCCATCATTAATTTTCGCATGAAAACCACCAATCTTCTCACCAAACCCAATCACTATGGGTAATTGATGTTCTTTAACAAATTGAGTGATGCTATCACAATAATCGCGATCTTGCGGACTATTTGCCCCCAGAGTAATTATTAATTGATATTGATCTTTTTGTTCATTCAGTTTTAGGAGATAAAGAATTGACTCGATAATATTTTTTCTACGAATCATTTTCACTGGGGATAGAATAATCTTTCGATTCTGACAAAATTGAAAACCATTGTTTTTTGCAAAATGATCAATTCGATCTAAAAGCAATTGCTTAGGCTTTTCAATATTAATCTCAGTTTCTTTCAGTTCTTGCATGCTAAGCGAGGTCACTGCAGGTCTTTTAAAAATTTCGCTTTCCACGGAATTCGGCAAAACGGTTAAATGGGATTGTGGCAATCCGATCAATTCCAGCTTATCTTTATCAGCAGAATTAATCGTCGCCCATCTAAGTCGCGAATGATTTGGGTACATCATTTCAATAGCATGCGTCGTATCTTGTCGTCCAGTGCAATGCGTTAATGCCGCCCAGCATGCAGGGCGATGATCTTCGGGAAAGTCATGCATTTGATTTAAAATCCATGCAGGATGATTGTTCTCTTGAAAAGCAACAGCTATTTCCTTTAAAGCATAAGTCAAGCAAGGGTTTTTTCCTAGGTTGGCATTATGGGCGTAAAGCACATAAGGATTATTTAACGACGAATCATTAAGAGTTATTTGTCTCAAAATACTATCACGTAACGTCTCAGCTTCGTCGACAAATGACGTTCGATCAAAATGTGGCTTATCTTGATAGCCCAATTGTGGGATTGCAATTTGTTTCGTGGTAAATTCTAACCTGCTGCACTGCTGCGCATACGCCGTCAAGTCATGTATTAATGAAACACCTGTATCTTGTTTAGCATCACAAGAAATTAAATCAACATGGATTGCTTTTGATATTTCTTGTGACAATAGAGCTTTTAGTGTATTGAGCACAACGGTATAAACACCGCCTTTGCGCCAATGATAGTGCAAAATACCAAGGGTTAATTTCTCATTGAGTGTTGGTGGCATGTGGTATCCCAAGACATTTAAGTATTGTTAATGCACTATGAACAATAGCATCAGGTTTTATATTGCTACAATCTGGGTGCTCCTGACGCATTTTGACCTGACTTATATCCCCGGCAAATAAGATAGTTTTACAACCAGCACGGCTGGCAGCCATCATGTCATTTCGCATATCATTCCCGATAAATACAACTTCGTGAGTTTTGATATTTTTACTTTTCAAAGCATGAAGACATTTATCAAATGTTAAAGGATTGGGCTTACTAAATCCCATTTCAAATGAGAAAAATACAACCGAATCATCAAACAGCTCATCTAATTCCATATTAGGATTCGTAAGCGATAATCTCAATAGCCGTCGTAATCGCAAAGGGGTGTAAAACTGTGCATTGGAAATAATGCCTTGTTCCAGCTTTGCCTGCTTAACGGAGATCAAACATTCAGCGATACCAGGATATAGCGACATGGCCTGCAATGCATGATCATAGAAATATCCAACCTGATAACCTATTTGCTTAGATGTTAGATCAGCATCGTTTTTACCAAAATACTTTCTGAGTAGGTCATCCCATATTCTATTGATATAGACTTCAGGAAATTCAATTCCTTGATCTTTTGAATGCTGGTGAGATTCAATTATCCTTTGAGAATAGGTCTCAAGGAGCAACTCCTCAAGCAGTTTACCTGCTAACTGACCTGTAAAATCATCATGAAGACGAAACTCTGAGAGTGTTGCTTTTGTTGCACCCAAAGCCTTGGCAGCTGAATTTACGGAATCCTCCAGGTCGCCCACCTGGGAACCACACATGGTTCCATAAATGTCCCAAACGACAGCCTTGATTCCTTCTATTCTCGCATGCTTTTCAGGCACATTGCCGGGCATAGAATCCGCTTGAGGGGGGTTATTAAATCGTTCATCAACCTGATGAAAATAGTCTAACGTAGCAGGCAAAAAATCAAAAAAGCGTTTCATGCCCTCAGTGTACTACTAGAATGCATGGCTGTCAATTAATGTATCACGTAAGTTCTTGTTAATCTTCTGTTAGCGTTAAGGCCTGACCTGAATATAATTCTAACCGGAATCGGGGAATTCACGATTTTTTACTTTCCCAGCCACAATCAAATGGATATGATGGTCCATTTAGTAAGGGCCTACAGGCAATACGTTGCCATAATGTCGCTTCAGACTGGACTTTTGCTGGCATTACATGAAAGATTTCGACACCATGTATCGCTAAGAATTGTCCTTAGGACATAGCTTCAGGTTTTAGACGAGTGGATCGAGCGATGCTCGACTTTTTATTTTTTAATTTCAAACCTTATTTTATAAGGAAGGATTTCAATACGAAATGGCACGCAATAAAATTTCTATCATTGGTGCAGGTAACGTTGGTGCAACATGTGCTCATTGGCTGGTCAAAAAAGAAATCGCAGATATCGTTTTAGTCGATATCGTCGATGGTCTGGCAGCTGGCAAAGCATTGGATATGTTCGAAGCGAGTCCAGTGGAAGGCTATGATGTTAAATTAACTGGAACCACAGATTATGTGGAGACCGCAAATAGTGATGTCGTCATTATTACTTCCGGCTTAGCACGTAAGCCAGGTATGAGTCGTGATGACCTACTTAAAAAGAATCTGGAAATCGTATCCAGTGTCACCAAATCTGTTGTAGAACATAGCCCCAATGCTATCCTGATTGTCGTCAGCAACCCATTGGATGCGATGGTGTACGCCGCTTACAAAGCGTCTGGCTTTGATCACACCAAGGTATTAGGCATGGCTGGCATTCTAGACACTGCACGTTATCGCAGTTTTATCGCTGAAGCATTGAACATTTCAGTTACAGACATTCAAGCACTTTTATTAGGTGGTCATGGTGACGACATGGTTCCATTGCCACGATATACAACCGTTTCAGGTATACCTGTCACTGAATTACTACCGACTGATAAGCTCGATGCCATTGTAGATCGTGCAAGAAAAGGTGGTATTGAAATTGTGAACCTATTAAAAACCGGCAGTGCATTTTACGCTCCAGGCGCAGGTGCTGCTGAAATGGCTGAAGCCATCTTAAAGGACAAAAAACGCGTGTTGCCTTGCTGTGTTTATGCAGATAAAGAATATGGCATTGGAGGCTACTTTGTTGGCCTGCCAATCATTCTGGGTGAAAATGGTGTAGAGAAAGTGATCGAACTGGATCTAAACGCTGACGAAAAAGCCCTTCTGGATGAATCCGTCAATCATGTCAAAGAATTGATTGGCCAGGTCGATGCCATCGGGGTATAAACCTTGTATGAAAATCGCTGCCGCACAATTAAACCCCACTGTGGGTGACATTCAGGGCAATAGCCAGAAAATTATAGATGCTATTCATCTCGCCAAACCACAAGGCGTTGACCTTGTGGTTTTTGGCGAGTTATCCCTCATCGGTTACCCGCCTAAAGATCTACTGCTAAAACCTCAATTTATTGAAGATCAATTATCCGCTTTGAAATCGATTGCTGAACACTGCGATTCAATTGCGGCACTTGTTGGATATGTCAGCATCAATGAAAATGAAACTGGCAGGCACCTCCACAATTCAGCGGCATTATTAAATCAAGGTATAGTCAAATCAACTTATATCAAACAATTATTGCCAACCTATGATGTTTTTGATGAAACACGTTATTTTGAACCAGCGGCATCTCAATCAGTTATCGAATTAAATGGTCAACGATTGGGCTTAACCATATGTGAAGATATCTGGCGAACCAATAATCATCATGATCGCACACTTTATGATATAAACCCCATCAAAAAATTAGCGGAACAAAACATAGACTGTGTGATAAACATGTCAGCCTCCCCATTTGAAATGGATAAGCATGATTTTCGGCTTAAATTATTTACACAGCAATGCAAAAAATATCAATTGCCTCTTATTTACGTAAATCAGGTAGGGGGCAACGATGAATTGGTTTTTGATGGCAGTAGCTGCTGTGTGAATAGCCAGGGCCAAATCATTGCTCAAGCAAAAGATTTTGAAGAAGATTTTATCGTTATCGACCTGGAAAGCTCTACATCAGATATTCATCAGATACATAATGGCATTGCAGCCATTCATGATGCACTTGTTTTAGGTTTACGTGATTATGTACGAAAATGTGGATTTAAATCAGTGCTTTTAGGTTTATCAGGAGGGATAGATTCTGCAGTAACCGCAGCATTAGCTGTCACAGCTTTAGGCAAGGACCATGTGATGGGCGTAGCCATGCCAAGTCGCTATTCCAGTCAAGGCAGTATTGATGATGCCAAAGGCTTGGCAGAGAATCTCGGTATCTCATTCGATGTTATTCCTATAGAAGCTCCACATAAAGCAATGGAGCAGTGTTTACGTCATCAATTCACCGACACGCACGAAGGCATTGCTGAAGAAAATATCCAGGCAAGATTGCGTGGTAACATCCTTATGTCATTAAGCAATAAATTCGGTTCTCTCCTACTTACCACAGGAAACAAAAGTGAATTGGCTGTTGGGTATTGTACTATGTATGGTGACATGGCAGGGGGGCTTGCGGTGATCAGCGACGTACCGAAAATGCTTGTCTATGATCTTGCCAGATATATAAACAGGGATAACGAAATTATACCCAATAATACCATTACCAAACCACCCTCCGCAGAGTTAAAGCCAGACCAGACGGACCAGGACTCTTTGCCGCCATACGAAATTCTAGATGACATATTGCAGTTGTACGTTGAAAAAGAAACCCCCATAACCGAAATTGTTGAGTCGGGCTTTGAAGAAGAAACGGTACGAAGAATCGTTTCGCTGGTTGACCGCAATGAATATAAGCGTAAACAAGCAGCTCCCGGGTTAAAAGTAACCAGTAGAGCATTTGGTGTTGGTAGACGCATGCCCATCGCTCAACGTTATCGTCAAACATAAGCATATTTGTAAATCACACAATTGATCATATCATGTTCGAACTAAAGGATTGACAGTATTAATGGAAACACACCACGTAGATCTCATCGCCACGGAATTGGCATTAACAACAAAACAGATAGCAGCCTGTGCCACGCTATTGGAAGAAGGAGGCTCCGTTCCTTTTATTGCAAGATATCGAAAAGAAGCTACCGGCTCGCTGGATGAAGTACAAATAACAGTTATTCGAGATAGGCTAGATCAACTGAAAGAACTAGACAAGCGACGTGAATCTATTTTGGAATCAATTGCATCTCAAGGGAAATTAACTGACGATTTGCAAAAGAAAATTAACGATGCAGCAACCATGGTTCAGCTTGAAGATTTGTATTTACCCTATAAACCCAAACGACGCACTCGAGCAACCATTGCTAAAGAAAAAGGGTTAGAACCACTTGCCAATTTACTCTTTGAGCAAGAAGAATTTGACCTAGTCACTGAAGCCCAAAAATATATCAACATGGAAAAAGAAGTTAACACGCCTGAAGAAGCATTGTCTGGTGCTCGCGATATTATTGCAGAATGGATCAGCGAAGATACCACTGCCAGAGAAACGCTGCGAGAATTATATTGGGATCATGGTGAATTTGTTTCAAAAGTATTACCTGACAAAGAAGAAGAGGCTATCAAATATAAAGATTATTTCGACTGGACAGAGCCTGTTAGTTCAGCACCGTCGCATCGAATTCTAGCCCTGCGCCGAGGGTCTCGTGAAAAACTCCTTTCGCTACGGATTATAGCTCCACAGGACATTGCAACTAATAAACTAGAGTCTTTATTTGTCAAAAATAATTCACCAGCCAGCCTCGAAGTCAAAAAAGCCATCACCGATAGTTTCAAACGATTATTATCACTATCCATGGAAACAGATATTCGTTTAGAAACCAAGAAAAAAGCTGACGAAGAAGCGATTAAGGTCTTTGTTGATAATCTAAAGCAGTTACTCTTAAGTTCACCATTAGGCCAAAAACGTGTCATGGCACTTGATCCAGGCTTTCGCACAGGCTGCAAATTAGTCTGTTTAGATGCCCAAGGTAAATTAGTTCATAACGACACAATTTACCCACATAACGGCCAACAAATGGAAGAGAAAGCAAAAAATCTGGTCCTGACTTTATGTGAAAAACATCAGATTGAAGCAATTGCCGTTGGCAACGGCACAGCAGGTCGTGAAACCGAAACCTTTTTGCGAAACTGTGGTTTGCCTGGCAATGTCATGGTGATCATGGTGAATGAAAGCGGGGCATCTGTTTACTCGGCTTCTGAAGCGGCCCGAGAAGAATTTCCAGATCTGGATTTAACCGTTCGTGGTGCAGTCTCTATCGGGCGGCGCCTTATGGATCCTTTAGCTGAGCTGGTCAAAATCGATCCTAAGTCGATCGGCGTTGGCCAATATCAACATGATGTGGATCAAACGCAGCTCAAAAACAGTCTGGACGATACCGTTGTTCACTCAGTAAACCACGTCGGTGTGGAACTCAATACCGCCAGCAAACAATTACTTACGTATGTGTCCGGCATGGGCCCGCAACTGGCCGAAAAAGTGATTAAACACCGGGACACCCACGGGCCATTTAAAACACGAAAAGAGCTAAAAGACGTTTCCGGACTTGGTGAGAAAACGTTTGAGCAATGTGCTGGTTTCTTACGCATCCGGGATGGCGAAAATGCATTAGATGCCAGCGCGGTGCACCCGGAAAGCTACAAAATAGTCGATCAAATTTGCCGTGACTTGGACTGCAAAATTAATGATCTGATGGCAGATCCCGCATTGCGTAATAATATCAAATTAAATAATTATGTCACCGATACCATTGGCCTGCCTACTCTTACTGACATCAAAGAAGAATTAGGCAAACCCGGAAGAGATCCCAGAGAAACATTTGAGCAATTTAAGTTCGCAGACGGGGTAAATGAAATGAGCGATCTCAGTGTCGGCATGGAACTACCAGGTATTGTCACCAATATTACCGCTTTTGGTGCATTTGTTGATATTGGTGTTCACCAGGATGGGTTAGTTCATATCAGCGAAATGGCAAATAAATTTATCAAAGATCCTGCCGAAGTGGTTTCTGTTCAGCAGAAAGTAAAAGTCAAAGTGATGGAAATTGATATAGATCGCAAACGAATCGCCTTGAGCATGAAAGCCTTACAAAAAGTAGCACAGAAACCTAAAAAACCCAAACAAAAATTAAATACATTAAATATACCGATGCGATAGTTAGCTGGCTTGCCAATGTGGCTTTCGTATATCCTTATGATATGTCTGAGAATCAGTCCGGATCCCAATAATATATCAGAGTAGACAAATTTTGCATATCAACAACACCTTTATGCAACGCATCAGCTCCATTGCACCAATTATTACCAATATGACAATCTGTTTCCAGCCAATGATCAAAGAAGGAAATGAGTTCCTCAAGTTCCAACCGACAATCATTTGTAACAGGATTCGGGTTAGGGTTTACTTGCAAAATCATCCCTGGATTATTTTCAATGATTTGAGGTAAATAGTTACAATAGGATGGCGTATTTAATGGGTTACCCTTTAAATTTAAGGATTGGATATTATTCAACCAAGTCAATGGTCCCAGATGGTGGATCCTGTTACCACTTAAATCAACATTAACTAAATTTTCTGCATATCCTAACCCTGAAATATTATCAATATTAAGATTGGGAGCGTTCAATGTCTCTAAATTGCTTAAGGCATTCAATCTGACAACATCATCATCTAATGTCATACATAATTGTTCCAACAACGTCTTATCTGAAACAGTTACTATCAACTCTTGATTGACAGTTTGTGAACTTTCAATCGTTGGTTCGATTTTCTTCTTTAATTGTGGCATAACAGCTGTAGGAATTCCACTATCAATAATTTTAAACCGATAGTCCCACCCATGCCCCAAACCATTAGGATAAGTATAGGTTGACATGTTATAGCCGATACGCTGACCAATGTCACTGATGGCATAAACTTTTAAGCGGTAATATTCATGAGGTTTTGACACAGGTAACTCTACATCATACCAATTCTGGTCGATGGTGTGATTTAATATGGGGGCATGATATCCCCAACCATCAGCATGATTTGGGTCTCGATATGCATCGATAACGACTTGATATGATTTTGCTTCAGTCAATGGTTGCCATTCAAATAATAAAGGAGAGTGATATGGTGCAATATAACTTCCAGCATAAGGAGCTGGATCACTTGTATCAAAGGGTTGTACTAAACGCATTATCTTAACTAAATTCAAATCAAAAGTCGTTCGACGCTTTTCATCCATGCCAGAGATATCAAAATTATAACCTCGCTCCATATTTCCAGGCAGCGTATCCGCGATACCTGTAAGATGGTAACGAATTCCAAGGCCTATTTTTTCATAGGGCAATCCTTTTATTGCGTATTCTGCATTATTGGGATCATAGGTAAAATCTAATTCGTGTATAAAATCTCCCGTCAAGCGACTTCTCGCCCAAATTGCGGGCGTAGATTTTGTATACTCTGATAATGGAATATTATTAAATAAGACTTTGCCAGATAATTGAAAATGCCCAAGATTATAATATGGATTATTAGGTTCTTCACTGCTATCTAGCTCTTGCATAATACTGGGCACTGGATCAGAATCGAATGGCATACCGTTTGATACTTTAAATGGATATTCCCAACGATGGCCATTTGTGAAAGAGGTGAGATAATATCCCACGATTTGATCTTCATCATTAAATGCCTTGATGGATACTTCATAATGCTCGCCAACATTTGATGGGGGTAATTCTGCCCAATAATACGTTTCTTCAACCATGGGATAATTTAAATACACAACATAACTGTGACCATCTGGATGATAGTCATCTTTGAAAATTGAAACAAGAAGCTCATAACGAGTTGCTTGCCAAACGGGATCCCATTGAAAATAGATCGGATTCTGATAGGTATGATAATGACGAATTTTCTGCTTGCCGTAATAGTCAAAATTATCCCAAGGTGCAGTCAAATGCATAATTTGCTGCATTTGAATATGATAATCAGTTAGAGGATCACGGTTATTTTCGAAATCAACCATATGCCAGGTTCGAAAATTTGTCGGCGTCGTGATATCATCTCCACTAATAGGAAAGGAAATCATGAGTCCCATTTTCTCAGCGGGTAGATCAGCAATTGTATATTCACTTGTTTGTGGATTATAGTCCCATGAAAATCCGGTATAAGGTTGACTATTACTTACGTAACGACACTCAATCTCGGGCTGGATAGATGATAATGAAGACATTGGGATGCCACCAAATTGCAACTCTCCAGACACACGCATCTCGTTTGCATATGCAACAGAAATATTAATTATAAATACGAATAACAAATATTTTATAAAATGTGTACTTCCCAAACCGATTTGCACCTCGGCTAATTTATGAATATAATGACCATGGCTACATTATATCTAGCTTGAATTTAATTTAGCAATGGCAATTTTTAATATTCTAAAATTATTTTAACTACAGGTCCTTTTAGATGTTAGGTGTGTATCTACATATACCATTTTGCGATGTCAAATGTCGCTTTTGTAATTTTTATATGGTTCCCGGCCAACATCAAGAAACAGTCCGTCTAGTTGATGCCATGATAAACCAGATATCTGACATTGAATTAGACCACCCAATTACGAGTATATACTTTGGTGGCGGCAGCCCCAGCCATTTGCCACCAAAAGAATTGTATCGACTGATTGAATCGATCAACATGCGTTTAGATCAAAGTGTCGAGTTTTCAATCGAAGTGAACCCCGACCAAGTTAACAAAGAAACATTAAAACGATTATTTCAATTAGGTGTAAACCGCTTGTCAATAGGGGCTCAATCGTTCCGAGATGATGAGCTTAAATGGATGAATCGCACGTACAAAAGTCAACAAATTTACACAACAATAGAACATGCCCGATCTGCAGGCTTCAAAAACCTTAGCCTTGACCTGATATTTGCATTACCAGATTCTACCATAAGTGACTGGCAATACAATTTAACCAAAGCAATTGAGTGTAACGTTGAACACATATCAGCCTACAGCCTGACTTATGAAAAGGGCACAAAGCTGTTCAAAGAAGCAAACTACGGTCAAGTGAACATGCTTAGTGAAGAGATTGATCGACAGATGTATGAAATAACTATCGACCAACTTGAGAAGCATAATATACGACAATATGAAATTTCGAATTTTGCTAAACCGGGATATGAATGCCAACATAATTTAGGTTATTGGCATAATCATTCATATATTGGTATTGGCCCGAGCGCCCATAGCAGCATTGATAAAACAAGAAGAAACAATATCATCGGCATTCGCCCCTTTATCGAAAATATAAAAGCAAATAAAAGCGTCATTGAAGAAGCACGAAAACTAAGCAACATTGAATATGCCTGCGAAACAGCGATTTTAATGTTGAGAACAACAAAAGGAATCAATACGAAATTATATAAAAGTAAAACAGATTTCGACCTGTTTGAGTTATTTAACCATGTCATTTTGGACCTAATCCAACAAGATCTCCTTGAGAAAAATAATGGAAATATCCGACTCACCAGAAACGCTCGCCCAATTGCCAATTCCGTTTTATGTGAATTTTCTGAAATCGAGCCCAGAGATATTTCACACCTTCGATCCCATCACAAAAAACCCTATAAAACACCCTGAATACTTAAATTAGCCCTCATGGCAATTCCAAAAAGAACATTTGCGTGAAAGCCTGGCTTTGTGTACAATAACTTTCTTTTAAATAGAGGGTTAGGTCTAACACCAAACCTCGATTTAATATGGCAATTAGTCGGGCTTTCCGACATATTTTTTAGAAAGATAGCCACGCGGACGCGTAAATGACCAAGAAAATAGATCCAAAATATATTCGTAATTTTTCAATCGTAGCCCATATTGACCATGGCAAAAGTACGCTAGCTGACCGAATCTTGCAATCGACAGGCGCTGTCAGCGATCGAGAATTTCAGGATCAATTGCTAGACAGTATGGACTTGGAACGAGAACGTGGAATCACGATCAAAGCCTCAGCCGTTACAATGGAATATCAATTCGGCGGCGACACGTACATGCTCAATCTGATTGATACGCCTGGTCACGTTGATTTTCATTATGAAGTATCTCGTGCTATGGCTGCCTGCGAAGGGGCATTGCTCGTTGTCGACTGCACCCAAGGCGTCGAGGCTCAAACAGTCGCCAATGCCTACCTGGCGGTTGACGCAGGTTTGGAAATCATCCCTGTCATCAACAAGGTAGATCTCCCAGCCGCCCAGGAAGATATGACCGCAGAAGAAATTGAACATATTGTTGGCATCAAAAAAGAAGAATGCTTCGGCATCAGTGCCAAGACCGGAGTTGGCGTTGAAGAACTTCTCGAAGCGGTGATTACGTTTCTACCTGCTCCAGAAGAACATAAAGACAAAAAAGTTTCTGCATTGATATTCGATAGTCACTATGATGAATATCGGGGCGTGATTTGTTATGTACGCGTTGTTTCTGGTAAATTGGAAGTTGGCCAGAAAATCCTGATGATGGGCAAGCGAACCAGTTACGTTATCACTGAACTGGGCAAATTCATGCCGAAAATGACTCGCGTAAAAGAACTGGGTGTGGGGGAAGTAGGCTATGTGATTGCAAGTATTCGTAAATTATCTGATGTGATGATTGGCGATACGATTACAGATGAACTTGACCCTACAGACGAGCCACTTCCTGGTTACGATCCACCTGTGCAAATGGTTTTCTCTGACTTCTATCCTGGCAGCGACACCGACTATACAAAATTGCGACAGGCATTTGATAAATTGCAAATCAATGACGCAAGCTTTACCTTTGAACCTCAAAGTTCACCGGCTTTAGGATTTGGGTTCCGTTGTGGTTTCCTTGGTTTATTGCATATGGAGATCATTCAGGAACGCTTAGAGCGTGAAAATGATGTTGATGTTGTACAGACTGCTCCTACTGTTAGTTATCAAATTCTGACGACAGATGGCGAAGTGCTTCGCATCGATTCTCCAAGCCAGATGCCAGATCCATCAGTCATTGCAGAATTACGTGAACCCATCGTTCGTATGGAAATTATTACGCCTAGTGAATACATTGGCGCAATCATGAAACTGGCAGACCAACGCCGCTGCATTTTAATTAAAACAGACTACCTCAGCCAAACGCGTGTCATGATGGAATACCAGGCGCCCCTAGCTGAAATCGTTTATGATTTTTATGATATCCTCAAAGGGGCAAGCCGAGGCTATGCGACTCTCGATTACGAATTCAGGCACTTTGAGAAAAGTAATCTGGTCAAAATGGATATTCTCGTTAATAAAGTTGCCGTAGATGCATTGTCAGTTATTGTGCATAGATCCATTTCAGAGTCACGTGGTCGCAAGCTATTAGAGCGGCTACGCAAAGTTATCCCAAAACATCAATTTGAAATTCCTCTGCAGGCAGCCATTGGCGGTAAAATCATTGCAAGGGAAACCATCAAAGCATTCCGTAAGGATGTAACCGCAAAACTCTATGGCGGTGATGTTACACGTAAAATGAAAGTACTGAAAAAGCAAAAAGAAGGCAAAAAACGCATGAAAAGCGTTGGTTCTGTAAATATACCTCAAGAAGCCTTCATGAGTATTTTGGACAATTCAGATTAAATCAATTCAATCAATTGCAAAAAGCTGGATCTGGATGCGTACAATTTAGCCAGTCCGTCACAAATAGCTCATAGTCAACTTGCGAAATCCCCAGTAAAGAAAAATCATCAAGATCCGTACGACAATCACCATTTAGATCGTAGGGTGGTAGTCCAAATTCTCCGCATTCATCCTCGATAAGTTGTACAACGACGTTTTCAATTGGGTTAAAAGCACTGGGATTATTGAATTCACCACTTGAAATAGCCGTAATAACAGGATCAATATTCGTAAATACATCATCCTGAATGGCAGAAACAGTGACCGTTTTCGGCACATCCCAGTCAAAACTGGAAAAGTACAAAAAGCCGGGCGTAAATTGAACTGTAAAATCCTCTGAAAATAATGTAATGTTCGTACTGCCACCTAGTGGGGCTCGATTTAATACAATGGTATAGTCATCTGAACTTCCAACAGGATCTAATTCATTAACACTAACACCATCACCTGTATTGACAAACACACATGCCATATCATTATCTTTCACTTGAACCAAATCACTTTTTAGTAAACTATATCCATGTAGGGGTGTAGCAAAAGGGTTACTGACCTCAACATCAAATTGTAATTCGAGATATTCAATACAATCTTCTTCTAGAATGTCGTCTAGAGCTGTAACGACAACTTCTTGTGGTATGTCCCAATTTGTCCCATCAAAAGTCAATGGCATTGGTAAATTAGTAAAGTATTGTGTTAATGTAATATCAGGCCCCGGGCCATTCAATACGGGTTCAATATTGACCGCAACAGTGTTATTTACATTACCAAAATCAGGGGGAGATATTAAACTTACGTAAAAAGTATCCGATGAGCCCACGAAATATTCTGACACACTAGCAAAACCCTCTATATGTAAAAACGGCGCAGGTGGTCCAGGTGTACAATACTGAATAGGTGTTATACCGTTTTCAAAATAGGTCATTTCAACAAACACCTGATCAACAAAGGCATATAAATCATCAAATACAATATGAATATTGTCACAATCTGACAAATCGACTCCGGCAAATCCAGCCTGTAACCTCACCTCTTTAAAGCCATCACCCAAATCAACATTACTGATAATTTGAACATCTTCTCCGCCCACAAATTCACAAATGTCTGTAATGGCAGGTGACTCCACTGTCGCACCATCTAAGACCTCAATCGAGGTGTAAAATTGATTTGGCTCCGTATTAACAATCATGTCAATCGTAATCAGAACATCATCATCTGGCTGAGCTAAATTTGTGATTGTCAACCTTGCACTACCATCACTTTGATAGCCGATTCGACCAGAGCTATGAACATCAATTCCAGATGCGAATTGATCAGGCAGGGGGGAAAAACAACACTCTGCGCCATACTCAGCTTCTACATCTCCCTCAATGACAGGATCAAATACGTGATGATTTAAATACCAATAAACCTTACTGGTATAGGGAAAACAAACCGTAGCTTGCAATGAAGAATGACAAATCACAACGAAAATGAACACACAAGATAAAGCGATTTTATACATACTACCTCCAAGTATTTTTTGTGAAGTCATCGCAGGAATGGAATATTTCGACCATAAATTTCCTACACCGATTTAAGTTCTATTCTAATAAACTTATGACTAAAATGACAACAAATTTTCCATGACAAATACAAAGATTTCTAGCACATTATTCAAATGAAGCCTTGCAATTTATCTTGAATCCAATATCATTGATTACAATAAGTTATGTCAAATATAGCCAAGATAAAATCATTCATCAATAAACGTATTAAACGATGCCGCGATGCCATGGCAGAGCGAAGGATCGATACGTTAATCGTCGTGTTACCACAAGATGTTCGATACTTTACCGGCTTTAGCGGCGAAGACAGCGTCTTTGTCCTGTCTGCAAAACGTAAAATACTGATCACTGACAGCCGTTTTACCGAACAACTGAAGCATGAATGCCCTGGGTTGCCCTTATTTATTCGAAAAGGGAGTATGTCTCAGGCAGCATCCGAAGTTCTTGGCAAATGGGGACTCATTGGAAAAACCAAGAAAAAATTATTCATTGGTATTGAATCTGATGCTGTAACCCTTAATGAATTTTCACGCTATAAAAAAGCAATAGGATCCAGTCTCAAAAAAACGGATTCTTTAGCATCTGAATTACGTTTAATCAAAGATGAAGAAGAAATAGCCAATATTCAAAAAGCGGTTCGTGTTGCAGAAGCATCCTTAACCGAAACATTAGACTGGCTCCGAACTGGAGCCAGTGAAATAGAAACCTGTGCCTACCTTGAATACCAAATGGCTAAACGCGGAGGGGGCCCAGCAGCCTTTGGGACAATCGTTGCCTATGGAGTTCATGCCGCAGAACCTCACGCACGACCAGAAAAAAAGCGTCTTGGCAAGAACCAAACGATTTTATTTGATTGGGGCGCCACGATTAACGGCTACAGAAGTGACTTGACACGGTGCTTCGTGGCCGGTAGAATTCCCTCTGTTTTTATTGATGCCTACAAGTGGGTACTCGAATCGCAACTCTCTGCTATTAATGCAGTTAAGCCTGGAGTCGCCATCAGCGAAGTTGATAAAGCTGCTCGCGACGTGATGAAAAAGAGTCGTTTGCCGATTTTTGGCCATGGCACAGGTCATGGCATCGGGCTGGATATCCACGAAAATCCATCATTGAACCCAAAAAGTAAGGATGTATTGCAAGAAGGGATGGTTGTCACCATCGAGCCAGGAGTCTATATTCCGGGAAAATTTGGAATCCGGATAGAAGATGATGTCCTGGTTACAGCCAAAGGAAAAAAGGTCTTAAGCCGAATTCCGAAGGATGTCGAATCCTTAAAACTTTAATGAATAGGTAACCTCATGGATGTTGAACGCGTAAAAGAATTAATCGATTTAATGAAAGAAAATGATTTAAGCGAATTGGAAATCGTTGATGGCCAAACGCGAATCATTCTAAAAAGAGGCAATGGATCAGATGCACCTCAGATGTATGCTGTCCCAGCAAGCAGCCCAGCTAATATCGCACCACCGGCTGCTGCTCCAGCCCCTGCAACAGCTACAGAAACGCCCGCAGCAGAATCAGCAGATTCTAATCTTAAAGAAATTGTTTCACCAATTGTGGGAACATTTTATGCGGCACCTAGCCCCAATGCGGATGCGTTCGTTGATGTCGGAGATAGTGTCGGCGAAGATACTGTCGTCTGCATTGTCGAAGCCATGAAAGTTATGAATGAAATCAATAGTGAAATCAAAGGTACCATAAAGAAAGTATTGGTTAGCAACGGTACGGCCGTGGAATTTGGCCAACCACTCTTTCTGGTCGAACCAGACTGATAAGTCCTGATTTTAATAAAATCGCGGGGGACGTATTTTAGCCTGAACCTAAGTTTTTAACTCATTCAGCAAGAGAATTATGTTTTCAAGAATATTAATAGCTAATCGTGGGGAAATCGCATTACGGATCATTCGCGCCTGTCGTGAAATGGGTGTTCAAACAGTTGCGGTCTACTCTGAAGCCGATAAGAATGCCAGCTACCTTGCTATGGCAGATGAAACCATATGCATCGGCCCGAAGGAAGCGGCTGAAAGCTACTTAAACATTGCTAGGATCGTCAGCGCAGCTGAAATTTCGAACGTAGAGGCCATTCATCCAGGATATGGTTTTCTAGCGGAGAATGCTCACTTTGCCGAAGTATGCCGCGATTGCAAAATTAAGTTTATTGGCCCAGATCCTGAAGCGATTCACCTTTTAGGTAATAAAGTGCAAGCCAGAAACCTTGCAATTAGTGCAAAGGTTCATGTCGTACCAGGTACTGAAGATCCAGTACCCGATGAAAATGAAGCGGCAAAGGTTGCAGAAAAAATGGGTTATCCTGTGATGCTAAAAGCTTCTGCAGGTGGTGGGGGACGAGGAATGCGAATTGCTCATAATGAAATGAGTCTTCGTGCCGCATTTCACAGTGCAACCGCAGAAGCCGCGGCGGCATTTAATAATCCCGAAATTTTTATCGAAAAATATTTAGAAAAAGCCCGCCATGTCGAAGTTCAAATTCTAGCTGACGAACATGGACATGCTGTACATTTATACGAACGCGATTGCAGCTTGCAACGGCGATACCAGAAAGTCATTGAAGAAACACCCAGTCCGCATATTGATAACGAACTGCGTAATGAAATTTGCAAAGCCGCACTTCGAATCGTCAAGGCCGCCAAATATGTCAATGCAGGAACGGTTGAATTTCTGGTTGATCAAAATAATCATTTTTACTTTGGCGAAGTCAATACAAGAATTCAGGTTGAACACCCTGTCACAGAAATGGTCACAGGGATTGACTTGATCAAATGGCAATTACGAATCGCAGCAGGTGAACGACTAAAACTTCGCCAAAAAGATATTAATCAAAATGGTGCTGCAATCGAATGTCGCATCAATGCTGAAGACCCCGCAAAGAATTTCACACCTTGCCCAGGTAAAGTAGAAACCTACATTCCGCCAGGGGGCTTTGGTGTCCGTTTGGATTCGCATGTTTACCAAGGTTATACAATTTCACCTTATTATGATTCAATGATTGGCAAACTTATTGTTCATAAACGAAATCGTGCAGAAGCCATACAATGCATGAAGACAGCGTTGGAAGAATTCAAAATTGGTCCGATTAAAACAACCATACCTTTGAGCTTGGATTTATTATCACACCCACAATTTATCAAGGGTAATGTTGATACTGGATTTATAGAACGTACTTTTTAACAAATTTAACTTGGGAAGAAAACATCCAAAGAATTAAGAGAGTTTAGTCATGACAAAAGTTGTAGGTAATGCGGTTGTAGGTCAATCTGGTGGACCTACTGGAGTTATTAATCAATCACTTGTTGGGGTTATCGAAGAAGTTTGCGAACACGATTGCATCAAGAACCTCTATGGGGCGCATCATGGAGTGCAAGGGATTGTGAATGAAGATTTCTACGACTTGAAAAAATTATCCCGTCGCGAACTCGACGAAATTGCCATGACACCATCTGCAGCATTAGGGTCAACCCGTGACAAACCTGACCAGGAATACTGCTCACGTATTTTTGAAATTTTTAAAAAACATGATATTCGTTACTTCTTTTACATTGGTGGTAATGATTCAGCCAGTACCGCCCATATTATTAACATCATGGCACAAGAAGCTGGATACGATCTGAAAGTATTTCATGTACCTAAAACCATCGATAACGATTTATTGGTAACAGACCACTGCCCTGGTTATGGCACGGCGGCGACATTTGTTGCTCAGGCGGTAATTGGTGACGATCTAGACAACAGAGCCATCCCAGGTATCAAATTGGATATTGTCATGGGGCGCCATGCTGGTTTCTTGACTGCGGCATCCATGCTGGCTCGTCGCAATGAAGATGATGGTCCCCATTTGATCTATATCCCAGAACGACCTGTTTCAAAAGAACAAATTTGCAACGATGTGCAGAAAGTTTATGACCGCTTAGGTCGCTGCATGGTGGTTGTCAGTGAAGGTATCAGTGACGTAGACCACACTCCATGGACCAAGAAAATTCAAGAAAACCTGGATGAAGATGCCCACGGTAACGTCCAGCTTTCAGGTACTGGAGCTTTGGCTGACTTCTTATCAAATACCCTGAAAGAAGAACTGAAAATCAGCCGTGTTCGCGCCGATACTTTTGGTTACTTACAACGTAGCTTCCCTGGCTTAATCAGTCCCGTGGACGCTGCTGAAGCCCGCTATTGTGGTCGCATGGCCGTTTATTACGCCGTTGGTCCAAACTCCGCTGCAAGTGTTGGCATGCAACGTTTTGGTAAAGGTGACCGATATCGCATCGACACCTTCATGACCACATTGGCTTCTGTTGCTGTCAAAACGAAATCATTGCCAGATGAATACATCAATGAAGAAGGTAATAATATCCTACCATCCTTCCATGAATATGTATCTCCGTTGGTAGGGCCTTTGCCTCCGGTTCGTTTCATTCCAAAGCAATAGGGCAAAGAGACATGGATCATTTTAATTACAAAGACCAACAGCTTTTTTGCGAAAACCTTTCAATTAAAGAAATCGTCGAAAAAGTCGATACGCCTTCGTATATTTATAGTGCTAATACTTTTAAGCATCATTATGAGGGATTCCAGAAGGCCTTTGCGCCTCTTGATCCATTAATTTGCTATTCTGTAAAAGCCTGTGGTAACATTAATATCATCAAAATGTTATCTGAAATGGGCAGTGGATTTGACGTTGTTAGTGGTGGTGAACTGTTTCGCGTCCAGCAGGGCGGAGGAGATAGTTCGAAAGTTGTTTATGCAGGTGTTGGCAAAACCGATGCAGAACTTCTTCAAGCCATTGAAGCCGGAATTGCATTTTTTAATATTGAATCAGAAGCCGAATTGGAAAACCTGATCCGGCTTTCTCAAAGTGTCAATAAGCAAGTCCATGGTGCATTGCGAGTTAATCCTGATGTCGACCCAAAAACCCACCGCCATACAACCACAGGTAAGCGTGGGAACAAATTTGGTGTTGATATTGAACGTGCCCAAAAAGTATTCAAAGATTATGGCAATAATGACTGGGTCAAACTTAGTTGCATACATATCCACATAGGCTCTCCTGTTTATACTGTCGATCCTTATGTCTCTGCGATCACTAAAACGCTGGAACTCATTGACACGTTACGCAAGCAAGATTTCACCATTTCTTCATTTATTATTGGTGGAGGTTTTGGTGCCGATTATCTTACAGGTCAATCTCCCAGTGCCGCAGATTATGCCAAAGAAATCGTTCCACTGATCCAAAATAAAAA
Source organism: Sedimentisphaerales bacterium (assembly GCA_028281535.1). Taxonomy (GTDB): domain Bacteria; phylum Planctomycetota; class Phycisphaerae; order Sedimentisphaerales; family SM23-30; genus JANQJS01. The sequence continues at coordinate 168,046 of JANQJS010000038.1, read as the reverse complement.
TCTTAAGCTTATCTTAGAGCCAGGCAGAAGCATCGCTGGTAATGCTGGCGTTTTGATCACAAAAGTGCTTTACACAAAACAAGCGGGCGATAAAAAGATGGTCATTGTTGATGCTGCAATGAATGATTTAATCCGTCCTGCATTTTATGATGGATATCATTTTATTTGGCCAGTTAGCGTTGATAAAAAATTCGAGATCGATCATCGCAGCCAGGATATTGCGATTGAAGGCACACAGACGGTTGATGTTGTCGGCCCCATTTGCGAAAGCGTTGACTTTTTAGCCAAAAACAGGGCGTTACCTCCATTAAAACGAGGGGATTTGTTAGCCGTCTTTACTGCTGGCGCATATGGATTCGTCATGAGCAGTCAATACAATGCCAGACCTCGTGCTGCAGAAGTGCTAATTGATGATAAAGATGTCAATATCATCCGTCGCCGCGAGACCTACGAAGACCTCATTTCGCACGAAAAATAGTCTATATTTAATCATCAAGTCAATATTGATGGTATTTTTTCTAAAAATATTGTTTGGGGCTGTAAACGGTAACAAAACGGTGACATTTAGCGGGATAATACTCTTCAGTTAATGATATACATTCTAACACACTGAAGGAGAATATAAATGAAACAAAATGGTCGCTGTATTTTAATCACTCTTATCCTTACCATAATAACACCCCAACCATTTTTACAAGCACAATCTCTGCAGGTTAGCATGCAAGAAGGATTGTATAGTGAAGAAATAGAAGGGGATCTCACCAAAGCGATTTCAATTTATAAGGAAATCATCTCCAAATCGAATGAAACACAAAAAGCAACAACCGCCCAGGCGATGTATCGACTGGGACTGTGTTACAGCAAACAAGGTCAAGAACAACTAGCCCAGCAAACGTTTGCAAAATTGATTAACAGTTTCCCAGAACAAATAGAAATCGTCAATAATGCTCAATTGTTGTATGACAGCTCATATATCTTTGATCCAGCTGAATTGATGCCACCCAATACTATTGCCTATGTTGAGTTGGGCCGACCGGGTGATCAAATTGAAACGCTCGTCAAAATGTTCAAAGATACACCGTTTGAAAACCCACTTGCGGTATTGGGGGGGGCGCAAGACCCTTCAACTCAACAAATGAATCCGGGAAACATCATCAACGCATTATTTAACCCCAGTATGCTGACAGAATTTAAAAAAGTACGAGGTATTGCTTTTGGTGTCATTGATATTGTAAATGAATCACCTGATGATGATAATGTGCTACTTATTATTCAACCGGGAAAAAGTGATATCCTCAAAGGCTTAATTCTCACAGGACTTGGTATGACAGGGCAACCAGGCCCAACAATGCAAGAAATGGAAACGATTGTTGGACCAGGCGTATATACCGCATATGATAATTCCATTTTTATTATTGGCAAAGAAAAGCGTCATATTGAACAAGCTGTATCTAAATACAAATCGAATTTACCTAGCAAAAGCTTATTAACTGAAAATCAATCTTTTATTAAATTGCCTCGTAAAAAAAGAGCTGAAAACCTCATTACTCTATGGGCAGATATTGATAAAATTCATGGCATGCTGGATAAAATGGGGCTAACCTCTACCGATTTTGCGATGGCAGACTTATTTCTTGATTCACAAAATATTGATGATTTAACCGCATTCATCAATTTTAAGTCTGATGAAATAACGATTGCCACAGCGGTCCACTTTAAAGACAACCATGACTGCCTGCTTTACAAACTCATCCATACACAAAACTTAAATCAAGAATACATTAACGAAATCCCATCAAACGCATTTTTACTCGGAAGTGTCGCCTTGAATGAGGCAAATACCCAACAAATGTCTCAATTAAATCAAAAAGTCAATGATTTCACAGGCCTTGACATAGGACGTGAGTTCTTTAGTAATATTAATCAATTAACACTTTTCGTGACACATACAAGCACTAATGATGAAAAACCAAAATCGGTGTTGAATAAACTATTACCAACTCTTGATAGTATCGGTTTAAAGATCTATAGCAACAACTCTGATAAAACATATCAAGTTGCTGACACCATCCTGAGAAAAATCGATCAATCATTTTCTTTAAATAGCGACAGCCTCACAGAAGATACGCCACAAAATAAATATTTAATCTCAGACGATAAAGGTGAGCCTTTATATGCCTATATAGCCAAAATGGATAATGGCATTATTTTGACACTTAATAAGCCATTTGATATCAGACAACTCAATATGTCTTCAAATGTGTTTGAAGAGAAGATTAAAACACTCCCTCGATCTACAAGTAAATTGGTCGCTTTGAATATTGGAGGCGCTTTAAATATTTCAAAAGGAGTGATGAATGCATCAGAAGAAATGAATGACCCCAATATCATTCTTCAGATGGATACCCTCGTAAAATCATTGGACAAAACAAATATATATACGTATACAAGTGAAACGAAAAACCAATTCTCGTTACGTATAAAGCTAACAAACATGCCTCCAATGAAAGAAATTATCCCGCCATTAATGGCATTAGATAAAATGATGAAGGACATAAATACGACAAACGACATTACCGAAGAAGAGGAATATAACGACGAGATCTATTTTTACCCTGCCAATAACTCCATTGTCAGACATGACATCGACCGTCTCTATTGGGATGTTGATGATTCTCCTTCAATGTATTCGATCTATTTCGGCCAGTCACCTGATGATTTAAAACTCGTCGGCCAAACACCCCAGTCATATTTTGATCAATTACCTAAACTGGAAAAGAATACAAGCTATTATTGGCGATTAGATGAACATTTCGCTTCTGACGAAAATGTGTTCCAAGGCGATATTTGGCATTTTACAACTAATACCGAAAAATTAGTGCACTGGTCACTCGATGAAAGCCATGGTTCACTTTCGACAGATAACAGGCATCAACATAATGGATTTCTTTATGGAACAAAAACCTGGACACCACAAGGTGGTAAATTTGGAGGTGCGTTATTCTTTGATGGAAAAAACGATTACATTGATATCAATATGAACCAAGAAGCTAACTATGCATCTATGACCTACTCGCTTTGGGTAAAACCATTAAGCATACCAAATACAGAAACAGCAATCTTACATGGAGATGGCTGGCATCATGGCGTTGTCCATTTAATATTGAATAAAGATGGTAGTGTGGCGCATTCGATTCGAAATGCTGAAATGCTTGATAATATAGATGATATTGATTCAACGTCCTCAATCGAAATGAATCAATGGTCACATATTGTCTTTGTTTATCATAATTATCAAGAACTTGAAATTTACATTAATGGAAAATTAGATAAACAAACAAAGTACACGAAACCTACACCGGCACTATTTGGCGATCTTCGAATTGGTGGCCATGACATCACACAACGACCATTCCATGGCTATATGGATGAAATCCAAATTTTTAATTACCCTTTAAATGCTCAAGAAATTCATGGCTTATTTACAACCAATAATATCAAAGGCGATATACAATAAGCCGAGGCGACATTATTTTACTAATTGTGAGAAGCTTATTTTAATTAATACGTTGTAATATATTATTAATAATCAAATATCGTTAAGATAAAAAAGGGCGATTATTTGCCTAATTATTTTAAAGAAAACGAACAGAGTCGACAAATAAGGTGGGTGGTTATCATTATCAGTATGATAGTGATACTACCCACTACTTGTTTATTATGGTTTATGAATCACACCATTCAAAATGAACGCATCATTGTACGGCAAAAACTAACAGACATCTACACACAGCAAATACTCAAATTATGCGACTATTATGACCAACAACTAAACAAAAGCGTCAGGCAACTTCGAGAGTCGTTAACACAAGAACCTCCAAAAAAGTGGATTAATCATATTATTTTAAATCCGAATTATAATGGAGGGATTGAAGCTATTCTCAGCTTCGATCATAACAATCAAGTCATAACACCTAATCCAATTTCAAATAGTTATACAGTGGGCAATAGTCACCCTGAGTTTATTCAAGCCCAATCATTTGAATACGGTCAACATTACCAAAAGGCAATTCACTCATACCTTTTATCCATTCAGGGCCCCGAAAGTACTAACGAAACAATTTGTCTCTCAGTGATCGGCCATGCACGCTGTTTAATTAAACTAAATCAGGCAAAAAAAGCCATGGATACGATTCGGGATTTTATCCATTCATTTAATACAACAAATATGTCAACACAAACAGCATTCTACTTTATCCAAGCGCATCTATATTTAATTGAAATTGGTCAAAAACATAATATCACCTCAAAGCATAAAGGATATTCACACATAGTACCGCGATATATCGAATATATTCTTTCCATTATCGCAAGCAGCAATAAATCATTTAATTTCACAAACAATCAAAAACTATTTATTCTAAAGAAACTGAACACTCTATCTCAAGGCAGAAAAGTAGAGATCCTGGATAATATTTTTATTTCAGTTGAGGCTATTATAAATACCCATACAAACATGGCTCAAATTGCCAACCAATACGAACCAACATTATCTAATATTATCGACAAACTACCTGGTAACAGTATTAAACAAATTAATAATCAAGTTGTCCTTGTCCTTGAAGAGAAGAGCATAAAACACTGTGCGTTTATAAAACTAAACACATTACTACAGGATACTGAAAACTATGCCAAAACACTTGGGCTCACACATAAACATTTTGATTTATCAATCTTAGACGAGACAAAATCACCTGTATTTGGCATAAATTCTCATTTAACTCCACTGCAAAAAACGCCCTTTTTGCGTGTATCTTTTTCTGATCATTCGCCAGAAACATATTTCAAGGGCTGGCAAATCGAACTTAATCTGATTGACAGTACATTATTTGAAAAAACAGCTGAAAAACAAATATTAATTTATATCTGGATGGCGACCTTAATGATTATCGTACTTGCTATTTTAAGCTACCTCGTCATCCGAAGTATTACAAAACAAATCAAACTTAATAAATTAAAAAATGATTTTGTTGCAACAGTAAGCCATGAACTAAAAACACCAATTGCCTCAATTAGACTGCTTATTGATACACTCACAGAAGGGCGAATATCTGATGAAACCCAAAAAACTGAATACCTGGAAATGGTATCAAAAGAAAACAAACGACTGAGTCAACTTATCGATAATTTCTTAACATTTTCTAGAATGGAACGAAACAAACAAACATTCGAGCTAATTCCAACGGATCCAAATGAGATTATTCAAGAAGCCCTGCAAGCAACGCAGGCACAGTTCAAGAATCATACCTGTCAAATAAAAGTCAATATACCAGATCAGTATCCATTAATCCTTGCCGATCATCAAGCACTGATTCGCGTTCTTATTAATCTTCTGGATAATGCCTGTAAATATTCTGGGGAAAACAAAAAGATTCAATTAGAGATACGACCAAATGGCAAGTATTTGCAATTTATTGTAATAGATCAGGGCATGGGTATTTCAAAACGTAATCAAAAGAAAATATTTGATCGCTTCTACCAAGTGGACCAAACGCTTTCAAGGCACAGCTCAGGTGCTGGTTTGGGCCTTAGTATTGTTCAGTATATCGTTCAAGCACATAAGGGAAAAATCGAGGTTGAAAGCACCCCAGATCAAGGCAGCAGGTTTATCGTCTCAATTCCTATCGACAAACGTAAAATAATTTAGGAACCGATTTTTGATGAAAGAAAAGATATTAATCATTGAAGATGATCCCACATTACTTCGGGGTTTAAAAGACAATTTTGAATACAAAGATTATCAAGTAATTACTTCCGAAGAGGGCGAATGCGGCTTAAATAAAGCACTTAATGAACATCCAGATTTAATCATTTTGGATATTATGCTCCCTAAAATCAACGGCTATGAAATATGTCGTCTAGTAAGGGAAGAAAATCTGGAAATGCCAATCATCATGCTGACAGCAAAAGGGCAGGAATCTGATATTATTTTAGGATTAAACCTTGGGGCGGATGATTATATTACAAAACCCTTTAGTATTCGTGAGTTATTAGCAAGGGCGAATGCTTTTTTAAGACGAATACGATCAAAGCATATCGAAAAATATGAATTTGGCGAATATTGTCTGGATATTACATCACAAACATTAACAAAAAATCAAGAAACGATTAAGTTGTCGCCAAAGGAATTTAAATTGCTACACTTATTCGCAAGTAAACCTCATCGTGCATTAACACGTGACGAAATACTTAATGCCGCCTGGGGATATGATGTCTTTGTAACACCCCGAACAATTGATCGTTTCGTCACAACACTGAGAAGCAAAATTGAAAGTAATCCCCATTGCCCTCAATTTATTCATACAATTCGAGAAATTGGCTATAAATTCATACCAGATGGAAATCTCGAGTGAGCCGATTTAAGCAAAATTATACTTTTGCTTTAGTACCTCAACAAGAGCCTCAAAAGCTTTAGCTCTGTGCGATCGCTTATTTTTCTCGCTGGGCGATAATTGAGCAACCGATTTATCTAATTCTGGAATGATAAAAATGGGATCATAACCAAAACCATTGTTGCCAACCATGTCAGTACCGATGCTCCCTTCCAGAGTTCCCTCAACTTCAATGATTGGATTACCTAAATGATCGCTCATGCAAAGAGCACATTTAAAACGAGCTGTTCGCTGTGATATCGGAAGTTCACCAAGTTCTCGTAATACCTTCTGGCAGTTTGTCTGATTAGGATTCTCATTATAACCAATGTCTTCACGTCCATATCGGGCAGAATAAACCCCTGGAGCCTTATTTAGAGCATCTATTTCCAGTCCTGAATCATCTGCAACCACCCATTTTTTTATAATCTGACTATAATGCTGAGCCTTTTTGTGAGCGTTACCAGCTAAAGTATCCTTATCTTCAATGGCGTCAGGGATATCACCAAAATCATCTAAACCTTTGATTTCAATTGGATAATCTTGAAAGAGAGATTTGAGTTCAGCTAATTTGCCAGCGTTTTTGGTTGCGAGTACAAGTTGATGAGGCAAGGACAATTTCATATTCATTATTTCGAAATATTGTTCTGTGCTTTAAATTCTTCCAAGTCGACAAAATAGGAGAGGTTTGGAAGTTTTACATTGCCATCTTTATTACTGGGATAGACCGTATAGACTTTTTGACTATTTTCATAGTAGTGGTTGTGTTTTTTATGTAACAATGACTTTACCATCGGGGCCACATTTTTTGGCATACAACCAATAAAAATTAATGATTCATGATACCCATGAAAATAAAACGCCTGTTCGCCTTGCTGCCTTAAGTGACTTACAGCATCAACAGCATCTTTTTTTCGAGATAAATACTTTTTTTCAGGCACATTATAGTATGATGCGATCAAAAGCGAATAACCGCAATTTTGGCTCGCTAAATTCCATTCTGGATGCTCAGGAGGATCAGGCATGGGAATCAATTTAACAACCGCAAACTGGTAAGCACCAGGCTGCATAGTTTGATAGACGTTCTTAAGTTTACCTAGCTGTTTTTGAGCTGATTTTTTAGTTTTATAATGCCCATAATTAACTGACAACCCTCCAGGAACTTGTTCGATCCATATTTCATTTTTAGGGTCATTTAATAATTGCTTGGCTCTTTGTTGTAAGCCAACAGCCATCATTTGTTGGTCGTCTTGCTGATAAACTGCTAATGAAATAGAAAAGGGCTCTCCAAGATGTAAATGTTGATTTCCAGAGGTTGTCGGATTCATTAATCCGTAAAAGCTTCCCCCTGAAGTATAGGTTTCTTTCGTGACGGTTTGTTCGCAACCAGAAAAGAAAACCAAACAGATCAGAAATTTTATAAACTTATTCAATGGTTTACTTCTCAAATAGAGTAGATTTTTTTGTTAATGAGACCTTTTGGTATTTAACCATTTGTCTTATAGCACGCTTTGCCGCCAAAAGCAAATCATTAAGCTGATCAGGGCTAAAGGTCGTTTCTTCCCCAGTTCCCTGCAATTCAATATATTGACCAGACTCTGTCATAACAACATTGAAATCCACGTCGGCCTGACTATCAAGCTCATAATCCAGATCCACGCAGACTTTGCCATGCACAATACCAACGCTCATGGCACCTATATGATGAAGAATGGGGTCGTCCTGAATAAATTTTTGTTTTTTGCCATATTTAATTGCATCCATCAAGGCAATAAAACCACCATTGATCGCCGCTGTTCGCGTCCCACCATCTGCTTGCAGAACATCACAATCAATCACAATACTCACTTCACCCAACTTTTTTAAATCAACCGCACTGCGTAAACTCCTACCGACTAATCGCTGGATCTCAGTACCCCGCGAATCCGTGATCCCTGTTTTAGGCCTTGGTTTACGAGGCGACGTTGACCCCGGAAGCATATTATATTCAGCGGTTACCCAACCTAAGCCCGATCCTTCCCGCCATTTGGGAACAGAGGGCTCCAGGCTTGCGGTACACAAAACTCTGGTTTGTCCCATTTCGATTAAAACAGAACCAGCAGGGGTGTCAGTAAACTTTCGTGTGATGCGCAATGGTCGGCATTGTTTTGCGGGTCGTTTTTTAGACATGAATCTCTTTCTAACTACATAAATATTTTAATAACGCACGCTGAAAATGAAGGCGATTTTGTGCTTGATCAAACACAATACTATTTTCCGACTCAATTGCGTCATCTGTAATTTCCATGCCACGATAGGCAGGCAAGCAATGCATGATTTTCACATCTGGTTTGGCTAGTTTCATTAAATTCTGATCAATTTTGTAATCGGAAAAAACTTCGATCCGTTGCTGCTTTTCATCTTCCTGGCCCATGCTAATCCATGTATCTGTATATAAAACATCTGCCGATTCAGCAGCCTTCTTTACATCAGTAGTGCATTCGATGGTTGTATCTGAAATATTATTGAGCAATTCTTTGAAATCATTATCAAAGGAATAATCTGCAGGGGCTGCCAGTGAAAAGTTGACACCTAATTTAGCACATGCCACAGCTACGGAACGAGCGACATTATTGCCATCGCCGACAAAAGTCACTTTGCCACCTTCTAAATTTTTAATATGCTCACGAATTGTCATCATGTCTGCCATTGCCTGACATGGGTGAGAAAAATCCGTCAATGCATTGATAACAGGGACCGTTGAATATTTTGCCAATTCGACAATATGGTCATGTGAAAATGTTCGCACAACAATCAGATCCACATAGCCACTTAATATTCGTGCGAGATCTTTAATCGGCTCACGCTTGCCCAAACCGCCAACATCATCTGGCCGGCAATAGATGGGGCTGCCGCCTAACTGGTTCATTGCGACTTCAAAACTAATACGCGTTCGACTACTTGGTTTTTCAAATAAAAGCGTCATCGTTTTTCCCGTCAAACAATTGTCCTGTCCACCAGACCGATAGAGTTGTTTCAACTCTGTTGACAAATCTAGCAAATCGATCAATTCTTGACGCGTAAAATCATGTAGTGATAGAAAATGTTTAGCCATGACTTCCCACTCCATTATACACATGCGATATGGATCGGTCTAAAATCTCAATCGCTTCATCTATTTCATTTTTACTGACAGTCATTGCAGGCATAAATCGCAAAACGGTATCTTGCGTGCAATTAATACGAAGACCATTCTCCCAGCAGGTACTCACGATTTGGCCACCAGGTTCATTTAATTGGATGCCAAGCATTAAACCATATCCGCGAACATGATCAATGCATGCATGCTTCTCTTTAAGATTATTTAAAGCTTCAGCAGCATAAAGCCCTAGCGTTTGTGTGTTTTCAAGTAAGTTTTCCTGCTCAATGGCTTCAATAACAGCAGATGCGGCCACGCAAGCCAATGGATTTCCACCAAACGTAGATGCATGTGTTCCAGGAACCAGAAAATTAGCAACCTCAGGTTTTGCCATGATACCACCAACGGCAACTCCACCTCCCAGAGATTTTGCCATGGTCATAATATCCGGTTCAACGTTGTAGTGCTGATAGCCAAACCATTTACCGGTTCGTCCCATACCTGTTTGCACTTCATCCCAAATTGCCAAGGCTCCATAATTATCACAAAGCCTTCGAATGGCATCCATATATTCCTGGCTTGCCATTTGAATGCCACCTTCACCTTGAATCGGTTCAATGAGTACGCCAGCCACTTCATCATCAAAGACACTTTCAATCGCAGCAATATCATTAAATGGCACATACTCAAAACCTGGTACCAAAGGAAGAAAACCTTGATGATACTTTGGCTGAGCTGTTGCTGTTATCGCACCCAATGTTCGCCCATGAAAACCACCCGTTGCGGTGATAATTTTATATTTTTGTTTTTCCGTTGCCAATCTGGCAAGTTTTATTGAAGCTTCTACAGCTTCTGCGCCACTGTTACAAAAAAAACATTGGCCGCCAAAAGCTCGTTCACTAAGCAATTGAGCCAATTGCCCCTGTGGAACATTATAAAACGTATTATCCATGTGAATCAGTTGTCCAGCTTGATCCTGTAGTGCCTTAACCACTTTAGGATGGCAGTGACCAATCCCACTAACAGCCCAACCCGGAAACATATCTAAATATTTACGTCCATCCGCATCATAGATATAGCTTCCCTGTCCTTTGACAATAACCGATGGCAATCGTCCATAATTTGATATCACATATTGATTAAATTGTTCAATGACTTCTGAAGTATTCATAATTTATTCTTTAGTAATTAAGGTGCCAATGCCTTTGTCTGTATAAATTTCCAATAGGAGTGAATGCATAAAACTACCATCAATAATATGAGTTCGACCAACGCCTCCCTGAAGTGCTCCCAAACAGGCATTCACTTTCGGAAGCATACCGCCAGTAATAACGCCTTCATCAATGTGCTTTTGAACTTCCATCTCGTTTAGCTTCGAGATATGTGAATCAGGGTCGTTCTGGTCAGCCATAATACCATGTGTATCGCTCATCATTACAAGTTTATCTGCCTTGACCGCTGCGGCAATTTGTCCTGCGGCAGTATCTGCATTCACATTTAATTTTCCACCGGCTCGATCTCGAGCAATAGGAGCAACCACTGGAATAGTTCCAGCTTTGCATAACACATTTAAAAGCTCACCATTCACTTCATTAATTTTTCCCACCAAACCAATATCTAATTTACGACCATCTTCGGTATCAAGTCGTGTTTGTTCAGCAAAAAGAATACAACTGCTTAATGAATGCAGGCCCATCGCTTGGCATCCTAAGTCATTCAATGTCTCAACAATGGTTTTATTAATTTGATTTACTAAGACATGTTCAGCAATCGTTAGAGTTTGCTCATCTGTATAACGAAAGCCCTGGATAAATTGCGGCTCGATTCCTGCTTTAGCCATTTCTGCACTGATACTTTTACCACCGCCATGGACTAAAATAGGTTGAATGCCAACGGTCGCCATGAAAGCCACATCACGCAATAGTTCCTTTTGCGTGTGATCGGTTTCCATAAGCGATCCACCCAATTTAACAACCACAATTCGGTTTTTAAATTGTCGAATGTAACTGAGTGCCTCAATCAAGGCCCGAGATTTTGTAATAGCTTCGTCCAAAGGGCTGTCTCCATAAATAGCGAATCGTCCATTATAAAAGGATTTAATAATGGGATCAACACTATTTTTAAGACATAAACCTTTTTCAGAAAAGAGGATAGGGGCTGCAGAAGGGGTTACTGTAATTCAGAGATCTTCTTCTGTACCGATTCAGCGTGTCCTGCAGATTTAGCGCGTTTCCAATGATGGGCAACTTTGCCGTCTGGTCCAACAAGTACAGTTGAACGAATCACACCGACAGAAATTTTACCATACATGTTTTTTTCGCCCCAGGCACCATATTTTTCCATGGTCTTATGGCTAGGATCGCAAAGTAAATCCACTTTGAGATGATGTTTTTTGATAAATTTTTGATGATCTTCTGGGCTATCTGGACTAATTCCCAAAACTGTTGCTGACAATTTTTCGAATTTTTTGATTCCCGCGGTAAATTCACACGCCTGCGTAGTGCAACCCGGCGTATCATCTTTCGGATAGAAATATAACACTAACCATTGTCCTGTATAATCTGACAATTTAACTTTCTCGTTGTCTTGATTAACTAAGGTAAATGCTGGTGGTTTTTTACCGATTTCAATTTTTGATTCAGCCATGAATTAGTTTCCTTTCATTTGTTTATAGCTTTATAGTGCATATAAAAATACGGGACAAGATTTTTTTTGTTCGAGCGTAATTTCGGAAAAACAATCGAGGAAAGTGTCCACCTAAAAAGACTTGACACCTAATCAGTAGCAAGGTACTTCTTTTACAGTGTCTTTAATAATTATTAACGAATACAATTAATCTGTTAGGAGAAATAGAATGAAAAATTCCGTTATTACAACCATTTCAATGTGCCTTTTGACCGCTCTTGGGATTATGTTTTTATCTGCTAATGACGCAAACGTTGCAGATGCCCATTGTCAGGTTCCCTGCGGTATTTACGATGATCCTGCCCGCATCAACGGATTAAAAGAAGATGCTGCAACCATTGAAAAAGCCATGAAACTAATCAATGAATTAGGTGGCAAACATGATGCAAAATCTATCAACCAAGTAACACGATGGATTCATGCCAAGGAGCAGCATGCATCAAATGTCATTACAGTGGTTGCAGAGTATTTTCTAACACAAAAAATCAAACCCGTTGCAAAAGATTCAGAAGGATATGATACCTACTTGAGCAAATTAGCTGACCACCATGCCGTCATGTCTGCTGCGATGAAAACCAAGCAAAATACAGATCTCGCCTACGTCGTGGCATTAAAAAGTGCCATAGACGCCCTGGGGTCACATTACTAACTAAGAATTGCCATCTTCACATCGGGCAGGACCTGTTCTGTCCGGTGTGATTACTATTTACTTGACGAACTTAATTCAACAAACGGTTCGACGTCTCACCATAACGAAAGCCCCCAAGCCTATCAATGAAATGGTCGCTGGCTCTGGTATAATATTTCCAAATAAAATGTTAAAATTATCAAATACAGCATCGCCAGAGGCAAGTGCGAATCCGGATCCGCGAGCACCAAAAGAAACCATTAATTCTGAAGCATTCCATTGGCCCAATACAAGCCCGTTTAACGTGTCACTAATGGCCAGTTCAGGCACAATCAAAGTTAAATGGTCAAGCGATTGATCATACTCAACCATCATCTTCAAACTAGAAGCGGACCATGGATCTGCAACCTCCAACAGATTTGACACTGTTGGCGTATCAGACACACGAAATGAACTAACAAAATTCATTGATGTTCCCAAGCCAGTATTACCTAACGCAAAACCAATCGCAGCAGAATTTTGCCCATCAAGATCTTCACCAACCCCTAAAACAAAGGCCAATGAGTCGCCAAACCCACCTACAGAATTGAAGGCCAAAAGCGTAAGTTCTATCTCGAATTTAAAATCAGCATTGGTTGATAATGTAAATCCCGCAGGGCCATTGCTCAGAAATAGAGCATCATCAATTGGGCTACTTGCACCGGTGCTGATAATTTCAACGTGTTGATTTGACTCAGATATACCTAATTGTGAACCATTATCTTCAATGATTTGCCAGTGAGGCAGGGGGGTATTATCTTGAAAAGTATCTGACAATGCCGCTTGAGCCAGATCGCTGCAGATTAGGAGAATATATAAAATAATAAGTTGAAATGATTGACGATCGTTTTTTAAAAGATTCATATAGATTTTCCCTTCAGTATCTACATGAATTATCGGCTAACGCCTCACATAACTAAAAACATTTTTCACAGTCAATCGACGACGAAAAATGATAGCTCCTACAGATGCCACCGACAATAGAAGAATAGTTGAAAAATGAGGGTATACAAATCCAGCACGTAAAACTTGAGGCTCTTTTGATAAAGAACCGCCAAATACTTGCGAATCAGTTCCTAAACTGACACCAGCAATCCTTGCTTGCTGCATATCGCCATAGGTTGCTGTATTATCTATATGCGGTAATGCTACAAAAGCAAGAACGATCATAAAGCAGTATTTCAATCTATTCATTATGTATTTGAACCCCATAATGTTTATTTGTAATCAAATTTTTAAAAACGTTACGACATAAATGACAACAGAAAATGATGTTATTTACTTTATGCAATCTCTAGCTAAAAAAATACCCAGGCGGTTGAATTCAAAGCAAGGTGAATCAACCGACCTGGGAGGGAGAGAGAGAGCAAATAAAAAGCTTATGTATTACGGATGTTTTAAATCCGTCATTTTCTCCATTCCAATTTCTAACTGTTGTACTGGTATAACCAAAGGCATCGTAACACCTTTCACTTCAACGATCGCATAATAATCTTTTGCCTCTCCTGAATCGCTGAAGTATACAATTTTACCATCCAGTTCAAAATCATTTATTATATTGTTAAATAGCTGATCCGTATCCGGACATACTACATTACCGAGTCTGAAACGAACTTGCGTCCCAGTCCCTAAATTCGTACAATACATTTTCCTGAGTCTCCTAAATTTTTTAACCACACGGTATTACTATTAAGCAACGGGCGTGCCAAAAGAAACACACTTTTTAAAACATTTTTTATTTACTTGTATCACCATATATATCAAACACTTACAAAACTCGCAGGCAAAACACATCTATAGTATTACTTCAACAGATCTTTATTAGTTGAGAAATATTTTTCCCACAACTCTACTCAACCGCTTTCAATAACCACAAAAGAGCTCTTTTGTCTAAAAATCTGCAGAAAATCTCAACATGAAATATTCTTTACAGTTTGAGAAATTATTTTCACACCTGATTTATAGATAGTTAAAGTTTCAAAAACGCTAACCTAAATCATGTGGCTCACGTGTTATTACCAATAACTTCATTAATCTTAACTCCAAACTATCTGCTTTTGACGTTATAGTAAACTTCCCTGAAATTACTGCGTGAATCCATGATGATTCCTTCATCATGAACAGAGTTAGCTTTCACAAACGTAGCACAATAAGACACCCAACAACACCCCCTGTACCAACCACCATCTATCACATGAATAGCCTTGACATAACATAGGCATTTATAATAAGATATATTTATTACATCAAGTTTCAGAGATAATTGGTAAGGCATAATTATATCCATCCCGACGTGACAATTTCACAATTATTATAAGAACGTGTAATTTTCAAAACGCATATTTGATCGTATGAACTATAATTTTTACCCTATCATATTATACTAATTAAAATTTCGCTTAACGATTATCACTAAGGTGCCATCATGCTAGGCTATCCATATTCAGATAAGTACATCTATAAAAATAAGATGATAAATATCATTTTTGCGTTTCTATTATTATCAGCAGCAGCAAAAATTCATGCACAACACCCCTCAACACCTAATATCATTGTTTTTCTTGTTGATGATATGGGCTGGACTGGAATTAGTTGCCATGAATTAAATCCTGACGACCCGACTAAATATAAACTTGTAAATGGAAAAAGAGTCAGCCCTACAGATGCGGAATTATTTGATAGCACCTACTATGAAACACCAAATATCGCTAAACTGAGGCAAAAAGGCATGAGGTTCACCAATGCCTATTCCGCTTATCCTTTTTGTGGACCATCAAGAGCTTCGATTCTAACAGGAAAATACCCGGCAAGATTGGGGATAACGTTAAACCCAAATACATATAATCAAGCAGAACGCAAAAAATCCCTACCGATACAACATTTCACAGAACCAGACTGGCAAACATGGCAACTTTTACCCTCAGAGGAAACAACGATAGCAGATGCTTTAGGAGAAGAGTATTTAAAATGCTCGATTGGTAAATTACACGTCCACGATGGCGCATCCCTTGGGTTTGACTACCTAATTGGTGGAACGTTAGATGGATTAATAAGGCGCAATTATTGGCGAAACGGTAACTGTATTAAAGGCCAACTCGGTTGTAAAAAAAATTGGAACCTGAATAACTGGGACGAACATCAACTATACGGGAAACCCATTTATCCAAATCTTGAAAACCCTGCAGCAAATTATCCTGAATGGATTCATAATAATTCAGATTATAATTTCAATGGCATCACCAAATTCATTGAAAAAACATATCTTACCGATGCATTATCACACAGGGCATTAGAATTTATAGATATGTCACAAAACTCTGATGTGAACCCAGGCAAAAAACCATTTTTCTTATACATGGCACATTATGGTGTCCATTCACCTATTCAAGCTAAAAAGCAAGATGTCAACTACTTTAAAAATAATGGAAATAAAATTGAAAATATTCACCAATCTCCTGATTATGCTGCAATGACAAAATCTGTAGACAATAGCCTTGGTTATATAATGGCACGTTTAGAGCATCATAATATTTCAAATAACACGATTATCATTTTCACATCCGACAATGGTGGCATGAGTAAATCCGAATTGGGAAAAAAAATGTGGACATCTAATGCGCCACTGCGACACCAAAAATCTTATGCATTTGAAGGGGGAATACGTGTACCTTTCATTGTCTATTCCAACAATGAATCTCTTGTCGCTCACAACAGTACATGTAAAGAATCTATTGTGGGAACAGATATTTTTCCAACCATTCTTGAACTAGCTGGCAATAAGACAAAACATAAGGATATCGATGGGGAAAGCATCGTACCTCTTCTTGACAATGATGCCTCTGATTTTCTTCGCATAAATGACCCTGAGACTAAAAGTGATGATGGTGCCATATTCATACATTCACCACATTACTTTGTCCTTGCCCCTTACAGTCTCATCATACAAAACGGCTACAAATTCATGAAATTGTATGAGACCGATAGCGTTCTATCAGACATTAAAACTAGTAGTGGTGGTACACCATGTGGCAATCTTTATCAATATCAGTTATATGAACTGTTTGACCCTGTTCAATTAATCAAAAAATATAAAGATTTGAATTCAGTATATAAAGCTTATACGAACAAGAGAGATTACCCAAACAATTATGGTCAGATTTACGAAAATCATAACTTAATTGACCAAATGCCACGCAAAGCAACAACCATGAAAAACACGTTATACAACTGGCTTAAATATGTTAACGCTGAAATCCCACAAGGCATTGTCAACAACAAAGGTACCAAAAATGAAAAAGACGACGTCTGGTATACCGGTTGGGATAACAAAAGGAAAAGATTAAAAAATAATAGCATACAGCAAGCGATTAATGAATCGTCCACCAAAGACACAATTGTTATACATCCGGGAGTCTATACGGAAAATCTTAACATTAATAAAGATATCTCACTGAGTTCTTCAGACTCAATAACTTTGGAAGAATGGGATTCGACTGTAATTAATGGCGAAGTCACATTCAAATCTAAAAACGCAAAAATCAAAGCTGTTTCCCTTGCAAACTATGACAATTTATGGACATTTGACAATCTAAAAAACCAAATTGCTACAAACAGTTTTAATCATCATCATGGCACTATTCAAGGTGTCACAGACGCATTTCAAGCTTTCATAAAAGACGGTATAATAAATGGCGCAATGTCTTTTGATGGAATCAACGATTATATAGAAGTAAACAATTATAGAGGCGTTATTTCTTCCAAAGCAAGAAGCTGTGCAACATGGATTAAAATCGACACAGCAAGTAAGGGGGGAGATATAATTTCCTGGGGGAGCAAAACGCTAAATAAACAAAACTGGCGGCTGCGTATTTCAAATGAATTGCACCCTGGCTCACTCAAATTACAAATCCTTAATACGTTTGTCATAGATACTCAAAATGATCTACGTGATAATCAATGGCATCATGTCGCAGTCACTTTTGATAAATTTGAAGACAAAAACGATTCAGCCACATTACAAGATATCAAATTATTCATTGATGGCCATCCAACAAAAATAGAATACTACAGTACAAATTCCATCATTCCAGGTGACTCATTTGCTATTGATACAGCTAGTGCTGCAAATGTAGAAATCGGAAACTATTCAGCCACGCGGGACCAACATTTTGAAGGAATGATAGATGATGTTAGACTATATGGCCGCGCCTTATCCAACACAGAAATATTAACCCTTTATACCGCTGGAAGAACACCAACAGAATGTGAGTGCTTTGGTGATGTTGCCAACAAACAAATGGTTCCAAATACCGATGGTCTCATTACAGAGGAAGATATTAATTATATTCTATTAAGAATAGCACCAACCAATTTCAGCATGTCACCTGTCACGCCAGAACTTTCTTGTGCAGATATAGCAAATGATTCTAAAGAACTTAAGCCTGATGGGATTATTGACCTAAATGATTTAATAAAACTAGCTGACATACTAAATAATCAACCTGATAATTCAGGGCCATGCTTGACCTTGCCATAATGTATTAATTCAAGCAATGAATCGCACTTTTGGTATCGCGACTTACTGACTGGCTCAAAAAGACAAATCTAAGTTTACTTGCTACAAATTTTAATAGAAATAAAATAGGGGAGGTTTCGTTCATTTCTTTATTTGCAATAATTCATTTCCGCTGCCGCTACGAAAACCATCGAGATCAAGGCTGATATAGTTAAATCCAAGTTCTTTAAAATAGGCTGTCACCTTGTTTCGAAGTTCAGGTTCTGCCAATTTTTGAATTTGGTCAATAGGTACCTCAATGCGAGCTAGAGTATCATGATGACGCACCCGCAATTCCTTGAAGCCCAATTCACGCAAAAATGCTTCAGCCTTATCGACCTGCTTTAATCGCTCAGGAGTAATGTCCAAGCCATAGGCTACTCGACTCGACAAACATGGTTGCGCGGGCTTGCTCGCAGTAGGTAATCCTAATTCAGCACTTAGCTCACGAATATCTTGTTTAGACAATTTTGCCGCAGCCAAAGGACTCACAATAGCATGTTCACTAGCGGCTTTTAAACCAGGACGGTAATCATCCAAATCATCCTCATTCGTCCCGCTAAAAATAACATCATAGTGCTCTTCTTGCACAATCTTGGTTAAAGTTGAGTATAATTCTGTTTTGCAATAATAACATCGATTATTTGGGTTTGCCAAATAATTTGGATTTGCCATTTCGTTCGGGAATACTTCACGTAGATTCGCACCAAGCGATTTTGCTAACTCAACCGCCAGTTCATATTCTGATGTCGCTAATGAATCACTTTTGCCAATGCAGCACAAAACATTTTCTGTTCCCAAAATATCTATCGACACTTTAAGCAAGAACGAACTATCCACACCACCAGAATAAGCAACAATCACTTTTGAGTATTGACTAATAATGTCTTTAAGCATTTGATATTTAGAGTCAATGTCTTGCTGCATTATCATGTCCTTTTTTGTTGTGAAATCACAAAAATAGCTTCATCTGCAAACAAATTCGGCATAAAACTTCGCTGTTTACCACTACGACTCAATAGAGGAATGCGTTCAATGATATGAGCATTTAATCGGCTCTCTACAAATTCTTCAAAATCCTTGATCGATAAATAGTTCACAGACTCTTTATCAAACCATGTATGAGGCAAGGCTTTACCAATAGGAGCACGCCCACTAAACAAAATCTGAATGCGATACGACCAATAAGCAAAATTAGGGAAACTCACAATAACCTGCCGGCCAATTCGTAGCATTTCTTTCAATACAAATTCTGGCCTACGCACAACTTGCAACGTCTGACTCAAAACCGCATAATCGTAACTCTGGCCACCAAAATGCCATAGATATTCATCTAAGTCAAACTGAACAACATTGACCCCACGCTGGCAACTCCCAACAACATCTTGTTCTTGGAGCGTAACACCCATGCCATGAATATTTTTGTGATTTTGTAAATGCTGCATCAATTCACCATCACCACAACCTAAATCGAGCACAGTACTATTCGGCTTGATCAATCGTTCAATTTGTCGATGATCAATTCGTTCACCCTCAAAAATACTCCCAGACTTTTTGTCATCAGAAGTAGTGGGGGAGGGTAATGATTTTTCTATGGCATTTCCGGACTCATGTTTTTTATAAACTTGCTCTAAGAAACCAGAGATTAATGCACCTTGCACCTTAGATTCCAGCAAAAAGGAATCATGTCCATACGGACAATGTATATTGCAATAGCTAACATCTTTGCCTGACTGAATCAATGCGTTGACTAGGTCTTGACTTTGGTTTGGAGGAAATAACCAATCTGAGTCAAAACTAATAATCAAAAACTGAGATTGCGTTTGATTTAAAGCATCAGCTAATGAATCAAAAGATCGTGCCAAATCAAAATAATCCATCGCCTTCGTAAAATATAAGTAGGTATTCGCATCAAATCGATCGACAAAACGACCACCCTGATAATCTAAATACGTTTCGACACTAAATTCACTTTCAAAATCATAACTATAATCATCAGCATTTTGCAGGCGTCGCCCAAACTTTTCATGCATTGCCTCTTCTGACAAATACGTAATATGGCCAACCATCCGAGCAATCGCTAAGCCAGAACTAGGATAAATATTTTTCTGATAATACTTACCACCATTAAAATTCTCATCTCGTAAAATTGCATTGCGGCCCACGGCATCAAACGCAATACTCTGAGCACTCAATTTTGTGGTTGTCGCGATCGGTATGACAGCTTGTACAAATTCAGGATATTTTACCGCCCACTTAAGTGCTTGCATGCCACCCATACTGCCACCAGCAACCGCTAGCAATTTTGTAATTCCCAAATGATCCATCAAATGTTTTTGAAGTGTAACCATGTCCCCAATCGTGAACATTGGAAACGTCAATCCATACGGCTCATTGGTTTCCGGATTGATGCTGCTCGGCCCTGTGGTTCCCATGCAACCACCAAGAGCATTCGTAGAAATAATATAATACTTGTTCGTATCAAATGCTTTTCCTGGCCCGATAAGAAGATCCCACCAGCCAGTTTTTTTATCTGATTCAGAATGTTTACCCGCGGCATGTGCATCGCCTGATAGCGCGTGCGTTATCAAAATGACGTTATCCTTGGCTGAATTCAGTTGCCCATATGTTTCATATGCAACTTGAATGGGCCCTAAAATCTGACCAGACTCCAGCTCAAGCTTTGAGTTTTGTGAGAATAATTCAATATGTTGCGTCTCAACAATCATGATGATAAAGGCCCGTCATTCAGCCAGCGGAATATAATCTTTTGAAATATCTATAATTATATTAATACAATCTTTTTATTTTATCTAGCGAAACAAGAAATTGCAATCCTTTAGGTACATCAGATAAATAAAGTACTCCAATTAATGGTGATAATAATACCATTGACTGAGCAAAAAGCTTATTATGCCATAAACTATTTAATAACTGTCAGTTACATGTATTACTAACAAATGATCAAAGACGCGTATTACCTGCAACGCAGAGCTCGCTTTAATTCTATGTAAATTAAACAGTTATGTAGTCAATTGCCCCTCAAAAAAAGTCGAAAAATATATAATAATTAAGTGTAAGAATTTCGCAAGTCAGGTCACTATATAATAAATGGTAACTGGAATTACTGATGAAATAATGTTGATTGAAAAAGCTCAAGGGGGAGATGAGCAATGCCGCAACGCGCTTGCGGAGAAATACAGTGCGCAGCTGCATAGCTTTATTTATCGCATTACACTCCAGTCTGATTTAGCGGATGATATTACACAGGAGACGATACTAGAAATGTTTAAGGTACTGGGAAAACTAGACAAAAAAGACCGATTTTGGCCGTGGCTACGTGGAATTGCTGTCAACAAACTCAAGCAAAACCACCGCTACGCAAAAACCCGTAAGGATGCCGCGGCAAATGTGGGTATAAATTATCGCCAAAAAAATGACTACAAAGCACAACATGATGGCTTAAAAAATCTCATCTCAAACGAACTACAATCACTTGTTCACGCTGCCATGATGAATCTCAAACCAAGCTATCGAGAAGTATTATCTTTGCGATGCTACGAAGAAATGCCATATTCTGAAATTGCTAGCGTTTTGGATATGTCAGAATTTCGTACACATGTATTATTCCATCGCGCAAAAAAAGCCCTCGAAAAACAACTCTCAAAGCAAGGGCTAAAAAAATCAGCATTACTCACAGCGATTATTATTTTTGGTCATTCAACAGCTGACAGTGTTTCAGCGGCAACAAATATGACTATAACAGCAGCAACGCTAAAAACGGCACCATTGCCAGCATTAGCAGCAACAGCAACAACAAAATCAACCTTGTTTACGATGAGCATGGTTGGCGTCTTAGCTGTAGGAACGGCTACTTATCATACTAATAAAAGCACTTCTCCTGCTATTAGTGATACAGCGCCTACGTTCCAGTTAGCTCAAAGCAATCCAATAGAACAAGTCGAGAATATGTTCTATTTTTATCCAGAAGGCACCAACGGGCCGGTCATGATACAAAACAATAAAGGGGACAACACACAATGTCAGTGGCAAAACTACAAGGACAAAAACTTAAAATACGATTATGAAAATAGCATCATTTATTATAACAATTATCGAATGTGCCAACCAGATTTGTCTGTATTTCGTCTACCGTCAGATTCGTATGATTTACATAAGTTCCTTAACCAAGTTGAGGATAAATATGATTCAATGGAATTAAAACATAATGATAATAGTAATATATTAATCATCGGACAAAGAGCGGCAAACGAATATGACTTCACTTCAACAATTCAGCAGCGGCATCATATGCTTGACGAAAAAATTGTTCGGTTTAATCGTCCACACAACGCCACGATAGTTGATTTACGAGACGATTTACATAAGCAAGGCTGGACAGCTATGACTGTAAGTGGATATCTCTCTGGAGAAAAAATCACAGGGCAGGCAACAATACCTTTTACCTACGCAGACTATCAAAAAATCGATCCAGTTATTCAAATAGCAGTTGGCGAAAATTATAAAATATTGGGCAACCATCAAACATCCTTTTTAGTCGACAAGAGTACAGAAACAAAATCAAAACTAAAATCCTATGCCGCATTCAAATATATGCCAAGACCGTGGCAAGGGCTACATACATTGGATGTCGTTCGACGCGACCTGGCGACTGATTTCATTGATTTTAATACAAGTAAAATCAATAAAGACAACAGTGTCATTGTGACTGCTGAAACAAAGATCAATAAATCCGAATGGCGAATTCACTACTATATTAACATGGAAAAAGACTGGCTGAATCAAATAGTATTTGAGAAAAACAGCAACCTGGGATGGAAGAAAGAGGGACAACTGAATTTTAATTATACAAATGAACATATTGAGAAATTTTATAATGATAGTTTCATTCATTATAAACAAGCTAATTATAAGGAGTCTGAATCACAAATAATTATAAGCTTGGCTGACTCAATGAATATTGCTTACTAATCGTTAGTATTTTTAGCTATGATAAATATAAAGAAATTTTTATTATTAACATTGCTTAGTATCTATTCACCTACCATTGCGCAAAATATTATAATTACATCATTTCAGAAAATAAGTGACACACAAGGTAATTTCACTGGAATCTTAGATGATACTGATAAATTCGGTAGCTATCCTTGCTCTCTAGGTGATCTCGACGGTGATGGAATTATTGATATAGCTGTTGGAGCGCAAAATGATGATGATGGTGGCAGCGGAAGAGGTGCGGTATGGATCCTCTTCTTAAATAGTGACGGGACCGTAAAATCTCATCAAAAAATCAGTGATACGCAAGGTGGATTTACTGGAACGCTACAAAATTGGGATTCATTTGGAACAGGAATTGAGAATCTCGGTGATCTTGATAATGATGGTGTCATAGATTTAGCTGTCGGCGCATTTCAAGATCATGATGGGCCGCATGGAGCGGTTTGGATTCTATTTATGAATTCAAATGGTACAGTTAAATCACATCAAAAAATTAATGGCTTTAATGGCGGCTTTACAGGCCAACTCGATACGGGAGATTGGTTTGCTTTTCCAAACAGCCTTGGTGACCTTGATGGAGACGGTGTAATAGATATAGCAGTTAGTGCAGGTAAAGATGATGATGGAGGAACCGACCGTGGAGCCATTTGGATTTTGTTTATGAATTCTAATGGTACGGTTAAATCACATCAAAAAATTAGTGATACACAAGGAGGCTTTACTGGAATTCTAGCTGACAATGACTTATTCGGCTCAAGAACTGAAACCATAGGTGATTTGGATGGTGATGGTGTCGTCGACATCGTTGCATCTGGAGCCCTAAATGATGATGGAGGTCCCAACAGAGGAGCGATATGGATTCTCTATTTAAATTCAAACGGTACAGTAAAATCACATCAAAAAATTAGTGATTTAGAAGGGAACTTCACTGGAGTCTTATTAGATAATGATAACTTTGGACATGGCTTTAGAAATCTGGGCGACATTGATAATGATGGTGTTGTCGACCTCCTCGTTGGTGCTTCTGGGGATGATACAGCTGGTACAACCGTGGGAGCTTTTTGGTTTTTATATTTAAACGCTGATGGAACAGTTAAAAGCCATCAAAAAATGCTACCGGACACACCAGAATTTCCTGCAACGATGTCCCCTTGGGACTCTATCGGAGCCGCAATGTCAGGCATGGTAGATGTAAACCAAGATGGTTTTTTAGATTTTGTGCTAGGCAGCTCTGGCGATGATGATGGAGGAGATGCGCGTGGCGCAGTATGGGTATTATTTATGGATTACCCACAACCCGACTTACCGGTACAAGTAAAATCCTTTCAAAAAATCAGTGATACACAAGGTGGCTTTTCTGGAATATTAACGGATGGCGACACTCTAAAATCACCTATACCTATTGGTGATTTGGATGGCGATGGTAACAATGATATCATTGCTGGTGCAGACGGTGATGATGATGGCGGCTCTACACGTGGAGCCCTTTGGGTTATGTTTTTAAATAGTGACGGCACCGTCAAATCGCATCAAAAAATTAGCGACACTCAAGGAGGGTTCACTGGCACCTTAGTTAATGGGAATCGATTTGGGATTGGGTTAGAAAATATCGGAGACTTGGATGGCGATGGTAATAATGATGTTGCAGCTGGTGCCAGATTCGGAGATGGGGGAAATGTATGGATCTTATTTTTAAATTCAAATGGAACGGTTAAATCGCATCAAAAAATAACCGAGGGCGTGGGGGGATTTACAGGTGATCTTGATATAGGCGATCAATTTGGAATTCATATTGCGAATTTAGGCGATTTTAACAATGATGGAATCAATGACCTGATTGTAACTGCTCGCGGTGATGACGATGGCGTTCAGGATGCAGGAGCAATATGGCTCCTATATATGAATACAAATGGAACAGTTAAATCGCATCAAAAAATTAGCGCTACACAGGGAAATTTTACTGGAACACTTGACACCGTTGATCAATTTGGCAATGGAGCTAGTCCGATTGGAGACATCGATGGCGATGGCATTATTGACATTGCAGTAGGTGCATGGAATGATGATGATGGAGGAACAGATAAAGGAGCTGTTTGGATTCTTTTTATGAATTCAAATGGCACTGTTAAATCTCATCAAAAGATAAGTGATACAACTGGTGGTTTGACTTACCCTATGTATGATGGAAGTAATTTCGGAAGCTCTGTAAAATCGACAGGTGATCTAGACTTCGACGGTATACCCGAAATCACCGTTGGTGTTCGAAGACACGTAGAAAATAATAAGCAAACAGGCGCTGTATACTTGTTATTTTTGAATTCTGACGGGACCGTTAAATCGCAACAAATTTTCTCCGCTGAAAACTCAGGTTTTGCTGGCATGTTAGATATTGGTGACAGTTTCGGTGCCAACCATAATGTTAGTAGCGATATTGATAAAGATGGAAGACTTGATTTACTTATTGCCAGCGCCGGTGATGACGATGGCGGAAACAATCGCGGTGCAACTTGGATTTTATATTTAGATTACATTACGGATATACATGTTGACACAAATTTAGGAGATGATTTTAATGGGGGAGGATCACGCGAAGATGCATATGAAACCATTCAAAAAGGGATTGATGAGGCAATTAATGGACAAACGGTTTTAGTGTGGCCAGGTGTTTATAATGAAAATATTGATTTGTCTGGAAAAGCAATTACGCTGAAAAGTGCAGCAGATGCAGCAATTTTAGAATCACCCTCCTTTGCTACAATTTCTTGTACGAACTCAGAAGAGCCTAATACCATTATCGAGAACTTTATAATACATAATTCTCAAATAGGTATGTTAATTGATAGTGCATCTCCTACAACTCGCTTTTTAACTATTACAAATAATACTATAGGTATTTCTGCATCAGGAACTTCAAACCTAAATATCGAAAATTCTATATTCTGGGATAATACAAATGATATGGTTAATGGTGTATCCGTAACTGAACAAGCAAATTATTGTAACTTTACGCAAGCGGGTTTTCTTGGATTAGGTACAGGAAATCTAAACGTAGATCCATTATTTGCGGATACCTCAAATGGAGATTATCATATAGTATCGCAAACAGGTCGATTTTATCCATTAGACATTACGAGCTTTCCTGGAGGTGCATGGTTCCTCGACGGCACAACAACAAGTCCGTGTCTAGATGCAGGAGATCCATCGATAACTCCAACAAACGAACGAATGCCTAATGGGGGAAGAATTAATATCGGAGCGCATGCAAACACTCAATTTGCCAGCATGAGTCCCTGGCCATTTAATGCAGATTTAAATTTCGATGGACGGGTAAATATGGTTGATTTTTCGATTTTCTCATCACAATGGTTAATGGCTATTTTCCCCTAAATCTCTAGGTCGTGACTTTTTGAATTATACTAAATGAAAAAGCTAATAACATTATTACTGCATATTTTAAGCATCTTTAACATGCTTAACTCAACCAATGCGCAACAGGTGTCCGTTGATGCTTTTTCTAAAATCAGTATTACCCAAGGTGGATTCAACTACAGCCCAGGTACGCCATCATTTGCCCCGGTTCCGATCGGTGATGTCAACGGAGATGGCATTGAAGATTTAGCATCAAGTAATCCTTTATCGCATGATGGCGGAAATAATCGCGGAGGATTATGGATACTATTTATGAACAATAATAGTACGGTTAATTCACAACAAAGAATCAGCGATTCATATGGGAATTTTAGTTATGTTTTTAGTAATTATGACCAATTTGGCTGGACAATTGGACCGCTTGGTGATTTAGATAATGATGGAGTTCCAGACATAGCTGTTGGAGGAAAATTTTATGGTACAGGTGGCCATGGTTTTATATGGGTGCTATTTTTAAACTCCAATGGCACAGTTAAAAATTATACCACTATAACCAGTAATACAAATGGTTTTAACGAAACGCTAGACATTAGTGATCAATTTGGATTTTCAATTGTAGCCCTGGATGATATGGACGGTGATGGGGTTACTGAACTCGCAGTAGGTGCGCGACTTGATGATGATGGAGGATTAAACCGAGGTGCAATTTGGATTCTCTTCATGAATTCAAACGGCACAGTCAAATCATACCAAAAAATCAGTGATACTGAAGGGGGATTTACTGCTACATTATACGATGAGGGCCATTTTGGCGCAACGATGGCAAATCTAGGTGATTTAGATAACGATGGTGTTGACGATATTGCAGCATCAAGCCACTATGATTCAGAAAATGGAACACAACATGGTGCATTCTATATTTTATTCTTGAATACTGATGGCACAGTCAAATCACATCAAAAAATCAGTGAATCTGATGGAGGATTTAATGAAACCCTTCAAGACAACGACCTATTTGGGGTTTCTTTAGCTGGGCTAGGTGACTTGAATTTGGATGGTATCCAAGACATGGCCGTTGGTGCAAACCAAGGGGCAAATACAGGAACTGGAAAATTCTGGATACTAAATCTCAATCGAGACGGTACCATTAAATCACACACAAGAATTGAAGAAAATCTCAATGGTTTCACTGGAGACCTGGATCCTGAAGATCGATTCGCACATAGACTGCATCTGCTTGATGATATTGAAAATGATGGCAGAACGAATTTATTAGTCCATGCATCAAAAGATGATGATGGCTCTGTAGATGCAGGGGCCGGTTGGTTTTTAAACCTGTCCCATCCTACAAGCTGGCATGTGGATACTATACTAGGGGATGACTCAAATGATGGCACAACACGATTGACAGCTTTTTCAACCATCCAACAGGGCATTGATACAGCGATGGATGGTGACCAAGTTTTAGTTTGGCCAGGCGTATATACAGAAGATGTCGACTTTAAAGGCAAATCGATTACTGTAAAAAGTGCAGCTGATCCAGCAATTATTCAACCAGAATTTAATAATGCGTTTACTTTTCTTTCAAATGAAGATCCTAATACCGTATTAGAAAATTTCGTGATTCGTGATGCAGCTAATCTTGGCTGCTTTGTACTTGCGGCATCACCCACTATTCGAAACATCACTTTTTATAACAACAAAACAGGTATTTTTGCCTTACTGGGATCTACCCCCTTGGTAGAGAATTGCCTATTTGAAAAAAATCTCAATGACGTTGTTTCAAGCACCCCAGCAATTATTACAACCGAATATTGTGGATTTGTAGATGGCAACGATATTATCGATCTCGGTACACGTGTGATAGATATCAACAATATCTACTTTGAAGAATCACTCATGGTGGATCCAAATGCGGGGGACTTCCATTTACAATCAGAACATGGTCGTTTTATTGGGATATTAGGTACGGATCCCAACAATCCACCTGAAGTTGAAGGACTCTGGACGTTCGATGATCCAGTTACCAGCCCCTATATTGATGCTGGAGATCCAAATGATGATTTTTCTAACGAAAGATCGCCAAATGGATTGCGAGTAAATATAGGGGCGTTTGGAAATTCCAGCTCTGCCAGCCTCAGTCCGCCCGGACTCGCGGCCGATTTTAATCAAGATGGCATAGTTGATTTAATAGATTTAAGCTTATTTTTAGATGATTGGCTCCAAATACTGCCCTGGACCCCATAGCTACTCTTATATCTACATGAAAGGTAATACTTTACAATTATCAATCAATTAGGCAAATTGCGAGCTTTATTATAGCTTCTCCCTGACTTATTGAGTAAAATATTAATCTAGGTAACTGGTTAGTTTATAGATTAGTTTTTCACTAAAAGTGCATGTGAGGAAAGTTTTGGGCAGGGTAAGAAGCGGATTTACCTTAGTCGAACTCATGGTCACCATGAGCGTGATTGCCATTCTCACTGGAATATTATTACCAGTTCTTGGTCGTGCGCGCCAACAAGCCCGGGCAGTCATCAACTCCAAACAGCAGGGAAAAATTGTCGAATTCAATAATTTTTTTGGATTTGATAATAATGATAAATACCCACAAACAGTTGCTCGGAATCTTCATAGTGCTGGAACTAGATCGTGGATGTTACCTACAGCTATAGCGATATCAGAATCTTTAGCGGACCCTAAGTATAACCGGACAATGGGGGAATATTTAAATTCTTATTCAAATGTGGATAATTATTTGTGTCCAAACATTCCCAAAAAATATGATTATGCCGAGGAATCCTGGAATGCTGGTGACAGATGGAAACACCCTAATTTCTCTGAAAGCCCGATTTTTGGTTATTCTTATTCTTTTTATTGGAATTATAAAGCTGTCATAGACGAGTCATTATATGATTATTATCAATCTAATGATCCTGAGGATATAGGTAAAAAACGTTATTTTCATGGTCCGAAATCCATGTCAGGAGGTAGGTATGAAAGCACTTTGCTCGTGAGTGACTATATCGGATATGGCAATGACACTTTTAAAAATCCTCCAGAAACTGACCATTTTAATAGTTGTGAGAAAATACCCAAAAGAGAAACAGTAGCTACTAACGATAATTTTTCCTCTGCTGTCTGGCAAAGTCTTGAAGGTGAGCTAGATTTAAGTGAATTAAAAAATGAGTTTACCGCAGGGTATACTGACGGGCATGTTGAAAAATTTACAGCGGATCAATTTTATACATTACGACTTATTGAACTTGAATATAATTATAATGGAATCAAGCATGAAGAACTTTACACTCTTGGTGAACTCACTCCAGGTTTAGTTTTTATACCCGAATCGGGGATACGTCGATAGGGCAGTAAGGTTAGAATTTATGCCCCCCGCCTTAATCAGGGCGTTTTTCAAAACTGGGATGTTGATTGGTTTTTCCACATTTTTTAATACATTTCCTTATTTTTTGTATATGTTGAAATAGTTAATTTTCTATTTTAACTAAGTTCTCAAATTCCTGATCATAACGCTGAATTAAATGTTCCCACGAGTATTTTTTTACATGTTGTAACAGTACAGGCGAGAAACCTGGGGGAGAAGCAAGGCAACCTCGAACCTTTTCCTTAAATTCATTTTCACTATGATAAAATACCTGGGAGTGACATTCACGTGGAATCAATTCTGGATAGCTCAACCGGTAGGGCAATAGTGGTACATTTCCTGCTGCAATCGCCTCAAGAACGGCCAGGCCAAAGAATTCATGGATAGAGGTCGATATAGATATCGTACCAGCTTGGAGATGCCTGATGTAATCTGAGCGATTTTTTGCATATCCAAAATGAATAATTTTATCTTTGAGGATTTTTTGTGTCGCACCAAAAACCGGAGGGGCTGTTCTAAATTGTTCTCCCAGGATAATGAGCTTAAAGGCAAAATCAGCTTTATCCAAATCGATCATGGTCTCAAAAAATAAATCAGGATTTTTGTCATATTCCCAACGATGATTCCAGACAAATACAGGAACATCTATGTCAGATGCTTTAGAGCCAACAAAGCAATCAGGATTCAAACCAAGCGGAAGTATTTGAGATTTGCTTTTGATTTTTTCGCGAATTCTCTCTGGAATAAAATCAGGCATTTTTTTGAGCAGAAGATCCAGAGCATTTAGAAAATCATCTTGATGATATGCCGAATTAAACCAAACTCGATCTGACGCCAAGCAACTCATAATTTGAGTAAAAGCATATTGATAATCTCTTTGAGTTTCATCTTCCACTGGATAGGTTAGTTGGTTTTCATGAAAATAACACACGATTGGTCTATTTTGTAAAACGGGGGGGAGTAAAGATTTTAAATCTGAAACCGCTGTCATGGATGATGTGAAAATCAGATCAATAGTTTCTAGTGATGTTATTTTTTCGAGTTGTTGCGCAAAGTGGATCGCTGCTCCACGCATACGCCATTTCCATTTCCTTGCGGGCATACTTAAGCGGGTAAATTGATGCTGGCTATGCTTGATTAATCCATCAAGAAATTGTTGATGGCTACCCCCATCGTAACTTTCTAAGGCCAGGATATGTAACGAATCATTTTTCATTTGCCAAAATAATGTGATTCAATCATTAAGCAAAGAGCATGATAAAGTGGTAATTGCAATTCTTGAACCTTCCAGGGGCAATCACCATCAGGAACGCGCCAATCAATATCAGATAATTGTGCCAATTGACCACCTTTTGGCCCTGTAAAACTGATCGTTTTGATGCCATATGCTTTTGCCAACGTCATCGCGGCAACCACATTCTCGGCATTACCACTTGTGCTGATACCAAACAAGATGCCAGGCTGAAGATGTTGAACAAATGCACTTAATTCCTGGGCATAGTGAAATGTGGCATCCCGGTCATTTTCATACGCACTTCGTAGGGCATGCGATTCTCCAAGGACAACAACAGGAAATCCCATTTCGAGCTCTTCAATTAATTTCTGGCCAACCTCACTGGATTGTAGCTTCTGAATTATTTCTGGATCACGAAGAGGGCGATTTGCTTCAAAACTTTTTGCTAATTCGCCTTTAATGTGCACTGCATCTGCAAAGCTGCCACCATTTCCACAGAGATATAATATTCCCTTTTGATCAAAATTATTAACAATCGCTAAATAACTTTGTATTAGTGCATCACAGCACCCATCAAGAACAGGATATCTTTCCTTTAAATTTAAAACTATTTCCTGAACCATCTCTGGCAGTTCATTTAAGTCCATTTTGTCTTTCATATATTAATCCATTTTCAATACAGTACGACGCGTTCGTTTTGTCTCAGGAGTTTTCTTTGCTTGCTTTACATTTTCTTTTTTTGTAGTTTTCTTCGTCGTTTTTTTCGAACTCTTAGTAGCATTTTTTTTCTTAGTTGTTTTTAGTGGTTTTGGCTTGGCGGACTTTCTAAGTGATACAATTTCCTTTTCAGTTAACGGCCTAAATTTCTTAGGGCCTAATCCTTTAATAGAAATCGTTCCGATTTTAGTCCGAGTTAATTGCTGAACAGGGTGACCCACTCGAGCAAGCATACGTCTAATTTGACGATTACGACCTTCTCGCAAAGTAATTTCAAGAAGTGATGTCCTGGGACCTCTTTGTAAGATTTTAACCTTCTCAATCGTCGCTTTTTGCTTATCTAGCCAGACACCTTTTTTGAGCTTTTCAATATTATCGCCATGAACAGCTCCTTTAACCACAGCTTCATATGTTTTTGGCACACCATATTTTGGGTGAGTTAATTCATTAGCAAAATTTCCATCATTCGTCATGATGATCAACCCTTTGGTGTCTGCATCCAAGCGACCAACGGGATAGACTCTCTGTTTGACTTTGCGTAACAAATCAACCGCTCTAACTCGACCTTCAGGATCGCTGTTTGTGCAAACAACTTTCTTGGGTTTATGTAAAAGAAAATATACCTTTTCTTCAAATTTCAGGCGTTTGCCATCCACAGTAATTTTATCTACTTGAATATCAACCAGGCAGGGGAGCGAATCAACCACCTTCCGATTGACGCTGACCAATCCATCTAAAATAATTTCTTCACATTGACGTCGACTGGCAATACCAGCTTCAGCCATAACTTTCTGTAATCGTTCTTTTGCCATTGAATTAGTTTATTTCTTTCCTGGACCAAGACAAGTTAATAACGCTTCAGTCACGTTTTCTGTTTTAATACATATATTGTTTGAAGCAGGGACTAGTATAGTATCCCCTCTGGTAAATGTACATTGCGTATTATCTGACTGGTCAGTTATTTTGCCATTGCCTTCCAGAGCGATAAATACAAATGGGAGATTTACATCAATTTCACATGAATCTCCTGCCTTTGCAGCAGCATATGCGACACTGAAATATTCACAATCGGCTAGGTGTCTATAATTCCCCATGGCTTTTCCTACGGTATATAGCACTTCATGGGATGGATTCTCCAAATTCTCATATACTGAAAAATCTATAGGGGGGGTATTTGTATAATGGCAGCTAACCAAAGATTCTTGAATATGCAATTGCCGAGATTTGCCATCTGCTCCTATACGATCCCAATCATATACACGGTATGTAGTGTCTGAAGGTGTTTGGATTTCTGCTATCAACAAACCTGGCCCAATCGCATGGATTGTTCCTGCTGGCAGAAAGAAAAAATCACCTTTATTAACCATTATTTTATTTAATATCTTATCAACACTATTATTATTAATTGATTCTTCTAATTCTTTTTGCGATACATTCCCTGTGAATCCTTTATAGATATAAGCATCAGGGGCTGCATCTAAAACATACCAGCATTCCGTTTTTACTCTTGCGCCAGGCAGAATTTTGCAGGCATTAACATCAGGATGAACCTGAACACTTAAAACCTGATTCGCGTCTAAAAACTTAATAAGAAGACCGAAAGGGTGATGACATTGTTTTTCAGCCAATCCATAGCTTTTACCATAGTTATCAATAAACTCACTAAAAGAAATCTTCTGGCCATCTTCAATTTCAACCAGAGAACATCCTTCTGGCAAATCAGCACATTCCCAACTTTCACCTATTGGAATATCTAACGGAATTGATTTATTAAAGACCTCTTTCAAACGTGAAGAGCCCCATAATCTTTCTTTGAAAACCGGATTAAACTTTAAAGGTTTCATTTTTATATTCCCAATGCGTGCTTAAACTAACAACAAGCTATATCGTTATATACTTTTGCATTTTTTGGGTTATTGCACTTTGATCTGAGATTCCTAAACATACATGAGCCCATACTTCTAGAGATAATAACTTTCGACCTATTTTTGTCGAAGGTGAAGATCGATCTAGCAAATAATCTAATTCACGATTTGATAATTGAAATTGATGTTTTATAAAAGAATCACGATAAAACTCTCTTGTTATTTTCATTTTTTCAAAAATACCTGAAGCTGGAAACCCTATTTTTTTACGACCAGAAAGGTCTTCTGGCAAATAACGTTTTGCCACTTGCCGCAAGATCCATTTATCCGTAAAAAACCAATGTTGTCTCTGACCACCAAATAAGTTAAATTTGGACTTATGCCTATACGGTAAATGAATAGCATAATTAATAATATCCGAATGCAAAAATGGAAAACGAGACTCAACACTAGCGGCCATCCCTAAACAATCATTTCTATGAAGTAAAGTTCGCAGATGATACGCTAGCATATTAAAAGTTATAATATCTTTTTCGGTGATATTTTCATTTTTATGACCTAGCAATGTATTTGTTGCGTCTTCAATATCAATTGAATATTCAAAACGATTGCCAAGATTAACACCTAAGTCACCAAAATCTAGGTTTGTGTAATCCGTTCTTCTAGAGAAGTATCGTCGATCAAATCCAATAGGGGAGAACGACCAATCCATTCTATTCTTTTTTTTCCCCAACAACGTCCTAATCGATTCACGAGCAAATTTATATATAGACTGTTTTGGAAATTGCTTTAAATAAGATCTGAGATCAAAAGACAAATGACCGTACCCCATAAAGCATTCGTCTGCACCTTCACCAGATAAAACAGCTTTAATTTTATTTTCATTTATCAATTTAGCAACAAGGTAAAATGGAACTGAATTAGGGTGCCGTGCAATGGGATGTCCATAATGATATGTAACTTTTGCGAGTTCTAATAAATAATTATCATGAGTTGAATCAACGCTTACCATATCTAAATTCAGATGTTTAGCTAACCGATTGGCCGCATCAAATTCACTTTCTGGCCCTGTAACATTTGCATGAAATATCGCTAAATTTTTATGCTCTTTTGATGCCATCGCGGTAATAATAGAAGAGTCCAGTCCGCCACTACATAAGGCTCCAACGGGCACATCTGCAATTAACATTTGATTGACACTGTTGTACAACATCTCATCTAACTTATTGATCAATTGTGTCGTGGACATCGAATCGTATTGCCGAAATTGGTCTTCCTCCCAAGAGCGGGCTAAATTATAAAATCGGCGAGTTTTTGACGATTCACCTTTTTTGATTTCCATTATTGTGCCTGGTGCTACTATTTTAACATCTTTATAAAATGTAAATCCCTTCGAAGGCCCACCAAATCCCTGGAGATACGATAAAATCGACAACATGTCAGGCTGAAAATCCATCCAGTCCTGAAAGGGCATAATTTCTGATGAGAATAGAAATTGATTTGTGTTCTCATGGATAAATAACGGTTTAATCCCTAAGGGGTCACGAACCAGCTGCAATTTATTATCAGCAGGGGACCATAAAGCAAATGCATACATCCCTTCCAACTTATCCAGTGCACAATCAAGACCTACCGCCTTAATAAGCTCTAAAAGAACTTCAGTATCGCTTGTCGTATTGAACACCACCCCTTTATTAACTAATTCATCTCGCAACTGAATATAGTTATATATCTCACCATTATAAATAAGACAGTGGTTTCTTCCAGAATCCCAAAAAGGTTGGTTACTACGGCTATTTAAATCCAAAAGGGACAATCTAGCATGAGCAAACCCAACACCTTGACCAGAATATATTCCCTGATAGTCGGGGCCTCGATGGCTAAGTGACTGTGCAGCTTGCCTGAGTTTATCTTTACTAATATCAGAAGCATGATCAGAATGCTCTAAAACACCAAATATACCGCACATATTCTACCTAACCTTAAGGTCCCATAATATATATTATGTTTCATTCACGATTGTAGCTAAAAATTAACTAATTCTATTATAAATCGCTACTTAGCCTTAAATCAACACTTATTAATCCAACGCTGTCTCAAGATACGATTCAAGCTTATCTGCCACGAACTCAACAGTATCATCTGGACGGCATTCAACCCGCTTGGCCTGTAGAAAACTCCTAAACCATGTCCGTTGACTTTTAGCCAGCCTTCTAGTGTTAATTTTAATTTTCTCAATGGCTTCATCCAATTTGATATCCCCACGCAGATAACTAATTATTTCTGCGTAACCAACAGCCTGGGCTGCCTGATCACTAATGCTCGAATCTAACAAAGATTTCACTTCATCAACCAGCCCATCCTGAACCATTTTCTTGACACGCATATTAATTCGATGATTTCCATCTTCTTTGTCTCTTGCCAATTCAATCAAGATCCACGGATATATTTTTTCGCCACTGCCAAACTGAGTCTGATATTCCGATATCGGCTTACCAGTCAATCGATAGACTTCCATTGCCCGGATGATTCTTTTCGCATCATTAGGATGTATTTTTTCCCCAGACACAGGATCAACTTTCACAAGCTCAGCATGTACAACATGACTCCCATTATTTGTAATATCACTTTGAATTTCATCTCTTACCGCTGGATCAGCTGGCGGCCCATCAAATATTCCTTCAATCAAGGCCTTGATATACATCCCTGTTCCTCCTGCGGCGATTATCGGTCTATTATTGCTTGAAATACTGCTAATTGCTTCAGTCGCTAAATCAAAATAAGTCCCAAGACTGAATTTCTCACTAGCATCCACTACATCAACCAAATGGTGCCTTACTTCTGATCTTGCCAATTTTCCCGGCTTAGCTGTACCGATATCCATACTACGATAGACTTTCATGGAATCAATACTGAGAATTTCCCCATTTAGTCGCTTAGCCATTTCAAAGGCCAACTTACTTTTACCGCTAGCCGTACAGCCCATAATCAAGATCATTGGGACAGCTGATGACTTCATTTCACAACAGCCCTTTTATATATTCAGATAAATTTCAAGAAATGACATTCAGACTAGTTTAACTGCTGTATTTCTGCGACACTATTGCTTGCCTGTCCAATTTGACCTTCATAATTTACAAGCATCTCTGCGGCAACATCTTGAAGTTCAGCAATATCATTAATATACGACAAGAAACGAATATTACTCGTATAATGCATAATATCAATTGCCCAAACACCCAATTTATCTTGCAACACCTGACCTATAAAACTACCTTCAAAATCATCCTCGCCAACATCTTCATCGTCTTCCCCCAATTCTTCCTCGCCTTCGAGCTCGTCCCCCTCTTCTTCTTCCTCGCCAAACATTTCTAGCTCTTCAGCTGGATCAAATTCATCTTCATCAATATCCGATTCATCATCTAGCAACTGCTCAGCCCCGGCAACTAATTCGTTATTGATGAGATTACCCATATGGCTTACATAATTCGACATATGACGATCTAATCGATCAGCAGAGGCAGCCTGCGAAAAAGCGTTTTGAGATTTGCGATAAGACTCAATTGATTCTACACGGATAGCAGCGTAGGTTTTTTCCATTTCAGCTAATTCATCTAAACCAGCCTGAACCATTCTAATCAAATCATCTTTCTTTTTCCCACTAACATCAATAGCGTCTTGCATAATCCCATGCAATTCGGATTTTTTGATTTCCTCAACACCTCTGTTAATATCATCGATCTCTTTTTGTAACTGATCACGACGTTTTATCTGGTAGTTCAATTGCGTACTCAAAACATTAATTTCATTTTCAAGCTTCTCAATGCTGGTGGCATACTTAATAATGTCATCCTGATCTTGAGAGTTTCTAATTTTCAATGCTTCATAATTGAGATCATAATACTGATCACCCTTTGTTTGCTCAGCCTGTTCAATAATACTGAAATATTCCCGATCAAGCTGTTTTGCCATCCCCATGTCATTTTTAAGCTTTTCTTCAAGCCCTTCTAGCTTTTCTTCCAGTCCAGCAATAATGCCTATCGTTTCCTGCAACTGTTCTTCGTAATTTGCCGGCCCACTTGCCTGTTCAGGCTGACCATCGATTCGATTTTTTAACTGCGATATCATTTTATCAGATGGAAAGTAATAATCTAAACTGGAATAGTAAGCCCTTTGTTTCTTTAGTGAAAAGATGGTGTTGCTCAAATCTAATTGTCGAGCTTTAATTGCAAAAGCATAACTAAATAATTCTTCACGTGATTCACGAGCATTTTTAAGAAAATTAATCCCAAGCATTAAATAGGCATTCGCAATCCCTTTTTTGCTACCACTTGCTTTAGCTGCACTCACAGCTTGATTTAGTGTTTTTTCTGTTTGCTGTCTATCTTCCTTAGTCGACATGACAAATTGGCCATGACTACCCAAAAATTCATTCGTTAAAGCAACCAATTGATACGTAATTGCGTTATTTGCTTGATCATCCTGAGGGCTAACCTGACTCATTTCAGTAACCAAACTCTCAAAGTTTTGATCAAATTCAGTCAACCCGGCATCGCCTTCAATTCGAGTTGCAAATCTCGCACCAAGCGATTTACTATTTCGGCTGGAACCGGCTTGACTAATTTCAGAATCTTTAAGATTAATTTCCTGTCGTGAGGCTAAAATCTGCCTCTGTGCCTGGTCCAACAATGCGGTGGATTTCTTACCGGAATCTGCTCCAGCAGTATCACCGCAACCTGACAAATTGATTGATAACAGAATTAAAATTAATAACGAAAAGCCTGTTAATATTCTCTTTTTTGGATGAATCACATACAAATCCATGGATCACCTTTCCACATAAAGTTGACATTCAGCAAACATAGCCCCCTATTCACTTTAATTATAACCAATGAAATCATTCCAGCCCAGCAGCACGGCACATATAAGCACATTAACACCAGTCACTTAGAGTACATAGCAGGGTACTCTTCTCAGCTGAAATTACGAACTAAATTATAGACTGAAATTGCGATTAAGTCAATATCATTTTTTTAGACAAATGAATATAAAATAAGAGTTTATGAAAGAAATAAAGGCTCTGAACCGCACAGGTTAGCTGTCGATTTGCAGAGCCTTTAAGCGTTTGCCGTAGGATCGCAAATGGATCAAGACTTGTCATTGCCATTTTATTGATGACAAAAACGGCACACCTGGCACCGTAAAATTCTTGCCGTTGCCACAGTACGACCAACGAAGGATTCGTTAAATTTTAAATGACAACCTCTCGTAGATATGCCTACGAGAGTGTACTATCAAGATTCAATAACAAATACCCGGATTTATTGTTCCGGGTCGCATATTGATTTATGGCATTGCACTGTATTCGCCATCGACACAACCGATTATCACATTCGGTGCCCTGGCCAAAACAAGCGGGATGATTATCATGTTCCTGGACAGACCAGATATGTTCACATTCTGGCATATAACCTGTTTCAATGGCCATCTCAACCGCAGCGTTCTTGATTCTCTCTCTTGAAACCATTTGACTACTTCCTAAATATTATAGGTACATAGACAACAATAACGCTCTTGGTCCTATAAATTAATTATACAACATATTTGAACACAAGGCATGAAAATGTAATTTTTTAATTACTTGTTGTAGGATACAGCGCCTGTTTCAAGCAGCTCTTCAGGAATAAAGGAATAATAACCAGCAATAACAGCTATTGAACCGATCGATATTAAGTGTACTGGAAGGATGTAATAAAAGGCGTGTGAGGATAAAACAAATCCAGGAGACTGGTTGAGAATC
Source organism: Sedimentisphaerales bacterium (assembly GCA_028281535.1). Lineage (GTDB taxonomy): Bacteria > Planctomycetota > Phycisphaerae > Sedimentisphaerales > SM23-30 > JANQJS01. The sequence continues at coordinate 128,202 of JANQJS010000038.1, read as the reverse complement.
TCACCAGGAACCACCTGAAACGCACCGTACGCGTATAATATAACCCCAACAACCAATGGCGTTATCAATAAATATTCGACTGAAATCCCCCTAAAAAATTTGAGCGCAAATTGCTTAATCACATATGAGCTAATGAAAAAAGCGAGAAAAACAGATGATACGCCCTGAGCGATTGCAGGTACGGTCTTGACTTCATACTCTGGCATCCCCTGCAAACCTTGTATCCAACCAACATTGGACTGGCATAAAAACCTGATAATAAAAACAGCTATAATCGCTGACAACCCTACGCAAATTCCATTATTGATTAGCGTGGAATTAGAGTTTTTGGTCCCTTTATCTGAATTGCTTTTTGCAGAATTATCCTTTAAACCTGATTCTGGCTGATGCTTGTTGATGATACAAGCGATGAGGTAGCCACTAGCCAGCATTAAACTCCAAAGAATCGTATCAAAGAGTAATTTATAAAACAAACCAGCCTTTTGTTCTGGGGATTCTAACAATCGAACAGGCCCCTCAATTGATCCTGAATGATATGCCCAACATATTAAAAAGAGAGGCACAGCTAGTAATGCATAATTTCTGCCATGCATTTTGCTAATAAAACCTGCTATTCCACCAGAAATTACAGACAAAATTAACCCAACAATGAAGATCAGTACCGATCGATCATGCATGACAATTGAAATAACATCATCCGCAATGACTGGCTTAATTAATGGGTAAGTCACATACCCCATCATCAGGCCAACCAGGGCAATACTGGCGATTTTTAATTTAATGATTAACTGATTTTCCATACGCTAACTGTATCTGAAATAAGATTTAAGGTCAAGCAGATCCTGATGCAAACCCGATTATATTGTTTTCAATATGAATCGAAATTTGTTACACTGCCCCTAGCAAAGATTAAATATTATTATAAAAGACCTACATTAACTATGTCAAAGACAGAACCAGAAATGGGTTTATTTGGCCCAATTGAAACCACTTCGAAGAAAAGTGACAAATCCGCTTTTGATAAATTATCTTCTAGAAAATCTAGCCCTGCTAGTGTTGCTAAAGCTGGACTAATTAAATCTTCAGAGGCGCATTTAGTTCGACTAGCCTTTGACAGCGGAAGCGACCAGTGCTTTGACTACGCTGCCTCTCAGGAACAAATCAATCAGATACAAATCGGCCATCGCGTTAAAGTTCCTTTGGGACGAAGTAATCGATTACAGGTTGGATTTTGTGTTGGATTACCTAAGAAAACCGACATTGACTATGTCAAACCGATTACGCAAATCATTGATGACGCCCCTCTTCTCGATCAGAACATGATTGAACTTGCCAATTGGATCTCTGATTACTACTGCTGCCCCTTGGGAACAACTCTGTCTGCGATGGTACCCGCTGCAGTAAAAAAACAAATTGGATTAAAAACGGTAAAGTATGCAACACTCACCGAGACAGCTAAATTATATTTTGAAGGCTCTTTAGATAAAATTCGTATCAGTAAAACAGGCCAAAAAATCCTAAATATAATAAACAGTCATCAGGGCCCTTCGATAACCATTCCAGAAATTCTCACATTAGCCGAATGCAGCCAGGCACCAGTAAAAACATTGCAGAAATTAAACCTCATAGACATTCACCAAAAACAATATTTACCTGAAGTGGACTTACCATCATCGTCGCAAAATAGATCCTCAGATATAAACATTATTTTAAACCCATCGCAACAACGAGTCATTGACCAAATCAGTCCCAAACTTGATGACGATCAATTTAATGCTTTTCTACTTCATGGCGTAACAGGTAGTGGAAAAACAGAAGTCTACATGCATGCGATTGAGAAAGTTATCCAACTCAATAAACAAGCACTTGTTCTTGTCCCTGAAATCGCATTAACCTCGCAAACGGCACAGCGATTTGTAAATCGATTTAAAAAAGTAGCGGTATTACACTCAGGTTTAAGCAACGTTCAACGGCATCAACAATGGTCTTTAATCGCTGAAGGAAAAGTCAATGTGGTTGTAGGTGCACGCTCTGCCATATTTGCTCCGCTAAAATCTTTAGGTCTAATTGTCGTGGATGAAGAACACGAACCTTCTTATAAACAAGACACCAAGCCACGATACCACGCTCGTGATGTCGCCATTAAAATAGCTCACTTACGTAAAATATCTATTATTTTAGGGTCAGCAACCCCTAGCCTGGAAAGCTATCACAACAGCTTGACGCGAGATCATTTTCAGCTTTTAGAACTTAAAGAACGCGTTTTAGATTTACCGCTTCCAAAAGTTAATATCGTCAACATGCGAGATGAACTATCAAGAGTTAAAGGAGAACCCCTTATAGGTCAAACGCTTGCAAAAGAAATGGATCGATGCCTGAATCAAAAGCGTCAAATTATTCTAATGTTAAATCGTCGCGGCTATAGCTCTTATATCTTTTGCCCTTCATGCAAATTTTCTGTCACTTGCCCTAATTGTGATGTAAGCTTAACCTGCCACAAGAAAAATCTTTCTGACACGCTGAATAGCGATAAACCTACCTGGGTAATGTGCCATCATTGTTTACATGCAAGTATGATTCCTAAGCAGTGTCCTGTCTGCAGTAAAAAATTAATATTGATTGGACCAGGCACACAAAAAGCTCAAGAAGAATTACATGAAAAATTCCCTAATGCCAAAATCCAAAGAATGGATAGTGACGCTTTATCTTCAGATGAATACCAGGAAGTTCTGGAGAATTTCGCTCAAGGACATACCGACATCTTACTTGGCACACAAATGATTGCTAAAGGGCTTGATTTTCCCAATGTAGATCTGGTAGGCGTGTTAAACGCAGATATGTCACTTTCGATCCCTGATTTTCGTAGCAGTGAACGCACTTTCCAATTAATCACCCAAGTGGCCGGACGTTGCGGAAGAGCCGTGGACAGTGGAAAAGTCATCGTTCAGAGCTTTGAGCCTCATGATCCATCGATCCAATTGGCCTGTCGTCATGATTATACAACATTTGCGAATATGGAATTAAAAGGGCGAGAACGATGTCAAATGCCGCCTTATCGGCGCATGGCAAGAATTCTCCTAAAAGATCATAAACTCCAAAAATTAGATGATGTCAGCAGGCAACTAGCAGAAAATATCCAACAAGTTCTCGAAAGTAAAGAACTAACGATTCAATTAAGAGGTCCGATGCCAGCCCAAATTGCTCGGATGGAAAATATTCATCGCTACCAAATCTTATTATTTGCGGATTCTGCTACAGAGATGCAAACGATACTCTCAATTATTCGTCGGCAATATTTCAGTCGAATGAATGTTCAAATCTTGGTTGATGTCGATCCAATTTACTTAATGTAACTTAAGAAAATCTCATTCTTTAAGTTTATTCTTTTCCAACCAATCTCGGGCCCACGCTTCAGCTTGTTCTTTTGATTTTACTTGATTCTCTAATTGCGCAAGATATATCTCTTCTTTCAGCTGGCCTACCATCGGTCCTGCAACGGCCCCCAACGCAAGAAGATCACGACCATCTAATAATCGTTCTGGACATATTGATTCATTTCCCAAATCCATAATTTGCGTTTTAAGCTGCTTAATTGGTTTCAGACCGATATCACATGCCTTGTAATAGGCTGTAAGCAAACTCATTAAGGATTCAAATAATGGTTCATTAAGCCATTGCTTTAAACGTCCTTTTGTCAGTGGCAAGCTTTCAACAAGTGCGAGACGGTTTTCACTCAACCATATCATTTGTTTCCGTAAGTCATTACTGGTTTTTAATTCACGTGCAATCTTTTTAATTTGATCTGGCTGGCACCCAACCAGCAAAGTAGACAGCGATAATGCACTACTGCACTCTTTAGGTAAATACTGAATGGTTTCAAGCCCTAATCCCATTATGGTGTCATCGATTTTCGGAAAGATGGCTTTTAATAGTCCTGTCTCTTTCGAAAGCTTTAGCCCCATCGAACGATTTGGGTGCATTAGAATCGCTTGTAATTCAACTAATATTCTTTCAACACTCACTCGGCTTATTTTGTGAGCATGTTTTTTAATTGCCTCTAGCGTTGAATCGTCAATATCAAAATCAAATCGACATGAAAAACGTATTGCTCTTAACATGCGAAGATGATCTTCAGCAAAGCGATCATCAGCATGGCCAATAGCGCGAATGATCCCTTTTTCCAAATCATTTTTCCCACCCACATAATCAAGGACTTGCTCCTTGATTAAATCGTAAAACATGCCATTGATGGTAAAATCACGACGAAGAGCATCTTCTTTGGCATCTGTAAAAACAATGGATTGAGGTCTACGACCATCTTGATATTCTATATCACTTCTAAATGTAGCCACTTCAATTTGACGTTGCCCCAAAAGCACAACCACAACGCCAAATTGTGCACCCACGGTTAAGGTTCTATCGAATATTTTTGTCATGGCATCCGGTGTTGCATTGGTGGCCACATCATAATCAGCAGGCTTTTTACCCAATAACATATCACGCACACAGCCACCTGCTAATAGAGCATCATAACCATGCTGATTGAGAATTTGTATTACTTTACGAACCGCCTGCATCGGTGTAAGTGGTTTAGATTTATGTTTGGATTTATCCAGAAGACTGCTCCATAAACGTCAAAACCATATCGCCATACTTACGCTGGTCAACCAGTTTTAAAATGCCATATCGCTCTAATAATTTCGTTTTCTTTTCATGTCTAAGCATAATGATTGTATTTTTGCCAATCTGGTCGCCAATTCGTAATAACATCCCACCTAATTTTGAGTCTAAACTTGTATCCCGTGTCAGTGGGTATGGAGGATCTATAAACACAATATCGACGTCCTCTTTCAAATGATTTGAATCCATACCAGGTATGCCATGACTAAAAATATCACATTGTAATGGTTTAACTGTTTTTTGAAATCCGCACTTATGGATGTTTTGCTTTAATCGCTTAATCGCATCTGTATCATTATCAACCATAAGAACCGATTCAGCTCCTCGACTCGCAGCCTCTAGCCCCAAAGAACCGGTACCGCAAAATAAATCCACAACCCTGGCGCCTTCAATTTGAAATTGTATGATATTAAACAAGGCCTCTTTTACGCGATCAGTAATAGGCCGTGTTTTTAAATCTTTAGGACCAATAAGTTGTGTTCTTGCTCTATTTCCAGCGATTATTCTCATGTTAATATTAAACTTGGTTTTGTCATGAATTTCAAGCTTGCATTGCACTGTACATAATTATCTTGCAAAGATCATGTTGCTATTTCATGATAGCATTCTCAACGAAAGGATAAGGGTATTTGACAGTGAAAAATATTGATCAAGTTTTTGAGCAATTAGCCAAGTCAAAGTTTCGCAGTCGATTCTGCCTTAAGGGCAAAGAATTGGATTATTTCAATCAAAAAGGCATTATTGAGATAATGCTACACGCTCAAGATTTCCTCAAAAACAGATTAGCTCCCGTCCAACCTATAAACGATGGCAAGCAAACACCTATGAGAAATCACCCTGTGTTTATTGCCCAACATGCCACGGCGTTGTGTTGCCGAAAATGCATGAGTAAATGGCATAACATTCCTATGGGGATTGAATTATCGCATGAACAGCTACAATACTGCCTGGACATTATTGAACGCTGGCTTGTAAACTCAACATCAAAGTAAACTATTTTAATTCGACGTTAAATTCACCAATTGATCCGCCAGGATTCACATTTTGTCCGCCAACATTGACACTGCCAATACTTGTCGTCGCGGCAACACCAAATGGCGACCCATCAACGATTCCTATAATTTGACCAATCGAAATGCGTCCAATAGCACCTGGAGCTGTTGATGTTGGATTAAAGAAATCACCAACAGTTGATGCCAACCCGACAGCGATAAAACTATCGTCTATTCCACCACGAATATTTGCACTATTGATTACCCCATTGGATTTCAACGTATCTGCAGCCGTGCCAGTACCGCCTAATCGCCCATCAGACCCGAGATCAAATCCAGCGAGTATGCGTGAATTGATAAGATCATTGCGGACATTTAATCCACGAAGCTCTCCTTCAATACTGATATCTGCATTATTAACATTGAACAATGAAATATTATTTGCTCTTTGTGCATTGATAGCACCTGAGAATATTGCTTTCTTGGCAGTAAAGTTTCCTAACTCATTTTCAAAAACAAACAAGCTGTCAACCTCAAACGAACTATTGATACGAACATTTTTTGCACTATCTGCAGAAAATGAACTATCGGCAATTCTATCAAATCGAACCTGTTTGGTGTTTCCTTGAATGTCAAATTCAGAATCTTCAACGTTTTGTGCAGATAAATTCATACCAGACTTTGATGGCGTATTTTCAACACGAATTTTTGCATCATTAACATCATCTAGCTTCAAATTGCCGGCAACGGTATGTAAATCAATCGCATATTCATAGTCAGGAATTGTATCTTGATTTAAATCTAAAGAGCCATCGACTGTCACGTTTTTCAATGTAAGATTTCGTATGGCCCCACCTGATATCTGCCCAATGGTCGTTGGGCCAGAAGAACTGATTGATAGGTTTGTACTCGTCTCAGTTCCATCTAATTCAATTCGTGAGATATTTGAACCGCTACCAAATCCATTTTCAAGTACGATATAGGCACTACCACCTCCGGTCAATTTTACTTGAACCAAATTACCATTTGCGTCAAAGAAACGACGATTCTTCTCGGTAAACCCATCTCCTTCACCGACTTGAAGAGCAAACACACTTTCAGCTGCTAAGGGGATATAGGTATATGGTGTATCAGGATCACTCGTAAACAATCGTATTTGTTTCGTGTCGTTATAGACAGAATTCGGGACAAATGCCACACTAAATACTTGCGGCTCACCTGGTATTAACACAATATCATCACTGTCATCATCAGGATCTAAACGATCGCGGCTGATATTTGCTTGGCTATCATCAATATTTAACTCGAATGGTCCACCCGTGAATTCGACCTCATTGGCAGGATCTGTTAACTGACTGTTTACAATCTGTAAACCTTTCAATGTTAAATTACTTTCCCCATTATTTGTAATAGTAATAAATTCCAGCCCTGTGTCCTTCAACGCAATCAATGGATCAAGTGAATCCAGTAAAAATTCAATACTCGTTTTATTTAACCCAACTTTACCAGGTGTTTGCCCTTCACCATCTAACTCTACGACGGTAACAAGATTATTTGGATCATCACTGGTAATGGTCAATTCACCCTCTAAATCACCCACAGCATTTGGAATGAAATTCACATCCAACACCTGAGACTGTTGTGATGCTAGAATAATGTCTGAGACAAAAGGTTCTACGGTAAAAATACCACCGCCTTGCGTTATGGACCAATTGGTAATCGTTACACTCGATTGACCAGTATTGGTTAACGTTACCGTTCGTGTTTCTGATGTTTCATTTAACCCGACTGCGCCAAAATCTATCTCTGTATCAGAGACTGTCAACAATGGATCTGTTGCTGAACCAAACAAAGAAAGCAATACCGTGCCATTAGATGGATCATTACTTAATAGTCGCAACTGGCCTTGATAACTGCCAGCCGCGGAGGGATCAAATGTAACGTTGATGAACTCGTTAGCACCAACACCAATATCAAACGGCGTCACCGTCGTTACAGAAAATGGTATACCAACAGGTTCAAAAGTTAAACTATTAATGGTTAAAGTATCACCACCAATATTATTGATGGCAAAGGATTGAGTCACGGGGTCATTCTTACTCGTGGCCCCAAAATTTAATGAGGATACTATCGTAGAACTGTTAACTTCTGTCGTAGAAATAATCGGCTGAACCGGCACGCCTAGCCCCGTAAAGTTAACTAGATACTGCTGTTCAAGCGCGTCAGGATCATTATTAAAAATAATAACACGACCTTCTAGATTTTCAGGATCTAATGGCGCTCCCGGATCGAGAGGATCAGGATCTAATGTAGGCAAGTAACTGACTGGAATCGAGACAGTTTGCCCAGCAGAAATCACAATGTTCTCAGTAAATGGCACTGTCAAATCCGGGGTTGCAGAGGTGACCTGAACAGACGCTACCGTTAAATCGGTTGTTCCGTTATTTGTAATATCCAAAACGATTTGGTCACTGGTATTGGTTACAACACTGCCAAAATCCAGCGTGCCACCATCAGCCACATTAACACCATTACTCTCTACTGTAATCGCGGCACCACTTAAACTCAACCCTGTCAATGCAATGGGCAAAATGGGTTGGTCGGTATCATTACTTGAAATGAAAAAGACTTCATTGGCAGCTTCAATAGCCGTCGGTGCAAACTGTATTTCAAATTCTAATGTATCACCTTTATCCAGGGTAATATCATCAGCTGAATTATCGGCAAGATTCGTTAATGTTACAAGCTGCTGAGTCGTTCCAGCAGACGCATCATTGAACTCAATACTGATAATACTGTAATTGTTTTCAGTAAAGTACCACTCATCAATGACAAGACTTGTATTGTCTTCCCCTTCATTGGTAACGACAAATTTTTCAGTAGAAGAGGTTTGATTGACTACCGTGTCACCAAAAATCAACCAATCAGGCTGAGCGGAAATTTCTGCCTGATTGATCACTTCCACTTCAAGATTCAATTCATATTGATGAGAAAATTCATGGGTTGGATGAAATGGGTCACTATTATTGATAATCAATATGGATGAATAACTTCCAGAGGGTACATTTGTAGGATCAAACTGCACATTAATACTGCGCGAACTTCCTGAAGGTATCGTAATAGGAAACGCGGGTGTATTACTTCCCAATGAAAATGGATTCGATGTTAAAGATCCTAATCCACCCACTAAATCGGTATCATAAATGACCAAATCCCCAGGACCGCTGTTGAAGATAGAGAATGGACGATTAACAACATCATCCAATGCTAAACCAAAATCCAGAATATTATCATTTTGAATCCCAGCATCTTCAACGACAGTCATAGCAGGCAAACTTTGAGATGGTATGAATTCGCGTATACCATCTGCATCAAGTTGATCCAACTCAAATGCCGTAATCGGGTTGCCATTTGGCATAATCACCAAATCTTGCAAAATCTGGCGACTCCAGTTTTGCCCGTTCTGGATACCGTCAGAGGTCTGATTCAATGGATTAGGGCCAAGACCTCCCCACCCAGTTCCAGGCACAAATATCTGGCCACTTGCACTGCCAATATAAGCAGAATTATCTGCGCGATTATTCCAGACTAAAATAGGTTGCCCAGCACTGGCCAAGCTAATGTCGGTATACCCCCGCACGACGGATCGTGGCGTACCAAAATTTGGATCTGGTTCCTCCTGACCTCCACCTTGATCATCCTGAGGTGCTCCAAATCGGATCACCCAAGCAGGTGGCGCTCCAGTCACCGGATTCGGACTTGGATTCCATTCCCATACTTCGGCATCAATAATGGTATTATTTACATTCCAGTAATCTTCAGGATCGAGATCATCCCAGGGATGCACATCAAAGCGATCGTTCACGCCATCTTCATTTGCATCTACAAACTCAGATGTCGCTCTTTGCAAAGCGATCCAGGTTTGCGCGTTAGGTCCAGTGACAATATCTTCCAAGCGATAGATGGTATTGGTCGGTAAATTCGAGGTAACCCCGATTCCCCCTAACAGGTCAATAGGAGTAAGGTTATTAAATTCCAATCCAAATCGCGACCAGTCCGTCAACAGATTGTTATTGGAAATATCAAGCGTAAAAATAGATGGGGTATGATATCCACTGAGAAAATCACTTGTCCAAGAAGTCACAATGCCATCAGGTAGTGGCAAAATAATCCCAGTCTCTTCTTCACCGGTTGTATCATCTCCTAATGAATTATAGACGCTAATATTTTCAATTCGAGAGGTAATACCTAATGCAAAAGACCGTGTACCACCTGAGCCTGCAGGTAACAATGTTGCAATAGGCTTTGCTGCATGCGATATAGGCGTCGTCAAAATAGACAAGTTATCAATTCGTAATACCCCGCCTGCTTCTAAACTTTCAATTGTCACAGTATATGTATCTGATGCAGGTAGCAATAATTGTGTAGAACTAAAATCTTCAAGCCGCAGTGACACATAATTATATTCAGCATCTTCGGCTTCAACAGCTTCATTCCACCATTCGCCGGGTGACATGGCAGGCTGACCAAGTGTGTTCTGCAAAAAGTTATCATCAATTTCTACTTCAAGTGGTGAACTCAGGATACTTGCATCTGAGTTACTGATACTAACTTTGAATTTGGAAGCATTATCAAGGAGATATCGAAAATTAATTTCCATATCTCCACCGCCTGCTTGATTAATATCTTCTACCTTATAAGTATTTAAACCATTAATAAATAAACTACCTTGAAAATCAAATTGCTCATCAGGCCCTACAGCATTATTTCCATCAACACCCGCATCATCTACTCGCCATCGCGTGTCCTCTGAGCTTGGTAAATCTTGATCATGCAAACCTGCGACTAAACCATCACTTGACCCATCAATTCGCTGATATACCGCAAAATCATCAAATGCAGCAATCCCCAATTCATCAGCGGCAGCGTCTCCTGTTAGCCCGTTACCTCCATCAGCTCTCATCGTAGCTATAATTGAAATCGTATGAGGCCCTTGTGCGAATTGAGCGAATGACCTATCTTTTGTATCAATAATTAATTGTTTGGGGGCACGTAGAGGATTAAGTTCTTCATTCAAATTAGGTGTAATATCATCCACGTAATCAAAAATTTCAGTTCCAGTGTTAAAGTCGTTGCCATACCCTTTATCTATCCATATTTCAAAATTTACAGAATCGTCACTACCTTGAGATGTTCCAACTAAATAATTTGTATGTACAACAATATCACTTAATGCTGCTAACTCAAACTGGAAATCCAATCTTCCTATCACATCGCGTCCACTCACCTGACTACCAACATCTCCCGCTTCAGTACTTACAGGATCAGTTAATATAATGGCAACGGCACTGTCACCATCCCCGTTGTTTGTTGTTTCAATTGGAACAACCAGTTCGAGGAGTGTGCTTGCGACACCCTCTTCATGAGTCACTAATGTGGGATATTCTCCTTGAGCAATACCTGCCTGGTCATATCTTGTACTATCAGAAAAGAACCAGTTGCCCATAGTTAATGGCGTTGTAGGAATAAATGTAGTTTCATCAAGAGCCCGATCAGTAATTTCCCATTCTGACGTGCCGGTAAAATCAGCTAAATACGCTGGCGTTAAAGGTGAGCCCTTTAACCCAACACCACTGCCGACATCCTGCCAGGTATTCCCATCATAATAACGCGTTACCACCTCGTTGGTTTCACCCGCTTCGAGGATACCATCTTTGTCGCCATTCACATCTGATAAATAGGCTAAAAATATAGTATTATTTTGACCCGCTTGTACTGAAATACCATATCGATCTTCTGCAACATTTATCACATTGTTATTGTCGAGATAGGCACTTTTCGTCCCCTTAATTGTGCCAGCTTTATTACCATCATTATCACCCACTTGTGCCCAAATGCCAGAGTCCCATTTATAGACCTCCGGCAAACCTGTATCGTCATCGATATACGCCAACAATGCAGGCCCCGTAATATTAAATTCACTTTCAGGTTCACTTCGAATATCAAAGACACCACCCAGCTCATGATCCGCACTTGCGGTCCAACTGCCAGTTTGCCGATCGAATAGGAATAAACGTCCATCGTTGTTAAACCCAGTTCCCTGCTTGGCATATAAAATATCATCATCCGTTAAAGGATCATTATCAAAATCGATCGTCGCTAATTTATTGTTACCAGAGGATTCTGATGGGAAGTCACCGATAAACTCACCATTAATATCAACATTTCCTGTTGAATTACTTCCCTTGCCATAAGGTTCCCAGGAATTCCCATCCCACTGTTGAACAAAAATTTCAGTATCAACATGCTGGGTATCAATCCTTACATCATAGCGAGAATAACCTATAATTAGTTCATCATTTGGACCAACAAAAGCACTTGGCATCCAGGATTGTAATGTTTCTTGCCCAGTATTATTATTTGTTGAGCTATCCCCATCGTTTAGAATACTTTGATCGGGAGTATTATCTATGTTTGCACTGTTTCTACCATTCGTGCCATTGTAAGATAAATTAACAAAATTATTTCCATCAAAATGGCTGGCATAGACTTGCATGACAGCTGCTTCAGAAACTCTATCTTCGTCCGGAGAAGGTGTTTCAGTATCAGAGTCACGATTTAATTCAAACCGTACTTCATACCCATTTGCTCCTCCATAGGGTGCGAATCCTTGATAGGTAATTAACGGATTGCTTGAGCTGTCTGTATCAATAGAAGGGTTGTAATACCAACCAAAAGCAGGTGCAATGCCTTGGCCTAATGCACTATTGGTGTCATGTTCATCCCAAGCACCACCTTGCTTTAAGGATTTAACATAAATGCCCGCTTGACCACCTGCAGGATTTACAAGCGTTGGCTCGTAGTTATCCCAATCATTCCATCCAACCCAGGTAACAATAATATCACCGTTTCTTGCAACAGCAATATCAGGTTGAATAGACATGGCTGCATCACTACTAATCCCCGTCAAACCATCATTATCAGATTCACTAGCACTATCCAGTCCAATTTCTTCCCAGGAATCGCCATCCCACTTTAGGCCATAAATTTCTGCTTGATCTTGCGCGGCAAGGCTTGTCCATACCACAATAGGTTTACCATCAACATCCAAAGCAATAGCAGAATCAAATGATTGTGCTAAGTCGTTGCTTATCCCACTGAGGTTATTTACACCAAAATCGCCAACCTCGGAATTGACCAATTCAAACCAGCTGAAATCACCAGGATTAACAGGTCCTGTTAATTTACTGTTACCAAGATTGAAACCAAATTCTTTAACAACAATTTCTGTTTGGTTCGTTAAAGGGTGCGTAGCTGTATATGAAACAAATATTTCACCACCATCCGATATAGCAACATCCGGATTGCTATTCATCACGGAATCATTGCTAATGCCCCCGCCTGTTGCTGAGCCATCAATTTCCAGCCATTCGGTCCCATTCCACATTCTACCATGAACATCATTCGTTGGCAGTGGTGTTTCTGGATCTCCATCATCTTCAGGCAGGGTTAACCAAACAACAACAATTTCGCCATTAGGTCCAGACGCTGCTGCGATTTCAGTTCCTGTTCCGATAGAAACGGTATCACCACTTCCAGGACTGAGATCCCACCAACCTAAATCAGACGCATCAGAAATATTATTTGGATTTCCAGCAAATTGCTTTGCATAAATTTCACCTTGAGCTTGGAAATCATAATTGATCGGAGTGTTTACATATTCGTTTATTGATCCGTGCACCCAAATAGCAACAGGGTCTGAATCTTCACTGAAAACGAATTGGACATCGCCATCATCACTCAACCCCTCATAGTTTCTTGTAATCCCACCCCCGGAGGCGCCACCGAAACCTAGTTCATCCCAAAAGCCATCAACATTTAACAATACACGTTGTTCGAGGCTTTCTAATCGTAAAGGCAGTTGATCAGACTTGGACGTTTGTTGCTGACTTCTAAACATACGTTTTCTCAAGCGTCGCTGCGACTTGTTTGCCATATTAAAATGTCTCCTTGGGTCAAGTCATATTATGGGTTGCAAAAAATCTATGTGCAGATCCATAACACATTTTGTTAGGAAGGAAAACCTCAATTCGCGGGGTTTTTTCTTGCAGTATATCTGCCGCTTTGGCAATTATTGTAATTGCTATTATTCCAACGGAAAGCTGCACTTATTTTAATTCAGGGAATGAAATGTGTCAAGTTTATTCATTGAGCTTTACTAGGCAGATTCCCCTGCTAAATAGCTCAAAACAGGCCTAAACAAAGAAAAAAAATGGCCTTATCTTTTTGTTATAAAAAGATTTATGAGACATCAGAAAAAGGAAATAGTGAGGATTTAACCTGAATTTTACATGATTTTTGAAAAATGTAGCTCTGGAAGCTCATTTTCCCAATTATTTGAGCTTATAAGGTGATCTATTTTATAGCTTGAGTCATATGGGATGGTTTGTAAAATTGGTTGGCCGGTAACCTGCTGGATAATATGTGCGTTGGTTTTTGAAGCTTGCGGGTTTACACAGGGCTGATTTTGATTCATGATAACGGCCGCAATATCAATATTATGATTTCGGCACATCTTAATCGTACTGATGGTATGACTGATCGTTCCCAGAGAATTATGGGCTACAATAACAACTGGTAGCTTCATGGCGGCGACTAAATCAATGACCAATATATCTTTTGATAAAGGCACCATAATGCCTCCTACACCCTCTACAACCACCAAATCTGACTTCTCTACAATTTGACTGTAAGCACCTGAAATTGCTTTCCAATTAACAAGTTTCCCAGTGAGCATTTCGGCTGCCATGGGCGCAACTGGTGGCTCAAAACGACAAGGGCATATTAGTTCTTCAGAAAGCCAAGGGCAACATTTGTGAAGAAATTCTGCATCTTCGCTAAGGTATGCTCCCCCCTCTACGCTACACCCAGAGGCAACAGGCTTAAATACTCCCGCTTTTTTACCCGAATTAATTAGTTGATGGACCAATGTGCCTGAAACCAATGTTTTACCAACACCTGTATCGGTCGCAGTTACAAAAAATCCCTTAGCAGCTACAAAATCAAGATCCAAGCTATACCCGCTTAAATTACAAAGACTTATGACCATTTAGGACACTATAAACTCATCGAGTAACATGTATTGCGTTACTCACTACCCTAGGAAGTATATCCAGAATTGGATACAGGTACATTCAGAACTTAGCAATTATCTTAAAATAAAATATCTGTTGCTAAAGCTAAAACCATCGAGGATGCATGCTCTATCAATGATTAAATGTGGCGAGTTTTACCTCGCCACATTTATGTAAAATTGCATTTTAAAGTCATTTTTCAAGCTTATACTTTGATATCAACACCATACTTATCGACAGTGTCTTGTGCGGCAAATTCATTTGGTTCTGATTTTTGATCTTTTGATATTGCCGCCGCGGTGCCCTGCTTTGGGGGAGCTGGAGACATATCCATTTTAACTGTAGGTGGAATAACTGGACTAAAAGGACTGCTCATAATCGCCATAGTAACGACCTCCAAAAATAATAGGTTTTCCCATCAACCTACTACTTACGCCATTTTCAATATAGGATATAGTTTTTGATTAGGCAAACTAGAGAAACTAAAAAATTAACTGTTAGTAAAAAAATATAATTCATAGTTTTTCCTAATCGCTACCCCACACGCACAAAAACTCTTTAACCATTACACAAAAATGACTTACAATATTTCCTGCCACAACGCTGAATAGTAGATATGAAAATATATATATTTCTTGATCTTTTTATCATATTTCTTCTTTAGTTTACCGATTTGTATACTATAATTAGGACAAGTAAGTCGATTAAGGATATTTTCTTACTTTGCCAGATAGAGGTAGAAATAGTGTCAGATAGAAAAACTGAGACTCCCATGGAGCCTCAAGACAATTTGGATCTTATCATCAGGCGTCTTATCGGGCCTGTATTTATTGTTCTCGCCATCATTCTTTATAATTACTCAGGGAGCTCCCTTCCAACCATCCCTGACCCTGCTGGTGTATCTACAGCGGATTTAAGTACTGAACCGATGCGAGAATTACTAGGCAATCCCCCTGTTTCTGTCGTGAATGGTTTCGAGCGAAAATGCATGGAGTGTCACCAACTTTTTGAGTCCAATCCCATTACTCCCGAAAAGTTGATTCAACATAGTAATATCATCATGGATCATGGCATGAACAAAACTTGTTACAATTGCCATCATACAAAAGATCGCAATAAGCTTGTTCTTCGCGGCGGTAAAACGACAGATTTCAATAACGTTGAACTTCTTTGTGCTCAGTGTCATGGCACAACTTACCGCGACTGGCAAAAAGGTATGCATGGTAAAACACTTGGCCACTGGGATATTAAACAGGGCCAACCGGAAAAACTTGCCTGTACGCAATGTCACGACCCACACTCCCCTGCTTTCAAATCGATGAAACCACTGCCTGGCCCCAACACATTACGAATGGGCGATCCCAAAGCAGTTAAAGAACATTATACGCCAGATCATGAAGTTCACCAACCGCTTCGAACGTGGAGCAAAAAACAAAGTAGCCATTAGTCGGATAGAACCATGGAAGACAATAAGCCAAAACTCGTTAACAATGAAAGCAGCTGTAATGGAAATCCTTGCAGTTGCATCGATGCACAGAAAAAGCCATCGCGTCGAAGTTTCTTACGGCAAGGATTAGCCGTTGCTGGTGGATTAGCTGCATTTACAGCCGCCTTGAAACCATTATCAGAGCTTAATCCAGATGATATCCCAACTGCTGAAGAATTCATTCAAAAGCACTATAAAGAAATGAGTGCTGAGGAAATGGAATCTGCATTGGACCGTATTCGCAACGATGTTGAAAAACGTTATCAAGTACGCCCAGAGATTGCAGACATCAAACCAATGGACGGTGTAGAGTTTGTCTACGCGTTGAATTTAAGCCGATGCATTGGTTGCCGCAAGTGTGTTCATGCCTGCGTTGAAGAAAATAACCAAAGCCGTAGTCCTGAAATACAGTACATTCGCGTGCTTGAAATGCCGCGCGGTACCACCGATATTGAACAAGGTAATCATCATTATGATCGACCTAAAGTGCCATCTGATGATCACTACTATATGCCCGTTCAATGTCACCAATGTGCGAATCCTCCTTGTGTAAAAGTTTGCCCAGTTGAAGCAACCTGGCAAGAAGCTGATGGCATCACGGTAATTGATTACGACTGGTGCATCGGATGCCGTTATTGCGAAGCAGCGTGTCCATATTGGGCTCGTCGATTCAATTTTTCTGAACCTAAAGTCCCTTCTGAAAAAATAAATAAAAACATGAGCTATTTATCCAATCGCCCACGTCAAAAAGGCGTAATGGAAAAATGCCATTTCTGTTTACATCGGACTCGCCAAGGGCGCATGCCAGCTTGCCTGGAAGTCTGTCCTACAGGATCACGTAAATTTGGAAACGTTTTAGATCCAGATAGTGAAGTTTCTCAAATATTAAAAAACAAACGTGTCTTTGTATTAAAAGAAGAAGTTGGTACGCTTCCTCGCTTTTTCTACTACTTTGATGAACGATACCCTCGCAACAATTCGGAGGGTGCTTAAACATGAGTGCTTATTTAACATTTTTATATCGCTGTTTTCGAATTAGCTTTGTTGGCAACTGGCAATACCACTTATGGATGTTTGTCTTATCCGTCATCACCCTTCTTGGTTTAAACGCCTATTGCAAACAGTTGGTTCATGGTTTAGTGACCACCGGTATGACAGATCAAGTTTCCTGGGGAATGTATATTGCGAATTTCACCTTCCTTGTAGGTATGGCAGCGGCAGCGGTGATGCTGGTTATCCCCGTATATATTTATAAAAACAAAGATTTGCACGATCTGGTTATTTTTGGTGAATTGCTAGCTGTTGCGGCCATTATTATGTGCCTGTTGTTTGTCACGGTCGACTTAGGTCGTCCGGATCGTTTCCATCATTTGCTGCTTCGATTTAATTTCCCCATCTCAATGCTGACATGGGATGTCATTGTTTTGAATGGATATTTACTGTTGAATCTGCATGTTTGTGGCTATTTGATTTATTGTGCATATCGCAAACGCCAACCCAGTAAATCATTTTATATTCCGTTTGTATTCATTGCCATTATTTGGGCAATTAGCATCCATACAGTCACGGCATTTTTATATGTTGGTTTAGGTGGACGGCCATTTTGGAATTCGGCGATTATTGCACCTCGCTTTTTAGCATCAGCGTTTTCGGCAGGCCCTGCATTTATTATTCTTACTCTCCAGGTGATTGGCCGAAATACAGGCTATCATGTCCCGGACAAGGCATTGAGCGTACTGAAAAACATTGTTACGGTCGCATTAACGATCAATATGTTTTTACTTGTATGCGAAGTCTTTACTGAATTTTATACCGACTCACTTCATGTTGCATCCGCCAAGTATTTGTTCCTTGGCCTGCATGGCTACCATGCACTCGTGCCATGGATCTGGACGGCTATCATCATGAATACGGTTGCACTTATTTTATTATTCTTACCTATCAGCCGCAGTATGAAATACTTAAATATCTCTTGCGTGCTGATGATTTTAGGTATCTGGATTGAAAAAGGTATGGGTTTGATTATTCCAGCATTTATCCCCACTCCTCTGGGTGAAATTGTTGAATATCTCCCGACCTTCAATGAAATACTCGTATGCCTGGGTATCTGGGCATTTGGTTTATTACTATATACCATTTTTGTTCGGATCACGATTCCCGTACTTTCCGGACAATTGGTTCATCATGATACATCGAAACCATAAAGGAGCTAAGAGATGTTTATGAGACGGTTAGTCGCAGTCGGTTTGTGTTCCATGCTATTGTTCAGCAGTCAAGCTTTTGCTGGAGGTGCCATCGGACTCAAAGAACTCAGCCCTGCGACACGTGCCTGTATTGAATGTCACAAAAAGGAAAATCGCAGTCTTTATCAGCAATGGGGTGCGAGCAAGCACTACCGAGGCAACATTGGTTGTTATGAATGTCATGTTGCTGATCCAGATGATCCAGATGCGTTTAATCACTATGACTATACCATTGCAACGATCGTGAGTCCTAAAGACTGTGCTCGTTGTCATCAAAAAGAAGTTGAAGAGTTTCTTGGGTCACATCATTCGAAAGGTGGCCGGATATTAGGTTCCCTGGATAACGTATTGGCGGAAGTGGTTGAAGGAAATCATGGCATGATAACAGAAGCCTTTCCTCAAGGAGTATCAGCAGCGGCGGTCAATGGTTGCTGGCAATGTCATGGCTCCGAAGTAAAAGTATTAGGCGATGGGAAACTGGATCCGGCTACCTGGCCCAATACAGGTATTGGACGTATCAACCCTGATGGCTCAGAAGGGTCTTGTGCAGCTTGTCATAGCCGTCACTCTTTTTCGGCAGAACAGGCACGACATCCAGACACCTGTGGTAAATGCCATATGGGACCTGATCACCCACAAAAAGAAATCTACGAAGAATCCAAACATGGTATCGCGTTCTTTGCCAATGTAGACAAAATGAATATGGATTCAGAGAAATGGATTGTAGGCGAAGATTATTCTGCCGCTCCAACCTGTGCAACTTGTCATATGTCTCAAACTAAAAATCAAGACGTCACTCATGATATTGGTTTGCGTATTAGTTGGAATAACCGCCCTCCTGTCTCGATTCGGCCTGAAGTCTCAGATGCTAAAATGGGACTGCCTGGCAAAGATGTCCCTTGGACACAACGCCGAGCTAACATGAAAGATGTTTGTTACAATTGCCATAGTAAAAATTGGGTCGAAAACTGGTATGTTCAGTACGATAGTTTGATCGATCTCTATAACAACAAATTTGCCAAACCAGGCCTTGCTCTTTACAACGCAGCTAAACCATTAATGAAGCCGGTGAAGTTTGGTAATAAAATTGACTTTACCTGGTTCGAGATTTGGCACCATGAAGGTCGTCGTGCTCGCCATGGAGCATCCATGATGGGACCTGATTATACACACTGGCATGGTACCTATGATATCGCTAAGCATTTTTACGTGAAATATATCCCTGAACTTGAAGAGTTGATTGATAAAGGTTTGAAATCAGAAGATGAAAAGAAAATTCAAGCAGCTAAAGATCTGCAAAAACTTTTAGATGAAATTCTTAACAGTAAAGATCATAAATGGTTCTTAGGAAAAATGAGTCCTGAAGAAAAAGCTGCACGTGAAAAAGCTGCGGCCGAATTTAAAGCGCGATATCGATAAACAACCTTTTATTGGAGTTTGACATGCCTGTCACAGGATTAGTTATACAAGCAGAAAGAGATTGTGTTAATTCAGTCACAACAAAAATTGAAGATCTGGAAAACGCAGAAGTCACCGATGTTGAGCAGCAAAAAATTATTGCTGTAACAGCAACAGAAGACCCCGGTGAAGATAAATATCTCATTGCTGCGATTCAATCTATTGAAGGTGTGGTTTGCGTCAATGCAATTTACCATAATTTTGAAGACATGGAGGCTATCGATGATTAGTAAAGCAATCAATCGTCGTGATTTTATCAAGCAGGCTGCGCGAATGGCCGCTTTGGCGTCAATTGGTCCTACAACCTATGCCCTGGGCCAAGAAGGTCCTAACCTAAAAAACTACGATGACTTGACCTGGCAAAAAGCTCCTTGCCGGTTTTGCGGAACGGGTTGCGGCGTTATGGTTGGTCTTAAAAATGGACGCGTGGTGGCTATTCAAGGTGATCAACAAAATCCTGTTAATCAGGGCATGCTCTGTGCTAAAGGCTACCATGTCGGCGCGGCTTTGTATGGTAAAGATCGCTTAACAGATCCTCTTATTCGTAAAAATGGTAAGTATGTTAAAGCCAGCTGGGACGAAGCGATTGACCTGATTGCTAAAAAGGTCATGAAAGATCCAGAAAAATTCTCAATCTATGGCAGTGGTCAATGGACCATCCCTGAAGGTTATACTGCCATGAAGTTTTTAAAAGGCGGCTTAAAAAGCAATCACATTGATCCTAATGCTCGTCTATGTATGGCTAGTGCTGTCGTAGGTTTTATTACGACATTTGGTGTGGATGAACCCTCTGGTTGCTATGATGATCTTGACGTGTGCGATACGGTGATTACCTGGGGTAATAACTGGGCCGAAATGCACCCGATTTTATATTCCAGGTATATGAATCGCCGTAACAAAGGTGACAAAATTACCTTGATTGATCTTGGAACACGGCGCACACGCTCTTCTTCAGAAGCCAATCATTATCTTGAATTTATTCCCCAGACTGATTTAGCAATCGCAAACTGTATTTGCCAGCAACTACTTGAACGTGGAACCTATGACAAAGCTTTTGTCGAAAAGAATGCTCGATTTAAAGGCAATGATGGCAAAGATATTACCCTAGATCAATATAAAGCATTTTTGGCGGACTACACTCCAGAAAAAGTGGCTGAATATTCAGGACTCAGCAAAGAGCAACTCATGCTTTTAGGTGATTTATTTAGTGATCCAAACCGTAAGATCGTTTCTCTTTGGTGCATGGGGATGAATCAGCATACTCGTGGTACCTGGATCAATAATTTGGTTTACAATGTCCACTTGTTATCCGGAAAAATCGGTAAGCCAGGAAGTACCCCTTTCTCTTTAACGGGTCAACCAAGTGCTTGTGGCACGTGTCGTGAAGTTGGCACCCTTGCCCATGCCCTTCCTGGTGGCCGCGTTGTAAAAAATGGCGAACATCGTAAGCAAGTTGAAGATTTGTGGAAATGTGTCCCTGGCACGATCAACCCTAAGCCTGGTTTTCATACCATGGCCATGTTCCAGGCATTGGCGAAAGGTGATTTGACAGGCATGTGGGTTCAAGTGACCAATCCTGCCCATACTATTCCAAATTTACATGCGAATTTAAAAAATGCCAAGGATCGCTTCCTGGTTGTATCAGATGTTTACCCGACTGAAACGACTCGGGTTGCTTCAGTGATTCTTCCATCTGCCATGTGGGTAGAGAAAAATGGTGTTTATGGAAACACTGAGCGTCGCACCCAACAATGGTTCAAAATGGTTGATCCACCTGGAAATGCTCGCGATGATGTTTGGCAAATGATTGCTGTGGCTCATCGAATGTATGAACTTGGTTTTGAAGGCATGAAAGATCGTCATGGAAAATTCCTCTTAACAGTCCGAGATGACAATGGCAAAGAAATTGAAGCCTGGAAATGGGAAGTCTTTAATAGCGACAAAGTCAATATCGATCGACAATTATTCAATGAATATCGCAACCTCACTCTACTAAAACATAAAGATATTGCTCCTTACGATGTTTATACGAAAGAACGTGGTTTGCGTTGGCCTGTGGTCAAGACCAATGGACAATGGAAAGAAACTCCACGCCGTTTCGTGGAAGGCGAAGACCCCTATGTCCATGATGGTAAAGAAGTGCAATTTTACATGGCGAAAGCTGGAGATGACAAGGCACTTATTTGGGCTCGACCTTACGAAGCACCGCCAGAAATTCCTGATGCGACATACCCATTCTGGTTATGCACAGGACGCGTTGTCGAACATTGGCACTCAGGAACCATGACGGGAAGAATTAAAGAGCTGCAACGGGCCATGCCAGCGGCTTATGTCGAGCTTCATCCGAAAGATGCTTCAGAAATGGGTGTCAGCGATGGCCAGCTTGTTAAAATCACCTCACGTCGTGGTACGATAAAATTACCAGCATCCATACGTGGACGCGGAATTCCTCAACGGGGATTAATTTTTGTGCCATTCTTCGACGAGACAAAACTTATTAACGAAGTAACATTGGATGAATATTGCCCAATGTCGAAAGAACCCGATTACAAAAAATGTGCAGTCAAAGTGGAGCCTGTGGTATGAAATCGACACTAAAATATATTTTTAGCTTCGCGGTGCTTTTAGGGACGATCGCTTTATTTTTGTCGACACCTGAACCAGCCGTCATTCATGCTCAGAGTCATACGCAAGGACCTACAAAACCTAAAATGCCTAGTTTTGTAATAGAAGGATTGGAAACGCGCGAGTCACGACGGGCATATTTTACAGCGCCTCCTGTGATTCCGCATGAAATTGGTTCCAGTGATCGCGAATGTTTGAATTGTCATAAAAATGGCATAGAGTTTATGGGGCATTTTGCCAATAAAACACCCCATCCTCATTTTAAGAATTGCCAGCAGTGCCATGTTAAAGGTACTAAGCCTCGTTTTATAAAATCAGAAAAAAAGCAGGCAGAAAACAATTGGGAAGGCTTGGAAACGCCAGGTAAAGGTACCCGTCAAAATCCATTTGCCCCACCAACTTTACCGCACCGTGTGTTTATGCGGGAAAATTGTGCAACATGCCATAGTGCAAAATTTGCAGGCCAACCTGGCTTACCAGGCCCGCACAATGAGCGAACCAATTGCTTTCAGTGCCATGTAACGATGCATCAAAATTTAGATTCTAAATAAATCTATTTTAAAGGATTTTTCAATGAGACATAAACCTACCGAAGCTGAAGCAAAACAATCGCTTCAAGATCATGTTGGTCAAAAAGCCTATGATGCAAGGGAAGCTTATAGTCATCATATCGATGCCTCTTCGATTTTGGATCTTCTTACAGACAGTCGTTTTGTTCGATATCCAGTAGCGATTAAATTTAATGCAGATTATTTACAACAAGGTGAATTTGCTTACATGGATCCGAATGGTGGTCACCCAGAAGAAGGATTTACGTTATATATTCATCCATTTTTTGAACAACAGTTAGACGCATTGCCTTTATTGATCGCATATCATCTTGTTTGCGTCAATTATGGCGATATTGCCACATCGGCTGAGGCTGAAATTTTCGGAGCCACGTTACTCGGCATGGAAACTGAAACTTACTATCAAAAACTCTGTCAATTAGCTGACAGTATTCCTTATTAAACCAATTTTGTCTATCTGGCCACTATGGCTACGGGCTGCGAATGTACCACCTTGGTCTTCGCAGCCTATTTGTTAAATCCGAGATTAGCAACAACTTAAATCGGTCACAACAAACCAACTCCTTTCTTTAACTATTGACATTCGAGAAGAACGCCCTTTAAGAAAACTGATTTTTACAAAACCGATAAAATCGATTACAATACACTTATAAACTCATATTAAAAATCATTTTTGAGAGGTAGTTATGGCTTATCGAGTGCTTAATCTTAGTGTGTTTCTTTTCTCATTCATACTCTTGTCCCAGACATCTTGCCAAGCAAATCCCATCGATATAAAATCAAAAACTGATATAAAAAATGTTATCTTGATTAGCATCGATAGTGCCAACCCAGGCTATTTTGGTTTTAGTGGGTATTCCTATAATACCACCCCCTCGATTGATAGTTTGGCTAAAAAATCATTCATCTTTGATAACGCTATGACGACGGCACCTGTTTGCCTTCCAGCACATAGCAGTATGCTCACAGGTACAATTCCTCCTTATCATGGCATCCGCGATAATCTGAGTGTTGCGTTAAATGAAAAAAATATTACGTTGGCTGAAATTTTGAAGAAAAAAGGCTTCAAAACAGCAGCGTTTGTTGGTTCCAAACTCATGGATAAACGATTCGGGTTAAATCAAGGCTTTGATGTTTATGATGATACTTTCTCCCATGAAATACCCGTTGATTTTCCTGCAGAACGCCGAGGCGTTGAAGTCAGTGAACGTGCGAATCAATGGCTAGAGAAAAATGGCAATAAGCCCTTCTTTCTTTTTGTGCACTTTTTCGATCCTCACCAGGAATATTTACCTCCCAAAGGTTTTCAAACTCCAGCAGTGCCGAGACAACAACATGGCCCTTTTATGCTTTGGAATAATCAGGATTCCTACCGATCAAAAGATTATCAGACCGAACTGGCTTATACAGACAGAGCATTCAGCTTGATCTGGCAGCAGCTCAAAACAATGAAGATTGAAAAAAACACCTTGATTGTAATTACTAGTGGTCATGGCCAAGGTGTTTCTATGTCGGCTGAGAAGTACCATTCATTTACTGTTGGTAAAAAGATGCTCAATATTCCTATGATATTTCGCCTTCCTGGGATCGACTTTCAAACACGAATCGATAATACGGTAGGTATCATAGATTTAGTCCCTACGATTTGTTCGTTATTAAACGTTAAATTCAAGCATACTGTTCATGGAAATGACTTAACCCCTTTTTTTGAAAATCCCAAAAAGAGTAATTTTAAAAATCAGTTTTACTATTTTGAGACCTATATTCCTACAAAATATCGCATAAAGCCTCAAATTGGACTTCTAAGCGATCAATGGAAATATGTCCGCACAAATACGCTAAAACTTTTTGATGTGAAAAAAGATAAATATGAACAATATAATGTTTCAGAAAATTATACGGAACAATTACATGAGATGGATAATTACCTAACAGAGATCATTGCTGAATCACAAGCAAAGCATCATAAGCCTATTCCTGTTGACGTCGAACCGTGGATCGTTGAAGATTTTAGCCGACGAGGTCATATTGTTGGGCAAATTGATCTTGAGAATATGAATCCTCTCGATTTGAATCATAGAGAAGTGATCTACTACCACAATGCTATGGGAGAAATTTATCGCAACCTAAGCGTTTCAGCGGATGCTGAACATCAAATGCATCAACCACAAGAAAACGTTCTTAATCGTGTTGAAAAAAGTTACATCGATCAATTTATTGTTGATTTTCCAGATTTACCACAAGCTCATTTTTACTTAGGCCTGCTTCGGTATGAACAACAAAACCCACAAGAAGCCGTTGAGCATATAGAAAAGGCAATGTACTTAGGATTAAAAGACAAATATGCCTACTATAAACTTGCTCAATTTTATATGGAACTGGATAACAAAGAAGAGGCCTTGTCAACATACCAAGAAGCCATCAAAGTATTTCCTGAATCCAAACAAATCAATCTGGCTCTATCAAAATGCTATTATGAACAGAAGAATTTCGAACAAGCGACAAAATATTGTAAAGCGATTCTAAAGTCAGATCCTAAAAACAAAGAAGCAAAAGCCTTGTTGAAAACCATCAAGAAAAATGATGGTAAATTTGAACTTGGTGATTTGTTTAATTAAGTTTAGCGACAGATTGACCTAATTGAATAGTATAAGTTTTATTTGCAGCAAGTGAATTGATCTTTTGGATTTCTCCATTTGGCCATACAATTTCCAGATCGACCTGCTTTGCATCTCCTAGTCCAAAATGCTGCACTTTGGGATCCATGGACAAATAACCACTGCCGCCCTGTAATTCTCGATAGACCCTTAGCCCATTTTTATTGGTTGCCAGCAACCTTGCACCGATGGCGTCCAGATTACATTTTTTATTTGGATCACCAATCAACTTTACTTTGATCCAATTCGAAGTGGTCAAATTATTAAGAAAAAAGTTTGCTGGCATATGAAAATTATTAATCGCCATATCCAAATCGCCATCGTTATCGACATCTAAATAGGCAGCACTGCGAGAATTCGCATTAATGCTCAACCCGCTTTCTTTCGAAACATCTTTTAAGATACCGCTTTCATTAACATAAAGTACATTCGCCTCCCGAGCGTAATCGATAATCACCTGGTCTGTTTGGCCGTCTGCTTTTTCAATAGGTAAAATGTCAGTAAAGACGTTGTAATCATTGGTGCCATTAAGTACGTACAAATCATCGTCACCATCATTATCATAATCAAAAAATTCTGCATCCCACGCCCACCCGGCGGAAACAGGAGCATATTCACTTTTATCATAGGGCTGGTAACTGCTTAATTTGCCATCAGAGACCTGAGACATATAGAGCATATTGGATTCTCGCACCAGCATACTCGCTAAGGCTCTGGAATTGAAATTCATCGTGGTATCTTCAGTGGGAAGAACATATTTATTATCTTTAACCATCGTCGTAATATTTGAGATGTAGATATCTGGAAAATCATCTTGATTTAAATCTGCTACGCCTACATTCATGGAGTGGTATGATTTCGTCAGCCCGAGATCTTTCGAAACATTTAGAAAGGTACCATCTCCGTTATTTTGCAAAAAGGCATTAAGGCCAAAATCATTTGCGACGATGATATCCTGGAGTCCATCACGGTTAAAATCGGTATGTGCCGTTGCCTGCGCCCAACCGAGATCATCGACACCACTATTCTCTGTAACATCCTTGAATACAAATCCCCCTTCATTGTGAAATAATTTATTTGGGAGTGCATTCGTATTATCCCTGTTTAATGTTGGCAGAACCCCGTTTAGATAATGTCCAAAATAAGAAATATAAATGTCCAGCAGGCCATCGTTGTCGTAATCAAAGACAGTCGCTGAGCCACCGATGAGATCTTTGCCACCTAAACCTGCATGTTTACTAACATCTTCAAACTGGGTATTCCCCTTATTTTTGAATAACTGGTGATCTGCATTTGCGTAGGTAATTAAAATATCCTGATGACCATCATTATTAAAATCAGCAATGATGGGTTGTCTGGCTTCTGGATGATTTTTGTTTTTCTTATCATCATCAATACCTGAAGCAACAGTCACATCCTTAAATTTTCCTTTACCTTCATTTAAGTACAATTTGTTCCCAGAGCCACCTACAAAAATCAGGTCAGGCAGACCATCTTTATTTATATCATCTGAAGCAATACCACCTCCTGAAAAAGATGGCGCATTGGTTAGCTGATTACGACGAAACTTGTCCAGCCATTTAGAGGATCGATGAGTAAAATCAATTTGTGAATATTTGGTTACATCCACAAATCTGGATTGCCCGCCAAGTTTTTGTGTGACATTGTTCGCAGATATAATTCGATTGGGATTTTTAGGTAAGGGTTTTGCTTCATGGTGTTTTTTAGCCAGATCGACAATTCGCGTTTTTGCTTCTTTAATGTCTCGACTACTCAATTCAGTACGTTCCCTGGATTTTGAAATTTCACCTGAAACTCGAAAAATTAAAACCGAATAAGCCGAAACCGCTTCTGCAATGATTTCGATAGCAAATGGATCCGCGGGCATAAAATTATGGCCAGGATGCCCATAAGCATATTCAATAAAACTCCAGTGCAATGATGTATCCCGAAACGAATCACAATCATATGCTTCCAAGGTGATATTTTCGCCTCGCCCTAAATTATAAAATAGATATACATCTTCAAAATCATCGATAAAATGTGGAAAATGCTTATTCACGGCCTTGTTTGCATCCAAGCTGTCAATCACCACATTACCAGCGTTTTTGGCGACAGCCTGTGATTCTTTCAAAATAGTAATAGTAAATTCGCGTACTATTTTTTTGAATACTTCCATAAGATATTCATTTTCTACAGGAACAGGATGCCGAGCATAATAACGCCAGACATTATTGTTGAACAGCAGGTCCAGGTTGATCTGCTCTAATTCATTATAAGAAGTGTATGCATTAATCTTTTCACGAAATAATTCAAATAGAATTTCTCGAGCTTTTTCAACATTCTGAACTCTTGACACTTCCGTAATATATTTTATTGAATTTAGTTCATCGCCAAATAATTGTTTCCAGGCGGTATCCATGAATTCTGGTTCAACAATCGGCTTGCGTTTTGCTTGAGCTGTTTTATCCGACAACATTAATGCCGAAAGCGTAACGATATTTAGTGATTTTTCAATTTCAGCAACACTCTCCTGGTCAAGTGCAAGAAGTTCAACATCTTCACTCATTACAAGATCCTGCTGAACTCCCAATACCACTCTCAAAGAATAGGAAATTGTACTATATTGACGATGGCGTGTTTTAGATAAGATAATTGGCGGTAAGTTCGATTTAACAAACTGTACTTTCAAATTTGCCTGATCTGTTTTTTCCAAAACATAGAACTGTTTGAGGCTTTCGAGAATATCCTCTTTTTGAATTTGTTTCTTTTGCTGCTTTTGAGCTAATTGAGACGCTGATTTCCAAACCCAATAGGTAAATTTTTTCTGGTAGGTTTCTCTGACATGCCGACTCTCATCATTAAGCGGCGTACCAAAGACAAAATTTTCAAATCGACAGGCGGTTGAATGACATTTGGCATCGCGATTGGATTCTAGATGTTTGAGCTGAGAAATGATCGGTGCAAAAGCTGGCATTGCATCTGCCCTAGGATCCGTTATGACAGTTTCTGCAAAAACCACGCTGGAAATGGAAAAAATCAAAACCCAAATGAACACTACTTTTTTCATTTTTTTGTTCGCTTATTAAATATTATCTATTGATTTGGGTAACAATTATTAATGGGTATATTATATTCGATCATCTAATATTTTTCACCCGTAAAATTGGTACCGATAACTTTTACCAAGCAAAAATTGTTACGAAAATAGTCGAAAAAAGTTCGATCATTTGTGCTAATATAAAAATTTGTAGAAAAATGAGTAATCGCTGTTATTATTTCAGCGCATAAAAAAACGACTGAGTTATTCATTAACTTCAATCGCTTGCCTTATGGTTTTTATATCGTCAACTTTTCTGGCTAACATTAGTCAAATTTTCAGAATTTTTTGCTGTTTTTAGGCATGAAATAAAAATGGTCACTCCGATTCCCACTGATCCCAAAATAATCCAGAGCCAGGTCCTTTCCCTGGTAAAATATGCCGAAACAAGTAAGGTCCACCACAGAACCACCAACGTGGTTACTTTCGCTCGCATGGGCATCCCTTGGCCGGGTTTGAAGCTATTTAAATAGGGCCCAAACCATTTGTGATTCATCAGCCAATTATGACATTTTTCGCTACTACGAGCATAACAGGCCGCGGCCAACAACAAAAATGGTGTTGTCGGAAGTAATGGCAGAAAGATCCCCAAGACCCCCAAGCCTGTAAATAGTGATCCAAAACAGATTAATACAATTTTCATATGGCTAAGAATTATACCAAACAACTACCAAAAACAAAGGGCCCTTTCGCAAGATTCTATCATTACATTTTTTTACAACCTGGACGGTAATTAATGGTCGGTAAAATGAGTTGTTTTCAATTTATCTTTTAGTTTTTTTGAAAGCGTTATGGCTTGCTTGATCGTTTCATCATCCAATGCTTCGTCCATTAAACCTTTGAGCATTTTTGCACGCTCATCTCCATTTTCTATCGCAATAATGATCCATGCATATCCCATCACCGGATTTCTTTTTACTTCCTGCCCATTATAATACATCACTCCCAACGTTCTCTGAGCAGACGCTTCACCTTGACTGGCCGCTTTTTCACACCACTTAAGTGCTTTGGAAAAATCTTGCAAGAACCCCGTACTATGGTACATCACCCCTACCATCGCCTGTGAAGCTACATGCCCCAAATTTGCCGCTTTTGTATACCAATCTACTGCGATCTGAAAATCCTTCGCAACACCTTCGCCTGTGTAATAGAAATTACCAATAGCCGCCATGGCCAGACTATCGCCTTGATCTGCAGCTTTAGAATACCAATAAATCGCTTTATCAATATTTTTTTCAGTTCCCTCACCATATTCATATGAAACACCCAAATTGAACTGTGCTTCTTTATCCCCCAGCTCGGCTGCTTTCGCTAACCATTCAGTCGCTTTTTCAATGTTTTTTTCAACTCCCTGTCCATTCTCATACAATGCAACCAGGTTCATGTGAGCAGAAATACTTCCTAATTTAGCGGCTTTCTCATACCAGGTAAATGCCTTGAGGTAATCTTGTTCAACGTCTTTACCTAATACGTAAATATCACCTAATATAGAATTGGCTTTAATATGCCCTTGTTTTGCCGCTTGCTTAAGCCAATAAATGGAAGCTTTCGTATCCTTAAAATCAGACCCATCTTGCGAGTATATAACCCCTAAATTAACTTGTGCAGTCATATCTCCCAGTTCTGCTGCTTTTGTAAACCATTTTTTTGCTTTATGTAAGTCTTTAGGCAATTCTTTACTACCTTTGTAATAGATTAGACCTAAAATAGAATTTGATTTTACATGCCCCTTATTTGCCGCTTGGGTAAACCAAAGAATGGCAGCTTGAATATCTTTGGGCATAGAACGACCGTAATAACACATCAATCCTAAATTAAATTGCGAAGACAAATCCCCTTGGGCAGCTGCTTTCGTTAACCACTTTTTTGATTTTTGTAAATCTTTTTCTATCTCAGGATGATCTGTAGCATATAAATCTCCCAATGCTATTTGTGCCTGCAATTCACCTTGGCTAGCTGCTTTCGTATACCACTCAACAGCTTTCTTCATATCTTTTGGAATATCGATACCTGTATGATACATGACACCAATATTATGTTGAGATGTCACATCGCCCAGATTCGCAGCTTTGAGATACCAAGCTAAGGCTTTTTGAGCATCCTTTTCAACGCCTTCGCCAAATTGATAACATACGGCTAAATTGTATTGGGATTCAGCTTGTCCTTGTATGGCAGATTTTTGAAACCAATCAAAAGCTTTCTTATAATCTTTTGGAACTCCTTGCCCATCATAATACATGGTTGCTAAATTATGCTGAGCATTCGACAGTCCTTGATCTGCTGCCTTGGAATACAATTCCAAGGCTTTCTGATAATCTTGATTACAGCCAAATCCATTCTGATACATATGTCCCAAATTATGTTGAGCTTTGGCATAGCCCTGATTGGCAGATTTTGAATACCATTCAAATGCTGTTTTGTAATCGTGCGCTGGACTTTTTACATTATAATACGAATTGCCTAAAGTATTCTGAGCTTCTGGATCCCCCTCATTGGCCAAGCGCATAACTGTTTCAGCAGATTTTTTTGATGTCTTAACCCCTTGCTGAATAATTTTATCCACACCATATGCTGGTAAACAACCCAAAAACACAATAAGTGTCATCAGCATTAACAGAAAGCTTAAATCCATTAACCTAATAAATCTCAATATACATTCCTTTCGATCTAACCAACTTAATTATTCATCTCACAATAAATCGCCAGCCTGATTAAAACCAAATTCTTTCGCAAGAAGCAATGCCTCTTCACGTTTAATTAGCAAAGATTCATCCTTCTGACCATTTTCATCATATTGAATCATATACAATGTTGCCAAATTATTAGCCGCGACAGCATTTTTACCTTCAATGGCCTGCAAATAATAGGATTTGGCTTTTTCAAGATCCCGCTCAACACCCAACCCAGTCATATAATGGAATCCCAGCAAACCTTGTGCGAGCGAACTATCATCTGCAATTAAAATTAAAATCTCTATCGAGTCTGCATATTGCTCACGTTCGATATGCTCTATTGCTTTTTCACATTGTATTAAATAATTATCCATCCATTTAAACCGCTACTGATATTTTTATTATATAATGAAATTAACATCTACCTTCTTTACACTTCATTAATAATGATATGGATCTGACCTCTTCTTGAAACCTAATATACTCTGTTTTAACTAGTTAAGACAAGTTTAAAGTCTCAGATCTCATTGAACCCACTTCGAAATTTCAAAAAATACCTATTGATCTTGTCTAGCTAAGTTGTTAGTATACCTTGCTTTGCCGAAGTGGCGGAATTGGCAGACGCGTCGGATTCAAAATCCGATTCTGGCAACAGAGTGTGGGTTCGAGTCCCACCTTCGGTAGTCGGACAGTGGTCCGGATTAACGCCGCGACCTTTTTATTCGGGAACTCGCTCCCGCTGGTCGCTGCATAAAAGCGAGCCATTAGAAATAATTGGCGGGTAAAACCTGCCCTACCTGCTTTTACCCATCATTTACCTTAAATATATTGCTAGGCACAGCCTAGTCTAAACAATGGATAATATGATTCAACCAATTGAAACAACTGAAGCCAAGCCGAAAGGATTAAAGATTGGCAATATCCAGCTTGATGTCCCTTTTATACAGGCGGCCTTGAGTGGCTATAGTGATCGCGCGATGCGACAATTGGCTCGTGAGTTTGGTTGTCCGCTGACGCTTCCGGGTGTGATGCTGGATACGACAACAGTAAATCCAACCGTCATTCGCAAGGGAATCAATGCCATCGGAGATGATGAACATCCCATTGGTGGTCAGATTATGGGTTCGACTGCAGATGTCATGGCAGAAGCAGCAAAAGTGATTGAATCGCTTGGCTATGATTTTGTGGATTTGAATTTCGCCTGTCCTGTGCCTAAAGTGCTTCGGCGTTGTCGAGGCGGCCATTTGATGAGCCATCCGGATGAACTGATTGAAATCTTTCAGCGTGTACGTGATGCGGTCAAATGCCCTGTCGCCATGAAACTGAGAGCAGGCTTTGATCGTAACGATGAAGATATGGAGCATTTCTGGAAAATCTGTGAAATGGCGGCAGATCGCGGTGTAGATATGCTTGCGGTTCATGGCAGAACGGTGATCCAACGCTATAAAAGTTTTCCCGATTGGTCGATCCTGGCTGAACTCAAACAACGACTTCCAAATACGACGATTATTGGCAGCGGAAATTTATTCAGTTCGAAAGTCATTGCACAAAAACTCAAGCAGACTGGCGTTGATGGCGCCCTGATTGCTCGTGGTGCGATTGGTAATCCCTGGATCTTTCCAGAAACCAAAGCCCTTATGAATGATGAGCCCGCTCCAACGCCACCCACCGTAGAGGAGCAAGGCGATGTTATCTTGCGTCATTTTAATATGATGGCGGAAGATTATTATGGCGGCAAAGCCATAGGCATGTTCCGAAAATTCAGTGTACGTTATTGCCGACGTCATCCAGAAAAAAACAAAGTCCAGGTGGACCTCATGGCAGCAGAATCGGCCGACGAATTACGAGCAGCCATCAAAAAATGGTATGGTGTTGGGTAAATCTCCATCGCCAAGCTTTGCTTGACGCTGCCACTCTTTCGATAACAAATAGTCATAAACATACCAATAAAATCATTCTTTTATTTGCCTGTCATTCATTTTATATCTTATAGTTTCTGTAGCTTGATTCAAAATAGTTAAGCCGATCCATCTGTAGGGGTTAGTGAAATGCTGCCTCATAGTAGGATTATTCCGTCTATTCCGGCATCATTTCTTAAGCTATAGGGCCTGTAACAACTAGGTCAAATAACATCACGAATATCAGTACTGAAAAATCATTTTTTCTCGGTACTAACTTATTTACTCCGACAAGTGAACCGATACCTCATTTGTCGTCAGTAATAAATTCACTGACACTTGGAATTTTTACAACGTAGCGTTGCACCTGGATGCATGGGAAAGATGGCCGCGACTAACTCGTCGGCTCTTCAGACGCTCTGTACGAACTTATGATCTACGGAGTTTTGACATGAGATCCAGGTATCGAAAAAACAAGCAAAAAAGAAAAGCACCTGCCAAACGCAGACCTCAGGTTGCATTGGAAAAGCTTGATTCCCGCTTACTATTAAACGCCACCCAGGAATGGACGCAAGGCTTTGACCTGAACCAACTCACCACAGATACACCAGACGCTCAACAACTTCTCGATGATCTAAACCACATTTTTCACCCACATAAACACACAGATGGATTTGCCGATCCATTTTATTCAGACCCAAGCACTTGGGATTTATCCGCTATTTTTGGTGAATCAACCACACTGAACCATAGTCAATTACATGAATTGGTTGATACGGTTTTCGGTGACGACCATATTCATGACGATATATCAGCAGGTAACCAACCACATAATCATGGCAAGGACTGCGGTTGCGCTGGATGTGCCTGCAGCAGCTCTGAAGCCTATGCCAGCACCGAATCTGAATCCATTGAAATGCAATTATCGGGTGATGATTTCATGACGGCTGGTAGTCCAAAGCTGCTCTATTTAGATTTTGATGGCGCTCAAGTTTCTGGTCGCTCGAATGATAGTTGGCTTTACAGTTACAATGCGACTGTTCCAGAATTTAGCTTAGCTCGCTATGGTTGGGGTGGACGCGAAGCTGAAGCCATTGACTACATGGTTGAATTTATTAAAGAAGATTATGCACCTTATAATATTGAAGTCGTCACAGAACGCCCCACTGCGGATCAATACACCACAATTTTTGTGGGTGGCAACAACGATTGGTTTCAGGCCAATAGCGGCGTGATTGGTGTCGCCAGTTATGACGTTGGTAATAAACGCGATAGCAATTATGGCTTTGCCTTTACCGATGAAATGTCAGTCTACTTTAATTCGTCTGCTGGGAGCCTATTCAAATTCAGCGAATTTGCCGCGAACTTGATTTCACACGAAGCAGCCCATACCTTTGGCGCAAATCACATTGACGATATTTCTGCAATCATGAACCCATTTTTACCACTCTCACCTCGCACGAGCATGTTTGGTAGTAATAATGTGTATGGATCAGGAATGCAACAGGACACACAAAGCTTACTCGGTAATAACCTGGGCTATGCAAACGGAAGTGATGACTATGGCGATAACACAGCCTCTGCTCATCAAGTCTCAACAAATAGTAGTATCGATGGCATCCTGGAACGACGCGATGATATTGATACTTTTGAATTTACGGCTACCTCCAGTGGGTCGTTGACCATCGATATTGATACCCATAGCTTTACAAACTTAAACTCTTTCATGCGTGTTCTGGAAAATGGATCACAAATTGCTGAAAATGATAACGACAGTGACAGCAAAGATTCTTCAATTAGCTTTACCACCGTTGCTGGACAAAAATACACCATTGAAGTATCCAGTTTGAACAATTTATCTTCAGGAAGCTATACGCTTAATATTGGTAATGCCCTTGATTTTGAACCCGACCAACAGATTGATGTGACAGCAGATGCTACAACGCTTGAACCAAATCCCTTTGGAAACCAAGTCATCCATAGCAATCTAAGCAGTAGTTCAGAAATAGATATCTATAAATTCGCACTGGATGTTTCTGGTACAATGTCAATTGATATTGATGGAGCTCAAACCGGCATATATTCTGCACTCTATGATGCCAATGGCGACCTCTTAGAATGGAATGTCGATAATAGCGAATTACAATCTGCCTCCTTTGGTCAGCAGGCTACAACCTGGCAAACCTATTACCTGGTTGTAGGATCAATCGATGAGAACGCCAGCGGAAATTATACCCTGAGCCTGGATAGTTCTAATGTGATCAGCTCTAATTTAACTGTGGACGTAACAGGTCATGGCAGCCGTCTGGGAAGTATTAGCCAGGCCGACAGCGATTATTATCGATTTGTTTCCCCACACAACACGACAGGCAGCCTCGATTTAGGTCTGGATATTACTGGAAACTGGGATGGCGTATTATCATTGTATGATATCAATGGAGATTTAGTTGCTCGGTCTGATTTCAATGGCATAAGTGGTTCAGAATCGATCCTGGCAAGTAATATCATTGCAGGCCAAACCTATTATGCTCGCATAGGTAGTGAAGACCTAAAATCAGTTGGTAATTATGTTCTCGATGTCAATTTTTCAATGCCACAGCAATCAGGTGATATTCAAATCACCGATAGTATTGGCAATAGCTCAGATCGCGTGATGAATTTTGGTGACATTACCATCAATACAAACAAGTCCGCTGTTGTCACCATCAGCAATAATGGCTTACTTGATTTACATGTAACAGAGTTAATTGCTACCGCAGGATTCTCAATCAATACTACGAGCCTGGCCTCGACCAGCTCGGATGATATCATTATTACACCAGGCAGCAATTTACCAGTTATCTTGTCGTTTACCCCGACTCAACTTGGTCCGATGAACGGGCTCATTAAAATTGCCAGCAATGATCCTGATCAACCAGTCAGCTATATCGCACTCTCTTCAAACGTGCTGGAAGCGCAACCAGACATTGATATTCACGTTGGCCAGGGATCGTTTGATAATAACCAATTAACTATTGGCGATCTCATTCGTGGTGAAACGTTTACTCAAACCATCACTGTCACAAATACCGGACATGCAAATTTGACATTAGATCAAATCGACGTATCCAGTAATCTTATTTTAGTGAATCCGCAATCCGAAACACTCACTCCTGGACAAAGTCATGATTTAACACTGGAAATATTAGCCACACAACGCGGACTATTTTCAGGTGACCTGACCATTAGCAGCAATGACCCAGATACCCCAACACAAACCATCGACATCCAAGCGAACGTCTTAGGTGGCGAATTGGATATTAATACCGAAACCATTGATTTAGGATCAGTGATCGTTGGCAATGCAAAAGAAAAGAAAATCACGTTGACCAATAGCGGCGATGCCGACTTAGACATTAATTCCATTACCGCAAATGGTGGATTCTATGTCACGCCATCACTGAATAGCGGACTGGATAATTTGTCATTGGCCGCAGGCGAATCAATCGATTTAAGCATTGGCTTAAATCCTGATGATATCGGCCTGGCTGAAGGCATGCTGAAAATTACGACCAACGATATCGAATCACCTTACACTGAAATTCCACTGCAAGCTGAAACATTAGCCGGCGTATTGCAAATTACCGAACTGGATGGCAACAATGATGGCCAGATCGACCTCGATCGCCAGGAAGTTCACACACAAACGCAATTCGATGCATGGGAACTAACGAATAATGGCAACATGCCCATTACCATTCATTTGGTACTATCCAATGACAATGATTTTCATTTAGCGTCATACGATCAAATTTACATCCCTTCTGGGGCTTCTTATACGGTTCAGGTTGATTTCAATACCGCTCTTGCCCGCGAAGTGACTGATAAATTAATCCTTACCTCTAATGACTTAAACCAAACGTCTGCGGAGTTAGACTTAAGCGCTGATGGGTATGCAACCATCGGTAAAGGCCAAAATTATCAGTTCACCGATCAGAGCGGTGACCAGGTTAAGATTTCACTGAGTGGCGATGCCACAGCCGAAGTAACCCTTGGCTCCGATCTTCAACCTGATATTCAATCTATCACACTCTTAACGGGTGATGAAAATGCCAACTTGAATATCAACGTCAATGGCCAGGGCAGAACCAGATTAGGAGAAATCAGAGGCAGTGATGACTTAAATAGTATTTCAGCCAGCAAAGTGGAATTAGTCGGAGATGGCATTCTTCTGGAAGGCCAACTAAATAGACTCAAACTCGGTCATGTCCTTTCGAATGCAGACATTCAATTCTCAAATAACGATCCAGTCAATATTAAATTAGGCCACGTCGTCGGTAACAACACGCTTGATATTCAAGCACCGATTAATAGCTTCTCAGCATCTAATTTTGTCGGCGGCCAACTATCCAGCCCAAGTATTGAAAACCTAAAAATCAATGGGCGACTTGATGCAGATATCAATGTCACAGAAAGTAATCTAAATAAACTCATCGTCAAGAATGATTCAGTTTTAGGCGATATCAACGTCGAAGGATCTCTCAACACATTGAAAATCAGCCATGGCAATTTGATGGGAGCTGTCACTGTTGAAAATAATATTGACCGATTACTGGTTAATGACGGAACAATCAGCTCAACCATCCAATCTCAAAATTCGATTGGAAAAATCAGAGCCATGAATATCAATCATGCCGAGATCAATGCCATCAACAGCATTGATAAGATTAGAGTCGACAATGACATGATCGACAGTAATATCGTTATCGGCTATGACTCTCTTAACCAGCAGCAAGACAGTTCTAATGCGTCCGCACAAATCAATGCCACCCTGAATTCATTACGAGTTAACGGCTCATTCGGCTCAAGTAACATCGCCGTGGGTATCGCTCCAGATGACCAGGGAAATTTCATTAAAGGCTCAGCCAATACAGCCAGCGGATTTATCGGTGATATCCTTCTTAAAAATGTAGATGCCAATAATGACGCAGATCCATTCGGCCTGATCGCACAAACAAATATCGAAAAACTTAAAATCGACCGGGACCTGATTTCCAGTAATTACAATCTCGACGATTTCTTTGTCACGACACTTAATCTCAACCTAAATCAATAGCAGACACCGGCCAGGTGTCCTTGCTGACGAAAACAGGAGGTAGGTACTGCTTACTTCCTGTTTTTATTTCTAATCTCATATAGGCTCTAGTTCAAAAGATACCCATTGACTAAACGTTATAATTGGGGGATAATACGCAGGTTATCAACGGAGTGATAGTTACGTAACTAATTAATTTGACGGATATTACATATGGCAAACACCACACTTGGGGTTGACCTTGAGTTGGCGAGGCAATGGGTCCGCCAGGAGGCATCGGCCCTGATGAGCATGGCCGAGCATCTCGGGGAAAGTTTCGTTCAAGCCATTGAGCTGATTTACGGCTGCGAAGGCTCTGTGGTCCTCTCTGGGATTGGCAAAGCCGGCATCGTCGCTCAGAAAATATCCAGCACGCTCACTTCCACTGGAACTCCCAGTAGTTTTCTACATGCCGCGGAAGCGATTCATGGCGATTTAGGTCGTTTGCAATCGAAAGATATTGCTATCGTATTGAGTAATAGCGGACAAAGCAGCGAAATCATTCGTTTGATCAGCTTACTCAAACAATTGGGAATTCCCATGATTGGCTTAACCAGTCAATTGGATTCTCCTCTAGCTCAACATAGCACGGTTGCCCTTTCGCTTGGAAATATTGAAGAAATTTGCCCATTAGGTCTCGCACCATCAACATCGACGACCTGCATGATGGCATTAGGCGATGTTCTTGCATTAACTGTGATGAAATTACGCGATTTCAAATCGGAAGATTTTGCGCGTTATCATCCAGGAGGAAGTTTAGGACGTCAATTGATGACCGTCGAACAAGCAACCCTCTTTACACCTGATAAAGTGTTACCAAAAGCCCCCGATAGCTCGACTGTTGCTGAGGCTCTGAAGCAAGCAGAAGAAGCGACTGCTCTTCGGCATGGATGCATTCTATTAATCAACCAACAGGAAACACTTACAGGCCTTATAACCGATGGCGACCTTCGTCGCGGATTAGCACAAGAAGGCCCCGAATTTTACAATAAAAAAGCATCAGACATTATGACTACCAACCCTAAAACCGTCCATCCAGACACACTGGCATCTGAAGCGATGGCTATTTTTCATCAGCACCGGATTGATGAACTCCCCGTCGTCGATAAGCAGCATCGGCCTGTGGGCTTGATAGACGTACAGGATGTCTTGGCATTGAAAGTACTCGAATGAGCAAAGAAAAAAATATAACACTATTAGCAATGGATTGTGATGGCGTCTTAACCGATGGTGGTATTTATATCACCGATGATGGCAATCAAATGCGTAAATTCAACGTCAAAGATGGTGCCTGGCTTCGCATTTGGAAAAGAGAAGGCTTAAAAACAGCTATCATCACTGGGAAAGTATCCAAAGCCGTTCAGTTACGTTCTGAAGATTTGGAAATTGATTATCTTTATCAGAAAGCTTACTTCAAAGCCGAGGTCCTGGAACAATTATTAAGTGATAGTGGTGTTCCCGTTGACCAGATTTGCTATATTGGCGACGATGTCATCGATATTCCTGTCATGCAAAAAGTGGGCTTTGCCATTGCAGTTGCAGATGCCCCAGATGATGTCAAAGCACATGCTGACTGGATCACGAAAGCTAAAGGTGGCGAAGGCGCCGTACAGGAAACCATCCATCGCCTGCTCACCTCAAAAGGATTATTGGAAGGTGCAATGCAACGTTATTTCAATTATGATGAGGCTTTTAAAACTCAGTAGAGTCATGTTTGTTAAATTTGCAAGGATAGCAATATGATTAAACGTCTGGCACCCGCACTGATCACTTTGGCGGCCGTGATAATCGGTCTCATTGTATATCAGTTTACCTCAGAAACACCACAGCTTGTTGATGATAAAAAACAAGCTCCCATGGTGCTGCCTGACGATCCAGTCGCTGATCCCCCAAGCAATACTTCTACATCAAACGAAACCAAAAACAGTGTCAGGATGGGAAGCAATGTACGTGTCTCGGATGTAAAATCATTCAAATTCACTTCACGAAGCCCCAAAGGCGTCATAAAAAATGAATTTGGATTTGACCACCGAAATGTGAATGAGTCAGGTGATCACGAATTCGTGAATCCCTGGATAAAATTCTATGATAAACAGCAAGTGGTTCGCATCACAGCTGATTCACTTGAAACTGCTGTTGAATCTGAAGAAAAGCTGCCTGATAGTGGCTCTTTAAAGGGTGATGTCCAAATAGAAGTATATCCCCTCTGGGCACAACAGAAAGATCAACCGATCAATGTTGATGATTTAGACATGCTGGTAGAATTAAACCAGGTCGATTTTCAACGAGAATTTTCTCAAATCAATTCAATTGGGCAGGTGCGGTTAACCTCGAAACAATTTTCTGTATTAGGAAGCGATCTCTCAGTTCGCTATGATCAGCTAAAAGAAAATCATCTTCAGGAATTGGTACTAAGAGAGCTTGAACACCTTCAATTTGTCAATTCAACCACTCCAACATCAAACAACTCAGAAAAAGTCAAACCGAACTCACCTCCATCTCCAAAACAACAGAAGCCACCCAAACCTAAAACGCCAAATATCTATAGGATTTCTTTAACGGATCAAGTTAAAATCATTCAGGAAAATTCACTTATCGAAATGGATAGCCTGGATATTATTGCAAAAGATGATTTTCTTAAACCCGAAACAAAAACTCCTTTAGAAACTAAATCTAACTCAACCAATGCTAATAGCAACATGGCATTGATCGACTTTAATTCATCACAAACATCATTAACATGCAAAGGACCTCTTGTCATTACACCTGCAACAGTAGACGATCTCACCGACAACGCTTCGTTGTCAATTCAAGCACAAGGATCTCCTATTAATTTCTGGCAAAATAACCAGCTCAGCTCTACGACGTTAAAACTAACTTACCATGATGCTATTAATCAAATCCAACTAATAGGAACGAAAGAAACCCCAAACAAATTCCATTTTGCACAAGATCAATGGGCTCATTCAATACTCACAACGATCGATCACCGCAATGGGCTTGCAACATTAATTGGACCAGGCATTATCCAAGCATCCAACGATAATCACAGTGACACATTGCATGTCAAATATGACGACAGAGCAGTGATCAAATATGATGCAAAGCAAAAAGTTGAATGGATACATTTTCAAGGTGGCATCTTTGCAGAATCGACCAACGGGCAAATTCAATCTGATGAATGCAAATTACACTTCTCAAAACACCATTCTAGCACAAAAAATTCGTCAACACCCATTATCAACTCGATTGACTGGAAAGGACAGGTCTTTGCTATCGGCCAGGAATTTGTTTTTTCTGGAAACCGCCTGGTGGCAGAATTTAACCTCAACGATGAAGGTAAGAGCGAATTACACCAGGTAAAAGCACTTGAATCGGCGAAAGCTGAATCCATTGATTATATCATTAAGGCTAGCGAAAACATCATCATAGAATTTGATCACACACGCAATACCACATCCACGAACCAAAAGGATTCATTAGGCGTTGACACACTGCTAAGCCAACAGAACAATATCAAATATGCGATTGCAACAGGACGACATGATGGCGTCCAAATCATTGAAAAGAAAAACCAGAATCAAATCTTGGGCGATCGACTTGAAGGTGATTTTACCACTCAGCAATTTAAAGTGTATGGCCAAAAAGCCAAATTTATTTCCCCCAACAAACAGAATCACACTGACCAGCTTGAAAGCGACGTCATCATCGCAGATCTACTTAATGAAAAATATAGCATACCTGGTAATGGCAAATTAACAACGCAATTGAGCCAAAGCTTATCTTCGTCAAATAGCAACAGCGACACCCCTGTTATTATCCAGTGGAACAAAGGAGCAACGTATCATTTAAGTAAAAATCAAATTGATTTAAATGACGTCCAAGTTGAAATAACGCAAACAGACAAAAAAGCCAAAACAACCACGAATATCACAACCGACATCCTTACGGTTGATTTAGTTGAGACCACCAGTAATTCGACTTCCCAATCAACGAACAGTCGAGAAGTTGGAGGTTTTTACGCTCCAGGCCCTATTGTTCAAATTGAGTCAAACCAAATATTACTAAACTCACATGAACCCGTTTCATTAATGGCCATGGAAGTACCAGAATTGCGATTTGACACATCCAGGTCTTTGCTAATCGCAAATGGGGCTGGCTGGCTGCATTATATGAATTATCAAAGTAAACCAACAAAGAAAGCAAAGCCGACAAAATCACAACAACCCACGACCCAAATCAATTTCTTTGATTCGCAACAACCCGCTTACACGCTACTAACTTTTAAAGAGCAATTGCAATTTTCGACAACAAACGGTGAAGCCATTTTTCTTGGCGATGTCACCCTGGACCAGATCATTCTTGATAGCAACGATCTGACGCTTGATACTCTGGAACCCCACCACCTAACTAAAAATATCAAAAGACTATCCTGTGATTTGCTAAATGTTGGCTTGACTCAAAACAACAACACCAACAAGCCTCCACAAGAAGACCCCAAAGAAAATGACCGCCTTCAACGCATCAGCAAGATCAACGCCCAAGGACATATTGTTTTCGAGTTAAAAGATCAGAAGCGTCATTTATTTGTTGCGGGCAAAGAATTTGACTACTCAAATACGACCAAAACCATCCAATGCTTCGGGACAAAAGATTATCCTGTTATCATGGACGAAGTCAAATTCCTCGAAGTCATCATCAACTTAAACTCTGGTGCCATCGACACCATACCTTTCGGGCATAGTAAAATCGTCTCAAATCTTTAGACCGATCTCATTTCTTTATACGTACTGGTATATATAATAATTAATGCTTTTTTAGAGTTTTTTTTTGCCTTTTGCGTATTACCCTCGAATAATAAAAATAGATGGGAGAGAGAGAGGATAAAAATAATAAGTAAATATAGTAATGCCCTGAACTTCCATACAACCCCGCATTAAAACGACATAAGGAGCCTGGCATGAAACCTTACGCAAAACAATCTAAAAAACTGCTGGACCAAACAACTCACAGAGCTAAAAATCCCCGAAAGCATCTAAATCTAGACTCTTATGTTAATCTTTACGACAAAACAGTTAATTTAATGCTGCAGCGTGAACAATCCATTTTGAATGATATTATTCACGATTATAACGTCATGACCGAAATGACCATCAATCAAATCGAAGAAGTCATTGAGGATATTGAAGAAGACTTATAAAAAACGCACAACAACCATAGCACTTATTCATTAAACATTTTCTTTTGACGCAAAATATGGAAATAGTGTTGTGCGAACCGGTGAGCTTCATCCCGTAGATATTGTAAAAGACGTAAGGTCGGGTGATCACGGGTTAATCGAATCGGTTCGCTTTTTTCCTGGATATAAATAAGTTCTTCTTTCTTGGCAAGCGAAATAACTCTTGGAGGCTTTATCGACATGTCATCAAATACTTCCATTGCTGCATGCAGTTGCCCCAAACCACCATCGATTAATATCACATCAGGATATAATTCTTCACTACTGCCAGCACGACGATATCGTCTTTTAACCACTTCACGAATGGAGGCATAATCATCAATACCATCAACCTCTTTAATCCTGAAACGACGATAGCCATTTTTAAATGGACGCCCATCAATAAAACAAACCAGCGACCCCACCGTTTCCTGCCCTTGAATATGTGCAATATCAATCCCCTCTATCACTCGAATCGGTTGCGACAACTCTAACAGTGGCCCAAGAAGCTCAAGCCCTTTGAGTGGATCAATCTGAAATAATTCAGGCTGTACATGCTCATCGACATTGCCACGATCATCTAAGCGATCCAACGCTTTAATTTCATCACGAACACGAGCAGCGTCTTCATATTCTTGTTTCTTAGAATAGT
Organism: Sedimentisphaerales bacterium; assembly: GCA_028281535.1. Classification (GTDB taxonomy): domain Bacteria; phylum Planctomycetota; class Phycisphaerae; order Sedimentisphaerales; family SM23-30; genus JANQJS01. Next base: position 83,705 of record JANQJS010000038.1, on the reverse strand, counting down.
CTTCCATTTCTTCTCTGAGCTGTTTTATGATAACCGATCGTTTTGATACAAGAAAACGCTGCAACCTTTTTATGTCATCGCGGTAAACTTTCTTGGAAATGAAATCAGCACAAGGTGCAGTGCATTGATCAATGTCTGCCAAAATACATGGACGAAAATATTTTCGTTTATCATCATCGGCATCGATGTCTAAGTGACATGTTCGAAATTTAAATACTCGCTGAAGCACCTGTACCACACGCCGCAACTCCCCCGTACTTGAAAATGGGCCATACAACTTACTATCTTTAAAATTGGGTTCCCGCGTAACAAAAACACCTGGAAAATCATCGCCCATGGTGACTTCCAAATAGGGAAATGTTTTATCATCAGTTTGACGTGTATTATATTGAGGCTGGATATCTTTGATCAATCGAGACTCATTAAGAATAGCCTCGACCTCACTTTCACATTCAAGAAAAGTGATATCATCAACCTTCTGCAGCATTTCAACGATTTTGGGACCACGCGTGCCCATTAAATCTGCAGATGGTTGGAAATAACTCATCACACGGTCACGCAACACTTTTGCCTTACCAATATAAAGGACAAGACCGTCTATATCTTTCATCAAATAAACACCGGGAACTTTTGGAAAAGTTCTTATCGTTTCACGGAGAGATTCAACGTCTTTTGGTTGCTTGTCGGTCATGATGTTGCTATTATACGGCTCTCAGTAAATAACGTCAAATTTGACATGCAATAACTAACAATATGGAGTTAAAAATGAGTTCAGAAAATCCACAAGTGATGATTTTAATGGGATCAGACAGCGACTGGCCAATGATGGAAAGTTGCTACAAAACGCTTAAAGATTTTGGCATTAACTGCTCTGTCAAAGTCTCAAGTGCCCACCGTTGCCCAGACCAAACGGGAGAAATTGCCAAAACTGCCCACGAAAACGGTTGCAAAGTTCTCATTGCTGCAGCTGGCATGGCAGCCCACCTGGCAGGTGTTCTGGCAGCTCATAGCCCATTACCCGTCATTGGTGTACCAATCAATAGTGGACCACTTCCAGGCTTTGATGCTCTACTGAGTACCGTTCAGATGCCACCAGGTATTCCGGTTGCAACCGTTGGCATTGGTTCTGCTGGTGCAAAGAATGCGGCTCTGCTAGCAGTTCAAATTCTCAGCACTGGTGACAAAAGCCTAGTACAAAAAATGCTTGACCATAAAAAATCAATGGTAGAAGGTGTCGCAGCTAAAGACGCAAAGCTACAAAGCACTCTAGCATAATTTTAAGCATTGCCCATGAACCAGAAGACGCTTGAATGGATTGGTGACGAGAACGGTCATGTCGAAATGATCGACCAAACTCGTCTACCTGGTGAATATCTTATCATAAAGATTGAAACCCCTACAGATATGTGGCATGCGATCAAGCAACTCAAAGTGCGCGGCGCTCCGGCAATCGGAGTTGCCGCAGCATACGGCATTTGCCTTGGTTTAAAGCAAGTTGAAGACAACACCCCTTTAAATGATGCCCTGAAATCGATTGCTGAAACGAAAGACTATTTAGCTACCAGCCGACCTACTGCGGTAAATCTCTTCTGGGCACTCAACCGTATGCATAGGATTTGCCAGGATAATTTCCCTGATACAAAAAGTCTGAAAAATCGACTATTAGCAGAAGCAAATCTCATACGCCAGCAAGATGCAGACATGTGCCGCAGCATCGGAAAACATGGCGCTGACATCATTCAGAAAAATGATAATATCTTAACCCATTGCAACGCAGGTGGCCTGGCAACCGCTGAATATGGAACGGCACTCGCTTTAATGTTCAGTGCCCACGAGCAAGGTAAATCTTTCCATGTGTATGTTGATGAAACCCGCCCTTTACTTCAGGGGGCACGACTAACTGCTTGGGAATTACAACAAGCAGGGATTAAGGCAACACTAATCTGTGATAATATGGCAGGCCATTTAATGAGTCTTGGAAAAGTTGACCGAATCATTACGGGGGCTGATCGTATTGCCGCGAATGGTGATGCGGCGAATAAAATTGGAACCTATAGCCTGGCCGTTTTAGCTAAAGCTCACAATATTCCATTTTATATTGCAGCACCTTCCAGTACGTTTGATCTATCCATACCATCTGGCAAAGAGATCCCGATTGAAATTCGCGATCCAAAAGAAATCACTTCGCCCTGGGATAACACCATCGCCCCAGAAGGAATTTCGGCTTATAACCCGGCTTTTGACGTAACACCGCATGAATATATTAGAGCGATTATAACAGAAACGGGTATTATTCAATCACCGAATCAAGCCTCTGTTAAAAACCACCTAGCTACGTCGGCGACGTAAAACAGTTAGCGAACCCAGTCCTAGCAACGCCATAGTAGCAGGTTCAGGCAATACGGTAAGTTCCTGATATGCCCACCCATCATTTGGCCCAACTGCTGCATTACCACGGGAAGTACCTCCAAAAGCTCCTTGATACATATCAATCACCAAAGTTGTTGGCTGAGCATTAACCGGGATCTGTAATCGCGTATGCCAAAAATCAAATGCAGTCCCAAGTATACTTCCGTCGATCGTAGAAAAACCACTCTCAACAGTAAATCCGGTTAAACCAGGATCCAACGGAGCTGGCCTTGCGAAACTTGCAAGAAAATTTGGATGCGGAAAAATCAAATCGGAAATACTTATTTCATTCCCAAATGAAAAATTAGTTTTTACCCCAGAATGTCCTCCAAACCAAAGCACCGTTTCCCTCATGGTCACATCGACAAAGTCACCTGGATATAAATCCTGTCCAACATAAGGGGCATCATTCACTTCGATATCGAAAGAGATAAAACCATAACTGGTGCTTACAAAACACAGCATCACAATAAGAATACTCATCGTTTTTTTCATGAAATTCTCCTGAAAAATAACACATTAAAAAATAATAAAACGGAGACTTTTATACACAGTCTTGATAACTCTTCTTGAAGACACATTATAAACATCCAGCTCACCTAGCGTTTAATGCATCCAGTATTTTCCCTGCTACTCATGTAAGTTGTAAGGCAAAATAACTATAAAAAAACCCAGGCAGAGATCGAGCCTATTATTCTCTCTCTATCTGGGTAAAAACTCTTGGGGAAAACTCTCCTTATCCCACAAAGATTCCATTATAGTAAAATCATCACCATTAACTCAACTAAAAAATGCCCGCGGTAACCTTTTATATTTCAGCAGCTTACTCACAACAAGGCCATTATTTAATGGTAGACATCAAATATCTGATATAGTACAATTGATTATTCAATTAAACTTAGGGTATTTAATTACCCCTGAGACAGAGTGTCTATACTGTTAAGCATAATTCGATGTAGTTTTCATATTTTTTAAAGAAACCATTATGATTAATTCTGAATTTGAAAATAGCGTACCACAAGACAAAAAGGATGCCACGAAGGCAATTCAAACATCTCAAACCAATGAACCATCTGATGCAAGTGCAGCTGATCAACAAAAGTCATCTGCGCCAAAACCCGTGACCGTTGATTCATTAAAATTAGATGATAGTCTTGATGCAGAAATTAATGCCGCCTTAGGCGATGCCAGCATGATGGATTTATATGAACTCGATGACGAAAAAGCATCTCAGTCAGCAGCCCAAGCGGCAAAACGAGATTCTCTGGATACGTCACAAAGAGCCGCAGAAGGTGTTGTTCGAGGAACAGTCACGAGCATCAGTGGTAGTGATATTTTTGTCGACTTAGGAGGTAAATCCCAAGGTTTACTTCAAAAAGATGAACTAGACCCAGACGAAGAATTAAAAGAAGGACAAGCGATAGATGTAGTTATTGTCCGTTATGATTCTCGTGATGGCTTAGTGATTCTATCTAAAAAAGGTGCTGACGAACGTTTAGTATGGCATGATTTAGAAGAAGGCTCCGTAGTGGAAGGCCGCGTAACAGGCCACAATAAAGGCGGTCTGGAATTACAGATCAAAGGCATCAAAGCTTTTATGCCAGCCTCTCAAATTGATATATACCGCGTAGAAGATTTTCAACAATATGTTGGGCAAAAACTGGTTTGCGAAGTAACCCAAGTTGATCGTGGCGACCACAATGTCGTCATTAGCCGACGAAATATTCTCGAACGCGAAGCTGAAAAACAAAAAGATAAACTATGGGAAGAACTTGAAAAAGGCCAGACACGTCATGGCGTCGTTCGAAGCATTATGGATTATGGTGCTTTTGTTGACCTGGGCGGCGCAGATGGATTACTACATGTGCGCGAAATGAGCTGGGCCAGAGTAAAAGACCCCAAAGAAATTTTATCTGAAGGACAGGAAATTGATGTCGTCGTCATTGACATCGATAAAGATAAAAAACGCATCGGCCTAAGCTTAAAACAAGCTGGTGGCGACCCATGGTCATGCGTTGAACAAAATTACCCTGTTGGCTCAAAGCATTCCGTTAGCATCACAAACCTCATGGATTTTGGTGCTTTTGCCGAACTGGAACCTGGTGTCGAAGGGCTAATTCCTGTTAGTCAAATGACCTGGGGCGGCCGAGTTCGCCATCCGTCTGATGTGGTTCAAATGGGTAGCCTTGTCGAAGTCGAAGTCATGAAAATTGACTCTGCCAAACGTAAAATTTCATTATCGATGAAAAAACTTCAAGCCAATCCCTGGGATAGCATTGAAGAACGTTACCTGAAAGATGAAATATATAAAGGCAAAGTTGCTCGCCTGACAGAATTTGGAGCATTTATTAGCCTTGAAGAAGGCATTGATGGTCTGGTCCATATTTCCGAACTCTCCGATCGTAGAATCACGAAAGCCAGCGAAGTTGTTACCGAAGGCCAGGAAGTTCAAGTTAAGGTCAAAGGCGTCATTGCAAAAGACCGTAAGATTTCTTTAACGATGAAAAATTTAAACGTTGAAAATTTCCAGCAAGAAACATCGTCTCCTGAAGCAAAATCAGCTCCAAGGAAAAATGCTAAACGTCCACGCCGCGGCGGGCTTACTTGGTAAAACTTGAATCTTAACAATTATAAATTGTTAAGATTGTGCCCCATTTTATCTCGTTTAGTTTTTAAATAATACTCATTGTGTTCATTCTGCCCTACCTCGATCGGAATTTGTTCTACAACCTCGATTCCATAAATTTCCAAACGACTTGTTTTTGTTGGATTGTTTGTCATGTTCGCAATTTTTTTGAGACCTAACTCCCGACAGATTTGTGCCCCCACACCATAATCTCGCTTATCCGCTTTATGCCCTAACCAGACATTTGCCTGCACTGTATCCATGCCAACATCCTGCAGATGATAAGCATGAAGCTTATTGAGCAGGCCAATGCCTCGACCTTCCTGACGCAAATAAATGATTGCACCCTTACCTGCTTTTTCAATCCGCTTCATCGCTTCGTGCAATTGCGGACCACAATCACATCGATTCGAACCAAAGATGTCGCCAGTCATGCATTCACTATGGACACGAATGAGCACAGTATCTTCTTGTTCAATCACTTCACCATCATTACCAATTAACCCAACATCACCTTTGCAAATCGCCAGATGTAATTTCTGATCATGCTCTGCTTTAAATCCAATCAACCGGAACTGGCCATACTCAGTCGGCATATCGACGCATTCGACACGCTTAATTAATGGTTCCCGCACGTAACGATATTCAATCAGATCTGCGATACGAGCGATTTTTAAATTATTCTCTTCAGCCAAAACCATTAACTCTTCGGTTGTCGCAGCCTGACCATCTTCAGCCATAATTTCACTAATGACACCAGCAGGTTTCAGTCCTGCCATGCGGGCTAAATCGATGGAGGCTTCAGTATGCCCAGCACGAACGAGCACGCCACCATCCCTCGCCTTTAGAGGCGTTACATGACCGGGCCGATTTAAATCTTCTGGTTTGCAGGAATCACTGACCGCGGTGCGAATGGTTGTTGCTCGATCATTTGCAGATATTCCAGTACCTACACCATCTTTTGCATCGATGGTTACCATATAGGCCGTTCCTAAGGATGCCGTACTTTCGGTGGTTTGAGGGTGCAGATGTAATTCATGGCAAAGTTGTTCGGTCAGTGATAGACAAATCATGCCTTTGTATTTCGCCATAAAATTAATGATTTCAGGTGTCACTTTCTCGGCAGCACACACCAAGTCCCCCTCATTTTCACGGTCAGCATCGTCGATAATAATGACCATTTTCCCATCACGAATATCATCGAGAATTTCCGGAATCGTATTAAATGTCATAAATAATCTACCCTGATATATTAATTTAAATTTATTCAATGTGTAATTATAGCAGAATTGTCAAGGGGGTGGGATAGTAATTTTGAGGTAAGTTTGGCCCTATTCTACCACCTTATGTACGCCATGCTCGTACTCATTGACGAATTTTGCCCCTTTACGTGTGTAAGCTATAATGGTCAATACTGCCATCAGAGCACATAACCACCAAAGAAATTGTATGACATATACAAAAGCTGAAAAAATACGGATCACTTCTGGAGAAATTAAAATCCCTAAAACCATACAAAGCTGAAGTGTCGTACTGATTTTGCCTTCTTGACAAGGCACAATATGAATTTTAGACGTCAAAAAGTATATTACCATAAATCCCATAACCGTATATAGATCTTTACCAATTACAATGACCACGATCACTTTGGGTAGCAATAAAGGATCAATTGCAGTAGATGGCGTTGCTAATAATATACAAGAACAGGTGATGAGGATTTTATCTGCCAGAGGATCAAGAAATTTACCCAACTCAGTGACACTATTGGTTCGTCGTGCTAACCAACCATCAAATGCGTCACTGATTGCCATGACAAAAAAAATCAACAATGCAATATATCGAGGCATATGCTTAGACATACTGCTATGATCGGGAACATCATTGACATGAAGCATGACAATGACAAATGGCACAATTAGAATAATGCGCATAATGCTGATTCTATTCGGCCACGACATTTTCAGCTTGCTCATCGCTGGGCCATCCTGAACTCAACAGTTTAACCTGGTGCGACAAAGACATGATCACCAGGAACTTGCTATATTAATTATAACAGATATTTCTCAAGAAATCAAATCAATGAATTCTTTACCAGATAAAATCTCGACACCTAATGATTTGGCTTTCTCAACTTTGCTTCCAGGATTCTCTCCCGCCACAACAAAGCTGGTTTTCTTACTAACACTGCTAGAGGGTTTACCACCATGCTGCTTAACAAGCTGCTCAATATCTTTCCTCGAAAGCCCTTCGAGTGTACCCGTCACGACAATGGTTTTACCGTCTAAAACATTTGATTTTGGAGCGGTTTTATCAGGCCCTGGCATCTTTAATCCTAATTCAATTAATTGCTCCAAAATATTACGCTTTTCAGTATCTCGACAGAAATCATATAAACTTTTAGCAATGACAGGCCCAACTTCATCAATTGCTTCAAGTGTTTCAATGTCAGCTTTCATGATTGAATCAATACGACCAAAATGTTCAGCGATAATCTCAGCAACTTTTGCTCCAACATGAAGAATCCCCAGGCCAGACAATACATTTGCAAGAGGACGCTCTTTACTAACCTGAATAGAATCAATCAAGTTACGTGAAGATTTTTCTCCCATTCTTTCGAGAGATTCAACTTGCTCTTGGGATAATCGATACAAATCGGGAATAGTCATTACAAGCTTTTCTTGAACAAGTTGCTCAATAATTGATTCACCTAAGCCATCAATATCCATCTGATTTCGGCCGGCAAAATGCTTTAATTGTTCGATCATTTTTGCTTGGCATTGTGGGTTTAGACATCGAACAGAAACACCCTGTTGATCTTTTTGGACCTGGCCACCGCAAGCTGGGCATTCTGTTGGTACAGAAAAAGACTTTGTGCCTCCAGGTCTTTTACCCAGTAACACTTCTACAACTTGCGGGATAATTTCACCACTTTTTTCAATAGTGACAACATCACCAATCCGCACGTCTTTTCGTTCCAACTCTTCGAAATTATGCAGACTTGCCCTCTTAACGGTTGTCCCTGCAAGCAAAACAGGAATCAAATTGACCACGGGTGTCAAGGCACCTGTTTTACCAACTTGTACGTCAATACTTTCAACCTTGGTCTCGACACGCTCTGCTGGAAATTTATAAGCAATGCACCAGCGTGGTGCTCTCGCCGTCATTCCGAGCTGCTGCTGAAGAGAAACATCATTCACTTTGATGACCATGCCATCAATCATATATCCCAGGTCATTTTTCTTCTTGTCCCACTGATTGCATAGGTCAATGACTTCTTCGATATCATTTACAACGCCATACTCCTGATGCACTGGCAGGGAATGACTTTTTAATTTCTTTAAGGTTTCATCATGTGACTGACTAAACCCAGCAGGTTCGACCAATCCCAAGGCATATCCTATAAATTGCAATTTACGCTGAGCAACAATACGATGATCCAGCATTTTCAAACTGCCAGCGGTTGCATTTCTAGGATTTGCAAACGCAGCTTCTCCGGCATCTGATCGATCTTTATTAATTTGATTGAATACGGCATTTGGCATAAATATTTCGCCACGAATTTCTAAGACTTCGGGAGCTTTGTTTATCTGTGATAATTTTAATGGTACTGACGCAATCGTGCGAACATTATTCGTCACATCATCCCCCACCTTACCATCACCTCGAGTTGTAGCTAACGTCAACAAGCCATTTTCATATCGTAGACTGGCTGCAACACCATCAATTTTTGGCTCAACGACATATTGAAACGGGTGATCTTCAATAATTTTTTTTACTCGCTGATCAAACAGCCTTAGATCCTCAGCCGAATAGGTATTATCAATACTCAACATGGGAAGGGAATGCTCCACCGAAGTGAAACCATCCAAAGGTTCACCAGAGACACGCTGCGTGGGCGATTCAGGGGACGCATATTCAGGATGGTCATCCTCTAATTTTCGCAATTGGGCAAACAGATGATCATAATCCTGGTCTGATATATCAGGCATATTTAATGCATAATATTGATGATCATGATGGCGAATTTGGTCGCGCAATCCTTCTATTTGATTTTTAATCTTCTGAGACATATCAACCCACGCAATTCGTGAATTTATTCATTTTAGCAATTAGTCATTATCACCAAAAAGCCAATGCTCATTGGTTAATGTGTAATCGACCAATTCTTCAGGTTTGAAAAAGAGCGAAACTTCTTTTTCAGCAGCTTCTGGTGAATCGCTTCCATGAATCAGGTTAAAGCCTTTCGAACCGCCAAAATCACCCCGAATTGTTCCAGGTTCAGCATCGCAGCCAAAGGTAGCACCCATCAACTTCCTTGCCATGGCAATCACACCATTGGCCTGCAGAACCAAAACGATCACTGGACTGCTGGTCATATAATTTACCAATCCTTCGTAAAAAGGCTTACCTTTGTGAGGAGCATAATGCTCTGAAGCAAGGTCCATTGTGATTTTCATTAACTTGCAGCCAACAATTTGAATGCCTTTTTCTTCGAAACGTGAAATAATTTTACCTGCCAGCTGACGTTGCACAGCATCTGGCTTAAGAATGATGAGTGATTTTTCCACAATTTTTCTCCTAACTATATTATTTTCAATGTGATATATAAAGCCAAGATTATACTCATCTTTAGGGGTAGGTCAATGAGATGTCGCAAATATTTTTTTAAAAAATAGCTGTAACATATTGAAATCTAATGCGTCAATGTTTATAGTTATATGTTAGAACTAATTCTTGACTTGGTTAGCAGGAATTAGACATCAGATCTCGAAATGTGAGAAATCTTTCTATAATAACCTAACATTTCTAAATATAGGTTATTAAAGGTTTTGGGGATTTACTCCTCATGGTCGGTAGCATCTGATAAAAACAAATTTTATAAGATAAAAGGAGCGTCTATGCGTACCCCCAAAGTTCGCAACAAAATCCGTCATGGATTAGTGTGTTTGTCAGGTTTTATCGCCTTGTTTGTCATGACAGGTTGCACTCAAGTGGTTGAGATGTCACCAAAATCTGGTCCTCCAGGAACCGTGGTTTACGTCAAATGTTCTGGCATGTTTGGAGATCCTTCCAAGCAAAGTGTTAAATGGGACGGAAAAACGATCAAAGATCCATTCCCCGGCTCATTTACGGTCCCAGCTGTAGACCAGGGTGGCTCACCAGGTAAACACAAAGTCACGATTGTTGACAAATTGGATGATAATGAAGCCTTTTTGATCTTCCCTATCTTTCGCGGCCGTGAAGCCAGTGCAACATTTGTTGTGCAAGAGTAACCACCTTTTACAACGTATTGGCATTTAGATAGTTCTAAACATTTTCCTGAACAAATACGCCAGATATTCGTTATAGCCATTATATTGTGCATTTTGACAGATAATTTGTGAAAATCGTGTCAATTAATAACTGTTTTATGGCTAATTATTTAAGAAACTTTTGAATATTGGCGATGGATGATAAGTGAATAATTGTTGACCCTATAAGGTGTTAAATTTACAATAGCGGTTCTATATTCATTCAGAAAAAACAAATTTTGTAACAGGATTATTATCACCCAAAAGAAGGAAAATGACGTATGCCAGAAGCGATACAATCCAGTACTGAAAATTATAAAGTAGCAGATATTACCCTTGCCGAATGGGGTCGTCAGGAAACCATTATGGCTGAACAGGAAATGCCTGGCTTAATGTCTGTTCGTGAAAAATACAAAAAAGAAAAACCATTAGATGGTGTCCGTATTTCCGGAAGTCTTCACATGACGATCCAAACAGCGGTTCTCATCGAAACCCTGGTTGACTTGGGAGCGGATGTTCGCTGGGCATCCTGCAATATTTTCTCAACACAAGATCATGCCGCGGCTATGATTGCCAAAGCGGGCGTGCCAGTCTTCGCTTGGAAAAACGAAACGCTAGAAGATTACTGGTGGTGCACTAAGCAAGCGTTAACGTTCCCTGATGGCAAAGGCCCAGAGCTGATTGTTGATGATGGTGGTGACGCAACGCTTCTTATCCACCGGGGCTTTAAAGCCGAAGATGATGCTTCGATTCTGGATGAACCCACTGACAATATAGAATTACAACTGGTCAATCAGTTATTAAAAGATACGCTTGCAGAAGATCCCACCTTCTGGCATCGTACCGTTGAAGAATGGAAAGGTGTCTCAGAAGAAACGACCACAGGCGTTCACCGTTTGTACCAAATGCAAGCCAAAGGTGAACTACTGGTACCAGCGATCAACGTGAATGACTCAGTAACCAAAAGTAAATTCGATAATCTCTATGGTTGCCGCGAGTCCCTGGTTGATGGCATCAAACGTGCAACAGATGTCATGATTGCAGGTAAAGTTGCTGTTGTATGCGGATATGGCGACGTCGGCAAAGGATGTGTTCAAGCACTCAAAGGCCTCGGCTGCCGGGTTATGGTAACTGAAATCGACCCTATCTGTGCACTGCAAGCTGCAATGGAAGGTTACCAGGTTGTTACCGTCGAAGACGCACTAGCGATTGGCGACATTTATGTCACTACGACAGGCAACTTCAATATCATTACCGCCGATCATATGGCAAATATGAAAGATCAGGCTATTGTCTGTAACATTGGCCACTTTGATAATGAAATTCAAGTGAATGAGCTAGAAAAATGGCCAGGTATTGAAAAAGTGAATATCAAACCACAAGTGGACAAATTTATTTACCCTGATGGCCATGAAATCATTTTACTCGCTGAGGGACGTCTGGTTAACTTAGGCTGCGCTACAGGCCATCCTAGCTTCGTAATGAGTAATTCATTCACTAACCAGGTTCTAGCACAAATTGACTTATGGAAAAATGAACGCCAGCCTGGTGTATATGTACTACCTAAACTTCTGGATGAAGAAGTGGCTCGCTTGCACCTGGGTAAAATTGGTGCCAAATTAACCAAACTGACACCAGAACAAGCAGAATACATTGATGTACCGGTTGAAGGTCCATACAAACCTGACCATTACCGCTACTAGTCGACTCAAGATAAAGTCAAAAGCCTCGCATTTTTTTGCGGGGCTTTTTTTATTTTTAAAGAATTTAGTTATCGGAGAATCTTGTATCTTACAAATATTTTGTTATGGTATGATGGCTTTAGCACATGCATGAACTATCAACAAGATGAGGTAATTAAATTTAATGAATAAATTGCAATGCGGAATCATAGGTGTTGGCGGTTATGGTCGCACTATTTTAGATCACTTATACCAAAGTGAACAATTTGACATTATAGCTATCGCTGATCAAGATAGAGAATTAGCTGAAAACCTTTCGCAACAATTTGACGCAACCCCTTATGATGACTATCGAAGCTTAATCGTACAAGAAAAGCTTGATGCCCTATTTCTCACTCTTCCAACCTTCCTATGCGGAGACAGCATTCGTCTTGCCGCAAAATCGAATATGCATGTTTTTAAAGAAGCTCCTTTTGCCCGTACATTACCTGAAGCAACCGAAATGGTAAAAAATATGGATAAAGCGTCTCGTCATTTACACATTGGTGCCCAGAGACGATTTTCCCCTAGTTACCAGCAGGCAAGAGATTTATTAGCTGAAAATAAACTTGGTAATATCTTTTTAATCAGAGGCGAGTTGTTTTTTAATTTTGAAGGCAGCTGGGATTGGCGTGGTGATCCTGTATTAGCCGGAGGTGGTGTATTGCAAGAAATGGCTTATCACCTGGTAGACCAAATTGTATGGGCATACCAGGCACCTGAACGAGTTTATTGCATGCATACAAACTTTTGTGCCAAACGTGTTGTCCCACCTTATCGTACAGAAGATACCATGATATTGAATATGCAATTCCAAGATGGTGCCATGGCAAACATCACTGCGAGTTGCATGACTGGCCCAGAAAAAGAACAATTAATTTTTCATGGTGTCAATGGGACATTAGAAGTTAGCCCCACTCATTTGCATTTAATAGACCCCGAAGGGAATAGCATTGAAAAAAAATGTTACCAAGACCCGATGGATCAACTAATCAACCAGCAAATCGAACATTTTGCGAATCTTATTCATGATCCAGAAACAAACGCCGTCAGTCTCGCACAAGACCATTTAGTTAATGTAGCAATCATCGAATCAGCCTATTTATCCTCAAGAACTCATTCTCCAGAATCATTAAAAATGTATGGTAGGCTATTTGACATTGATCATAAACAGTATACACCTCCATCGATACCAGAGCACTCATGAAGCAACATTTGCTAAACTTTCATTTATCTGAATTTCAGGCCCTATTAGAATCAGCCGGTTTTCCTGGCTACCGTGGTGAGCAAATTTTTAAGTGGATTTTTCATCAAGGCGCAGAATCTATCGATGCAATGTCTAACTTGCCTAAATCTTTGCGGAATTATTTAACCGACCATTTTAGCTTATATACTGCATCTTTAGTCAAAGTCACAGAAAGTGAAGATGGCACTTTAAAAGTTCTTCTTAAATGGCCAGACGAAAAAATGACTGAAACGGTGATGATTCCTGACAGGAACAGAATGACAGTATGCGTTTCCTCGCAAGTGGGATGCCCCGTAAAATGCAAATTCTGCGCTTCTGGCCTGGAAGGTTTAGAACGATCTTTAAAAACGGGTGAAATCGTCGAACAACTTCTCTGGATTAAGAGACAATTAAATCCTGAAGAACGAATTAGTAACGTTGTCATGATGGGTATGGGGGAACCGCTTGCCAATTATCAACAAATGATAAAAGCCGTAAAAACAATGAATGCCCCTTGGGGGCTTGGCATTGGTGCACGGCATATTACCGTTAGCTCTGTTGGCCTGGTAGACCGAATTAAGCAGTTGGCAGACGAACCGCTTCAATTGACATTAGCAATCAGTTTACATGCAGGCAATGAAGAAGTGCGGCAGGATATCATCCCTTGGGCATCTCGTACTTCTACCAAAGAGTTATTTGAAGCGATTGATTATTTTTATCAAAAAACTCATCGAGAAGTAACTTTGGAATATATCATGCTAGATGGCGTTAATAATTCTAAGGAAGATGCTGATAAACTTGCCTATTGGTCAAAACGTTCTCGTTGTAATGTCAATTTAATTAATTATAATGAGGTAGATGGACTGCCCTACAAACGGGCCAATACAGACCATGCCAAACAATTTAAAAATTGGCTCATTGACAAGGGTGTTAATGCACATATTAGACCATCACGTGGGCGTGATGTAGATGCTGCCTGTGGTCAACTTCGTCGGCGTTATGTGCAAAACAATACATAAATATATCGTTGCAAATATTCTTGCAACAGGAGACATAACATGAGATTGAGGGTAGATAAAGATAACCAAAATAAAAAAGATCATCTAACACCAAAACAGATTGTTGCGGAATTAGATAAATTTATTATAGGCCAACAAGACGCAAAACGAGCGGTTGCTGTCGCCATTCGCAATCGCTGGCGTAGGCAGCAGTTGCCGGAAAGCATGCGGGATGAAGTTGCTCCCAAAAATATCGTTATGGCAGGACCAACCGGGGTCGGAAAAACAGAAATCGCTCGTCGCCTTGCCAGCCTTGTTAATGCGCCTTTTGTAAAAGTTGAAGCAACGAAATTTACCGAAGTCGGTTACGTTGGACGTGATGTAGAAAGCATGGTCAGAGATCTAGTTGAACGAGCTATAAAATTGGTGCGTGAAGAACAAACAAAGATTTGTGAAGAAAAAGCAAAACAAGCGTTGGAAGATCGCCTCTTAGATTTATTGCTCCCCCGACCGATATCGATGTCCGTTGACGCAACAGCAGCAGATTCAGAAAATCCTCAAGAACGCTATGAACGCACTCGCAACAAATTACGTGACCAGTTGAGAAGCGGCATGCTGGAAGATCGTAAAATTGAAATAAGCATTGAAGAAAAATCGGGGCCTGTCAATATATTATCTAATGTCGGCATGGATCAAATTGATCCCGGCATGCAAGATATGCTTGAAAAAATGATGCCTTCTAAATCTGTACAACGGACATTAACAGTGGGCGAAGCACGTCAGATCGTCTATCAACAGGAACTTGACAAACTTATCGACCACGAAAAAGTCGTTGATCAAGCAATCACCTTAACTGAGCAAAATGGCATTATTTTTCTAGATGAAATTGACAAACTCTGTAGCAACGATTCCGGTGGTGCGGATGTCTCCCGCGACGGTGTACAACGCGATTTACTACCGCTGGTTGAAGGAAGCAGCGTGAATACCAAACATGGCATGGTAAAAACTGACCATGTCCTCTTCATTGCCGCCGGAGCCTTTAGTCGACACAAACCCTCTGATTTAATGCCTGAATTGCAAGGTCGGTTTCCAATTCGAGTTAAATTACAGGATCTCGGAAAAGACGAATTCAAACGTATTCTGACCGAACCGCGTAATTCTTTAACAACTCAGCAAATATCATTAATGGAAACGGAAGGTATTAAAGTCAATTTTTCTGAAGATGGTATTGACATGATGGCAACAAAAGCCGCTGAAATCAATGCGACACAGCAAAATATTGGCGCTAGACGACTATATGCCATTATGGAAAAAGTGCTTGAAGATATCAGTTTTGAAGCACCAGATTGCAAACAGAAAAAGTATACGATTGATTCAAATTTTGTTAATGAACATTTAAGCAAAGCGAATAGTGACGAAGATCTGAATGTGTTTGGTTTTGCAACGGCAATTCAACAACAAGAGTAATAATTAATATTGTTAGACAAAGGGGTAAAAGATGAAATGGATTCTACTTTTATGTATGGTCTGCCTGAACTTTTCTGGCTGTGGCTCAGAAAATAAAGAGCTGTCACCTGAAAATTTTTATGGTACCTGGGAAATTGATTTCGATAGGAGTCTGATGGAAATTCAAAAAAGCCCTAAATATAATGAAAAGACTGCTCTGCAATTTCCAAATATAATCAAAAAATATATCAAAACCATGAAATTAAAAATCACCGATTCAGATTTTATCTATTTGGTGAGCAACAAAGAAAATAAAACGCCCTACGAATTCATGTCATCCACAGATGAGTCCATTTCGCTTTCGATGAAAATTGGCTCAAAGGAGACATCAGTGACGTTAACATTGCTGAATGGTAATTATATGGCCTACAAGTCCGCGGCAACGGACGATATGGATTATTACGTTTGGAAAAAAGTCAACTAATCCTCACCAATGTGACTACGACATTTTGATACCCATTGATCTGCAAGCCGAGTGGGTTCAGGTATACGGTATTTTACACAGCAACTTTTCGTTATCATCGTCGCATCTTTTAATGTCAATAAATGCCCCGCTGAAACAAATATAGGCTTAACATGATGTCGACTGCGCAATACTTGGCCAATTACTTCATGACCATCTAACAAATCACTCGTACTTCCTTTTTCTATATCAGGCTCAACATATTCACCAATAAATCGACTTTTTGCACAGCCAATGGTTGGCAATTGCAATTCGACTCCTACATGACAGGCTAGGCCAAATCGTCTGGGATGCGCAACGCCCTGGCCATCCAACATCATAATATCTGGTTTATGTTTCAGTTTTTTATAGGCTTCAAGAATTGCTGGCGCTTCACGAAAAGATAGTAATCCTGGAATATAGGGAAAGTCTAATGGTACCGTCGCTGTAACCTTCTCAATGACTTCTAACTTTGGATATGTTAAGATAACAATGGCAGCAAGACAGAGATTAGCCCCAGATGGAAATGCGGCATCAGCTCCAGCAATAAGATTGATTTTTTTATTTAAGGGTTCCAGTTGAACCTGAGAAGCCATAACTCTTTGCTGCTCAACAGCCTTTTGATACTTTGTCTGCTTATCATTTTGCATCAATCCAATGCCTTCTATAACAATTAATTTATTTTTATTTATAGGACTTGACATAATTACCATAGCTCGCTTAAATAGTCAACATTGACAAGTTAATACAGTGATTTCAGGTGGCCTCACAAGCCTTAATAGGGAAGTACGGTGAAAAACCGTCGCGGACCCGCCGCTGTAATCGGTTCATAAATCAATATATACCACTGTTCATCATTTTGAACGGGAAGGTTTGGTTTTATTGCCGAGAGCCAGAAGACCTGCCTGTCTTTGCCCCAAGAAGTGGCTTCGTGGAATAAGTCAGGTGGATCTTAGTCAGACTAAGTATGTTTGATACGACAAGCCTCATTTTTCTACGGAATCATGAGGCTTTTTTTATAGCCACAAATAACTTATCAATTCAGTAAGAAAATCGATTGATATAAAAAAGTCGCAAAGTCTATTTGGTAATACCTTCGCGACATAACTTTACCACATACATGAACGTAATTAGGTGATGCTCATGTACGTCTATGTCGTCAGCGCTGACATTATATTAATAACTCTGTGTGATTTGCAAGAAGGATTATTGCCAAAGAAAGGATTAGCTCGACATTTAGATCATTGAATATTTTTTTATTATTTTTTCTTAATTTACTTAGTTAATCCCTTTAAATTTTTAAGGAGAGGAAAATGAAAATTTGGAGTGTAGGACTCATGGTCTGCGTATGCACACAATTAGCGTTTAGTAGTACAGGTACTTTTGAAGATCTAAGCTTAACACCAGAATCATCCTGGAGTGGTAACTACCCAATCGATTCAGTCGGAGGAACGGGCGAAACAACCTCTTTCAATACGGGAGGTGTTTCATTTAATAACTTCTCTGATGGCGACTGGTTTTTCTGGTCAGGCTTTGCCTATTCAAATATAACAGACAACACCACACCCGGATTCGGTAATCAATTCAGCGCATTTCCTGGCAGTGGCTCTGGTGGCAGTGATAATTATGGAATCGGGTTTGTTGGGATTACGCCAACCATCAGCTTTGCCAATGAAACAATTGCCAGCAGCATTGACATTACGAACACAACTTACGCCGGTCTATCAATGCAGAATGGCGATACGTTTTCAAAACAGTTCGGTGGCGTTAGTGGCAATGATGAAGATTGGTTTTTATTAACCATTACCGGAAAAGATGCCAGCAATCAAACGACTGGTACATTTGATTTTTACCTGGCGGATTATCGCTTTAGTGATAATAGCCAAGACTATATTGTAGATGAATGGGTCAATCTCGACCTGTCGTCCTTAGGTTTAGTAAAGTCATTAGAATTCTCACTATCTTCTAGTGATGTAGGTCAATTTGGAATGAATACACCGGCTTACTTTGCAGTCGATAATGTTGTCCCAGAGCCTCTAAGCTTAAGTTTGTTATCTATCGGCTCTTTAGTCGTGATACGAAAAAGGAAAATGTTATAAGCAAAAAGGTTGGAAGGGGTATCCGGAGGTACCCTTTCCATCCTGACCTTATAAACTACATTATGAATATTTTAAAAACGATATACGTTATTTTCTTTTTATCATTAATCCATTTACCTTGCTGGGCAGGCCCCTACACCGAACAGGGCATTAATGGTTTTGTAGATCCTAATCATCAAGCCATTTCAAAAGATGATCCACAGGCAGCACTCAACACTATTTTCCGTGGCTGGGCCACCAGCGTGACTGACTATAGTCCTTCTTCACAATTTATCGATGGCATTTGGAGTAATCCCACTCAAGCCTTAGGACCTGTTGCAGCCGATCAACTTGATATTGTTAGTTTAGGCGATATGACAGGATTTATGTTGGATATCCCTTCAGAACAACCCGGTGAAATCACTTTAAGCTTTGGCGATCCAAATCTTCCTGCAGGAGATCCTGATCGGATTCGAAATGGCAATGGATATGATTTTGCTGTTTTTGAAAATGGCTTTATTTCCAATTTTAGTACCTCAGCCGGAACCATATCCGGCCAAATGTTTTCTGAACTCGCTTATGTTGAGGTATCTACCAATGGGCAAGACTTTGTAGAATTTCCTTCAGTATCACTGACTCCTACACCTACCGGGTTTCAAGCGTTTTTGACCATTGATATAACCGATATATTTTACCTGGCAGGAAAACACCCTAACAACCATTTAGTTAGCCAGGGAACCCCCTTTGACTTAGATATACTAAAGGATACGCCTGAAGTTTTAAATGGTGATGTTGACCTTGATAATATCAAATATGTCCGAATTGTTGACATTCCAGGTAGAGGGGATTTTATTGATCATGCGACTCAATTCACAGATCCTGAAAGTTTGCCTTTCTGGACAGAGTATACCAGCAATCACTCTATTTATGATGCCTGGGTAACCAGTGGATCTGGCGGGTTTGATTTAGATGCTGTCGGCGTACTAGAAGAGCAACAATACCAAGCAGATATTAATTTTGATGGAATTGTCTCAGAGGTAGACCTGTCTTTCTTCTTGTCATCCTGGCAATCGAAATTTGGGCAGGATCATTGGATCTCTCGTTCTGATTTAGCAAAACCGGAGGATCATCAAGTAAATATGAAAGACTGGTCGATATTAGTGAGTCAATATCAAGAGGTTGAGCAATGGCATATCAATCAAAGCCCATAAACGATGAACGCATAAAAGGATTTACCCTTGTAGAATTACTTGTGGTAATCTCCATCATCGCATTGTTAATATCCATTCTGATGCCCGCATTAGGTAAAGCCAAAACTCAAGCACGCTCACTTGTTTGCAAATCAAATATTCGGCTACTCGCACAAGCTAATATTTCATTTACCTTTGATAACAACGATCATTTTGTTGCCGCGGCACCTGATTTATGGCAACAGGATAGCCTGCACCGTTGGCATGGAAGCCGAAATCACATCAACGCCCCTTTTGATTCATCCCGTAGCCCACTGATTGATTACCTCTCTGATGCGAGAATCCAGGAATGCCCTGAATTGATCGACTTTGTTAAAGGGCAATGGAATGTTAGCTATGAAAATGGCTCTGGAGGGTATGGTTACAATATGATTTATATTGGTTCGCGTCTTCATTTACCAGGTGCAACAAGGAGTATGTCATCTTACCAGGAAGCTTATGCAACCACACCACAGGCCTCAAGTATCAAGCAGCCATCTGAGACACTTATGTTTGCTGACGTAGCGATGCCCAGAGTCAATCAGGGACATTCCTATTACATCGAAACGTCATTTGCATGGCCTCGATATGTGGTTCAGAATGGACAGGAATTAGATGGCAGTGATGAATATGGCACCATTCAGGAATATGACCCTACGATACATTTTCGTCATGGCGGATTTGCGAATGTTGCCTGGATAGATGGTCATGTCACTCAAGAAAAAATGGCTTATATTGAATCATCAGAGGATCAAATTGAGACGAACACGCTAAACACCTTTGGTGCTGATGCCCAAAAAATGAATGTTGGCTGGTTTGCTCCTTTAAATAATTCTCTATTTGACTTACAATAGGATCATGTCCCTTAAAAAAACATTACTACTTATCATATTACTATTTGGCATCAGTACAGCTGGTGTTTTTTTTGCAAAACAAATATTAAGTCATAAACAGACCCAAGTACCGGCTGAAGCTCCGGCAACCAATGCACCCCCTGAGTACCAACGAATTATTTGCCTCGCACCCAGTATTACAGAAATAGTTTTTGCTTTAGGTGGCCAGCAACAGATTGTCGGAGTAACAGAATTCTGCAAGTTCCCAGAAGCCGCCCAAGACATTCAAAAAGTCGGTGCTTATATTAATCCAAATTTTGAAAAAATTATTGCTTTAAATCCTGATTTAATTATCTATCAGGGCCACTTTGAAAAAATGACTCAATTTTGTCAGGATCAAAAGATCGAGTTCCTAAATTTCGAATTAGATAATATTGATAATGTGTTTACGGCTATCCTAAAAATAGGAAAAAAAATAGGACGATTGCAAGAATCGGCAGAAATGTGTCAAAAGATAAAAACAGAGCTCAGCAAAATCGAATCGTCACATCAAGGTCAAATTCCAAAAAAGGTTTTCATTTCCATGTTTCGCGAAAAAGGGTCGATGGCCAGCCTGGCAACAATAGGTCCAAATACATTTATCAATGAACTCGTAGAAATTGCAGGCGGTAAAAATATTTTCGATGATGTTAAAGAGCTTTACCCTAAAATATCAAAAGAATCATTATTAAAGCGAACGCCCGAAATAATTATTGAAATTCATAACAGTGACAATCTTACACCAGAGATCCAAACGAGCCTGGCAGGAAATTGGCAATTTTTTCCAGATATCCCTGCAGTGCAAAATGACAAAATCTATTTCACCCAAGAAAGTTCTTTGTTTATACCAGGCCCAAGACTAGCAATCGCAGCCAAAACTCTATCGGTAATATTGCGTGGAGATCTGGATCAATGACATTGTCCTATCTCCATGTAGATCAAGTCGATTTTTCATATTCGCATTCAGATTGGCAATTGGAGCATGTTTCGCTTAACCTGTCGCCAGGAAAACTGGTTGGTATCATCGGCCCGAACGGCGCCGGCAAAAGTACGCTACTTAAAATTTCTGCGGGATTAATCCAACCCAGCAAAGGGACAGTGTCTCTACATGGCACGCTCATCAACCAATTTTCTAGAAAAGTGATTGCTAAATCACTCGCGTATTTACCACAACAAGTCAACAGCAATTATGAGTATACCGTAGAAGAAATCGTTTCGATGGGACGTTTTGCTCATTTGAAAGGTGCATGTTTTTTAGAAAAGAGTGACTTAATGATTGTTCAGGATTGCCTAGAACAAACTCAAACTACTGATTTGCGTCATCGCTATCTTAACGAATTGTCAGGCGGCCAAAAGCAACGTGTCTTATTAGCTTCCGTATTAGCGCAAACACCGAAGGTCCTCTTGCTGGATGAACCAACAACGGGCCTGGACATGTATCATCAATCTATCTTTTTTAACCTACTAAAATCGTTACAAAATAATGATATCGCTATTGGCATCGTTACGCACGATTTAAATCTTGCCGCAATATATTGCGACGAACTCGTTCTACTTGATCAAGGTAAAGTTATTATTCAAAATAAAACAGACCAAGTCATTTGTCCAGAAGTGCTAGAGCCGATTTATCAAGACAAAATCATTTTCAGTCAATACCCCTCTTCTAATAAATTTGTTGTTTTGCCAGCAATCACAGAAAACAATTAAATAACAATCATGAGATCATTACCTACTAAACGCCACTGCTTGCTGTCATGCACAAAGTATCTAATCGTCACATTGTTGGTACTTTGCATTACCCCATGGATTGGAAGTGAAAAGCTCGATGCGGAACAGGTGCTTTCTGATCTAACGCACTCTGCGGAATACCATATAGACACAAAAATATTAATCGATCAACGACTCCCAAGAACAATTTTAGCGTTTCTTGTCGGAGCCAGCCTTGCTCTAACAGGATCTGTTTTTCAAGTCATTTTACGTAACCCACTAGCCACCCCCTACACACTGGGTGTTACGGGCGGTGGCACGGTAGGTGCATACTTAGCCATTACTTTTTCAAGTTTATCTTTTCGGCTAGGCCCATTAACTTCAACACAATGCTTTGCTCTATTAGGGTCGAGTCTCACGCTCTTTTTTATCTACTCACTGGCAAAACGCAAGACAACGACATCCATTTTTACCTTATTGCTGACCGGAGTCACCATTGGGATATTCTGTAGCGCAATCATTCTTTTGCTGAGTTATTTTGCAAGCCCCAATAAATTGGTTGCCATGAATCGCTGGACTATGGGAGGTGTTGACGTCATAGGCTATGGCGAATTATCCGCCCTTTTGCCACTACTCATTCCAGGGTTGGTTTTACTTTTCATGCAAACCCCCAGCCTAAATCATATTGCTCTTGGCCAGGAAATGGCTATGGGCCACGGCGTCGATGTTCACACATTACAACGAAATGTATTTATCGCAGGCGGTCTCACCACTGCGGCAGTCGTCTCATTAGCGGGCCCGATCGGTTTTGTTGGCTTAATTATCCCACATATCGTGCGGCAACTTTCAGGGTTTGATCACCGAATTATTTTGCCCTCGACATTTTTACTAGGAGGGGCATTTCTGGTTGTATGCGACACCATTGCTCGAACAATACTCGCCCCGACAGAAATGCCTGTCGGCATCATTACGGCCGTCACAGGTTCGCCCTTTTTCATCCATCTTCTTCTAAAAAACAAACAGGCTAATTATTGACCAGGTTTATGCCTTAATCAAATATCACAGATTATCTGTAATTTACTCCCCATATATCGATCGAATTCGCGAATATTTAGCCCCCTCTGCGAATCCTAAGATTTGTCATTTTACTCACTTTGTAGGTTTCCATAGAAGAATCTATGATATAGTCAAATTGCCAGTCTGACCTGACATAGCCCCCCGCAGCCTTTTTACTTTTTGGGTCAAAAGTGGTACTGACACTGAAATAGACACTTCCGTGAGTATCGCTTACTTTCTTGACACTAAGCTCCCGGATAATGTTATTCGATATAAATGGCCCATTTAAATAGCCCCGAATTACCAGCGATGCCCTGTCAATTCCAACGCCTTGCACGCCTGGTATTTCATCGCTACTCATCTCAATATCCTCATCTAAAAGCCGAATAATCGCTTCTGCGTTCTCATCTTCAGCTGCCTGGATGATTGTTTTCGTGGTTGCGATCAAGGCTTCTTTATTTGTAACGACAAAATAATCGATCGCCAGCGCCCCCGCAATAACCACCGGACCTATCAACAATAATAAACTTCTCCAACGAAATTGTAGAGATCGATAGGAAATAACGATAAACAACTCGATAATAACGCCGGTAATAACGCCAACCATTGGTGACTCAGACATCTTCAAAGCTCCCATCTGGGCAAACATTTGCCATCATAAAACAAAATATCAAAATTGATGTTATTCATAGGTTTAAACCGATATAAACTTCTACAAAGTGTTTACAAATAAGACATTAAATGCTACAGTGTTATCGATTATAACATCGGAAAACCTAGGTTATTTTAGACAAAGTTTTAAGAGATTTGTTCTCGATAAACTATAACTATTATAGCCACGCTTTTTGATTTTGTGGTCAGATGCAAAATTTTCATTGGTAATGCTAAACGGATTACATTAACCGCCATCAAGGAAGACGAATCAGAAAATAATGCTAACGTTGCCAAAACAATTAGAAACAACAACACCCTACATAACCAACATGCGAGCGTTATGTGAAGTCGCTCCCCATTTCGCACAAGAACTTGATCTCATCGACCCCCAAGATTTTATTGAACTCGAAGAGACGCGCAACGGCATGGTCACCTGCAAAGTTAATGGCGACAATGGACGAAAAGTCTATTTGCATAGTCGCTATGATCCACAACGTGAAGCTGAGCAATGGGCAGATGGTGCTGAAGAACAAGCAGAAAAACAAATCGAAGAAAATGAAGGCAAAATTCCAGCCTGCTTTATTGTTGATGGTTTTGGCCTTGGCTACCACATTCAAGCATTGGCAGAAAGAATCACAGGCGACACGTTTATTGCTGTTTGTGAATCAAACACAACATTGATACGCATGGCATTTGAGTTATTTGACTTTTCCGAAATGATCAAAGATGGTCGTTTGCTGATTATCACAGATACCAATCGCAGTGAAATCTTCAAGAAATTTGAAAAGCATACTTCGATTATTATGCTCGGCGTTGTATACACACATGCCTTGCAAAAATACAACCAGGAATTTTATACAAAAATCCATAAAACCATTGGTGAGTATATGTCATTCCTTCGGGCCAATATTTGGACTCTGATTGGATGCCATATTACAACGTGCGAAAACCTGATCAGCAATTTACCTACCTATTTATCAACACCCTCGATTGAAATTTACAAAAAACGTTTTGAAGGCAAACCAGCAATCGTAGTATCCGCAGGGCCATCTCTGAGAAAAAATCTTGAGCTGCTCAAGAAAATCCGACCAAACGTGGTTGTGATTGCAGTCCAAACCGTCCTGAAGCCATTATTAAATGTTGGCATTGAACCAGACTTTGTGACCAGCTTGGATTTTTCTCATGTATGCAAACGCTTTTTTGAAGGTGTTGGTGAATTGCCAAAAGTTCAAATGGTTGCTGAACCCAAAGCCCACTCTGATGTCATTGATACGTATCGTGACATAGGCCCTATTACCCTCTTATGGAATGAATTTCTCTCGGTGGTACTTGAAGGTTATGAAGATCCCCATGACAATCTCACAGGCGGCACAACCGTTGCCCATCTGTCATTCTACCTGGCTCAATATATTGGTGCCGATCCAATTATTTTCATCGGACAAGATTTAGGATTTACAAATCATGTTTACTATTCGCCAGGAAATGCATTACACGACATCTGGAAACCAGAACTCAACCGTTTCTGCACCATGGAAAACAAAGAATTTGAACGCATTCTTCGTCAAGGGCAGTCATTGCGTCGCGTAAAAGATTGTAACGATAAACCCATATATACAGACGAAGAAATGTTTACCTATTTGCAACAGTTTGAAAGAGATTTTGCTAAATCGACTTCTCGGGTCATCGACGCAACAGGTGGCGGTGTCAAAAAACAGTTTTCACAAGTCATGACTCTCGAAGAAGCGGCTGAGGAATTTTGCAAAGATCCCATCCCTCCTTCGCTTTTTGAGTACCCTGAAATTTCAAAGTGGTTTAATCCAAAACCGCTTAAAAAGTGTAAAGACATTCTCAATAATCGCATTGAAGAAGCTGAGGAATTTCGAGAAATTGTTATCGAAACGATTGACCTTGTGACAGAAATGCTAGAACTAGTCGAAGATCAAGCGGCTTTAAACAACAAGATGATTCGCCTTGACGAATTAAGGGTCAAAGTAAGTCAACGCCCAAAGATTTACCAGCTTATTGGTAGTGTATCTCAAACAGCCGAATGGATTCGTTTTAGAAATGATCGAGCCATTGGCATTCAAAACAACCAGGGAACTAAACGACAACGTCAACAATTGTTACGAGATATAAACTACGTCACCCAACTGAAAGATGGCTGCCAGAGGTTAATTGACCTACTCCACAAAGGAGTCGAACGCATCGAAGATGAGCTCAAAAAGCATGATAACAAGGAGTCAAACAACAATGATTAGCCAAGCGACTCCCAAAAAAACCATGGCCATGATCTATGCAGATCTTGATCAAAGCTCCATAGGAACATCTTCAAAAATTAATTATACCATCAACGAGAAACCGATCCTGCATCACACAATTGACATTTTACACCAGGCAAAAAAACTGGATGAAATCTTTGTCTGCTGCCCTCAAGGACAATTAGAGACGCTTTCAAAAAATCTCAAGTCATATGACATACACATCAAAGGCATCGAACACGCTATACCAAAACATCGAATTATCAAAAAACGCAAATGGGCATTGTCCTCATGGCGAGGAGGTATTGGTGATGCAACCTGCTTTGATGAACAACCCGTTACGGCTGAAATTTACAACATGATGCTAAAGCTGGATGCCTATTCAGCGGTCCCCATTGCCGCGGAAGCAATTTGTCTTGACCCGGTACTACTCGACAAATTAATTGATCATCATTTTGAATACGAAGAAGAGATGCGGTTCACTTTTTCGCACACCGCACCTGGCTTAACAAGCTGCATTTATCGAATGGACCTACTTTCAGAATTAATTGAAGCCAATGTCACCATATGTGATCTTTTAAATTACAATCCAGACGCCGCCAGAGCAGATTTCATCAATAGCAATTGCATTTGCCCAACAAACCAAGAGATAAATTTTTCACAATTTCGGTATCTAGCTGACACGCAACGAAGTATTGAGCTTCTCGAGCAGATTGTCACGAAACCAGAGCAGATAGCCGAAAAGACCACAACAACGAATTCTGCCGAAAATACTGTCACAAATCTCAAGACAATCGAACACCAGAAATTTCATTTCCCACAAGAGATCGAAATTGAAATCACTACCGACCAAACGCTGCGTATCCAGGGGTATCCTCATGCAGAGATGGCTAATCAACGCAAGCAGATGGATCTTAATCTTTTCACAAAAATCATGAAAGATTGCACAGCCTACGACGATATTTGCTTAACATTTGGTGGCTTTGGTGAACCGCTGGCTCACCCCCAATTATTAGAGATGGTTAAAATTGCTAAGGATAATGGCATTTTTGGCATCAACATTATTACCGATGGCCTACTATTAAAAAATTCTCTTGCTGATGATCTGATACATAGTGATGTTGATGTCATCAGTGTGTATATCGATACCCATAGTCCAGAGCTATACAAAGAATTAAAAGGACAAGATTCTTACGATCAACTCCTCGACCAAATTTATCCATTTCTTGAAGCCAGTCATAACCATAACGGGCCACTACTCATTCCTGTCATGGTAAAATCACATGACACCTATGGCGACATGGATGACTTCTTTGCGCACTGGGTACGAAAATGTGGTCACGCATTAATTGAAGGATTTAATGATTTCTCAGGCCAGATCAAAGACAAAGCAATTATGAACATGTCACCCCCCAACCGGGAATCATGTCGAAAACTATCGCGCGTTATGTCTATCTTATCTGATGGAAATGTCACCACCTGCATGCAAGACTTTTCAGGCAAGAGCATTGTTGGCAACGCTGCCAACCAGAGCCTTAAAGAGATCTGGCAAGGTGGCCCACTTGACGAACTTCGACAGTCACACAAGCAATGCAATTTCAATACAAACGAATTATGTGTCAATTGCAAGGAATGGCATCGCTAACTCGCAACCAAACAGGAGCAACGAACAGTGAACATATTAGGTATCATCCCAGCTCGAGCAGGCAGTCGAGGCGTACCGCAAAAGAACATCCGTGAACTACTTGATAAACCTGTTATAAGTTACACGATCGAAGCGGCCCTTAATGCAAAGAAACTGGATAAAATTGCCATCTCAACAGATGATCCATTTATTAAAGAAATATCACAAGACTATAATGTTGATTTAGTTGAACGCCCAGAGCACCTAGCAAATCATCTTTCAAAAATTGACGATGCGATGCGGCACTGTTGCGTAAAATTAGCAGAAACTCAAAGCTATATTCCAGACATTGTCGTCCTGCTTTATGCCAATATTCCAGTAAGAGCTGAAGGTATCATCGACAAAACCATTAACAAACTAATCGAAACCGATGCAGATTCAGCACAAACGATGTCACCCGTTGGAAAATTTCATCCTTATTGGCTTTACCAACTTGATGACGACAAAGCCAACGTCTATATCGAAAATAACATTTATCAACGCCAAAACCTACCACCACTCTATTCTATTGATGGAGCGGTGTGTGCCGTAAAATATCAAACACTCATGGAGTCTGCTGAAAGTGATAATCCACATGCCTTTTTGGGAACAGATCGTCGAGGCGTCATGCAGGAAGCTCACGAAACCGTGGATATTGACTCACTTCGTGATTTCTATCTAGCAGAAGCCATCATTCGAGAAAAAGCTGACAAGAACCTGCATACACATTCAATAAAATCATTTGTTTGATTTTTGAATTTATTAAACTATACTTCTGAGGATAAGCGAAAGGATACAGAATGGGAAAAAAGCAAGTTGATATACTGTTGGTCTTCCCACCACTTCGAACCTGGGATCGACCACGCAATTTTCCCTGCGGCATTGGACTGATCGCAGCAATTCTAAGAAAAGCCGGATACAAGGTTGCCGTGCTCGACGTCAATGGCTTACGCTGGTCCCACCAACAAGTCATGGATGAAATTAAAACCTATGACACTCCCATCATTGGGATTGGTGGCATGATAACAGTCTATAGATGGACCAAAGAATTCTGTAAAATGGTTCGAGACTACAATTCAGATATTAAAATTGTTCTGGGCGGCTCAGTCGGGACATCAATTATTGAAACGGCTCTAAACAATTTAGAAATCGATGTGATGACAATTGCTGAAGCCGATGACACCATCCTGGAGCTCATGCCCGCATTACTAAATGATCAAGATCTCAAAGATATTCCAGGGCTAGCTTACAAACAGGACAATCAAATCATACGAACAGCGGGCCGACCACAACGAGAAAATTTAGACGAACTGCCTTATCCTGCCTGGGATCTTTTCCCCATGGAAGTCTACTTGGCAAACCCAGTCGTAGGTGTGGGACGTGATATTGATGTTATTAGTTCCCGCGGATGTCCTTACCCATGTCAATATTGCTATCGTATTTTTGGTAGACAATACAGAGGACGAAGTGCGGAAGATGTCGTGGGCGAAATGACAGAATTGTATAATCGTTATCAAGTTGATTTTGTCAGTTTCCAGGATGATTGTTTTGTTATTGACAAAAAACGGGTCTTTGACATTTGCGATCTAATTGATAAACAAAAACTCAATGTTCGCTGGAGTTGCACAGGACGTGTAAATATTTGTGATTATGAGCTACTCAAACGCATGCGGATGAGTGGTTGTGTCTCAGTGAGCTATGGCCTTGAAAGTGGCTCAGAAACCATTCTTAAACGTATGAAGAAAAACACCACACCTGAAAAAGCTGCCAAAGCGATTGAAAACAGTCGCCGAGCAGGCTTGCGTACGCCAGTATCTTTTATGACAGGTTACCCAGGTGAAACACGTGAGACCATCATGGAAACTGTTGAATATTGCAAAAAGCTAAATATTCCATTGTCAGCCCTGATGATTACATGTCCTTATCCAGGAACACCTCTGTATGATGAATTTAAAAATTCCCCACAGATGAAACAAAAATATGGCAAAAGTAATGGTCTGCAAATGGTTATTGATGAAGAAAAATTTGTCTTCGACATTGGTGATGCCGTAGATTTAACCGTTAATTTATCTGATATGCCAGACGATGAATTGATTGCCACTCGCGACGAAGCTCTCGAGATTGCACGACATAATTATACACCACCTACCGAAGAAGAAGTTCGCCAGCAAGAAATCGACTGGTATGGATACGAATTATATGAGCGTGCCAAGCGACAACTGGAATCGCCCGAAATGCAAGCTCACCGCAAACGCCATGGATTTAATGCTGCTGTAGGATAATCTTTAGTCATGTCAAATAAACCATCATGGTGCGAAAGTTTTATTAAAACAAAACCGCCTTATGTCATTGCTGAGGCCGGCGTGAATCATAATGGCTGCCTGGAAACCGCTTATGAATTAATTGATGCTGCGGTTCAAGCTGGCGCGGATGCTGTAAAATTTCAGGCATTCAGTGCGGACGAGCTGACAACCAAATCAGCTCCCAAAGCAGACTACCAAATCGAAAACGACACTGGTTCACAAAGCCAATATGACATGCTCAAAAAATGTGAACTTCGAGAACATGATCTTCATGCATTATTTGAATTTTGCCAAATGCGAAATATTGATTTTTTGGCAACCCCCTTTTCCACCTACTGGTTAAAGGTTTTGTGTCAAATCGGCATGGAATCTATCAAAATTGGTTCAGGGAACACTTCAATGCATTCCCTGTTAAAAGAAATCGGGCAAACACGCCTGCCAGTCATTTTGTCGACAGGAATGTCTTTGTTATCAGACATAGAAAAAGTCATTGTAACATTGACTGAAAACGGTTGCGGCAACCTTGCTGTCTTACATTGCGTGAGCCTTTACCCAACATCACTGGACCAGGCTAATTTATATGCAATCGGTTATTTGCATGAACATCTCGGACTGCCAACTGGTTTTTCTGATCACACGCTAGAAACTGAAACAGGCGCACTTGCCGTCGCAGCTGGTGCGACGATTCTTGAAAAACATTTTACATTGGACAAATCACTTGAAGGCCCAGATCATAAAATGAGTTTGTCGCCAGCGGAACTGAAAGATTATATTTATAAAGCCAGACAAGCCTCAATCGCATGTGGGCAATATAACAAATCGCCCCTGCCTCAAGAACGTTTTATCAAAGAAAAAGTACATACCAGCATCGTTGCACAGCAATATATAAAAGCGGGTAGTATCATCACCGAAGATATGCTGACTGAGAAACGGCCCGGCAATGGAATTCCCTCTGAAAAATTAAAATCTATCGTGGGAAGCAGGGCCAATTGTGACATACCTGCTGATCAATTACTCCGTTATGATTTTCTTACTAATCGCAAGGATGAAAATTCATGAATATCGTTATCGTCGGTGCAGGAGGTCACGGGAGAGTCGTATTGGATATATTGCGCAGCAACCACCAATTTGATTTGGCCGGTTTTTTAGATGCCAACAAAGCCCTACATAATAAAAAAATTGGCGGCCTTCGAGTTCTAGGCGATTTATCCATGGTGGACAAATTCGAAGAGTATGGCATAGGAGGTGCGATCATTGCCATCGGTGACAATCGCATCCGCGACGCTTATACCAAAAAGTTTGAACAAGCCGGTGTAAACCTTGTCTCAGCAATTCACCCTTCGGCCAATATAGCAAGCACCTGTACAATTGGAAAAAATGTCGTGATCGCAGCGGGAGCAAATATTTGCACACTAGCAGCAATTGAAGACTCCGTCATTATCAATACAGGCAGCATCATCGATCATGAATCCAACATATTAAAATCTTCACACATATGCCCAGGCGTCAGAATCGCTGGCCATGTTACGGTACAACCCTATGCGTTTGTGGGTATAGGAGCAACGATTATTCAAGGGATTACCATAGGCCAAAATGCTGTTGTTGGTGCAGGTGCAGTCGTGGTTCAAGATGTGGAATCGTCGACAACAGTGGTAGGTGTGCCTGCGAAAGCAATTAACATGCAGCCTACATATAACAATGAAAATCCTGGACAGGATGAAATTGACCGATTCTGGTCTTATCCAAAATCTGCCTCGTCAATCATTGAAACAACATCTAAAACGACAAAAAAGAACCCATCGAATTCTATCATTGACTCCTAAGCAGGATATACTTCATTGAAAAAACGTCGAATCACGGTAGTCACTGGTACTCGCGCTGAATATGGGCTTCTTAAACCTGTTATACAAGCAATTCAAAAACATTCTGATCTTAAACTCCAAATCATCGCAACAGGCATGCACCTTTTAAAAACTTTTGGCTATACTGTCAAAGAAATCGAATCAGACGGATTGCCGATTGATGCAAAGGTAAAACTTCAAACAGAAGATGATAACATACTTAACCATGCTGTCGGACTTGGCAAAGCGATATCTAAGATGAGTAAAGCTTACGCGGAACTAAAGTCCGATATTGTCCTGCTGCTTGGCGATCGCATTGAAATTTTTGCCGCGGCCAGTGCAGCAACTGCCAGCCAAATTCCTATTGCTCACATCCATGGAGGTGATGTTGCCACAGGTATCCAGGATGATGCTTACCGCCATGCTATCTCCAAGCTGGCTCACATTCATTTTCCTGCCTCAGCCCAATCTAAATCCCGCTTAATTAAGTTAGGTGAAGATCCTTTTCGTATTTATCAGACGGGCTCACCAGCAATCGATGAATTATCGGGCATACCCTGTAAAAAAAAATCTATTTTGGATGAATGCACTGGATTGAATACCCAAGATCCATTCATGATCATTCTACAACATCCAGCTGGTTTTGCTGCGACAAAAGAAGAAACCTGGATGAAACAAACACTCAAAGCATGTGAATCTAAAGGTCTGCCTCTCATCATCTTATATCCCAACTCTGACCCGGGTCATTCAGGAATCATCCGAGCAATCCAGCAATATAATTTCAAAGTCGATCACTGTATCCTCAAACATTTACCACGTCCGATATTTTTAGGCTTACTACGCAAAACATTTGCACTAGTTGGAAATAGTTCTTGTGGAATTATAGAGTCCAGCTATTTAAATGCCGATGTATTGAACGTTGGCCCACGCCAGACAGGGCGCGAGCGCGATACGAACGTCATAGATTCAAAATATGGTTTTCAGCATATTAAAAAGGGTCTTGACCAAATCAGCCAACGCAAGGCAGTGGGACATCTTAAATGCAATAGAATTTATGGCAGCGGCAAGGCCGGCCAGAAAATAGCCAAAGCATTGGCAAAAATTCGAGTGGATAAAACGTTGTTAAGAAAAAAGATTGTTTACTAAAAGGATCAAAACAGTGGCAAATGCAGCAGCAAAAGAAATAGCCAGCAAAACGATTGAAATTGCAACCCTACCTGAAATCACGATGCGAATCGTGGAAGTGGTACAAGACCCACGCAGCACAGCTCACGATTTGCATAAAATCGTCTGCAACGATCCGGCTTTGTCGGCACGTGTTCTGCGAGTGGTTAACTCAGCATTTTATGGTTTGCCTGGCCAAATCGGTAGTATCGATCGAGCAATTATGCTTTTAGGCCTCAATGCGGTTAAAAACATAGCTATTGCCGCTTCATTAACCAAAATGTTTAAGCAAGCATCGCCCTGCGATGACTTTACTGGTAAAGACCTTTGGACGCACAGTGTTGCCGTAGGCGCAACCAACAAACTAATCACCAGTGCGATTGGACTGGCGCTTCCTGATGAAGCCTTTTTAGCAGGTCTGATACATGATCTTGGATTAGTTGCTCTATTGCAGTGCTACAGCGATCAAATCCCAGAAATCGTTAACCAGGCGAAAGCAGGCGTTCCATATCGCATGGCAGAAGAAAAAGCCATTGGTGCAAATCATCAGGAAATCGGTATGGCCTTGACTGCAAAATGGAAATTCCCACGTTCTTTCCAATACGTCTCAGGTTATCACCACAATCCTTCTGAACTGGCAAAAGAAAATCGTCTATTAGCGATTGTTACTCACATTTCTGATATTCTTTGTGCTCAGAAAAACCTAGGACTCAGTATTACAGTTGAAACCGAAACCATTGATCCAGCACTGCTGCAGGAAATCGGCTTAACGGATGAGCAATTAGAAGAAATTAGTGAAAATATTGAAGAAGAACTCAGTGTCGTAAGGACATTGATTGAATAGTTTGACAACAACACCACATAAAAAGGCCTCCAGACTATTTCTGAAGGCCTTTTTTTATGCGCAGAAAATTGTCAATTTATAGCAATTAAAACTATTTTTATGCGTAAATCATATGAATTTTATTTTTTTTTTGAAAACTCTATCGCAATATACAAATAGTTCTAAATCCACTCTTCTCTTTTTCCGAATTAATATAAACACAAGTTAATTAAACACCCCCTGACAAGTTAGGAGATAGAGGATGACGCAACAAGTCGAAAGACGAAGAGAAAACAGACTTCGTTTTAGCTGGCCAATTTGGTATGGATTTGAAGAAAATGGAGAATTTACACAAGGCCAGATTTTTGACTTAAGTCGTCACGGTGTTAGCTTAACTGTCCCCAACAATAACATTCCCCAGGTCGGTGAACATATTATTGCACGTTTTAGCTATCCATTGAGCCAGCGACCTGATTTTACCATGGGTAATTATTTCCAATGGGCTCAGGTAATACGAATAGATACTAACTCAGGCACCCCTAAAGCCGTTCTGAAGCTGAACCAACCCCTGGATACACAAATTCACCAAGAATCAGATATGCCATTATCACAAACGGCATAACCGCTATAATCGGAACTTAACTATTTAAGTTCTTACATGGCGGTATCTGAATTTGATTAAACTCAACTATTTTATGTCCATATATTGGCGTCTTGATTTTTATATTTTATACTTAATCAAGTCACTATTTCAGGGATATAAAATATGGCTAGAAAAATTATCGGTTGGTTTTATCTAAATTGCATCTGCTTTCTTTGGAACAAATCCAAAAAGCCACTGATGAAAGTGTTGAAACTTTTAACAACATCAGTATTCAGTCCAGCTAATGACAGCAGAACAGACAAAACAGTAAACAGACAATCATCATCTTCTCATGACGATGACTATAAATGGTATCACTTCAAGCATCCCCGCTGGCGACGATTAGGTCTCGGTGTTGGATTACGCCTTTTAGAACTCCCGCTCATAATATTATTATGCATTGCATTTACGGTATATTCCACTGTGAATCCTAACGATTCAAAAGCTCCAGGTTTTTCACCAAATGCAATGGGATTATATTATGAAAACATCACGATTAATAGCAAAGATGGCACTGAACTTGCCGCATGGTTTATCCCATCGATTAATGCAAGCGAAATATTAAAAGATGGAGATAAAGCCTTAACACGCAAACGCCCTGCTGCCATCTTAGCTCATGGCATTGGTGCGAATCGTGAACAAATGTTACCCTTAGCAAGCTATTTAAACAATCATGGATTTGAGGTTTTACTTTTTGATTTTCGTAGTTGTGGTCAAAGTGAAAAAGCACCTCGCAGTTTTGGCTTAAATGAAACGGATGACGTGCTTGCTGCAGTGCATTACATGAAAGACCAGGCCAATGTAGACCCCGATCGAATTGTGGTTATCGGTCAAGATATGGGCGGTATGGCATGCCTGCGAGCTGCCGGGTATGATCCAACCATATCGACCGTGATTACAGCTGACCTCTATAGCAGCCTACATAACGCTGTAGAGAAAAAACTGGCCCCTTCAGGGTTTCTCTGCGCCTCACTCACATCAGCTTATGTGTGGGCATGCAAAGCCTATTTTGGCACAAATGACGCAGAGTTCTCGGCCATTCATGCCGCATCTATTCTGAATAATAATCAAAAATTATTATTGGTCACTCGTGAGAAAAATGACAGCATGAATCTCGCCGCGGAATTGATTACACAACAAAGTAATGCACAGACCCAAAAACTTCGCATCAATAAGAATGGCACCTGCTTATTAGCAGACACAACATTGGCTGCCCCAGAAATCACTCAATATATTCTCAATAGCTTCGAGAGTCATGCCCATATGTTCAATCAACCCGTCAAGCCAATTCATAAGCAACCAAAGCAAGAACGAAATTCTAGCTAAAAATGACCTACAAATATTTAGCCTGATTGATTAAAAGATGGGTGAATTCCCCTAAAATGATAAATAGCTAGCCGAGGCGGGACTCGAACCCGCACGTCCTTGCGGACAGAGGATTTTAAGTCCTCTGCGTCTGCCAATTCCGCCACTCGGCCAAGCTCTTATTTTACAAACATTTACATTTAACTCGAATTGTTCCATGTGGAACAATTTGCCCGCATTTCGGGACAAAATAAATGTTAGGTAGGCATAATAATATCGTTCGATCTCAAAGTCAATCATTCTGTCATAAAATCTTATGAAATGATAGTTTATTCACATCACCCACAGGGTATCCAAGCTTAAAATGCTGACTTGACGTTCGCGATGGAGCTGTTAAAGTAGGTATATTATCTGGCTCTCAGACTCGCGCTCGTAGCTCAGCCAGGATAGAGCACCGCTTTCCTAAAGCGAAGGTCGCAGGTTCGAATCCTGCCGGGCGTATTTTCCCCTCTGATTCATGTCCCAACCTATTATCTTTGATTAGAAATCCACTGGAGAAATTCAATTGAAAATTGCTATAAGTCGATAATTTACAAATAACAATGAATCTGTCTGACTTTTTCATGCAACTTTTCTAAATATTTTTGGGGTAATTCTGATCCCAGCTCACATATAAATATTAACCAATACAAAGTGATGGATAAAGTGTGAAGCAATGAGCCAAATAAATAAAAATCATGAACAACTGGCAAAGCTCCTGAAAAGCCACCAAAATAAGATTTATGCTTATATTGTTAGTATTGTTCATAACCTCTCTGATGCTGATGACCTATTCCAAGAGACTGTCATGATACTATGCCGGAAATTTGAAACATTTGAACAAGGCAGTAATTTTGGCGCATGGAGTTTAACCATTGCCAAAAATGTTGTTCTTAATTTCAGACAGAAAAAACGTAATGCACACGTACTTATTAATAATTCCGTTTTTGAATTGGTTTCACAACAATCGGCGATTGAAATTAAAACGGTAGAAAAGCGCCAACAAGCATTGACCTCTTGTCTTAAAAAATTAACACCTGATGATATCCATTTATTAAAGCTGCGTTTTGATACTGGCGAAAAAATCAAATCCATTGCTGAAAATATGGATAAACCTGTCAAGAGTTTATACAAAAAGTTTTCTCAGCTTCACGAATCTTTAAGAGAATGCATTAATCGGACTATAGCAGATTGGGAGAAAGCCTGATGAACGGTAAAGATCCCATGACAACACTCATATTGCAAGCGTTTGAAGGAAGCTTAAGTGAAACCCAATTGCAAGATTTCCAACAGCAATTGCAACAAGATCCCAATACATTAAAACAATACATTGAATTATCTTATGACCATGCCATATTAGCAAAAAGCATTATGGAATTAATAGATCATGACAATTCCCCCCAACAGATTGATACTGATATGGAAGCTGTCTATCGAGAATTTATTGATCAACAAAACCGATTAGATGCTCAAGAAGCTGAAAAAATTGCTAGTAAACGAAAAAAGAAAATCGAAGCACTCGCCAGCGAACAATTGGACGCATTTTTATCTGAACATAAAAATAGTCAAACAAAAAACAGAACCAATCAATCTATCACATATAAAAAAATATCATTTTATAGACCCATCCAGCTTATTGCAGCCTGCTTATGCGTTGCATTTCTAGCTTGGTTTTTATTTAAACCAACACAATATACAGATGTTGCAAAACTAATTCAAACCCAAGGGGCAATTTGGGATTCAACATCTGACTCAATGGAACATAACGCTCGATTAGTTAATAAAACATATCATCTAATCGAAGGAACTGCAAAAATAGCATTTGACCAAGGGACGCTCATTATTTTACAGGGACCGTCAAAATTTGAACTAACATCGGCTAATGGGGCTTCTCTGCAGTTAGGCAAACTTACAGCGACGGTTCCTCCCAGGGCAATTGGTTTTCAAGTCACAACACCTAACGCGTCTATCATTGATTATGGTACACAATTTGGGGTCTCTGTTCTAGAAGATGGATCGAGTGAATGTCATGTATTTGAAGGTAAAGTAGGTATCTCTTCCAATACAACACCTAGCGAGATAGAGGAATTAAAGAGTGGACAAGCAAGGTTAATCTCAACCAATGGTCAGATCAGCTATATAAACATCAACACTACGGCTTTCGTAAAAACAATGCCAAAAGCACTAAATACCGATTTAAAACATCCCTCAATACATGGTTCATACCATAACGCAATTTTAGCTAGTAACCCCATACTGTATTGGACATTTGACCAAAATATAGATAACGACAACATAATTTATAATATCATGTCGCCTGATATCTACCATGCATCTTCAGACGATACAATCGTGACTGAACAACAATACGTCGGAAAGAATTCAGCGAACAATAAAACACTGATCTTAAATAGCTCGTATGGTATTAATTCTGCTCGAGAGGAACCAATTAAACAACATCGCACGTTTGCAAACACAATTATGTTCAGGTTATATATTGATGATACTTCTGATTATACGGCTCGAGGTGTTTTACAACATGCGTTCTGTCGAATAAACTCAAATTATCCATCACAGCTCATTACTCAAATAAACATTCTTGATGATGGCCATTTAAATTATTCAATTCAATATTATAAAAATAACACAAGAAACCAAGATAGTGACACACCAAAAAGTCGCAATCTAACTAATATGTCATCATTAAATCGACTCGAGCCAAAGAAATGGTATCACATTGCTGCGACCTATTCCATCATAACTCAAGATTGTCATTTATATATTAATGGAATATCACATAACCATAAACAAATTATCCCCCTTAATGAGAATTACCTCGGATCAAAGAATAATTTATTTACTGAAAATATCTGTATTGGTATTTCAGATTGTATTGAACCTTCACCTAAATCGTTTCAAGGCCGGATCGATGATTTTACAATTTACAATCGAGAATTAACTAAACAAGAAATTAGTGATATTTATAAAACAACACAATAAATCAAACAATATTTAAGAAACTAATTGACTCAAGTCAACTGACGAACTTGGCGGTACGAAGTTGACTCAACGTGAAGTGGACGCGTTTTTTTTGCGCTTGCCCTAACCTTCAAACAAAAACCCACCGCCTCTAAAACAATATATTAAATAATAGGAGACTATTCGCAAGTAGAACAGACGACCTCTGCTTGCATGCCTGGCGATCTAGTGTGTGCATAACAATGTGTATGATGTGTGTAGTATGAATCATAATTAAAGGAAGTAGAGTTATGAAAAAAAGATTAATGTATTTAATGTTTCAATGTTTCATGCTTTCCATGGCAGCACAAATGTCATGGGGGCAAGGTAGCTGGTCATCACCAGTCAGTCTTGCTGTTGAAGGTGTTCATTCAGCCGTATTGAACACCAATGAAGTTCACTTTGTGGCTTTTCGTAATCCAGGATCGAATAATCCAACCTATGCCTTTGATTATACAAATCCAGTAGGCGGTACCACCCAACAAACAAATGATGATTATTTGTGTGCAGGTATGACAGTCCTCGCAGACGGTCGCTATTTACTCAATGGTGGCCAAAACCCCTTCCACAACAAGGCAACGATCTTTGACCCAGCCACAAATCAACACACGGATATTACAGCCATGCAGCGAGCTCGATGGTATCCTTCTACTATCATCCTCGGTGATGGTAAGATATTCACATTAGGTGGTCTCACGGAAGGATTTGGCCAACCCGATGACTGTGAATCTTCAGCAGAATACTACGATCCATCAACAGGTAACTGGACATTATTCAATAACGGAAACAACATTCCAGGTTTCCAACAAGAAGGTCAAGCCTATCCTCGTATTCACTTATTACCTGATAACCCAGGAACTGGTATTTTTCGTATATTTCAAACGGGTATGTTCATCTCAACAAAAATCTGGGAAGTCAATGTCAATACCAATCAAGTGTCGCTACACCAAACCGTTGGTAACTGGGCCAATAATCCTGGTAATTCTGTAGTAGAAGTCTGTGCTGGGGATGCCGGTGCTTCCAACGCGCCGATTCGACAATACAACGAATCCGTCAGATTATTAGATGGTCGATTTGTTGTTTTAGATGGGTTGAGTCAACTTGAAAATGGTTATAAAGGTACAGATATTATCGATCTGAGTCAACCAAGTCCTGCCTGGGTTGCTGGTCCAGTCAAACCCGGTTCAGCACCTAATGGTGAAATTTTCTATGAAGATGCCGTTCTAATGCCTAATGGCAATGTGTTCGTGTTTGGTGGTGGTAGTGGAACGACAGATGCTATATATATTCCAGATGCTGGCACAGGTAGCTGGCAAACCACCGCACAAGATAACGTTTATGGTCGTCAATATCACTCAACCGGTGCCTTATTACCAGACGGTCGTGTACTGGTTGCCTCAGGTGGTGGTGCTGGACCAAATGCGATTGGTGCTGGAGGAGAAACGGGTGACATCCAGTTCTATTCTCCTCCATACTTGTCTGCAGGTGCTCGTCCCACAATTAACTCTGCCCCAAGCACAGCAGGATATGGTCAAAATATCAATGTGAATTATTCTTCGAGCAACACCATCGCAGATGTTGTTCTTTATCGCCATGGGTCATCAACTCACCATTTCAAATATAATGTTATTGGTACTCAATGTAGTTTCTCCGATGGTGGTTCATCATTAACGGTCACTATTCCCAGCAATCCAAACTTAATTCCACCAGGATACTACAGTTTATTTATTTTATCGAACAACTCAGAAACCCTGGTTCCTTCAGTAGCTAGTTGGATTAAAATTGATGGCAGTGGCCCTCCACCAGATACCAATCCACCAAGCCAACCTTCAATGTCGTCAGTAACGGCTAATGGCAGCGCACAAATCACCGCAGTGTCAACGGTCTCAACGGATGCCGAAGGCAGCGATCCAGTAGAATATCAATTTAACGAAACAACCAGTAACGCTGGCGCAACCGACAGTGGATGGCAAACATCAACGACTTACGTAGATAGTGGTTTGAGTGCCAGTACGCAATATTGCTATCAAGTTCGTGCACGCGATTCACAAGGAAATCAAACAGGTTATTCAAGTACATCATGTGCAACGACTTCAGCTGGTGCCGACACCACACCTCCAACCCCTAATCCAATGACATTTGCCTCAGCACCATCAGCAGATAGTGACACTGCGATTAGCATGACTGCAACGACTGCAAGTGATCCTTCGGGGCCCGTTGAATATCAATTTGATGAAACCACAGGTGGACCTGGCGCAACCGATAGCGCATGGCAAACTTCCACCAGTTATACCGATTCAGGTTTAACGGCTTCAACACAATACACCTATAATGTTCAAGCTCGTGACTCTGTCGGTAATACAACAACAGCTTCTACAAATGCATCAGCCACGACTAACGCTGGTGGTGGTTGCAGTGGATTTGGATCGATTTTTAATGGCACAGATTTAACCGGCTGGAACGAAGGGCCAGAATCTGC
Source organism: Sedimentisphaerales bacterium (assembly GCA_028281535.1). Taxonomy (GTDB): domain Bacteria; phylum Planctomycetota; class Phycisphaerae; order Sedimentisphaerales; family SM23-30; genus JANQJS01. Next base: position 42,355 of record JANQJS010000038.1, on the reverse strand, counting down.
TATTTCAGGCGGTCACGTTGCGGTTTCAAATGGTGAAATTGTCTTTACTGTTGATCCATCAATTCCCTATTTTATCGTCACTGATAAAAATGATTACAGTGACTACGAATTCACTTGTGATCTGAAGATCAACCCAAATGTCACCAATGCTGGACCTGTGATGCGTACCAATAATTGGGTACCTCTGACCTTTGCTTCAGGTCGTCAGGGCTTAGCCGGTATCATTGTTAATAATATCGATGAAGGTGGTGCAACGGTTGGATGGGGTGCTTTAATGGATCCATATCCTGATACAAACCCATTGGATTGCTTAGGTGGAATCCCTCGCGCAAATTACAATGATGGCGATTGGAATTCCTTAAGAATTACTGTCCAAGGAACGATCTTTAATGTATGGGTCAATGGCATCCAGACCATTACTAATTTTGATTCGACCTCAACGACTTGTGGCCACAACCCAACGGGTCATACATATGCCGCTCCTGGACGTATTGGTTTATTCTGTCATCAAGGTGGCACTGGTACCGTTTCCTATCGCAACTTAGTTGTGACAGACTTGTCTGGCGGTGGTTGCGGTGGCGATACTGATCCTCCAACGCCTAATCCTGCAACATTTGCTTCTGTACCCAATGCAACAAGTAGCAGTGCGATTGACATGACGGCAACCACGGCAACAGATGCGGGTGGAAGCACGCCTGTTGAATACAATTTCGATGAAACCTCAGGTAATGCGGGTGGAACAGACAGTGGCTGGCAAACAGGTACCAGTTATACCGATACAGGATTGTCCGCAAGCACACAATATTGCTACACGGTTCAATCTCGTGACAGCTTGGGGAATACGGGAACGGCTTCAACCGCTTCCTGTGCAACTACACAAGCAACACCAGATACAGATCCGCCAACACCCAATCCTGCAACCTTCGCAACAGTACCAACAGCTATTGGTGACACAATGATCACAATGACAGCTACCGTTGGAAGCGATCCATCACCTTTCGTACAATATGATTTTGATGAAACCACAGGAAATACAGGTGCAACGGATAGTGGCTGGACAACATCGAATATTTATCTTGATTATGGTTTGAATGCAGCTACCCAATACATCTATCGTGTACGTATGCGTGATGGTGTTGGTAATACCGGTAGCTACTCAACATCTCAAGCTGTGACAACTGCAGCAGAAGATGGCCATGTCGAAATTCAAGTTGGGCCAGGTAATGTATTCACGCCATCAAATGTAACTTTGAATGTTGGCGATACTATTGATTGGAATTTTGTTGAAGCAGGCCATAACGTCTGGTCAGGCTTATCAGGTGCTCACACAGAATTATTGGGTGACCCTGATTATCCAGCTGGCACGATGCTCTTTAATTCTTCAGCAGATCCTACTACAACCAATCCAGAAGCAACGGTGTTCTCTGTTACGTTTGACCAATCATTCCTGGATAATTCGTCTGGTGATGCGGGTGCTCCTAATCAGTATAACTATCACTGTCATGTTCACGGTAGTGGTGCTCCAGAATTCATGTTTGGCGTCATTACAGTTAATGGCGGCACAGATGCAGTTGCTCCGATTCCAAATCCTATGACGTTTGCATCAGCTCCGTCTGCAGATAGTGAATCAGCCATTAGCATGACAGCGACGACAGCACTGGATGGTCAAAGCCCACCTGTTGAATATTTCTTTACGGAATTAACAGGCAATCCCGGCGGCAGTAATAGTGCATGGCAAGCAAGTCCAAGTTATACAGATACCGGTCTATCGCCAAGCACAATGTATTCATACACCGTCACCGCTCGTGATAGTTCAGGAAATGTCACTTCTGCTTCTGCTTCGGAATCAGCAACAACCCAAGCCGTAGGCGGAACAGGTATTAACTTAGAAACAGGTGTGGTCAGCGGCGTTGGTAGTAGTTGGACCACTGTAAATTTGGGTAGCAGTTATAGTTCAATGGTTGTCGTTGCCACACCTAATTATACCAATGCTTCAGCACCAGGTACGGTGCGAATTCAGAATGCAACGGGTAATAGCTTCCAGGTTCGTCTTGACGGATCTTCCACAGCACCAGCAGCATCTGATATCTACTATATGGTCGTTGAAGAAGGTGTGTACACTCAAGCTCAGGATGGAGTAACCATGGAAGCGGTCAAATACAATTCCACTGTAACATCCAACAACAATTCCTGGGTTGGTGAAGCACAAACCTATGCCAACAGCTATACGAGTCCTGTAGTTGTAGGTCAAGTTATGACCTACAACGATGCGGGGCATGTAGAATTTTGGTCACGTGGTAGTTCTCGCCAATCCCCACCAAGTAGTTCTGCTCTACAAGTTGGTAAAACCGTTAACGAAGATCCTGATAATGCTCACGCCAATGAAACCATTGGTTACATCGTTGTAGAATCAGGTTCAGGTACCATGGATGGTGTCAACTATACTTCAGGTGTTGGTGGCGACACAATACGTGGCGTGACAAACTCACCACCTTACAGTTATAGCATCAGCGGTTTATCTGGAACGGCGTCGATTGGTATTGCAACAATGGCGGCAGTAGATGGTGGTAATGGTGGATGGGCGCTATTCTACGGTGCGAATCCTATCTCAGAAACCTCAATTAATCTTGCGATTGATGAAGATCAACTCAATGATACTGAACGAAACCATACAACTGAGCAAGTTTCATATATCGTTTTTGCAGACCAAGGTGGTGGTGGTGACACAACACCTCCAACTCCTAATCCTGCAACGTTTGCATCACCCCCTGCCTCTGCGGGAACCAGCTCAATCAGTATGACAGCAACCACAGCGAGTGATCCATCGTCACCTGTAGAATATTTTTTCACAGAAACCTCAGGTAATGCTGGAGGTAGCAATAGTACATGGCAAACATCCACGAGTTATACAGATACGCTACTAAGCCCAAGTACACAATATTGCTATACGGTCACGTCACGTGATAGTGCTGGTAATACGGGTAGCTCATCTTCGGCTTCTTGTGCTACAACTGATGCACTCCCAGATACAACGCCTCCATCACCCAATCCAGCAACTTTTGCTACAGCACCGAATTCAACTGGTGAAACCTCGATTAATATGGTTGCTGGCACTGGAAGTGACCCATCTGGTCCCGTTGAATATCAATTCAACGAAACAACCGGTGGCCCAGGTGCAACCGATAGTGGATGGCAAACATCAACCACCTATAACGATTCCGGCTTAACAGCGAGCACCCAGTACTGCTACCAAGTTAGATCTCGTGATAGCGTAGGTAACACAGGCAGTTACTCATCAGCAGCATGTGCAACAACAGATACGCCTAGTGGTTGCGGAACAACCTGGAATTCTCAGGTCAATAACACCAGCGGAACCATTTCTTATAGCGGATTCGCAGGAAATGTGTCAGCGCCAGGCGCACTCAATAATGATGCACAATGGGCTGATGCAGGCAGTGCTACCGCGACCTTCTCCATCAACGGTAATGGTGTAAGAATTTATGTGTGGCAATTTGATAGCTCACAGGGTGGAACCGTCTCGATTGATGGTGGCCCTGCACAATCATTTAGTGTTGGTTCTGGCTCTGAAACGCAAGTGTTAGCCTTTGAAGACACATCATTAAGTTGTGGACCTCATACAGTCGTAGTGACACGTACGAGTGGTGAATTGCACTTTGATTCATATCAAGTGCGTGATTAATTAAGATTCCTACATAGTGGCAAGGCCTTGAATCTTTAAGGCCTTGCCAACTTAAGAAATATTATGAAGAAATGAAAATATAAATACTAGTGATATTGTGCTCTGCCGGGAACACACTAATTTTTCCTGGTAGGGCCTCTTTAATGGAGAACCGGAGAAAACTCTCATCTATAAGTCAAAGTAAGTGTGTATAGGTCAGGTTTCCCCCCCCTTCAAATCATGTAATCGGTAAACACATGTAAACAGCATAGTAAGTGTGTTACTAGTGTGTGTGTTGTTTATGTTTAAAGACACCTTGTTGATGCGTGTACATCTTCAAGGGCCTCGATCTGCTTGGTTCCTGTAACAATCAGATGAGTGGAGAAAATGAATTTACAGGTCATGGAGATGAATTATGAAAAAGTGTTTAATAGTCATGTGGTGCTTGATACTGCTGGCTTGCTTTGCAACTAGCTCACAAGCAGCGTATCGAGACTTGGTCCTTGATGAAGGCCCAATACTTTACTACGAATTTACGGAAGTAACTGGTACAACCGCTGTAGACTCATCAGGAAATGGTTTTGACGGGACTTACACAGGCGGAACCATTGACTTAACAGCAGCAGGAGCTCACGGTACCGGTGTAGGATTTCCTGGCGGCGACAATTTTGTCGATGTACCAGATCTGGGTATCTGCTCAGCTGAATATACGATCGAATTTATTATCGTAGCATTTGATGGTGTTGGTACTGGTGAATGCTGCACTTCTATTTATCATACAGATGCTTACCCTGGTGATAACACGGGTGATGGCGGTGCACTTCATGTCGTCGTATTTGATGATGGTTTCATGGAAGTGGATGCACCAGGGGCAGGATTTGCTGAAGGTGGTCTGCCAGGTGGCATTGGCGAAGTGCCTATCACACACATTGCGATTACTTTTGTTGCAGGAGAACCCGGTGCAATTTATATTGATGGTGTTCCTGGTGATCCTTTTACTGCAACAGAACCAGGTACTTGCTTTACGGACTCACAAATTGGTGCGTGGGCAGGTGAAGTAGCCGGACGAAACTTCATAGGTATCCTGGATGAATTTGCTATTTATGATTTTGCATTAGCTCCTGAAACAATTGCGGCACATGCGGCTCAAAAAGTACCACCAACGGTAATATTTGATCCATCGAACCTTGGTACATTGACTGAATCAACCGTTAATAATTCAACAACATTTACGGTAACTTTGGCACAAGGTAGCCCTGAAGCGGGTGTAAACGTAGAAATAACACTTGATCCAAATGATGGTACTAATGACGGCACTGATATCGATCTAGGTTTAGGTGCTGGTACACCTATCACTTTAACATTTACAACTTCCAATTGGGATACACCTCAAACGGTTACGGCATCAGCTGTTGATGACAGTCTTTTTGAGAGCTGTATTGAAGCATCAAACATAGCATCTTCAGCAGTCCCTAGTGATCCAAACTCTGCCTACAACAACTACAATAATCCTTCAGTAAATGTTAGCGTCCTTGATAACAATACAGGTTGTGTGATTGTAGATCCAACAGATGTCTCAGTGGAAGAATTGGACCCGAATAATCCTGAACAACAAGCTGTTTATTCATACGTTCTAAACCGAGCGCCAATTGGTGGTTCTTTGGTGATTACTGCTACGCCAGATGCTTCAGTTGTTGAAATTGACCCATCCACTCTAACATTCGATAATTTAAATTGGGGTACTCCTCAAGAAGTGACTGTTAAAGCAATTCCAGATGATGAATTACTCGATGATGGTGCATTAGTTGACACCATTATTTCTAGTGCAACTCACAGTGAAATTGACCCTAACAATTTTAGCACGATTAGCAATGTGAATGTCAATATCACTCAAGATGAATGTGGTCAATTACCATTCATTGAAAAAGATTTCAATCAAGACTGCTTTGTTAACTTGCTAGATTTTTCAATTTTCAGTGGCTCTTGGGCTGATTGTACAGAACCATTAATTGCAAATTGTCCATAACAACAACGTGATAGTTTTAAAGATTATTAAATAATTAAATCATGTGAATCATCTTGATTCATATCCTCACCGGCCGCTGAAATGACCAAGCCAGTGAGTGGAGAAATAATGTATATTGGAGATAATTATAATGAATAAATTAATGATAAAAGTAGGTCTAGCATGCCTCTTGTATGCTTTACCGATTTATGCAAATGATGAGTTTGCACCTTCATGGCGCGGATCTGCCAATACGGTAAAAGTTGTTTTTGATTTCACTGATCCCAATGACATCAATGCTGCGGATGTCGACATAACAAGCCCTGACTTTCCGTTTGTCACTGCGAGTGTACTCGAAGGACAAGAATTTGGCACTGAAGCTTGTGAAAGCACGGGTGGTCGCAAAGGTGTCGTCGCTGGCGAACTAATTCGTGCATTGGTAACCAATCTGGCTGTCGAAGGAGAAAGTACAACTGTACGCGTACAGGTAACGTCAACGTTATCAGCTTTACCTTTCACCGGAATTGAATCTGCAACAGGTGTTTTTGACGACGGAGAAAGTTTTGTCGGTTGTGACCTGGCGGAGGGAATTGAGTCAGAGCCTGTTGATGTCCCCGCGGATTTAGGCAATGGATATTTTACCGTTGCTGTTGAAGCTGTCCTAACGTCACCTTTTGGGTGCGATGATATCCAATTTTTTATGGAGGAACCAGGTGAAAATGTCTGTATTGATCAAGTGATCATTGATATCCAACACAATACGAACCCTGGTCAAGTCATTGTAGCAAATGCAAGCCCATCTACAATTGATGTTATAGAAGGTGGCACACCAACAAACATGGTAATTTCACTAGATCCGAATCTCGGTCCTGTAACAGGTCCAATTTTTGTAACATTAGACCCTCTATCAGGATTAGATATCGAACTAGACACCGTTGCCGCACCTCGAGTCTTGACATTTACTAATGGAAACTGGGAAACACCTCAAACAGTATCTGTGGCAGGTTCTAATGACACTAACTTTGAAACTTGTATTGAACCGTTTCCATTCCAAGCCCAAGTTAGTGCAGCATTTGACTCAGCGTTTGATGGTGGCGCAGCCCAAGTACCATTAGCAATCAATGTGATGGATCTGGATTCAGGTTGTGTCTTTGTAGAAGCTGTTGACACAGAACTCGAAGAAAGTATTGCTGGCCCTACAGGATCACTGGTTTACACATTAAACCGATCACCATCATCACCTGTTTTTGTTGATATCACCGATGGTTTCACTGATCCAAATAATCCATTCTTCACATCAGATCCTAATCAACTAACGTTTGATTCTGGTAACTGGAACACAGCCCAAACCGTAGCATTATCAGCAGTGCAAGATGAAGAGTTTCGTGGCACACCCGGCACAGGAGAACCTACTGGAACAACTGCAGTAACAACAATTAGTGGTGATGGTACTTATACAGAAATCCCTGCTGCTATAGCTATCACTGTTACTGAAGATGAATGTGGTGCTCTTGAATTTAATTCGCATGACTTTAATAATGATTGCACCGTAGACATTTTAGATTTGTCTGAATTCATACAGGATTGGCTCAATTGCAGCCAAGCTGGATGCTAATCGCAAAAGATATTAACATACAAGTAGTTAATATTTCTCCAATCATGGCAGCATTAATTGTTGCCATGGTTTTTTTTATATAATTGATGTTTATGAATATATTCAACAACAGGTAAGCTAACCCATGAATCAATAGGTTTATTATCAATAGCACACTCTCGAATAGAAGTAGAGCTGATATCTATTTCAGGTGTTTCAATCCAATATGTCTCTAGTTGTTTTATCATTCCAGTGGACAAAGAATTGCATAATAATTGTAGTTCTTGTTTATTTGCCCCTGGACGGCAAGCCGTGACGATCTGACAGGATTCAACCAATTCCTCAATTTTATACCAACCACCCAAATCCTTAATGCTATCTGCGCCAATCAACCAAAACAACTGCGTACTACTTCCAAACAGATCTTGAAAATAACGTATGGTGTCAATCGTATAACTTGGCCCTTGCCGTTTTAGTTCACAATCTGAAATCGAAAATAATGGTTCATCTTGAATCGCAAGCTCAACCATAGCATATCGATCTTTAGCAGAGGTAATACTAGCCGTATCTTTATGAGGAGGGTCTGCAGCTGGAACAAAAATCACTTTATCTACAGACAGTTTTGTTGCGACAAATGTTGCAATTTCATGGTGGCCATGATGAATTGGATCAAAAGTCCCCCCAAAAAGTAAAACGGAATTAATTGCCATAATACTCTTGTATACCTGCAAATAACTTTTTTAACTTTTCAGGATCTTTGACACCTGGTTCAGATTCAACACCACTACACAAATCAATGCCATAAGTTCCTACAGCAAGGGCATCTTGAATGTTCGCAGGACCAATACCGCCGGCTAAAAAGACATTTTGTTGTTGCTCGCCCTTAATCCATGACCAATCAAAAACATGGCCACTCCCACCATAAAGTTCTTCACGATAGGCATCTAGTAAATATGTGTCTACATCATAATTTTTAACAGTCTGAATATCCTCTTGAGTTCGTATCCGTAATGCTTTTATGACATGCACACCTTGATTTTTTAATGCAACACAATCATCATTTATTTCATCGCCATGTAATTGCACAGACTGCAAGCCAGCTTCATGATATACCTCAAACACTTTATCGATTGGCTCATTAACAAAAACACCGACATTTACATGATTTTCTGGTAAATCTTTAATAATAGAATTTGCATGTTTAGCGGATAAATATCTCGGACTCTTTGGATAAAAATTAAATCCCAGCAGGCCTGCCCCTAATTCAATGGAATCAATTGCATCCTGATACCTGGTAATACCACATATTTTTATTTGAGCTTGCATTATTGGTTTGAAATCTTGACGATAGAGGTTAATGCTTTTAATGCACTACCAGATTGAATGGATTCTCTGGCCATGTCAATGCCGCTTGAAAAATCCTTTACTTTTTCAGCTACAATCAATGCCCCCGCCGCATTAACCAGGACAACGTCAAGGCATGGCCCATCAACCTCACCACTGATGATGCCACGTGTAAGTTTTTCATTATCTTCAAGACTGCCGCCCACTAATTGATCGATACCAGCAGGTGAAATCTCACAATCTCCGGGATCAAATGTATGATGCGTCACCTGACCATTTTCAAGTAATGCATAATGGCTCTCATCCGAAATACTGATTTCATCCATGCCATTTCCAAAAACAACCATCGCACGTTTTGTTCCAAGTATCTTTAAAGCTTCTGACATAGTCGTGACTAAATCCAGGTTAGCAACTCCTGTAAACTGAGAAGAAACATGAGCAGGATTGGACAATGGCCCTAAAATATTAAAAACGGTGCGAAATCCAAGAGCTTTGCGTATAGGCTGGACATATTTCATTGCTGGATGATGACAAGGAGCAAACATAAACCCAATATTGGCTTGATCAATGCAATCAGCAATTACTTCTGGTGAAGCATCTATTTTAACTCCCAACTGAGCTAATATATCTGCAGAGCCGCACTGACTGGTAATAGCACGATTACCATGTTTTGCGACTTTAACACCACAACCTGCAACAACAAATGCTGTCGTTGTACTGATATTAAATGTTTTTGCCCCATCACCGCCTGTCCCAACAATATCAATGGCGTCATTACATTTTGGAATCACAGGTACAGCTTTTGCCCGCATCGCAGCAGCTAAGCCGGCAATCTCCTGAGCCGTTTCCCCTTTAGATGCTAATGCCGTTAAAAAGGCCCCAATGGCCACAGGATCACACTCACCATTTAAAATAGTGCCTAAAACCTTTTCCATCTGGTCAAAAGCAATATCATCATGATTCAATAATTCCTGGGTTATTTCATTCAGCATGACAAACTCCTACATGTCAACTGGTTGCAAACACTTACCTTATAAAAAAGCATTGTAGCAAGAAAATCACCAATTGCAAATCCCCGAAAAAAAAAGGCACATCAAATAAATGACATCCCCATTTATCTATTATCATCTTATAAAACAGGTAGTTATGGATTCCACCAGCTGGCCGCGTCCAGTGATTGTGATTAAAATCAGAAAGCATTGTCCAATTTAATGGAGGTATACTTCGTAGATACTAACATCACTAGATCTATACCAAATTTCTTCACCAAAACCTCTTGGATGATTTAATCCTCAAAAAGGCCCAGAGGGATACTACTACACATTTGTTTGGTAGCGACATGATCAAAATATATGAACTGACTACCATTTAGATTTAGCTATGGTTATTGACAATATTTTATATACTCTTCCTGAGAATTAATTTGATGAGCTTGCTCCCAACGCTCAGGTACATCAAGACTGAGAATTTTCTCTTGATCTAAAAGTTGCTGCAACGACCTGTTCCCATCTAATAATAATTGATCAACACGCTGATTTATATTTGTATGATAAAGCGTTAGGAGTGGCTGACGAAACTCATCACGATACAAAACAACATTCACCGAATTTGATATATTCGCCTGCAAGCGAACGAACCATTGCGTTTCCAACCCAACCCAATCACAACTAATAAGAAAAAACCATCCTTCATGAATCATGTCCGACAGTGCCTTCTGAAGACCGCCCATGGGCCCTAAATCTTTAATATCATCCGCGATTGTTTTCAATCCAAGATCTTGATAGGCATCTTTTTGTTGTGAAATCACCGTAATGGATGATGCTACAGGTTTAACGACTTCGCAATTCAACTCTAACAATGTTTTATCATTAATTTTAGCTCTTGCTTTATCGCTGCCAAAACGTGAACTTTTTCCACCCGCTAAAATATATACAGGTAGCTTATTCAAATTTATATCCTGATAATTCTAAAATCCGATTGACCAGCTCCTCTATATCAGCTCTAGGCCACACGGGTAAATCCGTATCAACAGCATCATCAGAAATAATGGCTAAAATGGACTTGTTTTCGGTTGCGATTAATGAGTCGGTTGATTCTTTGTGATAAACTTCAACCGTAGGAAAACCACTATGACTATCTCCTTCAACAATGACTATATCACAGTCGCTATAGAGCTTTTCAAGTTTTTGATACGCCGTCTGACTCGTTTTGGTGTCTAAAAAGACTGCCGTGGATTGCCCAGAAATAAATGCGGCGGGACTTCCACCTGCTTGGCGATGCTGATAGGAATCTTTCCCAGGTTGGTCTAGCTCATACGTATGATGTGTATGCTTAATTGTCCCGACTGTGATACCGCGCTGACGTATCGTTTTTACTAACTCAACAACCAGCGTGGTTTTGCCCGTATTCTTTCGACCTACAATATGTATTCGATTCACAAACGTTCCTTTTCTGGTTTAATCGCGTGCACAATCCTTTGTCCGGCCTGCTGCAGATTCTATTGCATGCGGCAATATAGGATAAAGTGTTTCCAATTGTTCTGAAACGGCTTTAGGGCTGCCGGATAAATTAATGATAATTGTCTGATTTCGCAATCCACAAACACCTCTTGAAAGTATTGCCAATGGTGTATGCTTTAATCCGGCATGACGAATATTTTCAGCAATACCAGGTATTTCTCGTTCCATAATGGCCATAGTTGCTTCTGGCGTATGATCCCTAGGAGCAAGTCCTGTCCCACCGGTTGTTAGAACTAACGCACAATCAACATTATCACATAATAACTTTAAATCATTTTCAATGCCTTCACGATCATCGGGTACGATTTCATAAAAGTTACAATGCCCGTTTAAATTTTGTTCCACTAATTTTTTGACCAATGGTCCAGATTCATCCTGACGCTCTCCATTTGAACAACGATCACTAATTGTTAAAACGGCAAAATTAAATTGTTCTGTACTCATGATATCAGCCTCGCTTGTAATCTCCACTTTTACCCCCTGTTTTCTTTATCAATTTTATGTCTTCGATCGTCATAGATTTATCAACCGCTTTACACATATCATATATTGTGAGCGCGGCGACTGAAACAGCGGTTAACGCTTCCATTTCAACGCCTGTTTTACCAATGGTTGAAACAGTGCTATGAATCGTAATACTTGTTTCATGTAATTCGAAATCAATCGAAATTGAACTAATCGGCAATGGATGACATAATGGAATTAAATCGTGAGTTTTTTTGGCGGCCATAATACCGGCAATACGAGCTGTAGCCAAACAATCACCTTTTTTAAGGGCGTTTTTCTCAATTAATTCCACGACCTCTGAAGTGGTTTTTAATAGCCCACTAGCAATGGCAACACGCTTGGAATCCTGCTTTTCAGAAATATCGACCATGTGTGCCTGGCCATCTTTATCAACATGTGTTAAATCTTTCATTTGTCACATTATCCATTCAAATTCTATAGGTGATTTTTTATCCATTTTCACATCGCCTGGGCCAATGGAAATATAGCAATTTGCATTAGCTGGCGAATAGATATCTGCACTGCCATGGCCTGGTAAGGGTGTTACATTCCAAGAGAATGGGTCATTATCCTTTTCTGTGGCGATTGCCAAAACAAATCTTTTTCGAGGCCCTTTATTTTTAATTTCATCAGTTAAATTTCCATTACTCCTTTTGGGTGATGGATCAATCCCCATCCATTTTTTAATAGCGGGTTTGACATATCCATGAAACCCCCACAAACCAGAGAGTGGATTTCCTGGCAAACCAAAAATCAATTTATCTTCTTTGCGTGCAAATAAGATGGGCTTACCGGGTCTTTGTTTTACTTTGTGAAAAATAATTTCTGCGCCGATGTCCAGGATGACCTGTGGAACGTAATCATAATTCCCCACCGAAACGCCACCAGAGATCAAAATCAAATCAGCCTGCTTTAAAGCGTTATTTATCGATTCCTTTAGAGACTCGATATCATCAGAAACTAAATGGCGAGATGGTATATTTAAACCTAATTGCTGTGATAGGGCTGAAAACATCGGACCATTTGAATCACGAATTTGCCCAGGCTTTAAAGATTGACCTGACGGTACTAACTCACTGCCTGTCGTTAATATTGCTGCAGTTGGAATACGGTAGACATCAATTTTTTGATAGCCAAAACTTACGATATTCGCTAGTGCCAATGGCGACACAATATCACCAGGCTTTAAAACCTTAGCATTTGCTGAACATTCTGTTCCTTTGCGAGCAATATGTTTATCTAATAAAAGATCACCAGGAAGAAGCACTTGACGACCTTGCCATTCTATTTTTTCTTTAGGCACAACAACCTCTGTTCCCTGAGGGCATGGAGCGCCGGTCATAATTTGAACACATTGTCCATCTTTTAATATAAGATCAGCATGCATTCCAGCTGCCAACTCCCCTATACATTCGACCGGTTTTCCTGAATCAGCAAGGCGTACAGCAAATCCATCCATCATAGATCGGTCAAAGGCAGGATAATCCTGATCCGAATGAATAATTTGTGCCAAGGCTCTATTCAATCCATCTTCTGGTGCTATATTTTCTATGACTGATTGAGGTACATTTTGCAATACCAGATCAAGAGCTTCAGCTGGTTGGATCATTGTTACAACATCTGTTAATTCTGTTTTAGCTGTCATGATTTATTCTGAAATTTTTACTTTGCTGCAATGTTCACAATGTACCCAACCCGAATCACCATCGGTGTAATATTCTTTCTTCCAAATAGGCACTCTTGCTTTGATTTGATCGATGGTATATTGGCATGCCAAAAACGCTGCTTGCCGATGCGCAGAAATGACACCTACAAATACGGCCATATCACCAATTTGCAACTGCCCAACCCGATGCATGCAATGTACATCATATATCTCAAATTTTGACTTGGCCTCTTCGATGATTTTTTGAGCTTCTTTTTGTGCCATGGATTCATATGATTGGTAATCCAGAGATAAAACATCTTTACCTTCATTATGATTTCGCACCCACCCTTCAAAAGTGACGTAGGCACCCGCCTGAGGATTCGAAAACTGAGACTTAAAATCAATTGCTTCTAACGGTTTCTGAGATAATTCGAACATGATTTACCCTCCTGCCACGGGCGTTAAAAAGGCAACAGTATCTCCATCACTGAGAGGTGTCTGCCAATCAGAAAATTGCTCATTGATCGCCACTTTTAATTTTGAAGGATCCATGGAAAATGAAAATCGCTCTTTGAGCTGATTATATAATTCAGATGGATTGGCAGCATCCGTTACAAAAATTTCTTTTTCCATGCCTGCCTGTTCACGCAAAATCGCAAAATATAATACATGTATGTTCATATAGCCTCATTCAACATTATGTTACTTAGTGATTTATATATCATCTAGTTTAGCATAGACTGACGATTGTTTCTACACTTAGTTGACCAGGATAGCACAAAGTATTAACTATTTCTATATATAGACTTACAAATTTAGTGCTTTTTATTTACTTTCTGGTAAGCTATACTAAATTGCGTGATATAATGTCATGCGCAGCCAACTAAGCAAAGTAATATTTTTTCTGTCGACTATTGTGAGAACGACTATTGTCTAAAACTAAAAAGTTTAAACGCCCTTCAGCCGGCGGCGGCTGGCCTGCTCTATTTTATAGTTTTAAAAAAGGACGTGAAGTAGGCGGTTTGCTTAAATTATATAAAGCATTACGAACAAAGAATGCTTGTAAAACATGCGCTCTCGGTATGGGCGGGCAAAAAGGCGGTATGGTCAATGAATCTGGCCACTTCCCGTCTGTTTGTAAAAAATCTATGCAAGCGATGGCTGCAGATATGCAAGGAGCCATACCAGAAGATTTTTTTAGGCGTTTTAGTCTGGAAACATTAAAAACATTTACACCGAAACAATTAGAATCTGCCGGGCGAATCACTCACCCCTTATACGCTGGTGCCAATGACAGCCATTACCAAATCATAAGTTGGCAGCAAGCTTACGAAAAATTATCCAGTAGATTAACAGCGACCTTACCCGATGAAAGTTTCTTTTATTTTAGTGGTCGATCGTCGAATGAAGCGGGATTTTTATTACAGCTTTTTGCTCGACTTTATGGCACCAATAATGTGAACAATTGTTCTTATTATTGCCACCAGGCTTCTGGTGTGGGATTAACCAGCATAACAGGATCTGGCACAGCCACACTGACTCTGGATGATCTCCATCAAAGTGACTTATTGTTTTTGATTGGTGCAAATCCTGCGTCGAATCATCCTCGATTGATTCATTCAATGGTTAAGCTTAGACGCAAAGGCGGCAAAGTCATTGTCATTAACCCGCTAAGGGAAGTTGGATTGGAACGATTTAAAATTCCATCAGAACCCATTAGTATGCTTCTAGGGTCAAAAGTATCTGATGAATATATCCAACCTCATATAGGCGGCGATATTGCTCTGATGACTGGTATTGCCAAGACACTTTTAGATCGTGGAAATATCGATCAAGATTTTATCGACCAAAATACGCAAGGATGGGATTCTTTCAAGCAAACCATTCAGCAATCCAACTGGCAAGAGATTGAATCTAGTAGTGGTATTAACCGAAAGGACATAGAACATCTTGCAACGCTCTATAGCCAAGCTGACAAAGTGATATTTGCCTGGGCCATGGGTATTACACATCATGATCATGGCGTAGAAAATGTACAAATGATTGGAAATCTGGCATTGATGCGAGGCATGTTAGGAAAACCTGCAGCGGGCCTGATGCCGATTCGAGGCCATAGCAATGTGCAAGGTATTGGTTCTGTGGGAGTGACACCCAGGTTGAAAGATGCCATATTTGATCGATTGCAAAATGAATTCAATGTCACTTTACCGACTAGCTCCGGCCTGGATACCCTCGCTTGCATGGAAAAAGCATATCAAGACCATATGCGATTCGCACTATGTCTGGGAGGAAATTTATATGGCGCCAATCCTGATTCACAGTTCGCGAGAGCCGCTTTAGAAAAAATAGACCTGGTTACATATTTAAGTACAACACTAAATACAGGTCATATTAGTGGGCGTGGCAAGGAAACACTGGTCTTACCCGTTTTGGCACGCGACGAAGAGCGACAAACGACAACTCAGGAATCAATGTTTAATTATGTCCGTCTCAGTGACGGCGGCCCAAGCCGTTTCGATCAGATCCCCAGCGAAGTTGAACTGATCACTAGCATGGCACACGACGTATTAAAAAATACAACCCCCATAGACTGGCAAAAATTTAATGAACATGATTCTATTCGCCAGGCGATCAGTAAATGCATTCCAGGCTTTTCTGAAATTGCCCAAATTGATCAGACAAAAAAAGAATTTTATATTGATGATCGTATTTTCCATCGCCCCAAGTTTAATACGGAATCAGGACGAGCGAATTTTCATGCGGTGCAGATGCCAAGCCTGAAAAAAAACCAGGATCAGTTTTCTCTCATGACCATTCGATCTGAAGGGCAATTTAATACGGTTGTTTATGAAGAAGAAGATTTTTACCGAGGCCAGGAACGACGTGATATTATCATGATGAACCACCAAGACCGAGTTAAGCTTGGTCTTGAGATTGATCAAAAAGTCACCGTATCCAATCCTACAGGAAAGCTTGACAATATCCTTGTACGTGAATTTGACATCCCCGCAGGTAATGTTGCAATGTATTATCCCGAATCCAATATCCTGGTACCGAAACATTCTGACCCTTCATCAATGACACCAGCTTTTAAAAATATTCCTGTAACTATAGAGGCCAAATGAAAACCTCACAACAAAATCCAATTGATCAATTAGCCAGACCTTTACGAGACCTAAGGATTTCGATAACAGATCGCTGTAATTTCCGATGCACTTATTGCATGCCAGAATCTCATTATAACGAATCTTATCAATTCATGGATCGGTCCAACATTCTCAGCTACGAAGAAATAATTCGCACGGTAAAATTATTTAGCCAATGCGGTGTCAAGAAATTGCGTATCACAGGCGGCGAACCTCTCGTTAGAAAAGATTGCCATCAGTTAATTTCAATGCTTAAACCTATTCAAGGTATTGAAGATATCGCACTAACAACGAACGGTGCACTTCTGTCTCAAAATATCGATAAACTAAAAGATGCTGGCCTGGATAGAATAACGGTTAGTCTAGATTCATTAGACCAACATATTTTTGAAAAAATTTCTGGCAAATCATTTCCACTACAAAATATTTTAGATGGCATTGCTTTAGCCAAAAAGCAATTATCAGGTCCTGTCAAAATCAATATGGTGGTCAAAAAAGATATCAACGATCATTGCGTTATAGAGATGCTGGAGTATTGCAAAAAACACAATTTAATTTTGCGTTTCATTGAATTCATGGATGTTGGCAATCTTAATCAATGGTCAACCAAAGACGTTGTTTCTTCCAAAAAACTATTGAAAACAATCGAAAAAAAATGGAACGTTTACCCTATCGACCCAAACTATAAAGGTGAAGTAGCTCAACGTTATCAATTTTCAGATGGCTCGGGAGAATTTGGATTTATTTCTTCTGTATCGCACCCATTCTGTGGCGATTGCCATCGCGCCAGGCTTTCTGCTGATGGTAAGCTTTATACCTGCCTGTTTGCACAAAATGGATTTGATCTAAAAACACTTCTACGAAATCAAACATCTGACGAAGACTTATTAAAAACCATTAAACAACATTGGACTGATCGGCAAGACCAATACTCTCAATTAAGAAACACCTCTTCGATTAGCTCTAGTAAAAAAGTCGAAATGTATTCGATTGGTGGCTGAATTAATATTATAGCCAACATTCACCAAATAACACAAAAGATCCATTTAAAGAGTCACGAATCCACTATTTGTAATTTGCAAATATCAGGGGAATTCCGATAGTAGTAATATACGATAAAGCTGATAATAGAAGTAGTTAATACGATAGTTATGTCAAATAATTTGTATGAACAATTAAATATGACTTAAGAGCCAGCGCAGGTTTTGGTTTTCCCTCCCTTCCCCCGACCGGCCGATTCTTGTGCTGGTTATTTTTTTGCCTATTAATTCCAGCACATTTACACTCGACCTATACAACGAATCATTTTCTCAACTTGATCATCAAATTTAAATTGGTTGATATAGTCCCAATCAGGCTGACTCAATTTTTGGCCTTGTTGCCAATTATGATAAAGCTCTTCAATCGAATTGGTAAGCCCAATTTGGTCTTCCGGATGAACCACTTTTCCAAGTCCTGATCGCGTAATAATATCAGCAGCCTCACCAGGAGGTAACAACGCTAAGACATGATTCCCAGTTCCCATATAGGTATAAATTTTACTCGGAACACACCAATGGTAATCCATTCCCCGAATCCCATATAAACTCATGATAAGGCTGTTTGCCTGCTGGGCAATACTCCGGGCTTTATGAAATGGCTGTAATCCATATTGAGTGACCATCGTTTCAATATTTAAACGCTTGATCCATTCATCAATTTCTGAAAATTCTCGCCCGACAAAACTCACATGTATTTTGTTCTTAAGATCAGGATTTTTTTTAACAAGTGTTGAAATTGAAGTAAATAGAATATGAGGAGACATCCACTCAAGCATTAAGTTTTCACAATGAGTTGCCCCTGTAGCTAGACGTTTTACCCCTCTGGCTATATTCAAAAATGGTTTCAAAACTCGTGAGGTGGAAACAACATCCAAACCTCTTAACTGCCCGGTATAGACAAAATTGAACTTATTGTTATCCAAAATTAATTGGTCGTCAGCCCCTTGAGGGAAATTCATTTCACTGGAAAAAATACCATGACGTATTGTTATAATTTTATCATTTATTTGCTTACCGTACTGATCAATAAGTATGTCTCTATAGGTATCAGTTACCGTAATAATCTTTTCTGCGGAATCAACACATTCTTTTTCCCATCTTTTAGCACTCGATTTTTGGGATCGATTTTGATAAGGCCAGTACATCCCTGTAAACCAGGCATCACGAAACTCTATGACGTGTGGAATTTGATGTAATTTTGATAATTGAGCACCTACCGCTAAATAGGGAAATGGCGGCGCTGTAGTAAAAATCCACTCTGGTTTTTCTTGTCCGATAATAGCTTGACCTGAACGATAAAGCGCTCTAGCCAAAGTCGGATCTAAGTCTGGTCCTGGCAGATCCAAATGCTCTGGCCAGTTGTTACAATCGCTACAATTTAACTCACTGGGGATATCGCCATTCTGCCCGATCCGGTAGACCTTTAAATTGTCTTGCCCTGATTGGATGGAAGGCGATTCAGCCAAGGTAACAACCACCACTCGATAATGGTTCGATAAAGCCTCTATAAATCGCTCAGCACGTAATCCTGCAGCGAAAGAACTGGGTTTATAATGATGCGTTATATATAAGATTGTTTTCACAATTTCAACCTTTGACGATAATCATTCCAATCACATACTATATTATCGGACAGACAAATTTGCTAACTTTATTTATACAATTATTGTTGATTCGCTTGCTTGTCCCCTATTTATATTTTACATTAAAGTTGAATAGTTAATACAAATTTATGTCGAGATTAACAGCCAACAAATAAGGCTTGTTGGTAAACGGCTGATCCAGGAAATCACAGTCTAACAACATCTCCCGGCATACAGCCACATTTGGTCAAGTGCTCAGCGTACGTCTGAATGCTGCCAAGTAAAAACATAAAGCGACTTTAAGAAGCATGCCATTCGTTTACCTGTAATGTAACGATGCCATGCTTATTTTTTTGCGCCCAGCTTGCGCGCTCGTCCAGGGAAATTTTGAGCGGCCAAGCACTATCGGAGATACAGGAGGAATATGATGTTTAATATTAACTCTAGCTTTCAAAGCCAAGGCATACTCAATAATTTGATGAGCCTGGGAACACAGTTAGCTTTGTCAAACACACGACTCGCTACAGCACAGCGAATTACTACGGCCGCAGACGACCCTTCAGGGGTAATCCGTCTATCGCAGTTGGAATCTGAAGTAGCAGAAATTGATGCGGTTACAAAAAATGGCCAACGCATTTCCAATATGCTCGACACCGCTGATGGTGGACTGAGCGAAATCTCCGACTTACTCGATACGATTAACACCAAAGTGGTCCTGGCATCCGACAGCGGCGCAACCGCTGACGAAAAAGCAGCCTATCAAGCTGAAATCGATAGCGCCATTGATTCAATTAACCGTATTGCCAATACAACCACATTTAATGGCACACGATTGCTGGATGGTAATCTTGGCTTTAATGTCTCAGGGATCGATTCAGCAGATCTTCAAGATGTTCGAATTAATTCAGCAGACACATCTAGTGGGTCTGTAGATCTTACCGTAGCTGTCACCAGTGCGGCTCAACGTGCGCAAATGATTTATGCTGGTGGGGCTTTAGGGGCTACTACAGAATTTACGGTCACAGGCAATAAGGGGTCTTACGATTTTTCTTTTGCGGCAGCCACAAATGTTGCCACGATGGAAACAGCCATCAATGCACAAACCGAAGTCACAGGCGTCACAGCAGTCAATAATGGCGGTAACCTCGAACTCTATTCAGAATATTATGGCGATGATCAATATGTCGCCGTTAATGTTACCCAAGGTACCTTCAATTTCAATGGTAGTATCACATCAGATTACGGTGTAGACCCTACCGTTACAGTCAATGGTTCCGCAGCAGAAGAAAATGGCATGGCGATCAATTTCTCAAGTGGATCTACATCAGCTAAATTTACTTTAACCACCGCGTTTGGTACGACAACTGGATCTGAAACGTTTACTGTCAGTGGTAATGGTGCAAATTTTCAATTGAGCCCAGCAGCCAGTGACGCTCTGAACATCGGTATTTCCTCAGTATCAGCTGGAAACCTGGGAAATGACAGCCTGGGAAAATTAACAACCCTAAAGAGTGGTGGTACAAACGCAATTTCTACTGGTAATTTTGAAGCAGCCCAGGATATTATCGAAGCAGGGAGTAATTTAATCTCATATGAACGCGGTCGACTAGGTGCCGTTAGCCGATACACCGTTGATTCAACCCTTAATTCAATGGCCGCGACGAAAGTCAACCTGGCCTCTGGTATCAGTCAACTCAATGATGTCGACGTTGTCTCTGAGACTGCCAACAACCAACGACTTAATACCCTATTTGAAATCAATGCCGCTTTGCTAGGATCATTAAATCAAAGCAAATCATCTATATTGTCAATTTTATTAGGTGGCTAATAGGCAAGTTACCATTAACAAATTTTAGTGTGCCCAGGATGTAGTATTAAACCAGGCTTGTGATATGTCTACAAGATCATACATATCGACAAGTCCATTTCTATTTATATCTCCAGGCAAACACAACGTATTCGCTAACCAACTTTCTGAAAACCCTGCGATATCATTAATATTGACATGTCCATCATTCGTAAGATCTTCTAATAAAGACCAACCAATGGGATCAATCAATTGTCCAGGTGCCAGGCTTGCTTGATCTGTGCCACCATAAACGCCCATATTTAAGCGAATATTTACGCCAATTAAATTGAGAGGATCTGCAGGTATGTCTAATACTTCATCTTTAAGGGACTTACCAGGATTTCCGGCATCAATACAACGACTGGTTTGCGCATCTGAAACCCATCCACCATTGCCCGCTCCGAAGAAATCAGGATCCCAGCGCAATCCTTGACTTTGACATCTTAAATCATTATTCGGGTCAACAAATAATGGATCCTGATCAATATTACCCAATCCCCACATGATATTTGCACCGCCAATATTGTCTATTTGATTCTCAGAACCTTGAATGTCACTATAATTTATTTCTAAGGTTGTCGTTGCCCCATTTAATGCAATTTCATGACCAAAAGGAGCTTGATTATTCCAGAAGATAGAATTATCAATCGCGATATTTGCATCTAAGGCAAATAAACCGCCGCCTCGGCTGCTGGATATATCACCCATATTTTTAGTAACCGTAACATTCGATAATACCAGTCCACTTTCTGTCGCATAAATACCCCCGCCAAATTTAGCCTGATTACCTACCAATGCTACATTTTGTAACCTTATCTGGCTAGCAGACCATAATGAAAGGCCCCCACCAAAAAAACTGGCGGTATTATTTTTAAACAAGCTGAAACTGATTGCTGGCTGACTCGTATTACTACCGTAGAGACCACCGCCATTATTTGTAGCCAAACAATTTTCAATTTGACAAAATGAAATGGTAGGAGAACTATTCTCACATAATATCCCACCTCCAAAATCAGAAAAACCATCTCGAATTGTCAGACCACTTAACACGGAACTATTAGATTCTGCATTATTAAAGATAAAACCACGATGATTATTTACAACAGAACCGTTGCAATCAATAACCGTTGAATTCATAATCAAAGGATCATCAGGATCCTCACTTCGAACAATAATTTTCTTGCCCTGAAAATCGATATCTCGATTACCAGTTCCAGTATAGGTACCCGGAGCGATAATCACAATATCATCATCACTACTGGCATCAATAGCTGCTTGTATTGTAGCATACTGCGATGGCACGAGTCTTTGAACACCTCTTTCTGGCAAGCCATTACTTATTGTTAGTGTAACTTCTTTATCTACGGCCGCTGTATATTCGCATTCAGCAAGATTTGATTCAATAAACGTAATGGCTGTTTCATTCGCAACAAAGGCAAATGTATTATTTATTGAACTGACGGGAATTCTAAAACTACCATCTGCAGGACTCGTAAGAGGATCCTGATTGTTACTGGTTTCTACCACCTGATCTACCAACGCCGCTGTTGCTTCGATTCCACCAATTTGACTGGTAGAAATTAATTCAATAAAATCGACTTGAATTGTATCAGAAGTGCTAGCAAGTAAATTCTCCTGAACCACCAAAGCACCAATTGATCCCCCTGAACCATTATCAATGATTAATGACTGAACAATGCTTCCTTCAACGGTCAGAAGTGACAAATCTCGACTCGTGGTATTAGGATCAAAACTGAATTGATTTAAATCAAAAGGCGCATCATTGATGCTATTGTCAGCCATATTGACGGTTCGTAATTCTAATTCATAATCGCTGCCATTTAAGATATTCATAACAATATCTGCGGAATTACTATTTCCATAAAATGTCAAATCAAAATGTGCATCATTAGGTTCGGCATCAGATTCTATAAGATACTTCACATCACTATCTATCACTGCCAAAAGGGGGGATGCTGTTACAGCATCCTTAGCCATAACAGTCGCCAACATTGTTTCACTACCAGCATCGACCAGACTCACTTTTTGGTTTGCAACAATACTACCTGTAATGGTTGCTCCACTACCTAAAGCGCCTGATTGTATGGCATTAATATTTTCGGCCGATGCATCGATATCGATGCTCCCACCAGCAACAATAATATTGATATCCCCCTGTCGATCTAAATCAGAATCCGCTTTGACCATAGCAGAAGATACAATATCTCCACCAACAAGCAAACTGGAAATATGATGCGTTGCTTGCAGGGAACCACTAAAATCACTTCCAATTTCTATCAAAACAACATCGCCAACGACACTCACATCGGCTTCAAACGCTCCAGCATTATTCGGGTCAGTCAAATTTGAATCAAGATCAATCAAACTGACAGTGCCACCCGATACAACCTGAGCTTCAGAAGTTAAATTTCCATCAATCGAAATTAAACTATTCAGCCCACCTCCAGCATGAATATCACCAGCAATATCACCTGAACAACTAATGCTATTAATTAAACCTCCTGAGGTAATAGTTACAAAGGAATTTATTCTTCCATCATTTAATATGATCTGATCTATCGTGCCATTCGGCACATTAATTGAACCAGACAAATCCCCTGAAAGTAAGTGAAGTTGTCCGCTAAGATTTCCCTGCAATACATCTATATTACCTGAATAGTTTCCCTGATTAAGGGTGATCGTGCCGGCCAGATTTCCCTGGGAAATAGTCATTGCTCCCTGCCAATCTCCTGATTGTGAAATAAATCCCCCTGTCATTGAATCAAATGTCATATGTGATGTCGGAGCAACAGATAAAGCCATATTCACCTGAGCAGCAAAAGCTCCACCAACATTCCAATTCCCATCAACACTCGTTTCTAAATCCCAAATCCCCTGTGCAAATCCATCAACCTGCAATGTTGTCAGCGTACCATCAACATTTATATTACTGCTGATGACACCACTACCTGCTCCACTATTAGGATCGGTTATTGAAATTTCATCAATGGTCGAGCCCGTTTCCAGCAAGGTAATCGAACCAAAGACATCAGAGTTCGCGGCCTGAACCGAGGCATTATTTCCCGGATCTACCCCATCTAAAAACGAAAGACCGTTGGCCCAGATCGTACCGATATCAGCAATATCCAGCCCCGTCTGCAACGTTAATGCCACGGCCTGCGTACCGCTGATTAAGATTCCGGACGCCCCCGTCAGTTGATCTGTTGCGATTAAATGAACATCACCAGCTACATCGGTTTCGATCGATAGTGTATCCAGTTGATTGGCAAGCCCACCATCGCTCATGGAGACATGCACTGCCACAGCTCCGGCATTATAGAGTACACCAACACCTGACGGGGTATCGTAAGGAACATATTCGCCAGGAGAAAGCGGACCTTCACTCGGCTGAGAAGCAATTGACAAATCCAATGCAATACTATTGGGGGCAGATGTCGGTCCTGTCGAAACCAATGTTGTTACGTTGTTTCCATTTAAATCAGAGCTGGCAATCCGATCTCCCGTTAACTCTGTCCAATAAAGTTTATCAGCATCAACATCAATCGTTAAACCAAACGGATCAGCCAACCCCGTCACGACATCTGTGATACTGTTGCCATTCAAATCTGCCGAGCGAATTTTATCTGATCCATCTTCAGCCCAATACATTTTATTACCAACAACATCTAATGCAATATCACGTGGAAAAGACAGACCAGTATTAATAAGCAACTCAACTCCAGATCCATCAAAATTACATCGACTAATAGTATTATTTAAGGCATCGGTAAAATAAAGTTTGGAATTGGTAAAATCGATATCAAGCCCCCAAGGCTGGTTTAAACCGGTTAGTACATCTTGCACACCACTGCCATCTAGGTTTGATTTTTGAATCTTTTTTGAGGTGATATCAGTCCAATAGATCTTATTGCCTCCGACATCCAATACCAACCCGATAGGATTGCTTAACCCACTAACCATTATCTGATTATTTGATCCATCTAAATTACTTCTTTCAATCGTGTCGGTGCCATTGTCTGTCCAGTAGACTTTCTGATTGACCGTATCGACAGCAATGCCGCGAGGAAAAACTAAGCCAAGAGAAATCACCGTCTGTTGATTGAGCCCAGTAACATCAGCCTTGCGAATCAGATCATTCCCCCAATCCGTCCAGAACATTTTCGCAGCTTGTAGCGTTTCTGAAAACACAAGCAAAAACGCAAATAGTAAACATACGGATAATCTACTGACCCTTTTAAATCGACCCAACATCCAAATCCTCCTTGACGCTGATGGCTACGGTAGCATTAACACTTATTGCCGACAGAAACAATTATTTTCCAACAACATATATCATTATAAACCCATATAAGCCCCTGTCAAATCATGACCATTCTGTTGCATTTGATCTTAAGGTCTAAGCTCCTAAGCTTGACGGTAATGACCCTTTGTTTTAACGCCCTATCCCATGATTTACACTTTCAATTTGCCATTGAAATATTTTCGAGTTCACTGGAAAACCGACCTAAATGATGTATAATTTAACATAGAAGGTTGTTAATAAAACTGATAAAAAAATAAAAGGAGAGAGAGCAATGAAATCAAACCCATCTACCGTTAAAAGAATTTTGATACTCACTGGTGATATTTATGAAGATCTGGAACTATGGTACCCCAAACTTCGCTTGATTGAAGCTGGGATCCATGTTGTCGTTGCTGGACCAGAATCAGAGACGGTCTATCAAGGTAAAAATGGTTACCCATGTAAATCTGATGCAGCGATCTGTGATATGGAAAGCGCTGACTTTGACGGGATTATTTTACCTGGTGGATTTATGCCTGATAAATTACGTCGCGACCCAAAAGTGCTAAGTTTGATTCAAGATTTCGATCGCGAAAATAAATTGATCGCGGCCGTTTGCCATGGCGGCTGGATGGCCATCTCCGCAGGCGTTTACAAAAACGTAAAAACGACAGGGTCGCCAGGGATCAAAGATGATCTTGTTAATGCGGGTGCCATATGGGAAGATTCGCCAGTAGTGGTTGATCGCCATTTTGTCTCAAGCCGAAAGCCTGATGATCTTCCTGATTTTTGCAAAGGGATCCTGCAAGTCTTACAACTATCGTGAAATAGTTGTATGAACAAACAGCTCTGTTTGGTCGTAGTAAAAGTATGAAAATTCATCAACTAAAATGCCAACTGGAACTACCTATAACCATGTCACAGGCGTGGGAGTTTTTCTCGAATCCAGAGAATCTTCAAGAAATTACGCCTCCTAATTTATCAATGGATATCGTTATAAAACCAGACGGAAAAATGTACCCAGGCATGATGATTACCTACCAGATTTATCCGCTTATGAAAATCCCAATGTCCTGGGTCACTGAAATTACGCATGTGAATGAGCCAAACTACTTTGTGGATGAACAACGTTTTGGCCCCTACAAGCTTTGGCATCACGAACATCGTTTTGAGACATCAGGCAATGGGGTCCTTGCTACTGACATTGTGACCTACTCCATTGGTAAAGGGTTTATAGGGGAATGGATGCACAGCCTATGGATCAAAAAGCAGTTAGAAGGTATTTTTACATATCGAGAAAAAGTACTAGCTGAACGATTCTCTTAAAATCACCCATACAGCGCCCCACCATATTTTAAGTCCATATAATTTTTCTCTTTCCCTGAATAATCCCCAAATTAATAATGGAATAGCTCCTAAATCAGCTCTATTTTAAAAGGGATATTCATCTTATGTTTGCCTATTAAGAAGGGTTAATAAACAGTCGATAGTAACCCAAGCAATAGCAGTACGCTCGCCTGATAAATATTATTAAAATTAAACTTGGAGATAGGCTACTATGAGTTCTAAATTGACACACGACAAGCACATGAACATCCTGCTCGTTGATGATGATCCTATTTTTTTAAAGCTTGCCAGTTCCTATTTAACCCGAACGGGCTATACTGTTCGTTGCACTGAAAGTGGCAAAAAATGTTTAGAGTCGATAGACAATGGCGACATGCCAGATATCATCATCATGGATTACATGATGCCAGAGATGAACGGCATAGAGACATTAGACGAATTACATTCCAATGATTTAACCAAACACATTCCAGTCATCATCACAAGTATTCATGACGAAGATGAAAAACTATTAGAAGCCCAATCTCATAAAGCGTTTGGCTATTTTTATAAAGGCTCATCACTGGATGAACTATCGATTAAAATCATCC
This sequence comes from Sedimentisphaerales bacterium, assembly GCA_028281535.1. Classification (GTDB taxonomy): domain Bacteria; phylum Planctomycetota; class Phycisphaerae; order Sedimentisphaerales; family SM23-30; genus JANQJS01. The sequence continues at coordinate 15,201 of JANQJS010000038.1, read as the reverse complement.
GCATTGTCAATGAACACAAGCTTTGTTTTAATTTATAACTGACCTTTTCACGAGTCATTATTGCTTTATACAATATAGATAATCCACACCTCTAAGCACCAAGGCCCCCTGAGACATCGCAGAAGTTGCCCAGAATCGATCTTCAATAGAATTCGTCGCCACTTTATTAAATTCTTTGTCAGGCTTTATCACATGGGTGTCGCCTGCTTCATCTAAACAGAATACTTTACCATTATATGCCCAGGGAGATGACCAAAAAGCACTACCTAAACGCTTCTTCTCAATAACGGGTTTGCCTGTCTTTGCATCAAATGATGTCAGGAAACCACCACGCCGATCAAGGATATAAATTTGCCCTTGGTACACAATGGGAGACGCAGCTTTAAATGCAGCATCTGGTTGCACCCATGAAATAGCATCACTTTTAGTTTCACCTTCTTTAAGGGTAATATTGCCGGAAGCACCCGCTTTCACAGCGAACAGGCCGCCCCCTCCACCGCCGCCACGATTTCCACCACCTCGACGACGACGCTTCTCATTACTAACAAAAAGATGATCTTCATCACCAACAGGCGTTGCACTAGCACGACCACCTTTCATGTCAAGCTCCCAAAGTATTTTGCCACTTGTTGGTTCATATGATATAATCTTTTTACCACTGGCAATCACTTCGGTTTGTTTTTTGTTTTTCCAAAGAAAAAGTGAACCCCAATTCGATCGTTCATCTCGATCAACCCGCCATGCCTCTTTGCCATCTTTTTTATTGAGTGCTACAAGAAATGATTTTTCTTCATTGTCCACCTGAACGAAAAGATGATCGCCATGAAGCACAGGCGAGCTAGACGTTCCCCAACCATTCATCATTTCAAATGATCCTAAATCTTTTTCCCAGACTTTATTGCCCTTCATGTCGTAGCAATAAACACCACGCATGCCAAAATAGACATAAATATGCTTACCATCAGTCACAGGTGTTTCTGATGCAAAGGTGTTGTCACGATGCTTGGAGATGCGAGATTTGCCTTTATGACAAACTTTTGTCCAAATATTTTTGCCTGTCGCCAGGTCCAGGCAATGCAATTCCCACCGAAAAACCGTATCGGGAGGAGTTTCATCATCTTCATCCTCTTCGTCTTCCTCCTCTTCTTCATCCTCTTCACTCAAGGGGCTTGGCTGATCCTCAACAACGCCAGCGACATAAATTTTATCTTCCCAGATAATGGGAGCGGCCCAACCAGAACCAGGAGCAGGAATTTTCCATTGAATATTTTTCTCCGAATCCCAGCTGTCAGGCAAATTGGTTTCCTGACTAATACCGTCGCCCTGTGGACCGCGGAACTGAGGCCAGCCTGAAGCAAGCAGTTCAGATGTCAAGAAAACTGAAACGATCATCAAAAAAGCGATAAATGGTAATGTTATTCTTCCCAATAAGTTATCACGTTTCATGTTGACTCCTTTGCAATAGTAATTTGATTCGAATTCAATAGATAAACCGTGTCTAGAATTGTAAGACGTTGGATAAGATATAATATTCCATAAAATTTTACAACTGTTATTAGATTCTTCGATAATTAAATGGTGTACATCGCTGTCGCCTATAGAGCTCACTGAAGATCTGGAATTTAATAAAATCGATCGTGGCAACGATAATTCGTTGCTCAATTATTATGACTAAAACACTATCCCAAAAGAACAAATTCACACTTGCACTATCCATGCATCATAATGGCCAGATATCTCAAGCCATGAAGCTTTACGATGAAATCCTCGCTGTCGATCCCCTTTATGCAGACGCATTGCATTGGTTGGGAATGGGATACTCACAATGTGGCGATCATATCAAAGGTTTATTTTACATCAAACAATCGATCGAAATCACAGATAATTACTCACCATTTCATTGCCATTTAGGGCAGGTGTATGAAGCCATCAATGAATTTCGCCAGGCACATATAGCCTATCGCAAGGCCCTATTTGTTGACCCAGAAAATATTATCGCATTAAACTACTTGAGCATGTCGCTGATTCGCTATAACCAACCAGACCAGGCTATAGAGTATTCTAGAAGTGCGCTTAATCTCGACTCAAAAAATACCCAGGCAATCAATAACCTGGGACAAGCATTTGTAAACCAGCATCGATTTAACGAAGCGATTGAACAATTTAAATACGCCATCGAACTCAGTCCCAATCATGTCCTATCACATTACAATCTTGCGACAACACAACTTTTAACCGGGGATCTACAACAAGGCTGGCAAGAATATGAATGGCGACTCAAACACCCCGACCTCACGCCACCTGATTTTGAACAACCACAATGGGATGGTAGTGATTTAAATGGACGAACACTTTTCCTGCAAACGGAACAAGGCTATGGTGATAATATTCAATTTTGTCGCTACGTGAAAGAACTTAGTAAGCATGGAAAAATTATATTATCAACCAAAAAAGCTCTATTCCAATTTATGAAAGAACAAAATTTTGATGCTCATATTTGTACGGATGGTGACCCTATGCCGCAGTTTGATGTTCACGCCCAACTGATGAGCTTACCATATCTCTGTAAAACGAACCTGGATACAATCCCATCACAAACTCCTTATTTGATTGCAAACACATCAACACCACCAGACTGCATTATTAAAAATAAAGATTTGAAAGTGGGAATTGCCTGGGCCGGGAATCCCACATTTTCTAACGACCATAACCGCTCAATCAAATTAGAACAATTTGAATCACTGTTTCAGTTAAAGGGAGTCACATTTTATAGTTTACAAAAAGAAAAACGCGACGGTGATAACACAATCCTGTCTAACACACCAAATATAATTGAGCTAAATGAATTTATGGATAGCTTTTCTACTACCGCATCTCTCATTAAACACTTAGATCTTATCATATCCGTGGATACCGTGATTGCCCACCTCGCAGCAGCAATGCATAAACGCACATGGATATTATTACCCCACACACCTGATTGGAGATGGATGATAAATCGCACAGATACACCATGGTATCCAAACGCACAATTATTTAGACAGGAAAAGCCAAATAGATGGCAAAGTGTCATTGATCAATGTAAAAAAGAACTCACCCAAACATATCATTTAGGTTGCTAAACTTTTCCAATCACCAATGTCGCATTATGTCCGCCAAAACCAAACGAGTTACTCATGGCGTATTGCAAGTCAGCCTGGCGAGCTTCTAATGGTGTATAATCCAGATCACAACCCTCATCAGGGTTATCTAAATTAATGGTTGGAGGGATAGCACCTCTTTGAAGTGCTAAGGCGCTAAAGACCAATTCCACGCCACCACTGGCACCTAAGAGATGGCCAAGATGACTTTTAGTCGAGCTTAGAGGGATGTTTTTCGCATGTGAACCAAAGACGGTTTTGACCGCTGCGGATTCACTGGAATCATTCATCTTCGTTCCTGTGCCATGCGCATTGATGTAGCTGACTTTCTCAGGAGCCAAGTCTGCATCACGCAAAGCCATATTCATCGAATCAACAGCGCCTTCGCCACAAGGGCTTGGCTGTGTAATATGACCACCATCGCATGTCATGCCAAACCCTACTAGCTCAGCATAAATACGTGCCCCCCGTTTTTTTGCAAATTCATAATCTTCCAATACCATCATGCCGGCACCTTCGCCTAAAACGAAACCTTCACGATCTCGATCAAATGGACGAGATGCTTTTTCCGGCTCATCGTTGCGTGTACTTAATGCCTTTAGAGCGCAAAAACTTGCCATACCTAAAGGAATCAAAGCTGCTTCAGACCCTCCAGTAATGACCACATCGGCATCATCACGTTGAATTTCTCGATAAGCGTGCCCAATCGCATGAGCTGCGGAGGCACATGCTGTAACGATGGAATGGTTAGCACCGCGGAATTTATAATAGATAGCCAGATTTGCGCTACAGGCATTGACCATTAACTTAGGAACACAAAAAGGACTGACGCGATCAGGACCTTTTTCGATAATTTTTTTGTGTTCCTGTTCAATGGTTGATAAACCACCAATACCTGAACCAACAATGCAACCACAACGATCACGGTTTAGACTTTCTAAATCTAGCCCGCTATCGTTAAAGGCATCTATACCGGCTGTCATCGCAAATTGCGAAAAACGATCCATACGCTTCGCTTCACGCTTATCAATTAAACGTGTTGGATCGTAATCAACTTCGCCACCAATCTTGACAGGGTATTTACTGGTATCAAAGCTGTTAACAACTCGAACACCGCTTTTACCTGCTATTAAACTATCCCATACGGTATCAAGGGACTCACCTAAAGCGGTCACAAGTCCCATACCGGTAATCACTACGCGCCGCTTGTCGGCCATAATAACCACCTTCTCATTATCTTGTTTTTAATGTAAGTTTTACTCAGCGCTGCTTTGTCCTGCATGCTGCGTAACGTAATCGATCGCATCACCAATCGTTTCGATTTTCACAGCATCTTCATCAGGAATACTGGTATCGAACGCATCTTCAAATTCCATGACAAGCTCAACCGTATCCAGGCTGTCTGCTCTTAAGTCATTTACGAAATGGGTTTCACGTGAAATTTCAGCTTCATCCACGCTTAACTGTTCTGCGACGATTGCTTTAATTTTTGCTTCAATATCATCAGCCACGGTAAATCTCCTTAGATGAAATCCATATTTACCAATATCATTCAATAATGATCAATACATTGATAGATCATTGTACATATTTACTTCTTTTTCACAAGTGGCGGTAATATAACTTGTTGAAAAACATCATGCAAGTATTTTGTAACCACTTTTTAAATATTATCTTACAAGCACCACGCCTGTTACATTGCCATGCCGCCATCCACACAGAGGACCTGCCCTGTCGTGTAAGATGCCTGATCACTGGCAAAATAAGCTGCCGCATGGGCAATTTGCTCAGCCTGCCCCATTTTTTGCATGGGAATCATGGCCGTAGCTCCTTCTTTGACCTTATCCGGCAACACATCAGTCATGTCTGTAGCGATAAAGCCAGGAGCAATACAATTGACGGTCACATTTTTCCGTGCCACTTCACGAGCTAGTGATTTTGTCATACCAATCAGGCCCGATTTGCTCGCGGCATAATTCGTTTGGCCAGCATTTCCCATGACGCCAGCAACAGAACTAATGTTAATAATTCGGCCAAATTTATTGCGAATCATTGATCGTAAAGCTGCTCGAATGGCAACAAAGGCTGATTTTAAATTCGTCTCGATCACTTGATCAAAGGCTTCGTCACTCATGGACATCATTAAACCATCACGGGTAATTCCCGCATTATTGACTAAAATCCCCACGCCACCATGCTCGTCGGCCAAGCCTTGAATCACTTCGGTTAATTGCTCGCTATCAGTCACATCAACCGCTTTGACAAGGATATCGTATCCTTTTTCTTTCGCTTCTGATTGCAAAGCATCCAGACGTTCCTGATTGGTTGCCAAAGCTACAACCGTACGACCTTGTCCCGCAAGTGCATAGACAATCTCACGTCCAATCCCTCTTGACCCACCGGTTACGATTGCTAATTTGTTTTCAGACATTTTGTTCTTTCATCGCTAGTCTGGAAAATCCAGATTGGTTACAGCCAACTAAATTATTCTAAGAAATATTTTCAATCACGGGCTTAATCTTTTTTGCCCTTGCAATTTTTTTCACTAATCCTGTCAAGACCCTACCTGGCCCCATTTCAATAAAACGCTCATATCCCTGATCCAACAAAGACTCAATGGACTGTTGCCAACGAACAGGAGAAACCAACTGACTTAATAGTTTCTCTGAAATCTGACCTACTGAGTCATAACATAACGCATCGACATTGGCAATAACCGGGACAGAAAATTCATTAAAGCCTGTTTGAGCAATGGCCTGTGATAATTGATCTACAGCAGGTTGCATCATCTTGGTATGGAAGGCTCCGGCAACACTTAGCGGTATTGCTCTTGCACCATCCAGCTCAGAGGTGACTTCTGCAGCTCTTTCACAGGCTTTTAATGACCCACTCACGACAATTTGCCCAGGTGAATTAAAATTCACAGGAGACAAGATAGTTTCTAATTGATCATCCTCTTCGATATTTTCTTTCAAAACCGTATCACAAATTCCAATCACGTCTGGCTCTCCCAAGCCCATGATCGATACCATTGTGCCTTGTCGCATCTCGGCAGCTTGCTGCATACTCTTGCCACGTAGCTGAACCAATTTTAATGCCTGCTCAAAATCCATCACACCACTGGCATAAAGCGCTGTGTATTCGCCTAAACTCAAGCCGGCATACATATCAGGCGTCATTTCCGCAAGTTCAGGTGAGAGTTTACCCAAGCGTGCAGCTGTCAGCACCACAACACTCGTCACAAAAATAGCCGGCTGAGAAACAGCGGTTGTATCTAATTTTTCCGCAGGTCCTTCAAGACATACTTGTTTGATATCATAGCCAAGTATATCATTGGCTTGATTGACTAGAGCTGTTATCTCAGGCGTCAAATCAAAATACTTCTCGCCCATACCAACATGTTGAGCGCCTTGCCCAGGAAATATAAAAGCTGTTTTCAATTCAGTTCCTTAATAATTATTATAATCCGTTGTTACAAACGAATCAGATTGATACCCCAGGTAATACCACCACCAAAGGCAACAAGAACAACCAAGTCACCTTTATTAACATGGCCATTACGGATAGCTTCATCCAAAGCAATTGGAATAGACGCTGCAGATGTATTGCCATACTTATCGATGTTGACAAAAAACTTATCTTCACCGACACCTAATCGTTTCGCAACAGACTCAATAATCCGTGCATTCATCTGGTGAGGTATAATCGATGCAACATCATCCAATCCGATATCGCAGGCTTTTAAGGCATTTTCAATTAATTCAACAATCGTGCGGACAGCCACTTGATACGTTTCACGCCCATTAACGACGAGATATTTCAAATGATCTTCTTCTAGTTTTTGGCTAACAGGGTTTTTGCTGCCATAGGCTTCACAGGAAATCGTTTTCCAATAAGAACCATCCGCACTCATGCTGGAGTAAAGCAACCCGGCATCAGTGTTTTCCTCAGCTCGTAAGACCACAGCCCCTGCACCATCACCAAAAAGAATGCAGCTGGAGCGATCTTCGTAATTCGTAATCGTGGATAAGGTTTCGGCCCCAATGACTAACACATTCTCGTTGTGGCCTGCCGCAATAAACGATGCAGCTGTTGAAACGCCATAGGTAAATCCACTGCAAGCAGCCGCTAAATCAAATGCGGCACAATGGCTACCACCTAGCCCATCTTGAACGACACACGCGGTTGCTGGACAAACCATCTCAGGTGTAATCGTTGCACATATAATGAGATCTAAATCACTGGCGGTGATTCCCGAATCGGCTAATGCGACCTTGGATGCTTCAATAGCTAGCGACGCCGTGGTCTGGCCATCATCAATGATTCGACGTTCTTTTATACCAGTCCGCGTTGTGATCCATTCATCCGACGTTTCAACCATTTTTTCAAGATCAGCATTGGTTAAAACTTTTCCTGGCACGGCATGCCCAGTGGATGCAATGATCGCTTTACGTTGATTGGTAAATATCTTTTCGGAATTAGCCATTTAAATTTAAATAACACCACTAAACTTCGAGCAGTGTTTTATTAATAAGTTGTACTAAAAATCATGTAGTGAAAGAAAATAAAGAACATCCGTATTCTTTGAAAAAGGTAAGCCTAATCTTCAGCCTCCGTGATTGGTACTTGTTGCAGTGCATCGACGATCATATCGTTAAAACCAGTTTGGACTTGATTTTTGGCTCGAAGGATCGCATTTTTCATTGCTCGAGCATCACTAGATCCATGGCATATAATGCAAGTACCATCTACACCCAATAACGGGGCCCCACCAAACTCGGTGTGATCATGATCGGCATAAATTTTCTGGATGATGGGCATAAATTTTTGAACAAGCTCAGGAGCCAATTTTTTGATCTCCTGCAAAATGACGCCAAACAACCCTTCTGCCAAACCCTCTGAAAACTTCAAGATAATATTCCCAGCAAAACCATCACAAACAATAACTTCACAAGGTCGTTTTAGAAATTCCCGAGGTTCAACATTTCCTATAAATTCAACGCGATCATCTTCACGTAACAACTGATTGACCTTCTTTGCCAATTCGTTGCCTTTACTTTCCTCTTCGCCTATATTTATCAATCCCGTTCTGGGATTTTCAATACCAATAACTTCTCTCATGTAGATACTTGCCATGAGTGCATATTGATGCAAGTGACTTGATTTTGGTGCAATGTTAGCACCAACATCACAAATGGCTATCGGGCCAGCCATGGCTGGAAAAACGACCAAAATCCCGGGTCGAATAATCCCAGGAAGCAATCGCATTCTCATCTGACAAGCAGCAACGCACGCCCCAGTATTCCCTGCACTAATAGCCACATCTGCTTCTTCGCCAGCAGCCATTTTGGCCATAATTGCGATTGAACTTTTTCGCTTCTTACGCAATGCCTCGACAGGTGACTCATCCATCCCAACAGCTTCTGGAGCATGGACGATTTGCAATCGATCATTCTGGGAAGCATTTATTTTGTCGAGATGCTCTTTGACGACCCCCTCGTCACCAATCAATAATATTTGGTCACTCTCTTCAAGCTGCTCTAGTGCTTTAACGGCACCGGCAACAATCTCTGCTGGAGCATTATCTCCACCCATCGCATCGAGAGCTATACGCATGTAACATTCATCCTTTAACTGTTACTGTTTATTAAAAAAGAGCTTAAAACACCATCTTTTCCATGATGCACTGAATTGATTTGCTGAATTCTTAAAGCTCTGATCACAGCCTGATTGTTTATTTTTCTGCATCCAGCTCAAGTGTCAGTGATTTGTTCACATACCCTGTCTTAGCACAAGCCGTGTGAGGAAGTTTGACTGTTCCACTTTCTTTGCAGAAATAAAAATTTGGAGCCTTGAGGGCATGATGGCTGCGACGCTTACGTTTACGAGCTTTCGATGTTTTCTTTACAGGTAACATTTATATAACCTACTTATATACATTCATTTATAATTTTTCACATTGAACAACATTTCCTACATATCCCGCGCATAGGGATTTGTAATTGCAAGAAAATACAGGAGATATGGCGAACTGTCAAGAGAAAACTGCTAGAACCTCCCCCCTCTCTGAAAAGCCATTATTCATGTCAAAATAAAATTTAAAATCTTTCGTAAAACCTGTTTGCATTTTCATTTACAATTTGTTAAGGTATTTCAAAATTATGCGTCTTTGGAAATGAACTCCAAAGTACCCTTAGGTGCTTTCGAATTGTATTAGAAAGTGAATAAATGCTTGGAAGATTTTACAAAGATTATGGATAACGCAATTCTAGCGAGAAGGAGTCTCGTATGTCGGGCAAAAAATATAAGCCTGCCTTGTATGAATTAATCAGCAAGGAACAAAATCACCCTGGTAAAGGCAAAACTCTTGAAACACCGAGTTGGTTTTATACTGGCCAGGAGACAAAAAAAGTAAATAACGAAACAAAGGCAAAAGAGAGTGCTAAACCAGCACCTTCTTCCAAGCTGATCAAAGAATTGTTAAATGGCCCAACAGTATCGGCTCATTTGAACAATAAACAGCTGGAAATTTCGGCCTCATTCTGGATATTGGGATTGGTGATCCTAGGCCTGATTCTAACCCACATGGTCAGCTACATGCTGGGACAGCGAAATACGGTCTATGAGCAACCACAGGTAGCCATAACTGAAGATCAGCAACAACCTGCTGACCCGCTCTCACTGGTAAGACAATCGCCTGTGAGACAAAATATTTACCCTGAGAAATCGTCTCAGGCCACAAGCAGGCCGCCTGTTGCAGTAACAACACCTATCGTTAAACAGGAGCCAGTCAAACCTGTTGCTGTAACGATACCTGTGACATCTGCACCAGAAGTTGCCAATAAAACACCGGAACCAAAACCTGTATTAAATACAGAAGGAAGCTTATGCTATATCATGTGTGGCTACGAAAGCCAACGAGAGCTTCGTCCAGTACAGGAATATTTTAACAAAAGCGGCTTGGATACAGAAATTGGACGATTTCAAGGCCGTTACGTTTTATATACACGCTTGACTTTCGAACGAAAAAAGAGTATAGAAGCTGCTCGATTAAAAGACATCATCGTGAAAGTTGGTGCTAAATACAATAAAAACAAGCCCAAAGGTGCTTTGGGATTTGGCAAAGATACCTTCTCAGGTGCTTTTCCAGTAATTAAAAGCAATATTAAGACATTAAATTAAAAGAATATAGGAGTTTATGACATGTCAGTAGATCGTTCTCTCAAAGGGAAAAATACGCTTAGCCGCCATCGTAATGTGCTAAAAAGAGCTGAACGCCTTTTGGTTCTCGAAGATAATGGCAAATGGACTGAAGAAGAAAATTCGCCTCTTGGTTTGCCAAAAGTAGCCCACCGTAAAAGTATCGCTGGCAAAAAGACCAAGAAAAAGAAAGATGAAGAGGATAAATAGAACTTCTTTATTCTTGTTCTTGATAAAATATCGAAAATTTAAAACCTTGTCCTTATTTTGTAAGCGACAAGGTTTTTTTAATAGAAATTAATGAGCTATGATTTCAGACAGATGTAAAAAGATCGACGCATCAGGCATACGACGAATATGGCAACTGGCTTCTCAAATGACAGACCCTGTCGATTTCAGTATCGGAGAGCCTGACTTCGATGTGCCCGCAAATTTAAAAGCTGCTGCCCATGAAGCAATCGACGACAAATATAATGGATATGCACTTACAGCAGGTATTCCAGCTCTAAGAGAAGGACTTAAAAAGAAAGCCATTGAAGAATTTGGGTGGAAATCTCTCGACGCTATCGTGACTTCAGGTGTCAGCGGCGCCCTCCATTTGGCTTTCATGGCATTAGTGAATCCAGGTGATGAAGTATTGGTACCTGACCCCTATTTCGTCAGTTACAGCCATTTGGTGGGATTAATGGATGGCAAATGTGTCTATTTAAACACCTACCCAGATTTTCAATTAACTGCAGACATGATCGAAAATTCCATTACTGACAAAAGTAAGATATTAATTATCAATTCACCAGCGAATCCTACAGGTAGGATGCTTGACGAAAGTCTTCTAAAAAAGATTGCCCAAATAGCACAGAAACATGACCTAATCATTATCTCAGATGAGATCTACTGGGAATTCAGTTATGACAGCCCCCCTGTGAGTATTGCTAATTACTATGAAAAAACGCTCGTCCTCCGCGGTTTCTCTAAAACCTATGGTGTTCCCGGTTGGCGACTAGGGTACATCCTTTTTCCTGAAGCGTTGTTAGAATTAGCCGAACGCATGGCCACGCTGCAGCAATATACCTTTGTCTGTGCTGCTCATCCATTCCAAAAAGCCGCTGCTGATGCTCTTGACTGCGATATTTCCAATGAAATTAAGTCTTACCGTGAGAAACGAGATTTAATCTACGATGGACTAAAGGAGTCTTTCAACCTACATAAGCCAGAAGGAGCGTTTTATGCTTTTGTAGAAGCACCTAACCAAAAAGCCAGCGAGTTTGTGGAAAAAGCGATTCAGAACAACGTCTTAATCATCCCTGGATCAGTTTTTTCACAGCAAGACACCCATTTTCGAATTAGTTTCGCCACCAGCAACGAGCAAATTGAAAAAGGTATCTCCCGCCTGAAAGAAATTGCATCTTAGCCCAAAAGTCACTATTTCATAAAAATTTATCAAAAATGATTGGAAAACTAGACAGGCATCCCTAAAATGTCGTTTTAGTTAATTGCTATTAATATTTGTAACTCCGATTTTTCAAGGCGGTTACAAAGATAAATTAAGGAGTATTGAGCATCTAATGCGTTTTATTTTATTGGACAAAGTGACTGATTTAGTCGTTGGCGAGCGCATTACCGCCGTCAAAGCACTGAGTCTATCAGAGGAATATCTATCTGATCATTTTCCAAACTTCCCGGTTCTACCTGGTGTGTTTATGGTAGAAGCGATGGTGCAAACCGCAGCCATGCTCGTACGCGTCACAAATAATTTTCAGCAGAGTATGATCGTTTTAAAAGAAGCGAGAAACATCAAATATAAAAGTTTTGTCAAGCCTGGCAATATATTAAAAATGTCGCTAGAGGCTAAATCAATTTCAGAGACAGAAAGCAAATTTATTGCTCATGCTCACATAGAAGATCAACCGATGGTCGAAGCGCGTTTATCATTAAACCACTTTAACCTAGCTGATCGAGATGCATCCTTCTCTCAAGCTGATGAAAAATTGATCAAAGAAATGAAATCACGTGCCCAACTGGTTGGCGCACTTTAATGATTTAAGAATAGAATTATTAAACTTGAATTGTGTTATTTAAAACTGGAGGTTTAAAACACTATGTCATTGAGCCGCGAAGAAATTTATGAAAAAGTCAAAGACACTCTGGTAGATGCTTTAGGTGTAGACGATGACGAAGTCACCGAAGATGCCCGCCTCATGGAAGATTTAGGCGCTGAAAGTATTGACTTTTTGGACATTGTCTTTCGTTTGGAGAAAGCTTTTGATATCAAGATCCCTCGTGAAGAACTTTTCCCTGGTGACAATGTGCTAGGTGACAGCGATCTCATCGTTGATGGCAAAGTTACCGAAGCAGGCCTTGCCCAGCTAACTGAACAAATGCCTCACGTTGATTTTAGTGAATTTGCAAAAGATCCGGATATTAATAAAATTGGCGATCTATTTAAAGTCAGCTCAATACTGGGTTATATCGAAGGCAAACTCAACTAACGTTCTGCATAACTAGCAAGAACTTATAAAGGGTATAAGATAGACACCACATGCGTTGGATCTGGATCGATAAATTTATAGAATTTGAATCGGGCAAACGTGCCGTTGCGATAAAAAATATCAGCTTGGCTGAAGAGCATTTGCACGACCACTTTCCTGGGTTCCCTGTGATGCCTGCTTCACTGATTATTGAAGCCATGGCACAAACAGGTGGTATTCTAGTAGGCGAAGCAAAAGATTACAGTGAAAAGGTTATCCTGGCAAAAATCACACGCGCTACGTTTCATGACCTGGCTCTGCCTGGCGATCAACTTAAACTTGAAGCCTCTGTCGAGAACATCGCTGATGAAGCCGCAACCATTAAGGGAACCGTTTACTGTAACGATAGGGTTCTTGGGGAAATCCAAATGATGTTCAGTCATATCGATCAAAATATGGGTGGCCTGGAATTCCCTGAAGAAAATTTTGTCTTCAATGAACAATTTATGAGTATGCTCAAAATCTATCGCCCAGATACAAGTAGCAACCACACATAACTCACATAGTAAGATAGGAAAATTTCATGTCAAACCGCCGCGTGGTTATTACAGGCATGGGAACAGTCAACCCCATTGGCCTTGGCTTGGAAGAATATCGACAAAACCTTTTTGACGGAACAGTGGGAGTCGATAACATACAATCATTTGACGCCAGTAAATTCCCTAGCCAGATCGCCGGTGAATCTGCCAGGGTCAAAATGAATAAATATGTTCCAAAGTCACACCGCAAAGCCACCAAGCTCATGTCACGAGATATCGAAATGGCTGTTATTGCAGCTGACGATGCCATTCGTGGTGCGAAACTGGTAACCAAGGGAACGGATCCTGAAGGTGATATCTCCATTGAACCGACACGAAGCGGTGTAAATGTCGGCGCGGGACTCATTAGCTGCGATCTAGTTGAATTGGGCGGCTCCACTGTACACGCCACGGAAAATAATCAATTCAGTTATACCAAATGGGGCAATGAAGGTATGGCCACTCTAACGCCTCTTTGGCTATTAAAGTATTTACCCAATATGCTGAGTTGCCATATCAGCATCATTCATGATTTGCAAGGACCAAGCAATGCGATTACTTGTGCCGATGCCTCTGGACTTCTGGCTATTGGTGAAGCCTACAACTTAATAAAAAACGACAAAGCAGATTTGATGGTTGCAGGCGGCTCAGAAAGTAAAGTCAACGGAGTGAAACTAACACGTCAATGCTTCCAGAAAACAGCCAGTACAAATTACAATGATCGCCCGAAAGAAGCTTGTAGACCTTTTGATCGTGATGCTGATGGCACTGCGGTTGCTGAAGGATCAGGTGTGATCGTATTAGAAGAATTAGAGCATGCCCAAAAACGTGGTGCTGATATTTATGCCGAGTTAACGGGATTTGGTGGGTCATATAATTTCAGTAAAGACTATGTAACACCAGAAGCCGACTGCAGAGGCGTATCGATTGCACTTGAAAAAGCCATTTCGAATGCAAAGTTAACGCCAAATGACATCAACACATTAATTCCTCATGGCCTGGCAGTGGCAACACATGACGCCGCGGAAGCCAAAGCCATTCATCACGTATTTAAAGATCACACCGCCGATCTCAAAATATTTGCCAGCAAAGGTCAAACCGGAAACTGCGGAGCGGCCGCTCCAACCATCGATTTGATTAACGCTTTGCTTTTTCTCAAAGAGGGTAAAATTGCAAAAACAATTAACTGCCCAAATCCTAATCCAGATTATGGACTAAATATCAATCAGCAAGCGACGACTGAAATTTCAATCGACCACGCCGCCACCTGCTGCTATACATTTGGTGGGCAAACAGCCGCTGTGGTCATATCAAAATATCAAGGATAGACAATCATGAATCGACGTGTTGTTATTACAGGTATGGGAGTGACAACGCCATTAGGCAATGATGTAGAAACCGTCTGGAAAGGTCTCATGGAAGGTGCAAGTGGTGTTTCTAAAACAACGCTTTTTGACGCCAGTACCTTTCCAACACAATTTTCTGCTCAGGTGCCTGACTTCGATCACCTGGAGCATATCCCAGAAGAACTGCATGCCGAACATAAAGACGCAGGCAGAAATGCTCGGTTTATCATAGGGGCAGCAAGTCTAGCATGGAAACAAGCCAACTTGCCTTTTCCACTCGATGAATCAAATAGCGACCACCCTGCAGCTCAGCGTGTTGGCGTTTATCTTGGTGCGGGTGAAGGCCCACTCGATTTTGATAATTTCATTGCACCGACCGTTGAAGCCTGGTTGTCAGATGATAATGACATGGATTGGCAAAAATGGGCTCAAGTTGCATTTGATCGCATGGTTCCAAACAATGAACTTG
>JANQJS010000027.1 GCA_028281535.1 Sedimentisphaerales bacterium | reverse complement strand
TACATGAAATATAATATAGAACACAACATCCTGGTGAAAGGAGTTATTCAGTGAGTGCAATTCCCTCTTCTGTTGATACTCAGAATACATTAAATTCAGGGCGAATTAATCAGGCGTTGAAATCTGATGAGTTTATGCAGTTATTAATAACTGAATTAACCAACCAGGATCCTTTTGAACCTATGAAAAATCAAGATCTGATTGATCAAATATCCAGTATTCAAGCATTGGAATCAAATCAGAATATGAGTGATTCATTTAGTAATTTGATGGACCGATTGGATACATTTGTCTCGCAATTTGATGGTCTTTTAAATCGTGAACAATTAAGCACTGCTGGAAAATTAATTGGTCAATTGGTTTCTGGTCTGAACGCTGATGGCGATGCCGTTTTTGGTAAAGTTAATTCTATTAGTGTTGACGACGGTGTTGTTAATCTGGAATTAGATAATGGTGAAACCGTGTCTATGGATCAACTCACTCGTTTAGGAGGTACTATCGATAGTATTAAAGCGAGTGATATGGTTGGCCAGGTCGTTATTGGTGCCAGCCAGGGACGCCAAATTATTGGTACTGTAGAATCTGTAGAAATTGATGAAAGTGAAGTTATCTTAAACATTGATGAAACAGGTGGCAGCAGTAACTCGACAGTCAGCGTGCCGCTATCCAGTGCCACAGCTATAAATGAAACAACCGCCGATCTTATGATCGGACTAAATGTCGACGGCAACAATGGTTCCGCTGTATCAGGTGTAGTGGATAGTTTTAAAATTGATAGTGAAGGAATCAAATTGATTCTTACCAACCCAAGTGTTGCGGATAAAATTATTTTGCCCTTAAAGGGTGTCACAAGCATTAACCCTAGTAGTAGTTTATAAATACCGGAGGTAATTAGAAATGGGTTTAACGTCATCATTATTTGCTGGTTTATCCGGCATGAAAACCAATGAATTCAGGATGGATGTCATTGGTAATAACATCGCAAATGTGAACACCCATGCTTTTAAGTCACAACGTGTGACATTTCAATCGCAGTTCTCATCTACGTTCAGCTTTGGTTCAGCACCTTCTGCAACCATTGGTGGAACGAATCCTGTTCAAATCGGATCAGGTTCCATGGTAGGTGGAATGGCCAGAGATTTCAGTGTTGGTGCGCCGGAATCAACTGGATTAAAAACCGACTTGGCTGTTCAAGGCCAAGGCTTGTTCATTCTTGAAAAAGCGGATGGCTCACAGATTTTTTCTCGTGATGGCAGTTTTGCTTTCAATAAAGAAAATTTCCTGGTATCACAACATGGACTTTATCTGAGTGGATATGGTATTGACAGTAACTTTAATATTGTTGAAGGACAACTCGACAGGATCAGAATTCCCATCGGTGAAATTACAACTGCAGCAACAACTTCGTTTGCACAGTTCAGTGGTAATCTCGACGCCAATCAAAATGTCAAAGCTGCAAATACCCGTGCAGCTGAAGCGATTGCTGGTACCGATCCAACCTTAGTGCCAAGGACTGTACTTACCAGTCAGGTTTTATATAGCGATTTAGCTGCCACAGTTCCTGCTGTTGCTGCAACAGCATTAACCAGTTTATATAATGCTGCAGGCCAACAATTATTTGCTAATGGTAATGTGATTAATCTCGCTGAAGCAAATAAAGGTGGAGCAAACCTCGCGGTGAAACAATTTACTGTCGGAACTACCGGGACAACCTATGGCGAATTAGCCACTTGGCTTGAAGGTGTCTTAGGTATAAATACCTCTGCAAATCTTATCGATATGACAGCGTTATCTGCTGATTACAATCCTGGTGCCAATATTGGTAGTAGCGCACCAGCAGATGATGGTACGATTCGTATTGTGGGAAATATTGGACATGAAAACAATATCATACTCGGATCAAAAGCAATCACTGTCGAGCAAGGTACTGCTGCGGGTGTTCCCCCGGTTACGACGCCATTCCAGTTTGCCTCGTCTACAGCCTCATTAACGACAACGGATGAATTGAAAGCAAAATTAGGTGAAAGTATTCGAACTTCATTTCGAGCTTATGATTCATTAGGTAATCCGATGAATATAAATGTTACCATGGTCAAAGAAACCACAAACAATGGTGGCCATATATGGCGATATTTTGCCGAAAGTCCTGATGATTCAAAAGGGCTTGGTGTCATGCCTGATACAGTTTTAGGTACAGGAACCATTGTTATCGATTCCTTCGGACAATTTCTTAGTGCAACAGATCAAGTCATTAGTATTGATAGAGCAGATACAGGGGCATCAACACCACAAAGTATTACACTCGATTTTTCAAGAATGAATGGATTCAAACTTCCCAGTGCTATGTCACTCCTAAGCCAGGATGGCTTCCAATCTGGTACGCTTCAAGACTATTCAATTGGTCAAGATGGTGTAATTGTTGGTTCCTTTGATAATGGATTAACACGTGATCTTGGCCAGGTTGTTTTAGCCACTTTTAGAAATTATGAAGGGCTGGTTAGCCAAGAAGGAAACCTTTTTAAAGGAGGTCCTAACTCAGGTAACTCTCTGGTGAAAAAACCTTTGGAATTAGGTGCTGGTAGTATTCAATCCGCGGCTCTTGAATTAAGTAATGTCGATTTAAGCCGTGAATTTATCAACTTAATTATTAGTAGTACAGGTTTCTCAGCATCCTCTCGAGTTATTCAAACGAGTGATCGACTATTAAATGAATTAATTGCTTTATCTAGGTAAGGTCTAAATTGAAATAACCCCGGGCCTCGCGACAGGGGTGTTTATTCTGCTGTCGCGAGGCCACCTAAAATATAACGTGCTCCGGGCACGATCACAAACTACTCCCGGGCCTCGCGGCAGGGTGTTTATTCTGCTGTCGCGAGGCCAACCTTAAATGAAATGGGTGAAATGATTGCTGTGACAAAATTAAATGGTAAAAGATTTGTGGTAAATGCTGAAATGATTCGCTATATCGAATCAACACCAGATACCATGATAACATTAAGTACCGGGGATAAAGTGATTGTTCAGGAATCCATTGATGCGATTGTTCAATTGACTATTGAATATAAAAGACAACTAAATATTTTATCAACCTGAAATGAAATTTATAAAAGAGAACATATAGGAGTTTTGAGAAAATGGATCTAGCAACATTGATTGGTGCACTGCTGGGGATGGGATTGGTCGGTTTTGCTATCGTCTCAGGTGCCGGTGATAAAATTGGTGCTTTTATCAGTGTAAGTTCTGCCATGATCGTTGTGGGTGGGGCTATCGCATCAACCATGATGGTATTTCCCTTAAAACATTTTCTAGGATTTGGAAAAGTTCTTAAAAATGCCTATTTTCATAAAGATGAATCCATCAAAGATTTGATTGATGATCTCGTTGGTTACGCTGAAATCGCTCGTCGTGATGGAATCCTATCTTTAGAAAATGCCACACGTGATGCTCGCGATCCTTTTATCGTAAAAGGCATACAAATGGCGGTCGATGGTACCGATCCAGATCTCATCGAGCAAATTATGGAAAGTGAACTGGAAGCAATCTCTGATAGACATAATGGCGGAAAAGCCATTTTCGATGGTTTTGGAAGATATGCTCCCGCGTTTGGTATGATCGGAACACTTGTTGGGCTGGTTATCATGTTGATGAATATGGACGATCCTTCTGCGATTGGTCCTGGTATGGCCGTTGCTCTACTTACAACACTTTATGGTTCGATGTTCGCCAATATGTTTGCTTTACCCATCGCAGATAAATTAGGTGTCAGAAATGAAGAAGAACTGATGCGAAAAATGATCGTACTACGGGGCGTCATGAGCATTCAGTCTGGAGATAATCCCAGAATTGTTGAACAGAAACTTAAAACATTCTTACCACCAAGTCAGCGTGGCGAAGAAGATGAGAATGAAGAGTAATCATGGGTAAAAAATGTAAATGTCCACCCGCTGGTGCTCCCGAATGGATGGTTACATTCGGCGATATGATGAGTCTCTTGCTCTGTTTCTTCGTGATTATTGTGTCCATGAGCGAAATTAAGCAACCAAAACGCTTTCAAAAAGTTACTGAATCAATCAAAAGAGCCTTTGGATACAAAAATAGTATTGGGTTTGTTCCTGGAAATATGGTGCCAACCAATACTTGGGACCCAGAAAAAATAAACATCATTGTCCAAAAAGTCGAACTTAATAAAGGCCGTAGTAAAGAAAGAGCCATTGAAGGTGAAAATCCCAGCGTCAAAAAGGTACGTGAAGGGATGGAATACACCATTGGCGGTAAAATCAGCTTTGAAGCAGGAAAAGCGGTTTTACTCGATCAAGCTAAGGCTGAATTAGATGTTTTTATCGAAGTTATTATCGGAATGAATAGTAAGATCCGAGTCCGTGGCCATGCGTCACGAAAACATCCTGATGAATATAGGCCCTATAAGTCACTAGACGAATTGGCTTATGCACGTGGAGTAGCATTAAAAGAGTATTTTGTTTCAAAAGGAATTCGTGAACAGCGAATTACCATCGAATCATGCGGAGATAATGAACCCATTGTGGGACAGGCTTATGATGCAAATGACCGGGCGAAAAATCGTCGTGTCTCAATTATTGTGACCGATAATCTGGTCGAAGACTTTGAAGGCCAACCACCAGAAGATACAGGAGAAATTATAGATGGCTGATGATGCACCCACGCCAGAAGAGCAGAAGCCAAAATCAAAGCTGCCAATGAAAATGATTATTATCATGGCAAGCGTATTTGTCATTGAAGCTGCTGTCATATCTATGTTTTGGATGATGAAGGGCGGTCCAGATCCAGCTGAAGCAACCGAAGCAATTGAAGATACTGAAAAACAAGCTAGTAAAGACATGGCGGAAGTTGAATTAGCCGCTCGTTTTCAAGTAGATAACTACATGAAAGGCAGTGCTCGTACCATGGTCACCCTTGAGGTATCAGGTACTTATTTAAAAGGGGCCCCTGAAGAAGTTGAAGCGAAAAAGTTAGAAGTTGAAGAGTTGGTGACAACAAATAAATCGCAAATTCTTGATAAGGTAAGAATGATTGTCTCTTCAGCAAAACCAAATGACTTGACGGATCCCAAATTGGAAGTGATAAAACGAATCATAAAAAGTGAAGTAGAACAAATTATAGGTGAAGGTGTGATTATAGATATCTTACTGCCAAAATGGTCTGCTATTACTATCGAATAAAGTTAAAATATTTTAATAAAAAAGAACTTACACTATCGACATTTAAGAAAGAAAAAGGTAAAATAAACTTTAATTAATACACATATTTTGTAAGGATACAAAATGGCAGCGGATGAATTAGAAAATCAGGATGATCAAGAATCACAAGCAGGTGATTCTCAAGAGTCTGCTCCGGACCAACCCGCAACGGATGATGCTCAAACTGCAGTCGCTGATGTTGCAAATGATCAACCACAAGAAAATATTGGACAAGATGTCCCTGATTTACCAGATTTTTCTGATATGCTTTCTGAAGCCGCTAACAGTTCAATTGATTTACTAAAAGATGTTGAACTGAATGTTAAAATTGAACTCGGTCGCGCCGAAATGACCGTCGATGAAATTTTAAAATTGAATTCGGGAGCTGTCGTAGAGTTGAATAAACTTGCTGGTGATCCTGTTGATGTTTTCGTTAATGAGCAATTGATCGCTCGGGGCGAAGTTCTCGTTTTAAATGATAATTTTTGTGTGAGGATTAATGAGATAATTCCAGGAATGTCTGAACGAATTAATCAGGATTAAATAGTTAAAAGTCTTCGCCGAGACAATAACTGATTTTTTCACTCAGAACTGTATAAAACTGACCCAACGTAAAGCCAGGCGGACATTAAGCCATGTTAAGCCAAATTAAAAAATATAACTCATTGATAATAAATGGGTTTAAAGTCATCTCTGTATTGTTTTTGATTCCCTTGTTTTGTGGAATAGTAGCCGCTCAAGGTACATTCATGGCCAATGAACTGGTAGTTCATGAACCAAAAAATGTTCCTGATAAAGTGATTCAATCAGAAAACGCTTCTAAAGACAAACCAGCTAAAGAGTCTTTGGTTGAAGTTAAGTCAACAAAAGTTGATCTGAATAACACTAGCAAAGAGCAAGCGAATCCATTATCAATTACCCAAAATGTTGCCATTCCTGAGACCAGCAAAATAAAGCTGAACCCTTATGAAAATCAAACTTTGGGACAACGAAAAAAAGCAAATAAGTCCCAAGCCAGTACGCAAAACAAAGACCAATCAATTGTTGACTCCATGTCCCCTGTAAAAACAGCCATTGCATTGATATCAGTATTGATATTAATTATTTTCTTAGCATATTTAGCTAGAAAGTTTATTCCGGGTGCAAAACGGGCAAGCAACAATCAATCTGTTGAAATTTTATCAAAAACAATGATAGATTCTAAACAATCCTTGTGTCTTGTGCGATGTGGATCTCGCTTATTGTTAGTGGGCCTAAGCCCCAATCACATGGCACCACTAAGTGTTGTTGATGATTCTGATGAAATTGCGTATATATTGGGTCAACTGGAATCTTCAGAAAACCAATCAATTAAGAATTCATTTAATAAATTATTTCATAAAGAATCTGATAAATATGACATACCAACATCAAGAAAAAGTGGTATAAATAAAAAACGAATGTCACCCGAAAATGCTCAGGTTGATATGGCTAGAAACGAATTAAACGGTTTATTGGAAAAAGTCAAAGGATTGACGCATCTCAGAAACCGGCTCTAATACTCAAGTCAAACTTCGTGGTGTTAATAAATTATATTTGCCAGTAACAGATAGTACTGGCATAAACTATTTGGAATATGGATTGTTTCAGGTGTCAAGGATGACAAAAATACAATTCAAAATTATGCTTGTTTGCTTATGTATGTTTCATGCTGTAGCTAATGCTCAGGATGTTAATACCAGAACAACATCAACTGAGACCCCTTCATCTTCAAATAATTCCTTCGTTTTCGATACGAGTAACCCTTCTCAGCTTTTAACAGAGGCTACCAAGCCTGAAAGACTATCTTCTTCGCTTGAAGTAATGCTTCTATTGACCATTTTGACCCTGGTCCCAGCAATTTTGATTATGACCACATCCTTCACAAGAATAGTTGTGGTTTTAGCATTACTAAGGCAAGCTATTGGGACACAGCAATTACCGCCATCACAGGTTATTACTGGTTTGGCATTATTTATGACTTTTTGTGTCATGGCACCCACTTGGAATCAGATAAATCAAGAGGCCATTCAGCCATATGTCAACCCGCCAGAAGATCAACAGCCAATAGGCCAAGCCGAAGCCTGGGCCAGAGCAAAAACCCACCTTCGTGGTTTTATGATTAAACAAATTGACAACACTGGTAATACGGAAGATGTCTACATGTTTGCCAGTTTTACGTCACCGACACCTGAATTAAGAGTGAAAATTCAGGAAGAAACGCTCCAGTGGCAAGATATTTCCTTGAGCACACTGATACCAGCTTTTATTACCAGCGAGCTCAAGCAAGCATTTTTAATGGGATTTTACATTTATCTCCCATTCTTAATTATTGATATGGTTATTGCCTCGATTTTGATGTCAATGGGGATGATGATGTTGCCACCGGTGCTCATTTCATTGCCTTTTAAATTGTTACTTTTTGTATTGGTAGATGGATGGAACTTGGTCGTTGGATCGTTGCTATCAAGTTTTACCAATAATATTGCAATATAGCGGATGATGTAAATATGGAACCAGAAATTGCGCTAGATTTAGGAAGAAATGCTTTAATGATGATGCTCATTGTCTCATTTCCTTTGCTCATGGTCGGTTTGGTCATTGGTGTAGCAATCTCGATTGTACAGGCCGTGACCCAGATTCAGGAAATGACGCTTACATTTGTCCCGAAAATTATTGCGATGGTCATTGCAGCCGTATTTTTTATGCCCTATTTGTTAGGATTAATGATGGACTATGCCAGGGAAATGTTCGGGCCTATGCCCATTCCTTAGTGATACGAAAGAATGATGGAATATTTAGACCCAATAAAATTATTGTATAGCCAAACACCTATTTTTATCCTGATTATGTTCAGAATAGCGGGTGTCTTGGTTTATGCACCCATATTAGGAAGTTTCAATATTCCCTATCAAATTAAAATCTTTTTAGTCCTTATTCTAGCATTTGCTGTTTTCCCCATGGTCGCTCCCCAAACGATGAAGTTGGGGGTAGAAATTCCCAATACATTCATAAACCTATCTGTTGGTGTCATGAAAGAGCTGATCATTGGAATATCAATGGGATTTGCTCTACTTTTAATGTTTGTGGGGGTACAAGTGGGGGCTGAAATGATTAGTCAGCAAATGGGACTGAATTTGTCACGTGTCATCGATCCTATGACAGGAAATGATACAGACATTATGGCTCAATTTTACATGTTGGTAGCCACTCTATTATATGTACTAATGAATGGCCACATCATATTAATCAAGACCATCGTCGAAACATTCGAAAGAATACCATTAATGGGAGTGCATATAGGAGAGAGTCTAGTAGCGACATTTGTTGCTATATTAACCGGATCATTTATGCTTGGAGTTCGCGTTGCAGGCCCAGCTTTAGCTGCGGTATTTCTAGCGACCCTCGCCATGGGCTTTATTTCTAGGACCATGCCTCAGTTAAACATTCTTGCGGCAGGTTTTCCTGTGAGAATTGTCCTCTCACTGGTATTGATTATCGCTTCATTTGCCTCCGTTTTTGCTCTTTTTGAGGGCAGTATCGTAAATGTTTTATCAAATTTAGGAATGCTATTCGCGTAAGTTAAGGATAAAAGATGCCAGCAGATTCTGGTGAAAAAACAGAAGCCCCTACGCCTCGCCGGCTCCAGGATGCAAGAGAGAAAGGTCAAGTTGCCAAAAGTAACGACCTGACAGCTGCGGTTGGTTTATTAGCAGGCCTAATTGTATTGGATTTATATGGCAAAGCTATTTTTCAAAACTTTAAATACTTAATGGTTCGGGCGTTTACCATGGAGGATATTCCACTTTCTTCCATGTTAGCGTTTCAGGAATCATGGCGGCTGCTTATTATGAAATCCATGGCCATTTTAGGCCCTATTTTTGTCGTGTTATTTATTATTGCCGTATTAGCCAACTTATTTCAAGTAGGTTTCATGTTATCCACTCAACCGATAACGCCAAAATTAGACAAAATTTCTCCACTTCAAGGTTTTAAAAGATTATTTTCACTTAGAACCTTCGTGCGATTTGCGATGAGTATGTTCAAAGTGGGTATTATTGGCTTGGTTGCTTATTTGTCCATTCAATCCGATTTACCCGAATTAGTTGGTTTGACGATGCTGAGTTTTACTGAAGTAATCAGTTTTTCAGCTGAAATGGTATATATGCTTGGATTAAGAATGGCCGCTATTTTATTGATTTTAGCCATTATTGATTACGCTTATCAAAAATATCAAATGACACAAGACCTTCGGATGACCAAAGATGAAGTCAAAGAAGAAATGAAGCGTATGGAAGGTGACCCCATTATGCGGCAACGCCGGCGTAAAGTCGCTCAGGAATTGGCTATGCAAAGAATGAGCCAGGCTGTTCCCAATGCGGATGTTGTGGTCACCAACCCTACGCATATTGCTATCGCGTTAAAATATGATCATGATACCATGCCCGCACCTAAAGTCGTAGCGAAGGGAGCTGATTTTGTCGCAGCCCGCATCCGGGAAATTGCGATGGAAAATGGTGTGCCTATGGTTGAACGAAAGCCATTGGCGCGAGCATTATACAAAGCGTGCGATGTGGGGGATTACATCCCTGCAGATCTTTATAAGGCGGTGGCTGAAGTTTTAGCCTACGTCTTCGAATTGGCAGGTAAAGGGTATCGTAAAGCAGTCTCTAGTTAGTTGAAGTAAAGGATTAGAATGCCAGCAGCAGCATCAAATGAATCAATTTTATCACGCATACTTAAGTATCGTGATTTAATCATGCCTATTGGGGCTGTTGCTCTGATATTTGTCATGCTGATTCCGTTGCCAACGATGCTGATGGATGTCTTTTTGTCAGCCAATCTTGCTTTTGCTGCAATTATTCTCTTAACGACGATCTACATTACATCACCATTAGAATTTTCCGTCTTTCCCTCCATGTTATTAGCAGCAACATTGTTCAGATTGGTGCTCAATTGTGCGACCACGCGGTTGATTTTAACTGCCGGAGATCGTTCCGCAGATGGTGGGGCCACTGCCGCTGCAGGGCAAGTCATCGAAGCATTTGGGAATTTTGTGGCTGGGGACTCAATGGCCGTTGGACTCATTATATTTATCATCCTGATTGTTATTCAGTTTGTTGTTATCACTAAGGGTGCTACGCGTATTAGTGAAGTGGCTGCCAGATTTGTACTGGATGGAATGCCGGGTAAGCAGATGGCGATTGATGCCGACTTGAATGCCGGTTTGATTAATGAAGGCGAAGCCAAACGTCGTCGTGAAGAAATCAGTAATGAAGCCGATTTCTACGGGGCAATGGATGGTGCCAGTAAATTTGTTCGAGGTGATGCCATAGCAGGTATTATTATTACTTTGGTCAATATTATGGGCGGATTGGCTGTCGGTATGCTTCAATATGACTGGACGATGTCACAGTGCTTTGAAGTCTTTACTAAGCTGACCATTGGTGATGGCCTGGTAAGTCAGATTCCTGCGTTCATTATTTCCATTTCTGCTGGTCTGATTGTCACGCGATCAACGGCAAAAACCAACCTGGGAGATGAATTGATCTCCCAAATGATCAGTAAACCCAAAGCATTGATTGTTGCGGCCGTTTTCCTTGTGATGCTTGGGTTTGCCAAGCTGCCAAAAATTCCATTATTCACCCTTGCCGCATCCAGTGCCGCCATTGCGTATATCATTACAAGGAATAAAAAACAGGAACAATTGGCACAGATCAAGACAGAAAAAACCAAAAAACCAGAAGCCAAAGATGATAAGGTCGAATCCTTACTGCCTCTTGATCGCATGGAATTAGAAATTGGCTATGGCCTCATCAAATTAGTTGATACCAAACAAGGTGGCGATCTGCTCCAGAGGATTAGTATGATTCGTCGTCAAGTTGCTTTGGAACTTGGGATCGTGGTTCCCAGTATTCGTATTCGTGATAATGTCCGTCTTGGCCCTAATGACTATGTCATTAAAATCAAGGGGGTCGATGTTGCCAGTGGCCAGGCTTACGTGGAGCAATTTTTAGCCATGGATTCTGGTGCGGTGACTGGAAAACTAACAGGAAAAGAAACCATAGAACCAGCCTTTGGACTGCCTGCTGTTTGGGTACCAGCCAATAAAAAAGAACAAGCTGAAATGATGAATTACACTGTGGTTGATTGCTCCAGTGTATTAGCGACTCACTTAACAGAAGTGATAAAAATTCACGCCTCTGAATTATTAACGAGGCAGGATCTGAATTCCTTATTAGATACGGTCAAAGAAAAATCGCCTGCCGTTGTTGAAGAGGTGGTTGGTGGTTCTCTCAAAGCTGGAGAAATACAAAAAGTATTGCATTCATTGCTAGAAGAACGCGTTCCAATCCGAGATATGGAAACCATTTTGGAAACTCTGGGAGATTGGGCTCCAAGAACGCAAGATCTAGAGGTTCTGTCCGAATATGTCCGAAATGCATTGGCTCGGACGATTTGTTCTCAGTATAAAGAAGATGATAATCATCTTAAATGCATAACCCTCGATCCAGCGATGGAAGATATGGTTAATCGTCATATCGAACGTGGGGATCGTGGTAGCTTTTTAACATTACCGCCAGCAACGGCAACCAAAATTGTTGAAAGCTGCTCACAGCAATTGCAGAATTTACTGACCATGGGGGCTCAACCTGTGGTTTTATGTTCGCCTCAAATCAGGTTGTCTTTGAGGCGATTATTGGCGGCTTCAATTCCCAATATCGTGGTGTTGGCATATAACGAAATCGTCAAAGACATCCAAATTGATTCGCTGGGTATGGTCAGCGTTGAATTATAAATGAGTAGGTAAGGTAGAATAGTATAGTTTACGTAGGTGGTTAATGAGTACAAAATTGAAAACGTATAAGGCTGCAACCATGCCTCAGGTTTTAGCCAAAATTAAACAGGATCTTGGATCAGACGCCGTGATCGTCAATACCCGTTCCTTAAGAGAAGGGGGAATGTTTGGGTTCGGACAAAAAACGGTTGTTGAAGTAACAGCGAGAAAATCTCAGAAAGAGGATACCCCTAAACGCCCTATGCCTGGCAATAGCAGTAACCGATTAAAACGTCTTTATGCTCAGCCAAGTGAAACGATGGTTCCAGCCGAAAAAACAAGCAATCATCGTATGAGTGAATTTTTGTCCCAGGCAATAGCCTCCCAGCAAGCTGCAAGTGGACAAGGCGAATTAAAAAATGAAATTTCGGAAATCAAGCAGTTGGTTGAGAATCTGGTCAAAGAACAACGCCAGGTTCATTCGCCCAACATGCCCGAGCAATTGTTTGATTTTTACCTAAATTTGATTCAGAAGGAAGTCGCTGATGAATTGGCTCGCGAAATTATTGATTCCGTACAAAAAGATTTAACCGGCAATCAAATGAAAAGCAGCCATGTTGTCGAACAGCGATTGGCCGACACATTGGAAAACATGATCGATACCACAGGGCCCGTGACTCCCAATATCAATGGAACGCCTAGAACGGTGGCACTCATTGGGCCAACGGGTGTTGGTAAAACCACAACCATTGCCAAATTGGCCGCTCATTTTAAGCTGAAACAAAACAAAAATGTTGGACTCATCACGATTGATACCTATCGAATCGGTGCTGTAGATCAACTTCGTATGTATGCCCAAATTATTGATGTACCGCTGAAAGTGGTGTTGACTCCTGAAGAACTTAAGGAAGCGATCAGTCTGATGTCCGATTTGGATATGATTTTTATCGATACCGCCGGTCGTAGCCAAAATGATGATATCAAAATCAAAGAATTGCAATCCTTTCTGCAAGCGGCAAATGCGGATGAAGTCCATTTAGTTCTCTCGACGACTGGACACCATACTACCATGATTAATGTTGCCGAAAAGTTCAGTAAGGTAGGAATTGATCGAGTTATTTTCACAAAATTAGATGAGGCGATCAGTTTCGGGGTTATTTTTTCCGTTCTGCAAAAAGTGGATGCCTCGTTGTCATATATAACGACTGGCCAGGACGTACCAGCAGATATTGAAGTAGGAAATGGTAGAAAACTTGCACAACTTCTACTAAGTAATAATCACCATGCGATATTGTCAGATAGTAAAAACCCTGAAGAAAGCACCGTGTAATGTCAGAAAATTAATTGGAGCGAAACAATGATTGTCGATCAAGCTGAAAAATTAAGATTAATGGTCAAAGGGCAAAACCAATCTGCCCAGGTTTTGGCTGTTACCAGTGGCAAAGGGGGGGTTGGGAAAACCAATGTCGCTGCCAATCTGGCATTATGTTTGATGGCATCTAGGAAAAATGTCATTCTGTTGGATGCAGATTTGGGACTGGCAAACCTCGATGTCGTTTTGGGAATGAAAACAAGATTAAACTTAATGCATGTCATTTCTGGACAAAAACACTTGGATGAAATCATCGAGACTGGTCCAGCCGGGCTTAAATTAATTAGTGGTGTCTCAGGAATTACCAATTTAGCCGATCTAAATGAATTTCAGCGCCAGAGATTAATCCAGGAAATGACCAGCCTGGAACATCGCGCGGATGTCATCATTGTGGATACCGGAGCAGGAATTTCCAAAAACGTCTTAGGGTTCTGCGATGCGGCTGATCACACACTCGTTGTTACAACTCCTGAGCCAACAAGTATTTCCGATGCTTATGCCGTTATTAAAAGCTTAAATAAGAACCGAAACGGCGTCAAAATATCATTACTGGTCAATATGGCAGAATCTCGTGTCGAAGCAAAAAAAATATATCAAAGAATTTCCAAGGTGGCGTCACAATTTTTGGGTGCCACTTTGTCAGATGCAGGGTATATCCTGCGGGATGAACATGTACCAGATGCGGTTTGCAATCAAAAACCGGTGGTTTTACAGCATCCAAGATGTCAAGCCAGCTATTGTTTCATGGCCTTAGCAGGTAAATTAGCACGTGCCGCTGAGCTGGATGAAACGGATACGGGCTTCTTTAAAAAAGTTGTTAACTGGTTCTTTTAAATATTGTGGCGATTTGGGCCGATAAAATAATTTAGATGCTTATAGTTTGAGGTAGTAATTTGGCAACGCAATATTGTGCTGCTGCGATGGCGTTTTTAGGATTTACCGTTAGTCTGATTATCGGACTTTACGTAGACAATCCCTTTGTCACTGTCGTTAGGCGTTCTGTCGTAATATTGTTTGTTTTCTATATTCTGGGAGCGATATTGTCGCTTATAGGCCAGAGAGTGATTAAAGAAAACTTTGAAGCCGAAAAGGAAAGACTATATCACCAGGCTTTGAATGAGCAGGGTGATGTCGTCGATGTTGATATGGATGGAGCCGTTGAAACAAAACAACAAGATGAACAGGATGTTCCACAGCAGCCGCAACCGGCCGTTCCTGAAGCCGAATTAAGTTAGGACTCTGGAATCGAATAAAACCGATTTAAAAATAATTGTAAGAAATGAGGTAGTTTATGGCGGAGAAGACCAAAAAGAAAGTCGACCCAGAAATCATGAAAGTTTGGGTGAAATTTAAGAAAAGCCCAAACGAAGAAATGAGAAACATGCTCGTCGAAAAATATCTGCCAGTGGTCAAATATAATGCAGAGCGTATTTACGCTAAGTTACCCGATGAAGTCGAGCTAGATGACTTGATTAGTGCCGGTATTTTTGGCCTGATAGACGCGATTTCTGCCTTTGACTTATCTAGAGGGGTTAAGTTTGAGACCTATTGCGCGCCAAGAATTCGTGGTGCAATCCTTGATGAGCTTCGTAGTATGGACTGGGTACCTCGGTTGGTGCGATCCAGAGCACACCAATTAGAAAACGCCACCAAGTCACTGGAAGCAGAACATGGTCGTTTGGCAACCGATGAAGAGATTGCCAATCGTATGGGCATGTCAAACGATGAATATATCAAACTCAAACGTGATGCGACTGCTGTTGGCCTCGTTTCTTTAAGTCGTAAGTGGTTTGAAACAGATAGCCAGAAAGATATATGCGAAATTGATGTCCTGGAAGATAAGCGTGGTGAAGATCCACTGAAAGAAACTCAACGTCGTGATCTCAAAGATATTCTGACCAAAGGGCTTAGTCGAGCTGAAAAACTGATTTTGGTACTCTATTATTATGAAGAAATGACTATGAAAGAAATTGGTGCGACACTGGATCTTTCAGAATCCCGAGTGTCTCAGATGCATTCGTCCATTCTAGCTCGTTTAAAAGCTCAGATGAATCATCAAAAAAATGAACTAAAGGTGTGATAAATATCGATTGTAGCAATTATTTGGATGCTGCAATTCGATAAGTCGATAAAAAGAGTGTAAGGTGGTTTTGAATTATATCTTATATTTAATGTATAGGATGAACTATGACCAGCATTCCTCCAAATTCGAATATTGCCGGGGCGTTTGCCCAATCGCAGGTAGCTTCCAGTGAATCTGCCAAGTCCGCTGATGCTCAGCGAAATAAGCGGGCGAGAGATGCTACAGAATTAGCCAAACTCGCAGATCAGCAACAGCACGAAGTCGAAAACACCGAAGAAACTGAACATCAACGTGTTCATCGTCAGGGGGAAGGTGACCAGCAGAATACTGATGATCACCAACAAGACGAAGAAGAATCCACAGAGAATACCGAACAAGAAGACCCTGGACTCTACAATGCTCAAGGGAATGTGGGCTCTGGAAATGCTCATGACGACGACGACAACTCAGATAATTCTCGACGTCTAGGCATCGATTTATCCGCCTAAGTTTCTTCCTTGCAGATTTTCCTCTCAAATTGTATCTTACCCTCTTAATTTTAACTATGGAGACCCTATGCAATTTACCAAAATGCATGGCATTGGCAATGATTACGTTTATGTAAACTGTTTTACTGAAACCGTCGAATCACCAGAAAAATGTGCTGTTGAAGTGAGTGACCGTCATTATGGCATTGGTAGTGATGGGCTAATTTTAATATGTCCATCAGATAGTGCCGATGTACGCATGCGCATGTTCAATGCTGATGGCAGTGAATCCGAGATGTGCGGCAATGGCGTACGCTGCGTGGCTAAATATGCCTTTGAAAATAATCTTGCCAAGGGACAGAAACCTCAGAATGCCGTGTGTGAAAACATGCTCAAATCGTTGGTGCCTGATGCTCAAGAAATTTTGGAAATATCCGTTGAAACAGGTCGTGGCGTTTTGCCCATTAGCCTGGCAGTCAAAGAAGGTAAAGCTGAACTGATTTGTGTCGATATGGAAGAGCCTATTTTGTTACCAACAGATATTCCTGTTAATGTCACCGGTCAGCAGGCTGTTGGGATTCCGCTGCAGATAGAGGATCATCATTTTCTTTTAACCTGCGTATCGATGGGAAATCCTCATGTCATTATTTATTGCGACGATGTAGCAGCCATTGATCTTGAGCATCTAGGACAGCTCATTGAAAACCATGACATGTTTCCTCAGCGAATTAATGTTCATTTTGTTCAGCGACTCTCCGATACGGAAGTCATTATGCGAACCTGGGAGCGAGGCACTGGAATTACGCTTGCTTGTGGTACTGGGGCGGCGTCCGTATGCGTAGCGGGTATACTAGCTAGTAAAACTGGACACGATATTCTTGCTCATTTACCTGGGGGTGATTTAAATTTACGGTGGGATCCCGATGACAACCATGTTTATATGGCAGGGCCTGCGACCGTTGTTTTTACAGGGCAATGGTCATAATCGTTACAATCCTTACAGGCCGAGTGCAACCCAGCAATATTCTGTCGATTCCGACTCATTTCTCCTAAGCTAGCCTACTCATTTAGCTGATCTTTATTTTATACTTTAAATACGTTGGCTCAACATGTTAGCCAATGGTGTAATGCGGGAAATAAAAAGGTTTGAATAGGTAGCCAAATAGCCACATGCAACAATCGCAACAACAACGTCGAAATACGCTGATTGGAGGGATGATTCTTCTGGTCGTATCGATGCTGGTGAGCTCTGCTTTTTTACTATATCATATCCAGCCCAAAGACGATCAGAAAGCATTGATTCCCATACTGAATGAGCCGGAAGATGTTGAGATTGCATCATTTCTCAATCAAGAACCAGAAAAAAATAATGCCTTTTATTATCATGCTCTGGCGGTAATGTCATTTTGTTTTATCTTAACATTAATTATCAGTTGGTCTTTGGCGCGTTGGTATTATGTTGAGCCTCTCCATCAGCTCATGCGTGAAATGCGTGGTATGCGATTAGGATTAAAGAAAGCCTGTTCCAATCCCAGGATGCAGGCAGAATTAGATGGTATCCAGCAGGAATTTATGCATTTGCATGAATCATTAAATGGTTCGCAAGAAGATCTGAAAAAATATAAAAGTGCCGTCAAACAGAAGCTTAACAATACGTTTGATAAGTTTCGACGTGATGTACGTTTTCTCAAACAAAAAACCAATTTAGATGGGTTAACAGGATTATCTAATCGAGGTCATTTTGATAAGAAGTTGCCCGAATATTTTGAGTTGGCAAAAAATACTCATGTTGATTTAACCTGTATGATGATCGACATGGATAATTTCAAACAGGTTAATGATACGCAAGGTCATGCCATGGGTGACGAAGCGATTAACTTTTTAGGCGATCTACTTCAGGCTTGTGTTCGTGACTGTGATTTTGTTGCACGATATGGTGGTGATGAATTTGTAATGTTGCTACCGAATTGTACTCAGCAAGAAGCAACCGAAATTGCCGAACGCATCCGTTCCCATTTTGCCCAGGAAGCGTCACGTTTTTCAAGTCAAACTAATGATGATGGCGTTACTCAAATCGATCCAAGTAAATGTCTGGGCATCAGTATAGGTATTGCATCCATCTTTCGACATCGACCTCAAGATGCCAATCATCTCCTTCATTTGGCAGATAAAGCCCTTTATCAAGCTAAAAATCAAGGTCGTAACTGCGTTGTTATGGGCTGATTTTTCTGGCTTCATCAAACACTCCCTGATATCATCTTCTTTTTAGTAGGTCAGGCCTTGCCTGACAGGTTCTCTAAACATTCAATTGTCAGGCGTGGCCTGACCTACAGGATAGATATATGACCGCGAAACTGATTAAAGGTAAAGAGATTGCCGAACAAATTCGAGCAGAAATTAAACAAGACGTTGATTCATTAAAAAGTGAAAAAGGCATTACCCCTGGTTTGGTTACTATACTGGTTGGTGAAAATCCTGCTTCTCAAAGTTATGTGCGTGCGAAACAAAAAACCGCGCATGATCTAGGCTATTATTCTGTTCAAGATAATCAACCTGCAGATATCTCAGAAGAAGATCTCCTTGCTTTGATTGAAAAATATAATCAAGATGAAAAGATTCATGGCATTCTTGTTCAGTTGCCTTTGCCAAAACATGTGGATGAAGGTAAAGTCCTTTATGCAATCGATCCGGATAAAGATGTGGATGGATTTCATCCGGTAAATGTCGGGCGTATGGTGGTAGGCGAGCCGGCTTATCTGCCATGTACACCTTATGGCATCCAGCAGATGCTCATCCGCAGTGGCACACAAACGGAAGGTGCTGAAGTTGTGGTGGTAGGGCGTAGCAATATCGTTGGGAAACCGATTGCCAATATGCTCCTGCAAAAAGGTGAAGGAGCTAATGCCACGGTTACACTTTGTCATACCCGAACCAAAGATCTAGCAACCCATACCAAGCGTGCAGATATTCTTATCGTGGCCGCAGGTGTACCTAAAGCAGTGACGGCCGATATGGTCAAGCCCGGAGCTGTGGTCATTGATGTTGGTGTGAATGAGGTGGGCAAAACCGAAGAAGGCAAACGTATACTTGTAGGTGATGTAGACTTCGAACCGATCAAGGAAGTCGCTTCTGCGATTACCCCAGTTCCTGGTGGTGTGGGCCCTATGACGATTACCATGTTGATGCTTAATACACTACAAGCAGCTCAAAAAGCTTAATCGCATTTGATTGTAATATCTTATAACGACATAACATCTTTCCAAAGCCATCTTGATTGGAGCGTCATCGGGAGAGATCTAATAACAATGAAAACAGGGATCAGCGTTGTTATTGATTCATGGGGTTATAGATTTTCCTCTATCTCGTCATAGCGATTCCTGTCAAAATGGCTTATGTATGTTTGCTTCGTTTCGCAAGTTAAATTTCCCTAGCGTTAATGAATTTAAGCACTGGTTGACTTTTAGAGTCTAGTCTGTTATAGTACACCACCTACTACTATCCCGCTATAATGTAATAAAATGGAGACTATTTATGATTAGTGTGAGTCGTAGTTACTTTCTTGGGGTTATTCTGTTTTCGTTTCAATTTTTGTTATCTTTTTGTATTGCCAGTCAATCAAGCGTATTGGTTATTGATGATTTTTCAATACAGAATTCGCAATGGAAACCTATATCTCTTAATGAAAATCAAACAGGAAATATTTCAGTCAAATCTGGTCGTTTAACATTAAGCGGCGCTGGGTATTCTGGCATTTATTTTGACAAACCATTCAGTGGCCATTTTGTTGCTGAGGTTGCATTTCTGCAAGATAAGAATATTGGTATGGCCATAATACATGAGAAAAATGGACAACCCGATGTCAATAATTTTACCATGATTACCGTGGATAGAAATCATGAAGGGCACTCTGTTGTTCGAATCCGTGATTGCCAAAATGGTCGAAGGGATGTGTTGGATAATACGGGTGAACTTCTTCGTAAAAATAAACATCTTGAACGCGACTGGCAAGAAGAGAAAAAGCAGCGGGAAGAGCAGCGACGAGAAAACAATGGTGAAGAAGAAAAGATTGATCCTGATCGGCCAAGAGAGATTGATTTTCAAACCGATGGTTATGAACATATTTTAACAGGTAAGAAATATTCGGTACCTTTTACAAAAACCAATAACCAGTTACGAATCTTTCGTGACGGGCCTGGCGGTTTTTTTCATTACTATTATTCAGTAAAGAAAACCATTCGAGGCAAGTCCGCTCAAAACTGGATGGAGTTGGCACCAAGTAAAGACTGGGCTAAACCAAATCAAACTTTTTACGTGGCGTTGATTAATCTTAATAAAGGGCAATCCACGTTCGATAAGATTGAAGTGCTCCAAAAACCAATCAAAGATCAAGATGACCGCCAGACGGGGTTCCAAGCCGTCCGTCGTGAATACAATTGGTCAGGTTTTTTTGGCCCGGCAGTTGTTATTTCGTTTGATGATGCCTTTAAGTACCATGACGACGACGTTAAGTGGGTCTTTTGGGAAGAATCCAATTATGTGCCTGCCTGGCATTTAAATAATCAACTTCAGTATACTTACGAATTTATGGAATGCTGGAATGGAGGAAATCCGGGTTGCCATGAACCGATGAGTGATCGATTAAATCGATGGAGTCAGGTTAAAATTCTCGAAAATAATCCCGTACGAAAAGTTGTGCATTGGAAGTATGCTTTGGTGGATCCTGATTATTATCCCCCACACCGCAATATTGGTAAACAAGTACCCGAAGCGGATGAGATCTGGACCTTTTATCCGGATGGCTCAGCAACCCGTTACATGGTCTATACACCCAAACTCGATTCCGGTTATGAGAGTAATCATGAATTAGGAGAACTGATTGCGATCGCGGGTTCGCAGTCGCACTGTAGTGATTTTATCGGTAAACCTGCTTTAAAATTATTCAATTTAAAAGAGCAAATGCAAACCGGTCATCCAGGCCCCAAGTTTGATTATTACTCACCTATTGACGATTGGGGACAGGTAATCATGGCAACCAATCTTAATAACTTACCAAGTCCTTTCATCGTTACTTCAAGTGATTCAAACTATCCGGATACATATTCAAACAGAACAAATTTTCAATACACCTGGCATCATGCCACTGGAAAACATACGCACTGGCCCGTAGGCAAACGCCCTTATACCGGAGCCTTTGGCAGTTATGGTCTTTGGAAAGCGGAAGTATCGCATGCCTGCCTGTTGAGTTTTGGTGCACACGATGAAGGGACTGCTCTTTGGGATAAGGATTATAAAGTTGACCAGCGTGGTAGAAAATATCGTGATTGGGTATTGCTCGTAGGGCTGGGTGATTTTGATGATCCCAAAACCATGAAACAGCGTACGCAATCCTGGCTCGATCCGGGAAGTGTCAGTGTGACAGCTGGCCCATGGCGATTTGTTAAAAATGATCGTCGCTATAAAGCCTTAGAATTCCAAATGACAGGCCCTTCTAAAGAATTAAGTTTTCAAATCAATCCTGTAAAAGAATATATAAACTGGCATAGCCCAGTCTTGCAAATCAACCGCTGCCATTTTAAAACGATTGAATCCATTAAGATAAATGGCCAGACAATAAGTCAAGATCAATTTCGACAGCACAGAACCAAAGAGAAAAATCACCTGCTTTGGTTTGGCAATACGATTAATCTACCAGCTAAAATTACCCTTAGTCTAAAATAATTATCGATGCCATGCCCACGTTTACGTGGGCATGTTTTTCTTGTCATTTCGGATGGATATTACCTGCTGCGCACAAGCATGGGTATGTTTCTGATTAAGCCCGCTCATTATTTTATAAATCTCTTAATATTTTTCATTTTTTTGTAATTTTTCCTGAAAATTTGGGTCTAATAGGATGTCGACTTCGTCAGGAGAAATTCAAAATAGAAGAATCGTGTAAAAAAACGGCTAAACTGACAGATTATGACTTTGGATCGTCAGAAATACCTCGATCGATTGAGGATATTGTACACATGTACCAAGCTTATGTGACCACATTAACACATCGGTTATTGGGTTGGTCAGATGAGACCGAGGATGTTGTGCAGGAGGTATTTTTTTCCGTACATAAGCATTTAAAGAAATTCCGACATGAAAGCAGTCTGAAAACATGGATTACAACCATTACTATCAATAAGTGTCGCAGTTATCACCGTCGTCAGAAGATTAAAGAGACCCTCATGGCAGGATTGCGACAAAATGCTCGACAGCAAAATCATCAATTGCAAAATACCGATAAGCATGAACAATTAAAAATCATGATACAAAAATTAAAGCCAAAATATCGCGAAGTCATAATTATGCGATATTTGGAAGAGATGGAGTTGGACCAAATTGAAACCGTGACTGGTTTAAGTAAATCACTGATAAATGTTAGATTGCATCGGGGTAAAAAGAAATTAAAAGAAGTTCTCGATGATGGAGTTGATTAATATGTCGGATCATAAAATTAAAGAAATGTTACATACGATCGATAAACAAGCGACACCTAAATCTATATCATCTGGTGAATTACTGTCAAACGTATATCAACAGTCATCGAGACAAAAAAAGAGACGAAAAAATTTGTCACTTGCAGCACTGCTTGTTTTTGCAAGTTCGATTGGACTTCTTTGGATCGATCAAGTCCGTCAAACAAATAAAATTGTGAGAGAAAGTAAAACCATCGAACAGTTACGATATGAAATTTCATTATTAACACAGGAACTAAATCTAACGCAGCAGAAAGTAGACGAAATGCTATTGGCTCAGCGTCATAAAGATAGGATGAACCACTTAAACGCTGAGTTGGAATCTAGAGTAGACCCACTGCTTATAATCAAGCAGCAGGATGAAGAGACGGCAGAGACCATTTATGCTCAAGCTAAACGTAAATTCAATGAGTTGAATCTAAAGCAATCTGCCATTGAAGATTACATACAGGTCATTCATCTGT
Organism: Sedimentisphaerales bacterium; assembly: GCA_028281535.1. Classification (GTDB taxonomy): domain Bacteria; phylum Planctomycetota; class Phycisphaerae; order Sedimentisphaerales; family SM23-30; genus JANQJS01. Next base: position 9,162 of record JANQJS010000027.1, on the reverse strand, counting down.
TTCCTGATACACCAGCAGCAGATAAAGCTCGGAAAGAATTGAACGACGTCGAAACCGACCAGAAAGGAGTATTCGATGAGAAAAAAATACAATATAGCGATTTTAGTTAGTTTATTGGCTTTTGTAAATTATGGATATACCCAGGAGGATAACAAATCCAATTCGAATTCCATTTATGCTTCGGTCCATTTTCAGAAGCGAATTACACACGAACCCAGTTTACTCGTTTATATGAAAGGGCCATTTCTGGATATCTTGATTGATGAGTATTTTGGTTTAGATTTGCCTGTAGGTAGCATTGATTTGAGTTTTATCGATAACGTAGAATCGAGCATATTAGGTTTTGAGATATCATTGCGAAATATGAAAGAAAAATATCCAGAGAAATATAAACCTATTGCTGCTGAATTGGCAGATCGGGTTATCGAGTTGATCAATGATTATTACCGTACAAAAAATAATGAAAAGAATCGCAATGTACACGACAGACGAGACTATCTTAAAATAGAAATTGAAAGATACAGAGATCAAATTTCAAGCAATACACAACTTCAAAGTGATCTACGGAAAAAAACTGGTATACCAACTTTATATACTACTGCTGGTGTTTTGCATATTTTACGTGAATTAAAGTCTAAGCTAGAGCCGATCGAGCATGAATTGGTTATGGTGCAAGCGAAGCGAAAAGCCATAAGTGTAGAAATACTTAAACAACAAGAACATATTCATACGCTGACAAATGAAGATGTTATATTAAAAGAGCTGGGAAAGATTGTTGAGCTTAAAGAAAAGCGTTATGAACTTTATGAAAAAATGTTAAATGAAAAGACCGAGGATGGAAGGCCCGTTATAAATGAGTATGAAATTGACAAATTCCGAGAAGAGCTTGCTAAGAGTCGGATTGAACAGGCTAAACGAAAAGAAGAAATTGTTCATTATCATTCTGGTCAGCAACTACACAAATGGAATCAGGAGTTAGCTCAGATTTCTATTAGTAGTAGCGAAAAAGAGGCTTTGAAAAAACATTATCAAAGTAAGATAGATAAGATCATTAATGAAGACTATATGTTGCTTGTTGAACAATTTAATCATGCTGAAACTGAAAATAAAAAGTTAAAGAGTGAATTAGAGGGTATGATTAATGAACTTGAAGCGATTGAACAAGATCTTAGAATCGCTCAATCTCCTAAAGTAACCGTTCTTCATAAAAAAGTTGTTCCTAATCAATAGCTCACTTGAGGGGGGGGGAAAGCATCAGAATGTAGCATTAAAATATTTCTCATATAAAATTAAGATCTTTTAAATCCATTTCCCTTTATAATCGTCTTATGGGTGACGAGCATCCTGATTTGGATCGCAATGGAGACGCCGATTGGACGAGCAAGCGCTTATCTCACAATACCTTAAAGGTGACATGAAGGCACTTGAAGAGATATATCATCTCTATAAGACCACCATGTTCACCGTGGCTTGCTGTATGCTGAAATCTCATGAGAAAGCGGAAGATTGTGTACATGATGTGTTTGTTAAATTTACAGGTCAGGCCGGTCAGATCAAAATAAAGTCCAATCTCAAAAGTTATCTTGTTTCCAGTGTGGCCAATCGGGCCCGTGACATGATGCGAAAACGTACGCCAGACAGCGATGCATCTGAATGGATTGAATTAGAGGAAGCAAGCGAAGCAGGTCCTTTGCTTAAGCTGTTAAAATTTGAAGAAACCCAAGAGGTTTATCAGGCTCTCATGCACTGTCAGTTGGATCAACGTGAAGTGATAACGCTAAGATTGCATGGCGGTCTAACCTTTAAGCAGATTGCTAAAGAATGTGGGATTTCTACATCGACGGCAAAAAGTCGTTATCGCTATGGACTCGAAAAACTTCGAAATCATTTAAGTTCGGAGGCGACGTCATGAAAAACAATGAATCTTTAGAGCAACAATTAAAACAATGTCAGTTTGAAACGACTGAGGGATTAGATCGTAAGATTCTACGCGATATGCAGGTAGAAATAAAGAAACGTAACAATGATTCTATGGGCCTTCAAGCTGATCCGATATGGAGACGAATAATGAATCATAGAATGACAAAATATGCGACAGCGGCTGTTGTTTTATTCATAATCACGGCAGGGTTATTCAGTCGTTTTGGTAGTATTGATGGGGCGTCCATTGCCTTAGCAGATATAAGAGCGGCGATGAGTCATGTACCTTGGATGCATATGTCTATCAAGGGAATAGAACATGGAAATGATGCTGTAGAGGAACATTGGATACGATTTGATCAAAAAAAATGGTTCACTAAAACAAATCGTGGAAAAGTAATCTATATAGATTATATCGATCGGATTCGCTATGAACATGACCCTGATGTCAATGTCATCGAAAAAACCAGGCTGAGTAATAAAGCTCAATTCAGGATGTCAACTCCTTTAGATTTGATGGAAGAAATTGTGCAAGAAGCGGATCAAAAAGATTATCAGCTTTTGATTGAGGAGGGATTTGTTGATAGCAAGAAGATCCAAATTCAAACATTAAAGATAGATACCAATGATGATCTGGATGGAGAAATTGAATTAGTTGTTGATGTGAACAGTAAATTGCTGATAAAAGGGAGCAGTCGTTTATTTGATCAAAATGGCAATCTGGTTAAGCAAGGAGATGTTACATTTGATTATCCAAAACAGGGACCCCGAAATCTTTATGATCTAGGCGTTCCGGATGATGCGGTTCTTAAAGAATTCGATTCGTCAGTTTCCACCGAAGAGTCTAAATTGTATTGGGCTAAAGTTGTTGATACGATATATGGAAAACATTGGGTGCATACCAAGGATACTGCAACGATGAATGGGAAAACTTACTCTGCTGAAAGTTGGAAGCATATTCCTACTAACAATTATTTTTATAAGAGTAAAATTATGCCTGATAAGAATAGCATGTGGCACCTGGAATTTTTTGATTATACTCATAAAAAAATGTTTATTTATAATCCATTTGAGAATGATATTACGATTCAAGAAATGGATAATGATTATTCCGGTTGGGATATTCCTGTTGATAAGCCGATGGCGATGATTAAAAAATATGCTGACGTTATGGAAGAGGCTGGGTATGAAGCAAAAATAGCAGTGTCTGCGATTAATCGGGAAAACCATAAATATAAAATGGTTGAGATTGAACTTTATAAAGATAACCAAATTAAACGACGAAGTATCAATTATATAGATCCTGAAACTTACTTGGTTATGGAATCGATCGAAATATTTTTTGATAACCCAGGGAAGCGTGGAGCTGGCGGTGGGTATAAAATAACAAAGTCGTATGTCTATCCTGATCATGGTCCCGAAGATATTTATGATATTGGTGCACCGCGTGATGCGAGTGTGTTTGAAAAGATTGAAGAAACCTTCTTTGAAAAATATTATTCTTATAAACGTGCGTTTAAGCAGGATTATTTCTATTTGATTGAGACAACGGAAAAAGATTCAAATAATCAACTTGTCGATATTCAAGAGATTGTTGAGGGAGATGATGGTTTAGGGTGGCCATCTTTAGAGGATTCTGACCTTACGTTAATCTCAAATGATATGTATGCAAATAATAATGATCTCATTTGCTTGCAGTGTCTCTATGCAGGGTTTAAAAATCATATCAATAATACGGAGAGGTTGCCTGGTCGGATTTTATATTACATAGATCCAAATAAGGATTATATTTGTGTTAAAGTTCGCATTGAACAAAACTCAAAAGCCAACTGGAAAAATAAACCGAAGTATGTTGTTTCTGTTGATGACCAGGCAAATGAATATGGTTCTTATGATATTCATGAAGTGAAAGAGTTCTCACAAACAAAGCAGGGGCAATGGTATCCCAAAGTCATCAAGCATTATTCGACCGGTGTAAAAGACGACTATAAAGATGCTCCTCAGAACTTAATGTCGATTAAAACGGTGCTTTTAGAAGGAGATCCTGCTTTAAGTAAATAACATTGCCGCAATCGAAGATAGTATCTTATTTTTCTTTTTGAAAACTGGCGAGATCTTGTAATCGAAAAACATGAATGTGTCGAAACTTAGTTCCCATAGTAGTTAGGTATTTGTAAGGTCCTAAATCTTGTGGGCGGTAGAGTGGGGCAATTTTTTGGAGCCCATAACGTTTGTAGTAAATATCTTGAGGATAATAGCCCATCCGTGAGTCCCAGGCTACATAGGTAATATTTTTTTTGTAGCAGCTTTGGGTGAATTCATTGATGTCTTTGCCTCGAATAAATCTGGTATGGGAAAATTCATCGGAGGCTTTCGGAGCAAAAATACGTACAATGTGTGGCATGGTGGTGGCTAGTTTTTCACCAGACTGGGCATTTTTGACGTACCAGTCTGCGAGTAATTTGAATTCAATATCTCTTTGTCCGCTCCCCACGATATTCACAAGTACAAATTGATTTGAGAGTATCATGGCAGCGACGATCAATGCACCTGATAGATCACGAATCAGAAACTCTTTTTTGGTAATGATTAGTCTTGCAATGCATATGACGACGACAGCTGAAAGACCAACACCTGTCAGAAGCGTTGAGTTTTGGCTTAGTTTTGAAATTGTTGGAATCTGTTTTGCCAGATAAACGATGAGTAAAATGGCACCTAACCCAATTAGACTTTGGCAGGTCAATGTGAACCATTTTGGGATCGAGAGTTTATTATTTAAAAATAACCAACTGGTATAAATTCCATACGCACAGATAAGCAATATTGCCCAGTGACTCGCGGAATGGAATTTATGATAATTAAACGACATCATCGCATGGACACAGAAGTAAGGTATTAAAAAGACAAATAGTGACACGATGATCCAGTTGCGTTTGATACATGCCCAAATAAATGATAGGAAGAAACTTGTTCCCACGATAATTTGACATATAAGTATCCATAATTTACTGGCATTAGTGGGATCTTTCGGTGAGTAAATTAATGGCGAAAATGCCACATCCCAGGCCTGTTTCAAGTTGTGTGTAAACGCAACCCATAATCCTTTGTCGCCGCCTGTCATGACTTTTAGATAATGTTCGCCACCTTGATCATCCCATTTTAGATAGGTTAATAACATCCAGATCATCAAAGGTAAAAACCCGATTAGGCCCCAGACAAACGTCATTAACTTTTCTTTGGTAGTTTTTCTAGTGAGAAGATCATACAGGCCGATCGCCAGTAGGATGGCCCCGCCATCATAACGTGTCATGCATGCGAGTGCACCAAATAGATAAGCCCATCGCGAACCTTTTAGTGCTAGGTAAAAACCTGCCAGCATAAAAAAGAGCATCGGAGGTTGTGCAATCGGTTCAGGGATCAGCCAGATAACCCATGGGTTCATCAGGGCCAGCAGAGTAACCCAAATAGCGGCCGACCCAATCAGGCGTTTACCAATACCCCACAGCAGTAAAATACATAGTGGGTGAAAGATGGCGTTAATGATTCTACCTGCCGTTAACCCTGGAGTTTGGCCACCCACAAAATGACTGAGTCCGACTTGCATAAACCCTAAGACAGGTGCTCGCTTTAAATTGCTGGGAAGTGTCCCTGACCACAAAGCTTCACCGCTACTATAAAACGCAGGGAAATCCAGGTTCGGAACAACCTTATGATCAAAATAAATGATAGATTGGAATATGCCCACCGCCAATAAAACCAATGCGATAAGCCACTCAAGTTTTTTGTTCGCTTTAGAGTTGTCAGCTAATGGGGCGTTTAACTCCGTTGGGGATATATCGCGTTGAGTTTGGATGGGGGTTTTATGCTTTGATTGTCGTTGTTTCGCCATATGACGCGTCTCAATCCAATATTGATAATTACATAAATAGTTATGCAGGTATTATAATATAAATTACTAAAAAATAAACCTCCTTACAATAGATAAACACTTTCTCGTGTGGATTAATCGCTCTGTTAGTCTCTCTGAAACTACTTTACGGTAGAATTAGAATTATATTAACTTAGTTGGATGCGCCTTCTAGCCAATCAGAAACGAATTGAATAGCATCATCTAAATCAACTTGTCCATCATTATTAATATCAGCCATACAACTTGCTAGGCATCCAAAGTCACTACTAAGGAGCGAAAAATCGATGATGTTAATAATGTGATCTTGATTGAGATCTGTTGGAAGTAGTGGGAAATATAATGCAATATCATAAGGACGGTCTAAGCCACTCGTCACAATATTTTCAATGTTTGAGCCATCAAGGTTTGCTCGTTGAATCTTTTTGGAGCCTTCATCCGTCCAATACATCTTATTTGCGATGAGATCGAGTTCAATAGCCCATGGGTTATTCAGGCCTGAAGAAATAAGTGTTTCAACATTTGATCCATCCAGGTTTGCTCGTTGGATTATATTTGTGCCTGCATCTGTCCAATAAATCTTTCCGGAAGTCAGATCTAATGCAATTCCCCATGGATAGCTAAGACCGCTTGTAACAATATCTTCAATGTTAGTGCCATCCAGGTTAGCACGTTGGATTTTGTCAGATGATCCAGCACTGGTCCAATACATTTTTTCATTGTCCAAATCGAGAGCAATAGTATGCGCTTTATTTGATCCAGTACTTAAAAGTTCTTCTATGTTAGAACCATCAAGATTTGATCGCAAGATTTCTTTGTATATCGTGTCTGTCCAATACATTTTTCCGTTGGCAATGTCGAGTGCGATACTTTCAGGGAATGTAAAACTGTTAAGCGATATATTTTCAAAATTGGTTCCATCAATATTTGATGTTTTAATTTGTAAAAGCGATTTTTCTGTCCAATATATTTTTCCCATGGTGGTGTCGATTGCTATACCTGTTGGTTCTTCAGCGTGATTGAAAACGAGGTCTTCAATGTTTGAGCCATCTAAGTTGGCTCGCTGGATTTTTTTTGATGTGCTATGGTTTGCCCAATATATTTTCCCGTTAGTAGGATCAATGGTCATGCCATCAGGATACGTAAACGTTTGTGATACGATCGTTTCCAGGCCTGTACCATCCAGATTGGCTCTGAATATGTTATTAAATCCTGGATCGCCGATATACATTTTCCCATTGGCAAGATCAAGGGTGATGCTTTCAGCGAAAAAGGTACCAGATGTGATCAGATCTTCAATGTTTGAGCCGTCCAGGTTGGCTCTTTGAATTTTATCTGTCCCTTTTCCTACGGGGGCAACCCAATACATTTTTCCTGAGGCGGTATCAAGAGCTATACCTTTTAATCCATTGACCCCAGTGACTAAATCTTCAACATTACTTCCATCAAAATTGGCTCGCTGAATTTTATTAGAACTGCCATCATCGGTCCAATAGACTTTACCTGCAGTCGTGTCGATTGCAATGCCATGAGGATCAGAAAGACCGGCTGTGACGAGTGTTTCCATGTTTGTTCCATCCAAATTGGCTCGTCTTACTTTGGCCGATTCGACCCAATACATTTTTCCACCAGATGAATCAATTGCAATCGCTTGGGGAGAAGATAATCCTGCAGTAATTATATCTTCTTTATTACTGCCATCTAAGTTGGAACGTTGAATTTTGTTTGCCCCACGATCGGTCCAGTAAACTTTGGATGCGGTTAAGTCTAATGCGATACCATCGGGAGTGTCAAGGACGGAAGAAAACAGATTGTCTTTTTGGGTTGGGTTTGTTGTTGTGTCATAGCGATTGATTTCATTTAACAGGTCATCGGTCGAATAAATGATTTGACCATTCAGATATTGATTTAAGAAAGCTATCATTGTAAAAACAATACAAGCATAAAGCTTCATAATCGAATCTCCTTTGAAAATACCGACAGATAGTTTTTCTGTTGGAATATATAAAATGCAAATCAAGCGAAATTTACCCAACAGGTAAATTCTAGCGAATGCAAAGAGGATGGGTCAAGTCTTTTGTCTCTGTTTTTCTTAAAGAGCTTTTAGCTAACAACTTAAAGGTGGAGTTGAGAAGGCGGTTCATTAAAAAACCCCCTGAACTCGTATGAGAACAGGGGGTTGGATATTTAAATCATCATCGGGTTCATCCGACAGGTGATATTACTTTTTGCCATTAGCGAGAACAGCTTGAGCAGCGGCTAATCGTGCAACAGGTACACGGAAAGGCGAGCAGCTCACATAGTTCATGCCAGCTCTATGGCAGAAGTCGATACTGGATGGGTCACCACCATGTTCGCCACAGATACCGATTTTAAGGTTTTTACGAGTAGAGCGTCCCAGTTTGATACCGGTTTCGATGAAACGCCCAGTACCTTGTTGATCCAAGCTTTGGAATGGATCAATATCGTAGATGCCATGTTTGACATATTCAGAAATGAACTTGCCAGCATCGTCACGGCTGAAACCAAGCCCCATTTGTGTTAGGTCGTTGGTGCCGAAGCTAAAGAATTCAGCTTCTTCAGCAATCGTTTCAGCAACCATCGCAGCACGAGGCACTTCGATCATCGTTCCAATCATGTATTTGACTTTGGTTTTCTTCTCGGCGAAGACTTTGTTGATTTCGTCAACGATATGTTCTTTTACGAACGCCAATTCGCCAGTGGTACCGATCAATGGAACCATGATTTCAGGTAGAACGATTTTCTTTTTCTTTTTCACAGCAATCGCTGCTTCGATAATCGCACGTGCCTGCATGCGATAAATTTCAGGGTAGGTAATCGCCAGGCGACAACCACGATGACCCAACATAGGATTGAATTCATGAAGTTCAGCCACTTTGGCTTTGACGTCAGCAGGTTTCACACCCAAGCGTTTGGCCATTTCTTTTTGACTCTTGTCATCATGTGGCAAGAATTCGTGCAATGGTGGATCCAACAAACGAACCGTTACAGGTAGACCAGCCATTTCAGAGAAAATGCCGGTGAAATCTTTACGTTGGTATGGCAATAATTTTTTCAAAGCACCTTCGAATTTGCTCTTAGGATCTTTGAATTCTTTTTTCAATGTAGCGAGTTGTTTTTTATCTTCAGCACCGATTTGATCTTCCGCTTCAATTTCTTGAATTTCTTCTTTGAGGCGGCTGTATTCATCAGCAGCCAAGATCAATTGACGGATGGCCCAGATACGATCGCCTTCAAAGAACATATGTTCTGTACGGCAAAGACCAATGCCTTGTGCACCAAATTTACGGGCACGTTTGGAATCGGCAGGGGTG
>JANQJS010000013.1 GCA_028281535.1 Sedimentisphaerales bacterium | reverse complement strand
GTATGAAAATACGTCTTTGTCATCAGGAAGTCATACGTTGGTTGGTACGATCTCCAGCGGTGAAGTTGAAATTGATGCCTTTGAGGTGTTTAATTGATTTACTTAAGTCTAAATAAGAACATGTGTATTTAGATTTTTGTTTTCTACACAAAGCAAGGTTCTATTTAGTTAGGACCTTGCTTTTAAAAACAAAATCGAAGTATCAAGTGGGATACTCCACTCCACTTCATATTACTTTTGCGTGGCAGCAGCATACTGCCACGCTTTTACTCTTTAAGTTTTTTTCGAAATTCTGTAGGACTACAATCACTAACCTGACTAAAAACGGTTGCAAAATATTGGCTGGTTTTAAAGCCACATAAAAATGCAATGTCGGTCATGCTTTTTTTAGGGCTTTCTAAAAGCATTTTTTTAGCCAAGTCAATTCTTTGGAAGTTTAAATAATTCATCGGTGTCATGTTTGTTACTTGTTTAAAATGATTTCGAAATTGCGAAACGCCGAGTCCGCATTCTTTTGCCATAGATTCAACTGTCCATGGATGCGTCAGGTATTCATTATACAGCACTAAATCTTTCGCAAATAACTCAACAGCATATAGAGAGTCAGATGGTATTGAATTTATACTTTTGGGTTGCTGATGAATCATGTCCAAAATACATTCGAATAATTCATTGATGCTGATAGCTAATCGTGAAATTTTATTATCTATTTTGTTTAAATCAATCGCATGGCTTATTTTTTGAAAACATTTTCGAATCGCTGATGATGTAGGCCATACGTAGGTGTCGCTATTTTTTAGAAAAGAGGTTAGTTTCTCAAGATCTTCGGGGGTTAAAATAATCCATCGGGGCCATTTCCAAGGCTGATTGGGTCGACGCACTTCGACATCTAGAACGATCCAGTGCAAGCGACTGGCTTCAATAGTAGGATCGCCGACATAATGAGATTGCCATGGTCGTGTGAGTGTTAAGTCACCTGGTTTAAGTTGATATTGTTTATCTTCAACACCAAAGGAAAGTTTTCCTGTTTCAAGAAAGCAAATTTCAACACCTTCATTTCGATGCCAATCGAGTTTCCAGTTTTGTTGATAAGAGGCGTCCCAATAACCCAGGCTGCGAATACCAGGCAGCTTTGAGCCCAGTTTTGTACCTGGATATTTGCCGCGAGCAAGGGCGTTAAATTTAATTTTCCCAGTCTCGGCAGCTTTAACGAGCAATTCACAGGTATCGGGTCTATAGATGAAATCTTTGGATTTAAAAATCAGATTTTTCGGCATGGCACAATGTATAAAAAAACGTATTAATGAATATTAGAAGAATGTAATTATCCATTATAGTATAATTTAAGGAATATTGGAAGCACAGAAAGGTATATTTAACTTACTGTAAATAAAAGGTATAGAAGACAATATGCCGAATATTTTGGTCTGACTTTAAACAACGTATGTGTTGTACAAATATCATTAGTTCTCAATGTTTAAGAGAGATACCATATGAAAATAGGCTGTTTCGCATTAGTAAATCCATTCCAATCGATGACAGATCAATTCAAGGCAATCAAAGCAATGGGGATTGATTATGCTGATTTAACCGATAACCATTGTGGCGGTATGTTAGGTGTTGAATATGGTTTTACCGCGTCGATTAGCCTAGATAGTCATCCACAGAAAATTAAACAAATGGTTGATGACGCGGATATTTCTTTAACGAGTATTTGTGCGCATGCGAATTTATTAGATCCACCCGCGCCAGATATTTATGGTACGGATGAAATTATCAAGGCTATTCGGTTAGCCCATCATTTGGGAATTAAACATGTTATTACCACAGAAGGTGATCCAAAAACGTCATGTGGTCATGAACTGACGAATGACCAAAGAATCTTTACTATTTGCGATAAGCTTCGCAGTCCTGTTGCTTGGGCGAAAGAATTAGGTGTTGAACTTCTTTTAGAGCCGCATGGCATTGTCACTGGCAGTGTTGGTGGTATGCAAATCCTTTTAGATGAGTTGGGTAATGAAGAGGCCGTGGGGGTTTGTTTGGATACGGGCAATAGTTGGCTTGCAGGTGCCGACCCGCTCGATTATGTGAAAACTTTTGGAAAACGAATCAAGCATGTGCATTGGAAAGATATGCAAGCCGCATGGGAGCCTAAGCGAGGAACGCTCTATGGTTGCGGTATGGCACAAATACCTTTGGGAGACGGTGTTGTTGGAATTGAAAGTATTGTCAAAGAACTTGCAAGTATCGGTTTTGACAGTGCGACAACATTGGAAATTACCGGGCCCGAAAATATTACAAAATCTGTGATACGTTTAGTCAAGTGGATTGAATCTTGTGTTGCCGCTTAGTATGGTATTTTTGTATACCATTTATGTATGGAGAAAAATAATGAGTCATAATAATAAAGCGAAAATAACACGTCGGAAATTCATAGGAATCTCGGCATCTGCAATGGCAGTTCCTTATGTTTTATCTTCGTCACTATTTGGAAAAAAAGCTCCCAGCAATCGCATAAACTTGGCCGTGATTGGTTGTGGAAGCAGATCCGAAATATTGTTGGATTATAATTTTTCAACATTTGAAGATGTAAGAATCGTTGCCGCGGTGGATGCCTACAAGCACAAACGGGAGAGCACGGTAAAAAAACTAAATAAGATCTATGGCAAAAATGTTTGTAAGCCTTACGAAGATTTCCGCGAAGCAATTGCCCGTAAAGATATCGATGGGGTTATTATTGCGACACCGGATCATTGGCATGTGCCTATTGCAATCGCTGCCGCTCAAGCAGGTAAAGATATGTATGTTGAAAAACCATTGAGTGTTGCCATGAAGTGGAGTTGGCTTTTACGTGACATTTTCAAAAAATCAAACTTGATTTTCCAGTATGGCACGCAACAACGTTCGATGAAATCAGCTAGACAAGCAGTGAATTTAGTTCGTAGCGGATATGTCGGTGAGATTAAACGTGTAGATGTCTGGTGTCCACATCTTGAAGAAGAGCAGCGTGGAAGCACGAAAGAGATCCCTGTTCCGGATGGTTTAAACTATGATTTGTATACAGGGCCCTCAGAGAAAAAGCCTTATACTTCGGATCGATGTATTGAGCTGGGTTCATGGCATTGCTATGAGCATGCACTTGGGTTTATTGCGGGTTGGGGTGTGCATCCGCTGGATATTTGTCAATGGGGTTTGGATACGGAAGATACCAGTCCGGTTTATTATGAAGGAACGGGTGTAATGCCACCCAAAGGATCTTTGTGGAATACGGCTCGTCGCTGGGACATTCAATGCAAGTATGCTAATGACATTTCCATGCGATTTATGGATAAAAAGACGGCCGAACCTGTTGTCATGAAATACCATCGTATTTTCAGGGAAGATGGCACAACGTTTCATGGCAGCGAAGGTTGGGTGAGTTTCTCACGAGGGGCCTGCTACATGTCTAAAAATGGAAAATGGGTTAGTAACGCACTAAAAATAGAATTTAAAGAAAATGATAAACTTGTTTATGAAAGCATGAACCAAACGCGTAATTTCGTCGATTGTATGAAGTCGCGAAAAAAAACCATTAATCCACTCGAACCTGCCATACGTGTCGATACGATCAGTCATCTATCGGATATTGTGATTCGTACAGGTAAACCTGTAAAATGGAATCCTGAAAAAGAAGAAATTGTTGCAGCAACGCCGGAACAAACAAAATATCTGAATCGAAAAATTCGAGTTCCCTATCAATTTTAATTTATAAGCGATGAAATAATGTTTGAAAGCATAAAAAAACAGATTAGTTTTGTTTGTCTTATTCTTATTTTCATAAGTACAGGTTGTTCGGTTCAATCGGCAAGTCAGAAAAAATTAAAACTTTTAATTTTAAGTGGTATGAATAATCATGATTGGGAAGAAACCACTCCGGTTTTAGAAAGCTTGTACCTTAAGAGCGGCGATTACAAGGTTGAAATATTACAAGCACCTTCCAAATTATCCGATCAATTGCTTTCTGAATTTGATGTAGTCGTGAGCAATTGGAGTAATTATCCCAGCCAAGAGCGCGTTTGGGGACAACGAGCGGAAAACGCATTGATTAACTTTATTGAAAGTGGAAAAGGTTTTGTTGTATTTCATGCGTCGAGTGTTTGTTTTCATGATTGGAAAGACTATCAAAAAATTGTCGGAGCCACTTGGAAAGAAGATCAAACAGACCATGGTGCTGCGCACCTGTTTGAAGTTATGATTGAGGATAAGAATCATCCTATTACGAAAGGAATGGATGTCTTTCAAATTCATGATGAACTGTGGCATCGAATGGCTATTCAGTCGGATGCTCACATTCTTTGCAAAGCATTTTCCGATCCAAAGAATGGCGGGTCAGGTCAGTATGAACCACTTGCATTTACGACCTCTCTAGGTAAAGGGCGAGGATTTAATTTAGTATTAGGTCATGATACCGATGCTATGGACAATCCAGGTTGGAAGCAACTCATGCTGCAAGGAACACAATGGGTAGCTACCGGTAAGGTGAAAAAATAAAGACATTGTTTTTTAAGTGCATTTTTAAATGGGAGAGAAAATAAATTTATGTCTAAGATTTTTTTTTATTGTTCTTTATTGTGCTTCTATTTGGGGGCATGTGATGCTTCTATTTTACAGGCAAGTGAAGTCTGGGATGATCTAAAGCTCACGTTTCCTGAAAAAGGGTTTGTGAGCGTAAAACCTGCCTCTAATTGGAATCATGCCCTGATTGGTGGTAATGGCACTACGGGGGTATTAGTCTATGGCCAACCGATTAAGGAAACAATTATCTTTTCCCATGAAAATTTATTTTTACCTAAAGCATTTCCCCAAAAACCTATTCCCATAGCTCGGCATATGAACAAAATTCGTCAATGGATTCTCAATAATGAAGGTGAAAAAGCAGGGGAATTCATAGTAGAGCTCGGTCAAAAAGAAGGTTATCCGAAAAATGATTTTCTTTGGCCTGATCCACTCTGTCCAGCTGGGCAATTATTGATCAAAATGATAGGAAGTGATCCCGTTGAATCGTCACTGCGGAGTACGGATTTCCAGCGAGCGCAAACAACCATTGCTTGGAAAAATAGGCAGGGAATATTTCATCGCCGCTCATTTGTTTCTCGAGAGGATGACATTGCTGTGGTGTCCATTACCAGTCCAAGCGAAGCAAAAATTAATGCACAATTTCGTTTGGTAAATGTACCCTATGATGAAAATACACCTTGGGAAAACGTAATAGATCAAAATGAATTAAAAACTGTTTTTCCAGATATTATAAAATCGATAAATCAAAACGTTGAATCAAATAGATTGTCATTAACCATGCAATTCCATCAACGTTGGCCAAACGGGTTGGCTGGATTAGCGGTCGTAAGTAAAGTCTATGCCCTGGGAGGGGAAATAAATGTAAAGAATGATTGGCTTACCGTCAAAGATGCTCATAAGATTCTTATTTTAACCAAAGTAAAAATCTATCATACATTTCCGAAAGATGCTATCAGTGTTATTGAAAAAGAACTATCCGGTTACCCATTAGACTATCAAAAATTACTTAAACCACACATTAATCGTCATCGCGAGATGTTCAATCGTGTTTTATTGGATTTGGATGGAAAGCCATCACTTAAACAAACGGCTGAGACAATGATTCAGCAGGTAAGTTTTACAAAATTCAAGCCCGCTTGGATTGAGCAGATATTTGATGCTGCACGTTATGCCATAATTTGTAGTACAGGAAAACACCCGCCAACTCTACAAGGTATTTGGACCGGTACTTGGCAACCTAACTGGAGCAGCGACTATACACTCAATGGTAATGTCCAGGCCGCAATTGCTTTTGGATTGAACGGAAATTTCCCAGAAGTCACACTTGCTTATCTAGATACAATCGAATCATTTATGAGCGATTTACACGAAAATTCCCAAACACTTTTTGGTAGCGATGGTATTATGGTGCCTGCCCGAGGAAGTGTTCATGGCCTGGCAAATACTTATAACGATGAATTTCCTATGAATCTCTGGACTGCGGGTGCCGGTTGGGTGTCGCAATTTTATTATGACTATTGGCAGTACACTCAAGATAAAGAATTTCTTAAAAAACGTGCAATTCCATTTATGCTAAAAACAGCACAGTTCTATGAAGATTTTTTTTCCATCGAGAAAGATGGAAAATTAGTTTACGTGCCATCCTATTCACCAGAAGTTGGACCGCTCGGCTATAATGCAACCATTACCGCAAACGCGACGATGGACATCGCGGTAGCCAAGCAATTCTTCCGAAACTTACTAGCGATTCATCAAGAAGTCCCCTTAGATCCGAAAAAGAGAGAAACGTGGCAAGCCATATTGGAAAAATTACCTGATTATCAAGTTGGTGAAGATGGTGCATTAAAAGAATGGATTTGGCCTGGCTTTAAAAATCAAAACGAACACCGACACGCTTCACATCTCTATCCACTTTATTATGAAAATGATCCTGAGATTATGGAAGATCCAAAACTGATTAACGCAAGTATCAAGGCGATTAGAGATCGATTAAATTATCGTCGTCCCAAGCAAGGCGCAGAAATGGCATTTGGCTTGGTCCAATTAGGGCAACCGGCCGCTCATTTGGGCCACACAGATCTTGCCTACGAATGTTTGCGATGGTTAGCTAGTTCATATTGGCGATCGAATTTGGTTTCAACGCATGATCCCGGCGAAATTTTCAATGTTGATATTTGTGGTGGATTGCCGGCGCTTGTTATCGATATGCTTTTCTACAGCCAGGCAGATCAGATGGTTTTACTTCCGGCGTTGCCAGAGGCGTGGCCTACGGGAAATATTAAAGGAATCTGTGCTCGAGGCGGCTTTGTGGTAGATATTTATTGGGATAAAGGCCAATTAATATCTGTGACGATCCATAGTTTATCCACAAGAATTTGTAAGATAAAATATGGTAAATATGTTTACTCCTTGGCGATAAAACAAGGACAATCGCAAACACTGGATGGCAAATTGAATCCAATATTAAATTAATTAGTTATCTCTCAAACATCTTTTATAGCGAAAATCACTAACCCGTTTTTTTCCCCCACGGAAACCTGGTTAATAATATTGTCTCAAGTGTCTTTACCTGAAATTGAAATTACATCGGGTTTGCTTTCAATTTCCAAAGCTTCAAATTCGTTTAATTCAGAAGGGATAAATGCCAAAGTCTCGTACAGAAGCTGAGTTACATGTTTGCCTGATGATATTCTAAAAAAATATTCCAGTAGC
This sequence comes from Sedimentisphaerales bacterium, assembly GCA_028281535.1. Classification (GTDB taxonomy): domain Bacteria; phylum Planctomycetota; class Phycisphaerae; order Sedimentisphaerales; family SM23-30; genus JANQJS01. Next base: position 23,500 of record JANQJS010000013.1, on the reverse strand, counting down.
AACAGTAGTATGGTTAATTAAGGAATAGTAGTAAAAAATATATCTGTTCTTTAAAAATTAATCTGTTGACAATTTTAAGTACTCTGTTATATTCATAATAAGTAGGAAGCGTTTGTCGGTTCTTTAAGTGAGTTAGAAAATGGGAATGGTCGTTGAGGTCTAGGGAGCTCTTACTTTTTCCATTCAAAAGATGAAATAATTCTAGTAGAAATCTGTTTTTCAATAAAACAGTACTTTGCGTTTGGGATGATTTTAGGGTTCATCAAAAATCTCACATAAAGGATTGTCAAACAAACAGATCGGGAAAATAAAGTCGTTAACACCGTTGAAGATGGTTCGTATGCTGTTGCATCCATCATTTGTTTTGTGCAAATAAAAAAAGTAAGAAAATATGACGTGTGTTAATAGTTGGTCAGTAGATTTTAGGTCAGTAGATGAATTCTAAATCTCTAATAAAAAATTAAACGTAATAGGTCTGTATGCTTTTACTTACAAAGTGAAAGCGCAAGATCTCATGGATTTACGCAAGACAAGTATTTGTGATGCTTGTCTTAAGGTTATGGATGGGTAGCTTTTGCTGCAATTAATCTTTTTGGTAATGAATTAAGTTTTTTATTTACGTAAGGAATAAGTCATGAAACAGTTTAACCATACGTACCCATATCTATATGTTTTCCCCAAGTTTCATATATACAGGGCGATCACTTTATCTGTTTGCTTCTTGATGCTTTCAAGCACAGCGATTGCACAGGATCAAGAAGCCACCATCGAACAAGATTTCGAAGAGTTAGTCGTACAGTACGAAGAAACCGGGAAAATTGAGCAGAAAAAATTCAGGAAATTCCGTCAAAAATACAAAGACAAGGTTTCTAGTGATGAACTTAATCTGCACGTAGCAGACCTTTACAGGTTAAATCCAAATCAGCGAAAAGATGCTAAAAAGATCTACAAAAACCTACTTAAAAAACCAAACTTAAATGAGCAAAATCTAATCAGAGTTTGTGATGGCTTAACACAGCTCTGCGTTGTACAAGACGTTGCAAATCTAGCAAATACGGACAAGTTAATCGATTCGGTCATAAGAATGCCGAAAAGCGATAAGCAAGCTCGAATTATGTGTGCCATCGCTGGCGGACTATTAGAGTCGTTTGGAAATCCAGGTTTCGTCAAAGGCAAATGCAAAAGAGCGAAAAAACTGCTGAATCTGGCAAAAGACACAATGCCCGAATTGCATGATGAAGAACCCTTTAGAATGTGCGAACTTATGTTAAATGTCTATGAAAGACAAAACATTAAAGACCTTGATCAGAAAATTAATGCCGTTTTGGATGATTTTGGTGGCAGCGAGTCATGTGTGGATACAATGACCTGGGTGACTGAATGGCTAATTGAAAATCATATGGGCTACGAAGGCGTATCTGAAAAAGTAGATATTTACAGCGAAAAAGTATTGGCGATGAATCCAGACTCAGAATATGTCGCGATAATTAAAACACTTCAAGCAAGACGTCAGTATGAAAAGGGAAATTTTAAAGCGGCCAAAAGAATTATGGATGAAACTTTGGCAATGAAAGAACTCAAGCCTGATGAAAAATTAGGACTTTACATCGGAATAGGAGAGTTCTATTTGTATTGTGGAAAAAGGGATTTAGCTAGGGAGTGTTTTGAAAAAGTGCTTGAAGAAGATCCTGGAACGGATGCAAAAGGTATGATGATAGTGAATTTGGCAAAAGAATCATATTTGAATGGCATGAAAGCCGATGCTGTTGCGAGTGTAGAAAACGTATTGGCGGAATCTAAAGCAGATAAGAATCTTCATATCGAAACACTGTTTTACGTTGGCGATTTTTATAGAGATATTTCAAATATGTATATCGATGAAGATAAAGAACAATATGATGTGTGTATAAAAAAGGCGATAGCTGTGCTGGAAGAAATGTTAATGCTTTACCCTGAAGATGACACTTCTGCAAATGCAAGTAATCTTCTCGCATCTTGTTATGAGTCTCAGGAAAGATACCTGGATGCAATAAATATGTATCAAAATGTCATAGATGATTGGTATCTGGATAGTCAGGTTCCGACTTGCCAATTAAACATTGCATTATGTTATGAAAAGTTGATTGAGAATACAAATGATATTGCATTGATTCAAACATATAAAGACAATCTGAATGCAACCTACGAAAAAATACTCCAGGAATTCTCTGGCCATCATGCCCATAAAATTGCTCGTCAGAAATTAGGAATTCAAGCGAAAGGAGACATCCAGTGAGAAAGTTATCACAAATAATTTGCTGCTTAATAACCCTATTCGTTATTTTTTCTGGCGTGGTTTATGCCTGTATTACGAATAATAAGCCTATTGCAGTTCTTTCGCCAGAATCCCACTACTTATTTGCAACAAGTGGTTTAATAAGTTTCGATGGGACAAGTTCATATGATCCTGATTCAGGGGATACCATTACCTATTATTGGGATTTAGATGGAAATGGTATTTATGAATTGATTGAATCAACTGGTAAAGCGAGCTCTAGCTATTGTACACCAGGTACAACAACGACCGTGAAATTTAAAGTGAAAGATAATCACGGACTCTTTTCATCTGTTCAGTCGAGGAAGATTACTGTTCCTGTTGTGCCACAAGCGACCGCTGTTGATCCATTGCATTACGAATCAGATGTTGCTCTTAATGATGATTTAATTTGGTCAAGTGGTCAAAATGTTGCAAGTCATGATGTCTATTTTGGTTTAAAGAATGGTTCTTTAGATTTTCAAGGAAACCAATTAGCCAATACCTTTGATCCTGGTACATTATCACTCCATACCGAATATCAATGGCGAATCGATCAAAAATATCAAAAGGGACCTGTATGGTTATCCGATTCCCAAGGCGACGTGATCCAGTTTGATGGTTCTGGAAATAATTATGTACGTTTTCCCAATACCACGTTAGATCAGGTTGGCAGTATGACGATGGCCTTTTGGTTTAAATTTATTGGTGGGCATCCCTATATTTTTAGTGCATATGGCACGAGTGATGTTGAGTTTTCGATTAGTGGCTTTTTTTCAAATTTGCAAACGACCCTTTCTGTATATAATCAGGGAACTTGGCAATCTTGGCAACTCGGCAGTGCCTATCTATATCAAGACCTTTGGCATCATATTACCATTGTTAGAAATGATACCAATGATACACTTGCATTATACGTAAATGGTTTATTGGTCGGTGAGGTTTCGCAGACGATGACCGCTCTAACTGTTCCAGCAGGTACAGATAGTGTTGTTTTTGGTAAAAATCATTTCTCAGATGGAAGTGCTGTTCACGGTTCGATGTTACTTTCTTTTGATGAAATGAAAATTTATGATGGTGCAATGGATGCTGCCTCTGTAGGTCAGCTTTATCGTGGCCAAACGCCTGCTATGGGGACTTTAAGGGCTCACTGGAATTTTAATGAAACCAGTGGTGATGTTGTTAATGATAGTAGTGGTGGAACATTATATAACGGAACAATTCATGATACCTCCAGGGGATCTTGGGTGACAGATGGTGGACATACCGGATTAAGCCATGATGGCGTTAATGATATTGCCACGATCGGCGATATTGCAGGCCTTGAAGGTTTAAGCGATATAACCTTAACGGCGTGGGTGAAACCATCGGCTCGTACTTCAGAGGAAACGGTCATTAATAAATCTTGGGTTTATTCCATGGCTATTGATACCGCTTCTAAAGTGAGATTTTACACGGGAACAGAATTAGGACCAGGTAGTTGGTCTTCGGCTACACTTGTTTCAAATAGTACAATTACTGAAGGGGCATGGACCCACATTGCCATGACTTATGACGGTGTGGCAAAGAAGATTTTTATTAATGGTACACTTGATGCCACAAAACAAGATGTTACAACTACTGGCTTGTTAATTTCTTATGATAATAATCTTTTACTAGGTGGCCTTACCGGCATGATTGATGATTTGCGTATTTATAATACCGCCATTGATAATGAAACTGATATTCAGGCCATTCGAGATAATACTTACACGACAACCAATCCGATTGGACATTGGACACTCGATGAAGGATCAGGGATTGTTGTAGGGGATAGTTCTTCCAATAATTACGATGGTGTATTAGGTGGTTTGCTGTGGTATTCAAATGTTGGTAAAGGTGGTAAGGTCGATGGGGCACTGCAATTTGATGGCAATAACGATTATGTAGAAACGCCGTTTGTAATTGATCCGTCAGCAAATAATAGTTTAAGTGCTTTTGCTTGGATCAAAACAGCAGATACTCATGGCACTATTATGCAACAGCTCGATGGCTCGGGAACAACCGGGCGAACTTATCTTTATATTAATAACTCTTACTTGAATACCAATTTGAAAAATAGCGGTGGAGCTAGTTTAGCTGATGATACTATTAATTTGTCAGACAATAAGTGGCATCATGTTGGAGTCGTTTGGAATCGTGATACTGATACACGTCAGTTGTATATAGATGGTGCTGTTGTTAAATCTGATGTATTGCCAGGTGATCCTGAACTTGAATTCAGTGATGGCGGTATGCATTTTGGAGCCAACAAACAGCAGCCGCCAACAGGTTGGTTTTATACTGGTTTGATGGATGAAATGTATATTTATAATATTGCGTTGGATCAAAATAATGTGACATACCTGATGACAAATGGTGATCAAGGAAACATGCCTGGAAGTAGTCCGCTTGCACATTGGACCTTAGATGCGCATTCTAGGGATAGTATTGCCAGTCATCATGGTTATTTGCAAGTGGCAGATTGCGATACAACGCAAGGGTCTGTATGGGAGTTTGATACACATAATGTGCTTTATGTGGATGACAGTGCCCCATTGGGTGGAGCATACGCAACAAAAGGTTTTAGTTGGGCAGATCCTTATACACACTTACAAGATGCATTGCAAAAAGCTCGTGACTTAGGAACAATTTCTGAAATTAGAATTGGACAAGGAACTTATAAAGCAAATCAAGCTGAGTTTGTGACTGTGCAAGGGAATTTTGCCGATTCATTCGACATGGTTAGTGGTGTGACTCTAAAAGGTGGATATGCAGGTTACGGAGCAGCAGTACCTGCTTTACGAGATGTTACTTTATATCCGTCTATTTTTAATGGTGACTTAGATGGCAACGATTCTGGATTTTCTGGCTATACTGAAAATACAGATCGTATTGTTGATTGGGCAGAAGGGACCGGCGATGCGCATTTAGATGGAATAACGGTTCAAGGGGCTGAACAAGATGGATTATATTTACATTTTGGTTCAACACCTGGGTCACCTACGATTCAAAATTGTTTAATAACAAAAAATAAAGACAGTGGTATTTATGTCAATAGTAATGCTAATCCAACCATTGTGAATTGCGATATTGTCAATAATGCTAACGATCCAAGCCAAGCTGGTATATATGTCGCACAGTCAAATAGCGCTGCTGACATATATGACTGCATAGTTAGTGATCAAAAGTATGCAGGGGTTTACTGTGGAAATGGGCATACTGATATGCAAAGATGTATTATAAGAAAGAATGGGACTGGTATTTTAACGGGTAGTAGTAATGGACCGAAATTTGAGGTACTCAATACGGTGATTTCATATAATAATGGTCATGGAATATTCCATGACGCTACTAATTCATTGTCCACGATAACAAATTGTACGATCTATGGTAATAATAGTCAGGGTATTAGGGGAGATAGTACTACACATAGACTGACAGTGAACAGTTGTATTATTTATAATAACAGCAGTACTGATGCGACATATTGCAATATCTCGCACTCGACTATTGAAGATTCACTGGTAGGATCAAACACATTTGTCATAGGTGTCATTCATTCTTATCCATTATTAGTTGATGCTGATGGTGCAGATAATATTGCAGGAAATGCGGATGATGATTTCACTTTATGGCATGCGTCGCCATGTGTTGATACGGGAGACCCGGCATTACCGCATTCCCTGGAACCAGATGCTGGTGGAAATTTAGAAATTGATATGGGAGCTTATGGCAATACGCCACAAGCTCCAGATCCGACAGATAGTGATACGAATCAATTAGCAGATGCATGGGAATTGCATTTTTGGCCTTCGGATCCGATTGGCTCTCGGTTGGCAACTGCAGATGAAGAGAACGGCGGAACTGGCGATGGATTACCCAACATTGATGAGTATTTTATCGGCTGGGATCCTACCGTTGATGATTCAACCAATATTAAAGGGATTGTAAATATTCAGGGGGATCCTGTTAATTATCCAAGTATTAATATTGCGATCCAGCATGCTGATCAAGGAGATACCTTAACATTAGAGGCTACAACATTTAACGAAACGATTGTGTTTAGTACTAAGCCTGTAACAATTCAAAGCATAAACGTCAATGATCCTGCAGCGACTATTGTTTCAGCAGTAAGTACTAGTGATAATGTGTTTACATTAGGTAATAGCGCACTATCAAGTGTTGTTTTGGATGGCATCACAATTACAGGTGGTGATTATGGTATTTATTGCAATAATGCTTCGCCAACCATTAGAAATTGTATTATCCGCGATAATCAAGATTCTGGAGTATATGCCCTCAATTCGTCTGATCCCGTGATAGATAATTGTACCATTCAAAATAACTCAATTAGTAATGATTTAGGGGCAGGCGTTGTTGCATTTAGTACCAATAGCGATGTGGTAATATCCAATTGTGTTTTCACTTCAAATAGGAATTATGGTATTAGGTGCGATAGCGGCAATGCGACTGTTACTTCAACCACGATAGCAAACCATAATTTTTCTGGAATATTTTGTGACGATGATCCTAGTTGGGTAAGTTTAACAAATACATTGATCTATACAAATACAGGCGGATCAAATGGTGTGACTTTAGAAGGAAGGATGCCGTCAAACTCTGTAGGGTCTAGTTTTATTAATTGTACTATTTATGGGCATACAACAGCAGGGATACGAACTACCTATAGTAATGTGCCTGTGGAGAAAATTTTAAACTGTATACTATGGAGTAATAATAATGAAATTAGTAGTAGTGCTATAACGTCTTCTACTATTTCCTATTCTTGTATTGAAGATACGGGTGATACAGGTGAAGGTGTGATTCATGCTTACCCGATTTTTAATAATGTTGCTAGTGAAGATTTTACCTTGTGGTACAAATCGCCTTGTGTAGATACTGGAAAACCTGGTATGCCTTTTGGCAATGAGCCTGGCGGAGGTGGTTTAGGGATAGATATGGGAGCTTATGGCAATACCGCTCAAGCACCTGATAATACGGACAATGATGGGAACCAGTTAGCAGATGCATGGGAATTAACTTACTGGCCGAATGACCCTATTGGTACGCATTTGCCGACAGGTGATGATGATGTTGGTGGTGGTGATGGACTGACTAATTTCGATGAGTTTTATATTGGTTGGGATCCAACAGCAGATAACTCTGCTCAAATAAAAGGTTTTGTCGATAATGATCGTTTAGGCGTTCGTTTTCCTGGAATTAACAGTAGTGTTTTTCATGCAGAAATTGGAGACATCTTAGAACTTCAACCTGGTACGTTTTCTGAAACAATACATTTTATTGGTAAATCAATTACACTTGTGAGTACTAATGTAAATAATCCTGCTGCGACAGTGATCTCAGCGGCTCAGGTTACAGATGATGTTATTACATTTGATTCATCTAATTCATCCAATGCAAAAATTAATGGTGTTACTATTACAGGTGGAAAATATGGCATATATTGTAGGTTTGCATCGCCAGATATTGAGAATTCTATTATTGAAGGAAATACAAGTTCTGGGATATTTTTAGCTCAAAGCGGTTCTCCTAATATTACAAATTGTGTTATACAAAATAATTCATCAGCCGATTCTGGTGGTGCTGGAATTCGAAGCGATCACACAAGTGCTGCTCCAGTAGTTACAAATTCTGTTATTTCAAATAATAATAATTATGGTGTGCGTATTGATGGTTCTGCTGATATTTCACATACAACAATCAAAGATCATGGGTCAGCAGGTGTGTATGGAGAGCATGATAATAGTTGGGTTACTTTGAAAAACAATATTATCGTTAATAATGATGCAAATGGTGTTTATCTGAGAGGTGAAAATACATTATCTAGTATTATCAATTGTACAATTTATGGACATTCAAATAGAGGTATATGGTGTTCATGGCCAGGGACAGGGATAGAGCCAGTTAATATAGATAAAGTTGTGAATAGTATTGTTTGGAATAATAATAATGATTTACATAACGTGAAAGCGAATGAATTAAGCCATAATTGTATACAAGATCCAAAAGATACTGGAACTGGAATTATTCATGCTGATCCTATGTTTACTGATGCAGCTAGTTATGATTTTACATTGAAATATTCGTCTTTGTGTATTGATGCTGGTCATCCTGATAATATGCTCTATCCATATGACCAAGAGCCGGATGCTGGTGAAAATACTGCGATTAATATAGGAGCTTATGGCAATACGCCTCAAGCAAAAGATAACACCGATCTTGATGACGATAATTTAGCCGATGGTTGGGAATTATTATATTGGAATCCAATTACGTTATATGATGGAACTCATGATCTTGAGAATGGTGGTGCTGGTGATACACTTACTAATTTTGATGAATATCATATTGGCTGGAATCCACTGGTTGATGATACGACTCAAATAAAAGGATTAGTTACTAATCAGCGAATTACAGCAAAGTATCCGAATATATCTCTAGCGTTATTACTTGCTGAAAATGGCGATACTCTTGTCATGGAAGCGACAACGTTTGTGGAGACGGTTGATTTTTATAAGCCAGTAATTCTTCAAGGGGCGAATGTCAATGATCCTAGTTTGACGATTATTTCTCCACAGTCTCCTACAGATAATGTCATTACATTTGATACCGATGAATTGACTGGTCTTGTATTAGATGGTGTAACTGTTACTGGAGGTGAATATGGAATTCATTGTCGTTATTCTTCACCGATAATAAGAAATTGTATTATTCGGGATAATAATAATTCAGGTGCATATATACATACAAGATCTTTGCCTGATTTTAATAATTGTGTGATTAAAGATAATGCTTCTGGATTTTCTGTCGCCGCAGGTATTACGGTCGATCATTCTGAAAGCATTGTGGATGTTGTAGATTGTAAAATTTCATCTAATCATAATTATGGATTGTATTGCGATAGTGGAACAACAAATGTTACAAATTCAACGATTCGAAATCATCTATCAAGAGGTGCCTGGGTAGAAGGTGCATCCTTGTTAATTTCTAATTCGCTAATTTATAATAATGCAATTGGTCTAGATTTTATAGGGACTGCTTTCTCTGAAGTTGTGAATTGTACCATTTATGGGCATAGCCTCAAAGGAATTGATTTACAATTAAATAATTCTGTTGATAAAATTGTCAATAGCATTATTTGGAACAATACTGTTGATATTGAAGGGGATTATTCAAATCGGCTGACTTATTCAAATGTCGAAGATGTTACGGTGTCTGGAGTTGGTGTATTTCATATTGATCCGCGGTTTGTCGATCCTGACGGTGCCAATAACACTTTGGGAGATGATGATGATGATTTTCACCTTCAGGCAGATTCATTAAGTGTTGATGCAGGTGCGCCTTGGCTGGCATTCTCGAATGAACCTTCAGGTGGTGTTGGTCGCGTTAATTTAGGTGCTTATGGCAATACCTCCACAGCGACAGTCTCTGTAGATGATGATAACGATGGCTTATTTGATCATTGGGAGATTCATTACTTTGGAAGTAAGGATACGTATGATGAAACGCATGATCCAGAAGTGAATTCTCCACAAAATGGTGATGGCTTTACAAATATTGTAGAATTTTACTTAAATTATAACCCTAACGCTATTACGACAGATATTTTTAGAGTGCTTTATACAAATGTTTCCCAAGTACTCATTAACCCGACTTTAGCAGAAACGATGACACTTGAATATTGGACCAATAAACCTGCTAATATGGATCTAACCTTCACAAATTCAACGACAAGTGAAGTTGCTAGAACATTTTCAGAAGTTAGTGTTCCAGGTGGTAAGAAAATTGTTGTCTGGGATGGTAAAGATGATAGTGCCCTGATATTGGAAAAAGCTTACAGTTATAATATGGATTTAGCTCTGAATGCGTCAGGGGAGGTATTAAATCTTGATTTTGGTTTGATAGATATTGATTACTGTTATCAAATTGATGGCCTAGGTGTGTATCCAAGGCGTATGATTGCTACATATAATGAAGCTTCAAGCATTACATACAGTTTACCTTGTGATTCCTATGTGAATATTGATATTTATGATCCTTCTTTAGCAATTTTTAGAAATCTTGTTGTTAATACATTGCAAACAGCTGGTGCCCAATCAGTTGTATGGGATGGTAGAAATTTACCTCCTACCAATCCAGCAAGTGCCTATATTTATGATGAAGGCTTATATAAGGTTCGTGTCTATATCGAAGGAATGCGTGAACAATCTGAAGCATTTATAAAAGTATATCGCTAATTTAAACTAAATCAGAAGAATATTATCTGTTATATAATAACGAGGAGAAATCCTGATGCGAAAATTATTATTAGTATTAACCATATTTATTTTATCACTACCAACAAAAAGCTATGCTGGATGTTATGATGGTCCAGGACCTAAATATTTTCTTAATTATCCATCAGTCTATAGTACCCAATATACACAGTTTTCGGTTTGGGCTTGTTGGAATTATGCGACTTCTGGTTTGAATTATTATGGTCCAACATGGCGATCTAGTACTGGTGAATACCTAGGTCTCAAAATGGTTGGTCGATGTTTAAATCCTATTCCTAGAGACTGTATTATTGATTGGAGTGGTTCATTGCCATGTAATGTGGGGTGTCAATATGATTTTAATATTGTACAACGATCATTGGATATAATTAATTTGTCAGGATATTTTGGTGATGTAGACCCTTCAAATATTGGTGTTAATGTTATCGATAATATTATTGACAATATTTGGGCCTTTAGTACAGAAGAAAATATTGATGCGTTATTAGAGCAAAGAAGGGCTGAAGCGGCTGACCCCATTTCTACAGCAACTGGTGAATATACGCATTATGAAACAGATATTTCAATTACAGGGCGTGGTTTTCCTATCAATATTCAGCGCAGTTATGGAAGTCGGCAGGAATATAATTCTCGGTTTGGTTACGGTTGGGACTTAAATTATAATTTAAAAGTTCGTAAATTAGCTAATCCAGATACGATAGTCTTTCTTGATGGTAAAGGTGGAAAGCATGAATACTTCAGAGAGGCAGCAACAGAGATCTTCAAAAGAAATGATGATCTTAATAATTATTTTGAATATGAACCGGGCTCTAATACGTTTAAGTTAATAGATAAAAATCAAACCGTTTATCAATTTGATATCAATGGTAATTTAGCTTCCATTACAGATCGTGTTGGTAATTTATTAACTTTTTCATATGATGCAGGGGGCTTGCTCCCTGTTTTAGGTACTTCTATTTTCTTTTCAACACCAGACTTTAATGATCCATCAAATGGTTATGGTTTGGTGGGGATGGAATACAAATTGCGTACGATTACGCAGGTAATTCGTCCAGGGAGTGGTAATGAACTCAATCGTACTTTAACTTTTGCTTATGATGATGATGGCGGTTCAGGCTCAGGATTATTAACCAGTATTACAGAAGATAGTACGGGGCGTGTGTGGACATATGAATACGATCCATTAACCAATGATCTACTAAAGTTTACGACGCCATCAACGACTGAGTATCCTAGCGGGTTAACAACTGAATATGAATATGAAAATCATAAGCTGGTTAAGGTTTATGATCCTAAAGAGTATGCAAAGGGTGTTGGGTCGCGAGTGGCTTACCTTGAAAACTTTTATACTGATAACAAGGTCACTTCACAAAAATTTGGTGCTAGTGAAGGGGTTGGAGATAGCTTGTTTGTATTGAACTATGATGAAGGTCAGTCGAAAGCGACCATCACGGACCGTAAGGATTATGTCACTGAGCAAACTTATGATACGAAGGGGCAATTGGTATCAGAAGTTGTTCATACGGCAGGTTTGCGCAGTGATCCAGCTGATCCAGCGACTTATACAACGACCTATGAATATTATCAAACAAGTAATCGGCAAATCAAGTCAGTGACTTATCCAAGAGGAAATTCAACGCATTATACCTATGATGCTAATGGTAATATTAATACGATTACTAAAAAAGCACCTACGGGTAGTCCTGAACCTGATATTGTGAAAAGCCACACGTTTGAAAGTACTTATAATTTTCTTAAAACAGTTACAGATGCAGAAAGTAATATTATAACTTATTTGTATGACTATGAGGGGGCCTATCCAACGAGTGTTGGAAATTTAATGAAGATTACATACCCAACAGTTGATACGCCGATGGGGCAGGAAGCTCCTGATATAGATTTTACTTATAATACTTATGGTCAGACAGAAACCATAACAGGGCCTGACGAGATCGTTATAAAGTATGTCTATTATGAAGATGTTGCTGATGTCAATAATTATGGACGGTTAAAAAATATCATATTAGATTATGGGGATGGAAGTTGTGTGGAATGCCGTAACATCACAACGCTCTATCATTATGATCAATATGGTCAAGTTGATCAAATTACGGATGCTGCTAACAATACGACTGACTTTTTATATAATACATTAAATCAGTTAGTCCAAGTCACTTCGCCTACACCATTTAGCTATATCTCAAAAATGTCATATGATGAAAATTATAATATTATTCGGACTGAAGTTCAGCATGGCGTTGATTTTGGTACGACTCCTAACCAATACTATGATTCCGCATATACAATTCTAGATAAATTAAAAACAGTTACTAATTCTTTGGGAAAAATTACTGAGTATACATATGATGATAATGATAACTTAGCTTCAGTAATGGATGCTCAGGGACGAGTTGCACCGCAATATGATACAGATTTTCTTTACGATGAAAGAAATATGTTATGGAAAATCATTGATGCTGAAGCTTCAACTACCGAGTATTATTATGATGAAAATGGGAATTTATCTAAGATAAAAGATGCTAAAAATCAAGTGACAGAATATGACTATGATGGTTTTGATCGTTTAAAACAAATCACTTATCCGCCAAATGCTTCTAGTCAGACCACTTTTGAAGTATTTGGTTATGATGGTGAAAGCAATCTGACTAGTAAAACCACACGTAATGGGGATGTCTTAAGTTATACCTATGACGAAATGAATCGTTTAAAAACGAAGACTCGTCCTGGTGAACCGGTTTTAAATTACTTGTATGAAATAAATAGTGCGTTGTCGCAGGTGAAACCTGATTTTATGACGCAAACCATTGCTTCAAGTCTTAAAGGGTTCTGGAAGCTTAACGAAACGACTGGCTCTGCTGTATTGGACTTAACGACTGCTATGCATGATGGCGTTTCTAGTGTGACAGCAGATTTATTGCATGTGCCAGGAAAAGTTGATGCGGGTGCATTTAATTTGGGGGGTAATCAATTTGTTTCTGTCACAGATCATAATGATTTTAGCTTTGGTAGTGGCAGTGTGGACAGTGCATTTAGTCTTGCTGCATGGATTTATGTCCAGGACACGGCTGGTTACCAAACAATTCTCTCGAAATGGGATGATCAGCTTGGACGCGAATGGGTTCTTGGCTTAACGGCAGGTGAACAACTTGAGTTGAAACTTTACGATGAAAGTCAAGCTAAGTCTCCTTTGCGATTATCTGATAGCGCATTAACATCAGGCTGGCATCTGGTTGTTGCAACTTATGATGGCGTTGGTGGAGACAATGCCGCAGATGGTATAGCATTGTACGTGGATAATGCATTGGTTGCATCAACGGCAACAAATGATGCGGGTTATGTAGCCATGGAAAATTCAGCTGTTGGTGTGCAGCTTGGATCTAGCTTAAGTAATAATGTTGGATTGGATTACTATGCGAACAAATTAGATAATTTGATGGTTTATAATGTGCAGCTTCTTTCGGGAGATATTGATCAGCTTTATTATTTTGAAGAAACGATTAAGTATAAATATGATCGTATAGGTCATATCCAGGAAGTTAAAACTAATGTAGATACCCCTGAAGTTAAAACAATTGTTTATAAACATAATAATTTGGGACATCGAGAAAAGCTGACCTATCCTGATGGAAGTTATATAACCTATCATTATGATGAATTAGGCAGATTAACTCATATTAAAGATGATAGCGGTACTCCTGTCACGTTAGCTCATTTTACTTATGATGAATTATCTCGACGTGATATTGTAACGTTGGAAAATGGTGCAACGATACAATATGCGTTTAATATGGCAGATAGTTTAGATTCTGTTACTAATACTCTCAATAATGGTAGCTCAGATGTTATTACTTACACCTACACTCATGATAATATTGGAAATCGAAAATCATTGTCACTTAATTTTAATAGTAGTTCAAATAACTTTAGCTATGATTATGATAAAATATATCAACTGGATCTTGTCACAAATCCTGATATGACAATTGTAGACTATAATTATGATGCTTTAGGAAATCGCACATCTGTTGTCGATAGTTCTACAACGACTTATATAACAAATGGAAATAGTCTAAATCAATACGATTCTGTGGGAGGTGTAAACTACTTATATGATAATAACGGTAACTTAATTGATGATGGTATTTATTTATATCAATATGGTGTAGAAAATCGACTTTTGAGTGTCAAACTCAAAGTAGACAATTCTTCTGTTGCTGATTATCATTATGACTATCAGGGTAAACGTATTGAAAAAATTGTTGATAGTAGTATAACGAGATATGTCTATGATGGAGGCCATGTTCTTGCTGAATATGATGATAGCAATAATCTTATTCGAAAATATATTTATGGCTCTGGAGTTGATGAGCCTTTAATTATGTTAGACTATTCTGGAGGCGGGGCTCCGATTCGATATTATTATCATTATGATGGCTTGGGGAGTCCGATCGCTTTAACAGATATAAATGGAGATGTCGTTGAGTTTTATACTTATACTGAATTTGGTGCATGCCTCGTTTCAACAACATCTGGTGTGGATGGTGACTGGTTGACAATTAGTGATAATAACATACGTACAGACTCATCTGTCGGTAATCCATATTTATATACCGGACGTCGTTATGATAGTGAAGTCGGTTTGTATTTTTATCGATCTAGATATTATTCAGCCTCTATAGGGCGATTTTTGCAAGTTGATTTTATTGGATATGAAGATGGATTGAATTTATATAGTTATGTTGGAAACAATTCCATAAATATGATAGATCCATATGGTCGTAGTCGAGTAAGTTGGCTGGATAAAGTTCAATCATTTTTGGATGGTTTGGGAGTAGCTGATCCTACGCCTTTAAGTGATGGTGTCAATGCCTTAATTTATGCTGCTAGGGGGCAGTGGGTTTCTGCTGGCATTGCTGCTGGGGCTATGATACCATATATCGGTGATGCAATTTTTAAAGGTGGTAAATATGCAGCAAAAGGAATTCAAAAGTTTAATGAATACCGAAAAGGCAAAGCTGCTTTGGATAATAATGCACTAGTGAGAGGGTTAGAGGGAGGTGAGTTAACCGCTATTGATAAAGCTTTGAACGGGCGAGTGCCTGTCATCCCAAGGCAAGCAGTACGTGAATTTTTGCGAAAAGGAGATAAGCAGGCATTGCGTCAATTTTTAAAAGAAAGAGGTGGGCGAGTAGCAAATTCAGGAACTCAATCCCAAATAGCGAGTTTAAAAGCTACAGCTCAATCGCTTAATCGCAGTCTTAAAGATGGTGATGCTAGGGTTGCAGCTTCAGCGATTACTGAAAATGCCCCTTTAATTACACGAGATAAAAGATTAACTAATTTCTTAAATGCTATTGGAGAATTAGTAGAAGGATTTTAATGAGTGCGTTTAATTGGATTATCTTAGAAGAAATATGTCCTAAATGTAGGCAGCATAGTGAAATAGTATGCCAGTCACATGTATGTGCTGATTATGATGGTGATGAAACTGGACGATTTCATGAAAGAAAATATAAGTTAAATCAGAAAATGTCTTGGTGGCCTGAAGGGCACGCAAAATTTAATACATGGAAGCAGGGGACGTTGATAGCTCCTGATCATGCTGATAATGGAGTTTATGAATGTTGTTATTCAAAATGTTGTGAATGTCATGAGAATTTATATGTCGTTTTGCATTTTGAAGAGTTAGTGCCTGTTAATGTTTTGAAGGTAGGGCTTGAAAATGAATGGCCAGAAGAACACTATAAATGATTTGATATAGATTTAGTGATAAGTTGCTATCGGGAAAATTACAATTATGCAATATTAAATCATATATAGATATTTATTGAAAACGTTTTGGGAATTAATAAAGTAATTTGTAGGTGCTTATTGTTATTAGTTTTTAATACAAAACCTTTATATGCATTTAGCTTGTAGTGTCCCAAAACTCATACGGGGTTGAAATGATAGTAAAATTTTAGTTGATATCTGCTGAATTGTCATTTTTTCGATTCAGAATACGAATATGCGATTTACTTCAAAAAACATCTCTTATAGCGATTTTTTTCACCAGTCTTTATTACTCACGGAAACCCGGTTAAGGGGATCGATCCGAGTGGGAAGTTTTTAGTGCTGCTTTTCACGGGACTTGCTCTCATGGTTGCTCTATATACTATATACTAAAAACGGCCGCCGTGATTTCGAGTGATTTTTAGCTGCAAGTGTTTAATTAACAAGATGATATGGTTATTTTTATTCATCTCAATTTTATGGCCAAATCCGTCGATTTATAGAATATCTGGAAATTATCAAATTATTTTGACTTTCTACCCTCCAGATTGACGATTTTCTGTCCATTAGTATTAGGTAAGAAAAAATCACTTATATAGCCTTTTCACTATGAGCAACATTTTTAACAATCGCACGTCCCTCACCAATGAGCAATCTGAGCAGTTTATACAGCTCTTTATGAAGCATCAGCGGGAGATATATGCTCATATTCTCATTATGATTCCCAATTACAGCCAGGCAGACGATATCTTGCAGGAAACGGCTACCGTTTTATGGTATAAATTTGCAGATTTTGAAATTGGAACCAACTTTGCTGCTTGGGGTAAACGAATTGCATTCAATATTGTACGAGATTATTTTAAGAAGCAACGTTCGGCTCGTCAGCTTTTAAATGAGGATCATTTGAAGGAAGTCATCGATCGTCTCGCTAATAATCTTGAACATCTGGATTATCGAATGGAAGCCCTTCAATCCTGCATGAAAAAAATAAGTGAAAAGGATCGAAAAATTATCCAGCTTCGATATGAAAATGGGCTCAGTGTGCCGCAGATATCAAAACATGTTAAACGGCCCATACAAGGGCTTTATAAAGCTATGGCACGTATCCACGAATCATTACTAGTGTGTGTCAAAAAGAATATTGCATCGGAATATCATCTATAATGTCTAGTCAACAACAACTTAATGAACTTATTATCGCCTCTATGGAAGGAAGCATGGATGATGCTTCTTTTGAAGAGCTTAAAAAGGTGTTGGAGCAGGACCCTGAGGCTAGACAGCATTATGCCGACATGATTTCACTTAACATTATGATGAGGGGGCCTGGTGGTGAATCAGCGATCCAGCAAACCAATGCCCAAGTGGGGCAGGATATTGATTCTCAGGAGATTATGAGAGAAAGAGTTGAGTTGGATCAGCTTTACAAATTTATCAAAGAAACGGCAGAGAATGGCCGAAAGGTCGATAAAGTCAAAGATCTGGCAGAAAATCAATTACGGGAATTTCTTGAACAACAGAAATCTTCGCAATCCGATGCGAAAGCAAAAGACATTGCCATAAAGTTTAGCTTACCTAAAAAACGAATGCTTAAGTATGTGGCTGTGGCCGCGAGTTTGTTAATGTTTGTTGGCCTGTGGGGTTTCCTGGGAGATCGTCAGATTCCCGTTGCCGCGTTGACAAATATATCAAATGCCAAGTGGGAGATAGAGCCTCAAGAGTTACTTTTTAATCAAGAATATAAATTAATTAGTGGGTTGGCAGAGATTGAGTTTTATGACGGAGCAAAGGTCGTACTCGAGGGGCCAGTCAATATTACACTAGAGTCGGCTAATGGGGCCAATTTAACATATGGCAAACTGGCAGCTACTGTTCCAGAGAAAGCCAAGGGGTTTACGATAAAAACACCCTGTGCAAAGTTCATAGATTTAGGAACGGAGTTTGGTGTTTCTGTTGATGATAGTTCGAGCTCGCTATCCGTGTTTTATGGGCAGGTGGCTGTTGTAATGCCAGGTGATAGTTTCGATGAATCATATATTGTAAATACTGGTGAACAAGTTCTCGCAAGGCAGGATGACAGTGCTCTTGTTGATATTACAGCAAGTATAGAATATGTTCGAGATATACCCCCTGTTTTAGATTGCACTGAACCTATGTTAACGATTAATAAAGATGTTTTGGATCAAAAGATTCATGAGTATATTATTTGGGAAGGGGCAACAAAAAACAGGCTGTCTTCAGACGCAATGATAAATCGCGATCAAAAATATATCCGATTTGATGGTGATAAAACGGATTTTGCCATTAATAAAAATAATGAGGTTACGCCTCGAGTTTGGGGGTATGGGTATTCATGGAGTTTTTGGTTTAAGCCTGACGTGATTGACCAGCAGGTTATTTTTAAGGTTGTTCCTAGTGATAAC
Organism: Sedimentisphaerales bacterium; assembly: GCA_028281535.1. Taxonomy (GTDB): domain Bacteria; phylum Planctomycetota; class Phycisphaerae; order Sedimentisphaerales; family SM23-30; genus JANQJS01. The sequence continues at coordinate 4,676 of JANQJS010000013.1, read as the reverse complement.
GATGATACGCTTTTCAGTGAAGATGGTGATGATGCTGAAGTGTTACATGGCTTGTGTATTAAGAATAATAAAGAAAAACAAAAGATACTCAGTTATATTTTTCTTACTCATAATCGTGGTATAGCAGATTCTATAAGTGTAGGTCATGAAATTGAATCAAAACCATTGACTATCCAAGATGAATGGATACATGTTGCTGGAGTGATTAGTCCAGATGTGGTTAAGCTATATATCAATGGAGTATGTGTGGGAGAACATCAATTGCCTCCGAATCATATTGCTTTTGGAGATGAAAGTGATCTTTTTATTATGGGGCGAAACATGTATTTTAACGAAGGAATTTTTAAAGGCTCAAGATTTAAACGATTTAAAGGGTATGTTGATGATATTAGGTTTTACGAGTGTGAATTAACATCAGAAGATGTCTTGGAGATCTATTCAACACATAAAATCAAGTAAGGAATATTAAACAGGGTGAGTCACATGAAACTAGCAGGCTTCGATGACTCACCCGAATCATATGTTTAGGATATTGCTACCCCAAACCTCAGATTTATTCTACTAGTCCTTTCATGGGGTTGCAATCACTATATATCAAGTTTGTGCGATGAGTGTGTGTAAGTGTTTTATTGTGAAGTGGATATTGTAATTTTATTTATTTGAAAGGAAGTAGAGCATGATTCAAACGAAGTGGAGAACAAAGTTAACTGTGATCCTTTTAATGATCACAGCTGGGATGTCCTCGAGCCTATTCGCTCAGGGGTCCTGGACCTCACCTTTTGCAACGGGCGTCGAAGCGATCCATATGACCGTTTTAGACACTAATCGCGTGTTTACATTTTCCTATCGGGAAACCAGTCCTTTTCCGTGGGGAACTTTTGATCCTGAAAATCCTCCAGGCAGCACAGCCTCCGGTGGTACGGCGAACTTTTTCTGTGCGGGTCACACGGTACTGGCTGATGGTCAATTTTTGATGGTTGATGGGACCGCAAGTGGTGCGTTACAGAAATTTAATCCTGTCAATGAAACCTGGTCTGGTGCAGGTAACACCGCAACCAACCAAACGCGTTGGTATCCTTCAACCATTATCCTGGGTAATGGAACCGTCTTTACCCTTGGTGGTACGGAAGATGGTGGTGGCCCTGGTTGTACAGATGGTGATTTATCAGGTGAAATTTTTTATCCTGATACAAATAATTCGTCATTGATCAATGGTGGGGCAAATCTCATGACGTGGCAAGAAGCTAATGCGTATCCTCGACTATTTCTTTGTTGGGAAAATCTTGGATCGGATACGTTTAAAGTCTTTAATGCTGGTCCATTCACCAGTACTGAATTTTATACGATTACCACAACAGGTAGCCCGACGGCCACGAAAACAAGTGGCCCTGTTGATCCAGGTAGTGTTTCAGGTGGTTGTGGTACTGGACGTGTCCAGGCGACCTATGCACGTCTAGATGATGGTCGTGTGATTGCCGCGGGTGGTTTTTCTGTTGGTGAAACGGGATCGACCAATGCCGTGACGGTTGTTGATCCAGATGCCACCAATCCAAGCTGGACATCTGTTCAGAGTATGCCACAAAATCGTTATTACATCGCAAGTACGTTATTAGCTGATGGTCGTTTTATGGTCATCGGTGGTACGAATGGCGGGTCTAATTATTCTTCGGCTCTTATTTATGATCCGGCTTCGAATAACTGGAGCACAGCCGCAAACGACAGCCTTCAGCGTAACTACCATACCTCTTCCATTTTGCTACCGAGTGGTAAAGTATGTATGTCCGGTGGTGAAGCAAACGGTGGTCCTGGTGCTCTTGGTGAATCAGATCAAATGCAGGTCTATACGCCAGATTATTTAACTGCAGGAGCACAGCCTGTCATTAACTCGGCTCCTACAACGGCAAGTTATGGCTCAAATATCAATGTGAGCTATTCATCAAGTAATCCGATTAATGATGTCATTTTACGTCGTCCAGGTAGTTCAACGCATAGTTTTACTTATAATATGATTGGTGCTCCATGTAGCTACACAGATAATGGTAGTTCATTGACAGTCACCATTCCTTCCAATCCAAACCGTATACCTCCTGGGTTTTACATGTTGTTTATCTTCTCAGACAACTCAGGTACCAAAGTGCCCTCGGTTGCCAAATGGATTAAAATCGATGGCAGTGGACCTCCTCCAGATAGCAATCCACCAAGTCAACCTTCGATTTCAGTTTTCAGCAATGTCCTGGATGTTTCTTTAACTGTTTCATCAACCGTGTCAACCGATCCTGAAGGCAGTACACCAATTGAATATCAATTTAATGAAACCACTGGAAATACAGGTGGCACCGATAGTGGTTGGCAAACCTCAGTTAACTATAGCGACACAGGCTTGAATGCCTCAACGCAATATTGTTATCAAGTTCGTGCAAGAGATTCTCAAGGTAACACAACCGGTTATTCAGCGACATCATGTACGACAACGACCGCAGGTCCAGACACCAATCCCCCGACTCCGAATCCAATGACCTTTGCCAGCCTGCCAGCGGCAATTGGTGATGCTGTGATTACCATGACGGCAACCACGGCAACCGATGTAGAGGGAAGTACGCCAATTGAATATCAATTTGATGAAACAACGGCGAATCCAGGTGCGACCGATAGTGCTTGGCAGCAATCTACCGTCTATTATGATTATCGCTTACAGGGTGGCACACAGTACACCTATCGTGTTCGTGCTCGTGATGGTCTGGGTAACATAGGTAGTTACTCTGGTTCTGCATCAGCAACGACTGCACCAGAAGATGGTTTCACCGATATTTCTGTTGGTCCTGGTAATTTCTTTGATAATGCTAATGTCACCATTAATGTGGGTGATACCATTGAATGGACATTCCTGGGAGAAGGTCATAACGTTTGGTCTGGTTTGTCTGGAGCACACAACTACCTTGATAGTAATCCTTCTCAAATTGCCTTTAGCTCTACTGGTGATCCGACCGTAACGAATCCGATTGGATTTACTTACTCAGCTACGTTTGACCAGGCCTTCCTGGATAGCTCCACCGGTGATGCTGGCCATGATCAATATAACTATCATTGTCATCTTCACGGTAGTGGATTTCCATTCCAAATGTTTGGTACCATTACGGTTAACGGTGGAACTCCACCTCCGTCGCCAAGTCCGATGACCTTTGCAGCCGCTCCCACAGCGACCAGTTGCAGCAGCATCACGATGACGGCCACAACTGCAACGTCAGCAAATTCACCGGTAGAATATCTCTTTACAGAAACGACCGGCGGCAGTGGTGCCACCGATAGTAACTGGCAGTTATCTGCGACCTATGTGGATAATGGCCTGGCACCCAGTACGCAGTACACCTATAACGTTCGTGCCCGTGATGCAACCGGTAATGCTGGTACCGCATCCGCCAATGCTTCGGCAACCACACAAAGCGGTGGTGGTGGTGCTTGGGGTGCTCAAGTGAATAATACCGATAGCAGTATTGCTTATTCTGGTATGTCAAATGTATCAGCGTCAGGTGCATTCCAGAACGATGCCCATTTTACCGAGAATGCCGGTTCCGCATCGTTCTCTATTAATGGCGATGGCCTGCGTGTTTATGTATGGCGTACCCCTGATGTTGCCCAGAGCTTCAGCGTCTCTATTGATGGTGGTTCTGCTCAAACAGTGAATGTGGGTACTGGTCAGTTTGACAGCTTCATGGCCTATGAAGCGACTTCATTAGGTGCAGGTTCACACACAGTAGCTCTTAACTGGGTCAGCGGAGAATTCCATTTAGATGCTTATCAAGTTCAAGCAGCTGGCGGTAGTTGCGGTAGTGATATCGCTCCTCCGACACCTGATCCAGCGACCTTTGCTTCAGCGCCTGCAGCAACGTCTAGTAGCGTGATTGCCATGACGGCAACCACAGGGTCTGATGCCAGTGGTCCAGTTGAATACTTATTTGAAGAATCATCCGGCAATGCCGGTGGTACCAGCAGTAGCTGGCAGACCTCAACGAGTTATTCTGATACGGGGCTAACGGCAGGAACGGAATACACCTACAGTGTCCAAATGCGTGACAGTGTGGGTAACACCACTGCTGTATCAGCTCGCTTCTCGGCGACCACAACGGGTGGTGGCGATACTACGCCTCCGACTCCTAATCCAGCCACGTTTGCATCAGCACCAAGTGCCGATAGCGATACCGCGATTAGCATGACGGCGACGACAGCCAGCGATCCAAGCGTACCCGTTGAATATAACTTTGATAATACCAGCGGTACACCTGGCGGAACCGACAGTGGATGGCAAACCTCAACCAGTTACACGGATATTGGTTTGAGTGCGTCAACTCAATACTGTTATACGGTTCAGTCGCGTGACAGTGCTGGTAATACAGGTACTGCTTCAGCTGCCAGCTGTGCAACGACACAAGCAGCTCCGGATACCACACCGCCAACCCCGAACCCAGCGACGTTTGCATCAGCTCCAGCAGCTAGCAGTGATACCGTCATTAATATGACAGCCACCACCGCTAGTGATCCGTCTGGTCCAGTTGAATATAACTTTAATCATGTGAGCGGCACACCTGGTGGTACCGATAGTGGTTGGCAAACGGCGACGAACTATACGGATACCGGTTTGACTGAACCGTATAGCAATATTGTGTACTGCCAGCCAAACC
>JANQJS010000014.1 GCA_028281535.1 Sedimentisphaerales bacterium | reverse complement strand
GGACAATCATTGGTATCGAAGATTTTGAACGCACAAAAAAACAAGACATCATCGTCAACATTGAAATAGATGTCGACATTGACCAAGCGGCACAATCAGACAATATCGAAGATGCTTGTAATTATAAAACAATTACAAAACGACTGATTCAATTTATCGAAGCATCTGATTTTTTTCTTCTGGAAAAACTGGTCGACCACTGCCTGGATATCATTCTCGAAGATCCAATTGCAAAACGTGCAACCGTTGAAATTGACAAACCCACGGCATTGCGTTTTACAGACTCCGTTTCCATCAAAGAAACAAAATCTCGAGTATAAATTATGGCCAACATCGTCGCCATCAGTGTAGGTTCAAATATTTATCCTGAGAAAAACATTGCTCTTGCCAGGCAACTCATTTCAGCGTCACACCGATTCATTCAAGCATCCGATTTTGTCATCACCAAGCCTTTGGGCTTTGAAGATCAGGATGATTTTACCAATGGTGCTTTTCTCATAGAAACGACGGCGACTCAAGAAGAATTAATCATAGAATTAAAGAACATTGAACGGCAGTGCGGTCGTGTCAAAACGGAAAACAAAAATGGACCTCGCACCATCGACCTGGACATCACTGTTTGGAATAACTCTATCGTAGATCCAGATTATTATAAAAGGGAATTTATAAAAAATGCCATCGAACAACTGCTCCCCGATTTGCATTCTCCCTCTCCTTAACCTGCTTATTTTTCCATCATTGGTTTTTCGGCAAGATCTACTTTTACAGCATCACTATTAACCGCAGGAATCGTAAATGGCTCTGAACGGCGATCTTGACGGGCTTGATAATTCGCAATTCTTTTGGCAATTTCTTTAGAATAGGCTAATGCGGGCTCTCGATTAAGATGATGACCATCATTGGTTTTATCTGCATAAGGTCCACTTGGAACATCAATCCAGACACCACCCGCTGATTCAAAATCACTGATAAAACCAGGTAAATCCATACCACTTAACTCTAGTTCTAGAGTGCTTAACTCTTCAACCACTGGTGGGCGAAATGCATACACGGTGATACCTTTATTATTCCATTGACGTACATACTGAATAAACTGTTCGATCAACGTCGGATCAATTGGGTTATCACGATAAATCGTATCAAAATATTTTATATTCAAAAGCGACTGATCGTCTGAGGGGACCATGGTATACCCCGTCCATCCGTCTTCACTATAATGTCGATAATAACGTGGTGGCTCAGGTCCATTAGCCAATACTTTTCGTGCGGTCTGAAGAACAGGTAGCGTTCGTTCAAATGGATAGGCAATTCGCTCAACATGCATTTGAAATTGCCCGTCAAAGGTTGAAAACTTCTCTCGATAATCATTAAAGCTATTAGTTGTAATCGCCTTAGAAGTGAACTGATTAGGATTGATTCCCAATACAATCGATGGTTTAGAAGAATCCATATCTAACACGTTTTCAATCGCCTGCAAATAATCTTCTGAATACCCCGCACCTGAAAATGAAAAATTCAGTACGCGCTGACCTAGCAAAATATCAGACATAACAAATGGTGCGATATCCGTTCCAATTCGAGAATCGCCAGCGAACACCACATCAGCTTCCTGAGACCAATCCAACTTAACTTTATGAAATCGCTTAGGATAAAGTCCCTCTAACACCAAATCACTTATGGTCAATTTCAGTCCGGCATAGATCCCAAACGATATGACCAAAACCCACAACATGCGTTCTCGTATGAGACGGCGTAAGAATCCTTTTTTCATATTGGTAGATTTTGTATCCATGGGTTCTTTCTAAAATTGAAAGTAGACAAATTGATTACCAGGACCATGCATCGATAAACTTAATACAATGAGCATGACCATCGCTGCCATTCGAACAGGCGTATCCAAGAGGCGACCAAAATTAAAGCGTGCCCATAAGAACGGCTTTTGGGAAAACAGATAGACATAAACTTCGCGAAAAATGATGATCATAAAAATAAATAACCCACTATAACCTATCAGGTGGCCAAACTGGCTATAGGCAAGATTTTCCGGACGAAACATCGTTAATAGAATAGTGCCTGCCTGCTCAAAAGACTGTGCTCGAAAGAAAACCCAGGCAATGGTTGCACACATAAATACGATGAGTGTGGCAACCAGCTTACCACCAGGTATCTTTTTAATATGTCGTGGCCAATCCGTGAGTTTTTCGATCGTCAAATATATGCAATGACACAGGGCCCATGCAATAAAGGTAAATGCTGCACCATGCCAAAGACCTGAAATTAACAGCGTAAGCCATAAATTTTTATACATAGCAAATCGTCCCTCGCGGCTGCCGCCCAGAGGAATATAGACATAATCCCTAAACCAACTCGACAGGGAAATATGCCAGCGTGACCAGAATTCGCGAAAACTGGAAGAAGTATATGGATGATTAAAATTCACACCAAAATCAAACCCCATCCATCGACCAAGCCCACGAGCAATATCGCTGTAGCCACTAAAATCACAATAAATCTGAAACGCAAACATTGCCATGATGATCCACCAGAATGTCGTCGAAGGATATACTGTAGACATCTCAAAGGCCTTGTTGACAATCGGAGCCAAATTATCTGCGATCACAACCTTCTTAAAAAAACCATGAACAATTAGCTGAAATCCATCCCAACGCTGCTGTTCATCAACTTTGATGTTTTTTTCTAACTGCGGCAGTAAATCTTTCGCACGAACAATCGGTCCTGCCACCAGTTGTGGGAACATCGACAGATAAGCAAAAAAATGAAAAATATGTGGCGTTGGTTTCATCTGGCCACGATAGATATCGATCGTATAACTCATCGACTGAAAGGTATAAAAACTAATACCCACTGGTAAAATAATTCCCAGCGTATGAACGGAGGCCCCTAAGCCAAACAGTCCTAATAATTCGGCAACACTCTCGATAAAGAAATCCAGATATTTAAATATCGCAAGCGACCCGACATTTCCCAAAATAGATAGCACTAAAAAGATCTTACGATATTTTGAAAAACGAACGATTCCCAATCCTGCAAGAAAATCGATCAAACCACTACCAATGATAAGAAATAAAAATCGCCAATCCCACCACCCGTAAAAGAGAAAGGATGCAAAGGTCAGATAAATCCAACGTGACTGATTACGCTTTTTAAATTGTGTCCAGCCGAGAAAAAACAAAGCAGCAAAGACAAAAAATATAAACGAGTTAAATTGCACAAGCAAAAGTCCTTATGAACATATTTGACTTAATGAGGTATTAATTTCTACCTTAAATCATTTAGAAACGAACAGTTATACTTCCACTTAACTATCGGAATATGGGATTTAATGTCTTGAATTTGGCTTCAATATATTATCCGAAATATCTATAGAAAATCTATCTATCAAATAAAAAACATATATAAAAAGAAAATATAATTTATCTTGCACAATATTTTATCCGATGATTCTCATATTCAATTTTTTTGGGGGGGACTGACAAATCGATTGACAAATATTAGAAGGAATTGAGGCATATGGTACGTAAAAATATAATGTGGAATATTCATCCGTTTCTGTTTGCAGTATTTCCCATCATTTTTCTCTACTCTCACAACATACGCAGCATGGAATCCAGCAGAATGGTCGGCCCTATTTTATTTGCTGTTTGTATTACCCTCTGTTTAATATTACTTTTAAGATTCATATTTAAATGCTTCAACAAAGCAACTGTTATGAGTTCAATTATCATAGCAACCTTCACATCCTATGGCCATTTTTACCAAACTTTTCAAACGAGCATTTCCGAAGAAAACTTAATTTATATGGATATCATTCTTTTGAATCTTTGGGTTGGATTTGTAATTTTGTTATTACTATTTTTCTTTCGTACAAATCGAGATTTTAATAAAACAAAAGCGATCCTAACGATCATTCCCAGTTTACTCATTTTTATATCCATTAGTAAGATCGGCTTATATGCATACAAAAATCACGAGCTTTACGAATGGCATTATTCACCTCAGGCTAAAAGCATACCTTCAATAGAACCAAAGCAATCAGCAGACAGTCCCATGCCAGATATTTATTATTTAATATTTGATGCATATGCACGAGACGATGTATTAAAAAAATATTACAATTTTGACAATACACCTTTTCTGAGTTTATTGGAAGAAAAGGGATTCTATATTGCTCGCGACAGTCGCAGTAATTATACTCAGACATGTTTGTCTGTTAGCAGCTCGCTAAACATGACTTATCTTTCTACTCTCGCCGACCAGCTAGGTACAAATACAAACTACGTGCTGCCATTAAATCAGATGATTAAAAAGAATCTTCTTTTTGAATTCTTAACGCAACACAACTATAAAACCATTTCATTTGCTACAGGGTATTATCCAACGGAAATACACAATGCCGATTACTACTTCTCACCTTCATGGGTGCCCGACGACTTTCAGAATGTTCTCCTTGAGCGCACGCCATTACCATCTCTGAAATTTATGTTTGATATGCCTGATCGGCGATATAAAGTTATTGCTCATACCATCTCTCAACTCAAAGAAATACCGAATCTTGACAATGGACCACATATTACTTTTGCGCATCTATCCATCCCGCATGCCCCCTTCCATTTTGACCAATATGGTAACGAACGAAAAATCTTTGAAAGAGGTTATGCGAATTTAGACACAAATTCAGAAGAACGCCAAAAATATATCAAAGGATACATTCATCAGGTCAAATTTGTTAATTCACAAATTATTGAAATAGTGAACTGTTTGCTTGAAAACTCAAAAACCCCACCAATTATTGTAATTCAAAGTGATCATGGCCCAAGTTCTTTTCTAAAATGGAACAACCCAGACAAAATGACCTACTATGAACGCATGGCTATTTTAAGTGCTTTTTACTTGCCCGACTTTGATACACAAACCATAAGTCCGAGCATTACACCTGTGAATACTTTCAGAATCATATTAAACCACTATTTCCAAACCGATTTAGATATATTAGAAGATAGAAGTTATTTTTCATCAAAAACAGAACCTTACAACTTTGTTGATGTGTCCGAATATCTAGATGAAAACAGTAATGGCCTTGCTTCAATGGAATATGTCTCCTTATTTAGGCAAATCCAATAACGTCCTATAATATTTAGAACAACAACTTCTTAATACCAAATCTTCTACTAAAAAAACCTGGATAATTTTTCGTGACACAACCGATAGACACTATATGTGAATAGACCCATATTGTTTATTAATAAAAAATAAACGCTTTATACTTGAACAATAGACACCTTTATTTTAATGGGAGTATCCAGATGAAACGCGAGACAAAAATCATTATGAATATTTTTTGTATTGCAGGACTTTTTATACTTTGTCTGACCAACGAAGCCAAAGCATATATGGATCCAGGAACTGGCAGTTTTGTGATGCAAGCTCTACTGGCAGGATTAGTCGGAATCGGTGTTTTTATTAAAATGTGCTGGACTAATATAAAGTTGACCATTGGACGCCTATTCAAAGGCAAAGAAAATAGTAATACTCCCTCATAAAAAGATGTAGGCCCCAAAATGAATAAAATCGTTTATGTTGCCATGAGTGCAGATCTGGTCCATCCAGGTCATTTGAATATCATCCAACACGCAAAAAGCTATGGCGATGTCATTTTAGGGCTATTGACCGACAAAGCCATTGCCAGCTACAAGCGCATCCCTTATTTAACCTATGAGCAACGTAAAACCGTTGTGGAAAATATCAAAGGGGTCGAAAAAGTCATTCCACAACACACGCTGGATTATACCGAAAACCTCCAACTTATTAAGCCTGATTATGTCGTCCATGGCGATGACTGGACCAGTGGTGTACAACAAAATACACGACAGCAGGTTATTGAAGTGCTCAAAGAATGGGGCGGCGAGTTAATTGAAATACCTTACACCAAAGATATCTGCTCATCAGATCTGAATCGTGCTTTAAAAGAAATCGGTACTACCCCTCAAATTCGCATGAAACATTTCAAGCGATTATTAGACAATAAACCAATTGTACGAGCTCTGGAGGCTCACAATGGATTAACAGGCCTGATCGTTGAAAACACCAAGGTCGAAACCAACTATAAAACCAAAGAATTTGACGCCATCTGGTTGAGTAGCCTGACCGATTCAACAGCAAAAGGCAAGCCAGATATCGAATGTGTTGATCTCACATCACGGCTCAATACGCTTAATGAAATTCTTGAAGTCACCACCAAACCTATTATTTTTGATGGTGATAGTGGCGGTATTGTTGAACATTTTGTCTTTATGGTCCGAACACTTGAGCGACTAGGTGTCTCCGCAGTCGTTATTGAAGATAAAATCGGGCTGAAACGCAATTCACTCTATGGCGTTGAAGTTCATCAAGTACAAGATACCATTGAAAACTTCACACAGAAAATCCAACAAGGCCGCGATGCACTAGTGACCGATGACTTTATGATCATTGCACGTATCGAAAGCTTAATCTTGGAAAAAGGTATGAAAGATGCTATCAGAAGAGCAAAAGCTTATATCAAAGCGGGTGCTCATGGCATCATGATTCACAGTCGCTCACAGGATTCTACCGAAGTGTTAGAGTTCTGCCATGCCTATAATTACTTTGATAAAAAAGTCCCCTTAGTAGTGGTTCCAACCACCTACAATCATATCTCAGAAGATGAACTCATCGACGCGGGTGCCAATATTGTGATTTATGCAAATCATTTGATCCGAAGTGCCTATCCGGCCATGGTCAAAGTTGCCAGCTCGATTCTGAAACATGAACGATCTTTTGAAGCATCCAGTCATTACATCTCTGTTAAGAAAATTCTAAATCTGATTCCAAATGATTGGTCAGCAAGTCAAAGTCATAATCCCTCTGAAATTAAAATATAACTTGTGAGAAACAATGATTGATTGCCAAGCGTTTTATCATTGTCTCAAAGAGGCGGGAATTCATTTTTTTTGCGGCGTACCAGATTCATTACTCCAGGATATTCTGGCCTATATCACCGACCATACCGAACCCCAGCAGCATATTATAACAGCCAACGAAGGGGCAGCCGTAGCTCTGGCCACAGGTGTCCATTTAGCAACAGGTGAGGTGCCGCTTGTTTATATGCAGAATTCAGGCCAAGGTAATGCACTAAATCCACTGGCGTCACTAACTCACAAAGAAGTCTATTCTATCCCAATGATTTTACTCATCGGATGGCGTGGCCAACCCAGCCAACATGATGAACCACAACATATCAAGCAGGGAAAAATAAATAACGAATTGCTCGACTTAATGGATATCCCGTTTGCCATTCTGCCTCAAGACATTTCAGCTGCTAATGAAACGGTCCAACAAGCTATTCAGCAAGCAACATCTAAACAGCAACCCTATGCAATTGTTATAGAAAAAAACACCTTTGAAAAATATCGCTTACAAAACTCAACGCAAAAAGAGCAGCCTGGTTTATTAAAACGAGAAGAGATTATTAAAACCATTGTTGATATAACAGACCCAGAACATATGATTGTATCCACAACAGGAAAAACCTCTAGAGAACTATTCGAATGTCGGGCAAATAACCACCAAGGTCATCAGAATGACTTTTTAACTGTCGGATCCATGGGCCATGCCAGCCAGATTGCCATGGGCCTGGCAGTAGGACAATCTAAAAAGAAAATTATCTGCATTGATGGCGACGGTGCACTGATCATGCACATGGGATCCATGGCAACCATTGGGTCACACCTTACGACAAATCTAATTCATGTCGTAATCAATAATGGGGCTCACGATTCGGTTGGGGGACAATCGACCGCAGGATTTTCAATCGATATCCCAAAAATTGCCCAAGCTTGTGGCTATAAATTTACTGCCACGGCAGAAACTCTTAACGAAATCCAACAAAGCTTTAATCGTTGCAAAGAAACGAATGGCCCCTCCTTGCTGGAAATAAAATCAGAAAAAGGTGCTCGCAAAGATCTTGGTCGACCAACCAGCAGCCCTCTTGAAAATAAAAATGAATTCGTCAGTTTTCTCAGGACAGTCTAATGCAACAAAAAATAGTCTCAGGCATAATGGCGATCGAAAAACTTACCGACCATTTAAAACAATTGCAACCCACGAATCTTTTTTTAGTAACATGCAATTCTTCTTTCACTCTATGTGGTGGCAAGAGAAAACTCGAATCTATCCTGAAACCCTATCACACAATTCACTATCATGATTTTCAAAACAACCCAAACAGTCACGATTTAGATAACGCTCTTAATGCTTTCCAAAATAATCAATGTGATTACATTATTGGAATTGGTGGTGGATCAGCCATGGACCTGGCAAAAGCCACGGCCATTCTGGCATCGCAGACAAATCAAAGCGAATCATACATCACAGGTAATAGCAAATTAACTGAGCGAACCATCCCCTTAACATTAATTCCGACAACCGCAGGCACAGGAAGTGAAGCCACTCATTTTTCTGTAATCTATATAGATAAAACAAAATATTCTTTAGCACACGCTAGTATGCTGGCAGACCAGGTTATTCTGGATGCGGAATTAACCATGTCGCTACCAAAATACATTACCGCATCAACTGGAATGGACGCACTCTGTCAGGCCATCGAATCATTTTGGTCTGTGAATTCAACTGATGAATCTCGCAACTATAGCAAAGAAGCGATCCAGATGATTTTAAAACATCTAGCACCTGCGGTAAATCAACCCAATACTGAACACCGAGAAATGATGCTTCGGGCAAGCCACTTAGCCGGCAAGGCCATCAATATCGCACAAACAACCGCGTCACACGCATTATCCTATCCTATGACTAGTTATTTTAACATCGCACATGGGCATGCCGTAGCGCTAGGGTTAATTCATTTTATCACCTTCAATGCGGCGTTGAATGATAGCAATTGCCAGGATCCTCGCGGATTAGAATTCGCTCAAAATATTCAGATAGAGCTTCATCAATGTATGCATGCATCAAACGCAAAAGAAGCACAAGCAATCATTCAGGACCTCATGAAACAAATTGTTTTAAAACAGTATCTAAGTGATTTTGGTATCGATCACAAGGGCATTGATCTTCTGATCAAAAATGGCTTAAGCCCTCATCGCGTCAAAAATAATCCGAAGAAAGTAACAGAAAACGATTTAAGACAGATGTTGAAAGGTGCCCAGCCATTATGCTCAAAGAACTAAAACATATCTATCGTTTTCTATACAAAACTCCCAAGCAAGATAAACGCATTGTCTTTTACTCTGAACATGAAGGTTATTGGCCAAACTTTGAAGGAATGATTAACTCACTCATTCAAGACTACCAGGCAAAAATATCTTATATCACCTCTGACATCAACGACCCCATTCTGACAAAAAACAATCCCAACATTCATACATTCTATATCAATAAATTTTTGGCCTTTGTTATGCAATTTATTGACTGCTCTGTCTTTATCATGACATTAACGGGCTTACATCAATATCACTTAAAACGATCCACCAAACCTGTACATTATGTCTATGTCTACCACTCACTGGTCAGCACGCATATGATGTATCATGAAGGTGCATTCGATCATTACGACTCCATTCTTTGTGTCGGTGATTATCAAATCAAAGAAATTCGACAACGCGAAAAAATGCTAGAGCACCCGCCCAAACAATTGATCAACGCTGGGTACTATCGCCTGGACCGTATTATGCAAGAATATCAAAAAAGAGAACCATCATACCAAAACCAAAAAACCATATTAATTGCCCCCTCCTGGGGAGACCAAAACGTATTAGAAACATGTGGCCATGAATTGGTCCAGACATTGCTCAAGGACAATCACAATGTCATTGTTAGACCCCACCCTGAAACAGTCAGACGTTCAAAACAACTGATTGAGTCTTTAAAAACATCCTTCGGGCAGCAAGAAAACTTTACACTGGAACTCTCTGTCGCAAACGATGACTCGATATTAAACGCAGATTGCCTCATTTGCGATTGTTCTGGAATCGCACTTGAATACGCCTTCGGTACTGAAAGACCTGTTCTCTTTATCGACGTTCCAATTAAAATTAAAAACAAACACTATCAACAACTAGAGATGGAACCCTTTGAATTATCTATTCGACAAACCATTGGCAAAGTGATAGCTACATCAGACATTAACAAAATCTCCACGATCATCCAGGAATTAATATCATCAGAACAACCATTCAAAGAAAAAATCAAACAACTAAGAAACAATACTATTTTTGAAATCAACAATGCCTCCAAAACCGGAGCAAATCATATTATTAATCTGATCCAGTAAAACAGGAATCGATGATGTCAAAAACAACAAATAAAAAAACATGGCTTTACCACCCTGTTTTATTTGCGATATATCCGACCATTTCATTATTCTCACATAATCGTCGCTTTATCTTTGCCAATCAAACCATTACCCCAATCCTACTATCTTTAATAGTAAGCGTGACCATATGGATCCTTTTTTATTATATTTGTAAAAAAAATATGATAAAATCTGCCATAATAACCTCCTTAAGCATAATATGGTTTTTCAGCTATGGCAATCTTTTCGAAATTTTAAACTCGCAGATGCCTGGCAAAAACATTGATATGCTGCTGGCTCCTGCCTGGAGTTTGATTTATATAACAGGATGTATTTTTTATATTAAAACACGTTTCAAATTAAATGTCCTCACCGTGGCACTAAATTATGTTGGCATTGCCATTTTAGGTATGTCCCTGGCAAAAATAGGTCTATATGCTTATAAAAATCCCTCAAACATTAATTGGGAAAATAGCAATATTACATCCACGAACATACAAACCCCAACACTAGAAACAAAGAACAATCTACCAGACATATATTACATCATTCTCGATGCCTATGCTCGAGAAGACATTCTATTGTCTCATTTCAACTACGACAACAGCCACTTCACCAAGGCACTCAAAGACAAAGGGTTCTATTTGGCCCCAAAGAGTAACTCAAACTACACGTTGACCTACCTCTCATTAACCTCGAGTATGAACCTGGATTATCATCATGACACATTAAGCCAAAACATCCCAGAAACATCAAGCACGCTTCTGCCCATGCGCCAAATACTAAAAAACAATAAACTGTTTAGATTTTTTGATGCCTTAAATTACAACATCGTTAACTTTTCATCAGGCTCATCCTATACGGAAATAAAACATCATGTTGACACATATATATCACCGAAGTGGGTCTTGGATGATTTTCAAAGCGAAATCTTTTTCAGCACCCCACTGCCTGTTTTACAAGAAGCACTGAAATTGCCTTCCAGTCGACGCAGGCGAATTCTTTATGCATTTGAACAATTAGGAGAGATCGCAAAAGCAAAGGGACCAAAATTTGTTTTTTGTCATATCATCGCTCCACATGAGCCCTTTACATTTGGTGCCAATGGCGAAGACGTCGACCATAAAGGACGAGACCGAATAGTTGCAGGCGTATCTGAAAACGAGCTATCAAACTACGCCGCGGCCTATATCAATCAACTGATATATATCACAAAAAGAATCGAACAAAGTATCGATGACATTCTGGCCAACTCCCCTAAACCACCTATCATCATTATCCAGGGAGACCATGGCCCCACCTCAACGCTTGATTGGGATAATCCAAGTAAACAAGGACTTCTCGAAAAAATGGGAATCCTCAACGCCTATTATTTCCCTGATAAAAACTACGAAAAACTTTACCCGACCATTTCACCAGTCAACTCGTTTCGTATTATTCTTGATCAGTACTTTAATACACCATATGAAACACTACCCGACAATAGTATCTACTCAACATTGCTGCAACCTTATAATTTCAAAAATGTCACAGACACCGTTTATTAGATACTCGAATCTATTTCACATTTACAAAAATAAATCCCTTAACACGATCCGATGATGTTTCGCAAACTTTCGAAGTCATCTTCTCTTGCTCATCAGTACTGCACTCATCTTCATATTTTACCACGAGCTGTCTGGGTGGTTTGGACAAATTATGAACTCGCGCAATAACTTCCTGACCGACAAAACATCCTTTGGTATAACAAACATGATCATCAGGATACACATTTAGTAACATTTCATCCGTATAGTCAATGCCATGAAGCGGCATCTGCTGATCCAATCGAAACTCAGTAAAAACCTCATCACTCACGGTTCCTTGTAAATCTCCCCCTACAATGATTTTTCCAACCCGCTGATCAATTTGAGCAACAGCCCCCTCCATACCAGCATCACCATCCAGATCATAATAAACCGAGTCATCCAACTCTTTCCAATTGGTCTCCGTAAATAACGAAAACTTTTTAAATAACTCGCGGCAAGCTTCAGCGGCAAATGAATCAATCACCAAAAGAACGTCATCATCGCTCAGTTGTTTTTGATCACATACGGCTATAATCTTACCTTGAGCAGTTAATAAAGCATTTCTTGGCTCATTTAATAAATTCGAACTGACACCCTTCAATAAATCTTCGGGCTTAGGAGAAAATAAAAATGCCCGTTTATCCAACTGATATATTCGCATAATGATATTTACCTTTATAATGAGTTATTTCTTTGAAAAGAATTTTATCCTGAATTGCCCTGCTCGCCAATAAAGAATTTTAGCTAGACGAATTCTATCATCTCGTATATAATTATTAGAATAACAGTGATAAAATCCTGTAACAGGAATATGAATATCACTAAGCCTCAGAGAGATCTTCATAACTACTTTACTCTAGGCAATATATACCATGAAATATCTCATTCTTATCCCCATTGTATGTTTTTCACAAACCCTGATGCTCCTGGCGGCAAAACCACAGACCTTTACCTCCCTGAAAGATTTCCAACAAGGTAAACTAGAAGGCATCACCGGAAACGTGATTAACGGACAACTCCAGTTGTCAAATAAACCAAGTCCGATCCCACCTTATATATGGGTACCCAACTCACAGGAAGGAACATTATCAAAAATAGATGCCCTAACAGGAAAAGAACTGGCACGTTATCGCACTGGCCCAGAAAAAATCACAGAAAAATATAATCGGCTGATGCCCAACGTCATCACACCTGCCAATACCATACCAAATCTTCCTTCGACACCAGGTGCAATTCAAGATCCCGTCACGCATTACCCTGCGGCAACGGAAGATTTTTATCCTCAACCAGCCTCAACAGCAATCGATCTAAATGGTGATGTCTGGGTCGCCAATCGGGGCTATGGCTTAATTACCAAATTCTCCAATGATCATGCCATTGATCGAAATAATAATGGCATCATCGAAACCTCAAGTGACCGAAATAATAATGGACGCATTGATCCAGACGAAATCTTACCCTGGAATCAAGATGAAAAATTACTCTTAACCACAAGGGTAGGAACCATATATAGCCAACCTCAACCGATTTGTGTTGACCCGTTCAATCGAATCTGGGTTGGACTATATAACGAGTCGCAATTGATCGTTCTCGATGGAAACACAGGCCAAAAAATTCACACGGTTAATGTTGATGGCCTGCCAACCCATATGGCCATTGATTTTGACGGAATTCTCTGGGCCAATCTTGGAAGCTTGCTAACCAAAATAAACATCTATTCCGGCCAAGAAATCGATTTCTTTGATTTTGAAGGACAAGGCCTGGCTGTCGATCCAAATTTCGTCTGGCTTACCGATCATAATGACGAAGGTGTCATGAAAATTGACAAACAAACGGGTGATCTGATTAATTTTTTCCATAATCCTGCTGCCAGTAAAACCTTTGCCATCACATTACATGATGATCATATCTGGGCAACAAATGTAGAATCAAATAATGTTTCAGTTTTCCACCAGGAAACAGGTGAAGTCCTGGCAACAATTCCTGTCGGACAACAACCCATTGCAATTGATATCGATCATGAACATAATATCTGGGTTCTCAACCGTATGTCAAACAATGTAACAAAAATCAACTCAGAAACACTACAAACATCGTTTCACCCCACAGGCCTCTTTTCACATAATTTTGGAAGCATGTCGGCATACAACGCCTACAATGTTATGTCCAAAAAAGGACTCTGGACCATGACGTATGATAGCAAAACACCATTGACGCCCTGGCAAAATATTTCATGGACCAGCGAACAACCCAATGGAACCGCTTTTTATATGCATGTCCGTAGCGGAAATACTCTCGACCAGCTCCAAAACACTGGCTGGACAAAAGTCAACAACCACTCGCTCCTAAATAATATTCCTCCAGGTCAATATTTACAACTTCAAGCAAACTTCTTTTCAGCAAACAGGTTCCGCTCTCCCATCCTTTATGATGTGGCTATCCAGGCTCAACCTGATTGGTTGATTGAAAAATATAAATCTAAACAAATCGCGAGCAATCAAAATGATACCGTAGAAAATCGCTCACCTCTATTAACAATTGATCGCTGGAAAATACCAGAAGATGTCTCACCGGGATCCTACGTTATTGGAAAACTATTTGGAACAACAACTCAGAATCTAGACGAATATCAATTTGAACTCTTTAGTTATTGGCAACCTAAAAATTCGATTCCTATACGACTGGTTGAATCCGATGACCCAGAACAAATGGAAGCCTGGTATCTATTCCAGGTGCCAGATGAAAACATGGGAAATAAATTCCGATTGATCATTTCAAAAAATAAACCTGGAAATCGCCAAGCGAGAAATAATTACTATGGCAAAGAAAATTCTTCCAATCTAACGGCTTGGGCTGAAGTGGAATTCTCACTTAACCCTTTAAAAGCCCCACATAAAAATTCAAACCAATTGCCAGCCAATTTAGAGCAAAAAGAGTACGCGAATCTTCTATGGCTCACAAATCCAACAGAAGCAAAAAAACTGGCACAACTCCTCAATCGCCCAATCGCCATCCTCTTTTACTCCGAAAACCTTCGTTTTGAATCTAAGTTAATTTCAACACTACAAATGTCTTCGCGTTCGATAAATAATTTCGTGCCCTTATTTATCAATATTGATCAGTCATCAGAATTGGCCAAATCTTACAATATCGTAAATGCACCATTTATGGTTTTTACGACTCACGACAATAAATTACTCCAACGAATAAAAGGCTATAGCACACCACCCCAAATGAAAGCAACAATGAGCAATGCCATAAATAATTTCCGAAATAATAAAACGATTGTTACAAAGTAAATACTTTCTTCCATCTATTGATTTTCACCTAATATCGTTTATAATAAAAATATCAATGTAAAATATCATTATTCGACGAGTGAGGCATAATGAGTTTTCCCGGAAGATATTGGCACATGTGCGACGATGGCAAGATACAGTGTGATCTCTGCCCTCGCTTCTGCAGACTTGGAGAAGATCAACGTGGCCTTTGTTTTGTCCGAAAACGTGAAGGGGATCAAATGGTCCTGACCACTTATGGTCGTTCAAGTGGCTTCTGCGTCGACCCCATCGAGAAAAAACCTCTGAACCATTTTATCCCAGGAACCCCAATCCTTTCATTTGGTACGGCCGGCTGCAACCTAACATGCAAGTTCTGCCAAAATTGGGACATGAGTAAATCCCGCGAAATGGATCGCCTCATGGATCAGGCCTCACCCAAAAAAATTGCCAACGTCGCAAAAGCTCTCAACTGCCAGTCAGTCGCCTATACCTATAATGATCCAACTATTTTTCTTGAGTACGCTGTAGATACTGCCAAAGCCTGCGAAAATCTTGGCGTAAAATCCGTCGCAGTCACCGCAGGATATATTACACCAGAAGCACGTAAAGAATTTTATTCACACATGCATGCAGCCAATGTCGACTTGAAAGGTTTTACAGAAGATTTTTACAATAAAATCTGCGGCTCTAAATTGAGTGACGTTCTGGACACACTCAAATATCTTAAAAATGAAACGGAAGTCTGGTTTGAATTAACGAACCTCATCATCCCAACCAAAAACGATTCTGAAAAAGAACTTCACGAAATGTCTGAATGGATCATGGAAAATCTTGGCCCTAACGTGCCACTCCATTTTACCGCATTTCACCCTGACTGGAAAATGCGTGACCTACCTCGCACATCGCCAGAAACCGTTCTCAATGCACGACGCATTGCAATGGAAAAAGGCCTGCATTATGTCTACGTAGGAAACATCCATAATAAAGAAGCTTCCAGCACCTATTGCCATCAATGCGGCTGCATGGTCATTGGCCGCGATTGGCATGTCCTTTCCGAATGGTATATTAATGACCGAGGACAGTGCTCTAATTGCCTCACACCTGTTGCTGGCTTGGCTCAAGAAGATGGCCACTGTCCCATGCCAGGAAACTGGGGCGCAAAACGACAACCGATCCACATGGCCGCCATCTCAGATAACATATAAATTTTCATCAGTGATATTAATGAAGAGTGGCAACGTCAAGCAACCTGTTGTACCGGAGCTTTAGCGTAGGTGAAAGCTTGGCGATGGTGTATTTAATTTTCTAACTTAGCAGAAAATTTATCCAACCAATCCTGATGCGGCATCGCATAAGGTCGAAATTTTTCCAAAACCCCGCTCTCTTCACTATAAAATAATGCACGATGATGCCCTAGTTGATTTGCCAAAGGCGTATCCACCAATTGACTGGAATCCGCAGCACTCATTTGAAACAAAACGCGATTATCAAAATTTCGTATCACCTGTCGATCTAAAGTTCGCTCAATGGTCGCTAAAGTATCCGCCCACACGAGTACATGAATCCCAACCGTGCTGCCATCTTTGAGAATTTCTGCAAACTGCTTATCCGGCCTTGGTTTGCTTTCCTCATCCATAGAAAAACCGAAATCATCTTCATTCCGACGCAACATACGATATCGCTGTAAGCCATACACAAATATATATATCGCCTGCTCACTAAATAAATCTTCATCCAATCGCTTTTGCATTTCCTGATGGACGGACTGAATGGCAGCCTCAACATCTCGCCACTGAACAGCCTCACAGACATGTGGAAGCTTTTCGCCAACCTGCGCTAATTGCCCAGCTAATGGAGCATCTGCTGGACTACCATCTAAAATCATAAATTTCGCTTCAGATGATTTTGATTGTGCCGCCAAACTTAACATCGAACTGGTCAGTAATCCTAATGACGCATCTTCTCGCTGCCCGGTCATGAGTAAATGCGTACCACTCTGACGGCGAAAAATAATTGAGGTTGGATCCTTGATGGCAACCGGCTCACCCAACCAGGCATGAGCAGCAGCAGAATTCGCCACACCATTTGCCATGCATTCTTCCAGCATTTGATTATCTGCTAAATTCGCTGGCACATTACCTTCAAATACGATCATAGAATCTGTTTGTATTGATTTCTCATCTGCCAACTGGTGAACCCCTGACAAATAAATATCGCGCTGATCATCCGAAAGCCAGGCAGTTTGAAATGGGCTATTCGCAACAACTTGCCCACCTGCATCATTGTAAATTGCTTCACCTGGCCGCGAAAGTAATCGTGCGGCAACGTTTTCATCATCAAGAATAAATTGCGAATCTGTCTCCGAACATTGAAGCGCAATACGAATTGCCATCTGCCCAATCGTACTTCGTGACAATCCTGACATTCCACCAAGTGTTTGCGAGCCTAAAAGAACGTGAATCCCAAACGCTCGACCTTGACGCACCAATTGCTCAATCTGCAATGCAGCTTCCTGGGCCAATTTATCATCTTCACTAAAAAAGACTTGAAATTCATCGACCATCAAAATGGCTCGCGGCATTATTTCACCTGTTGCCTGACGGTAGCCAGCTAAATCCTGAACACCTGCATCACGAAACAAATCGCCACGACGCGTCATTTCCGCTTCAAGTTTCTGCAAGATACTCAACCCAAATTCTCGATCACTCTCAATAGCGACCGTTCGAGCATGAGGTAATTTATTAGTCACGTAGGTCTTAAATTCCACCCCTTTTTTGAAGTCAATCAAATATAATTCAACCTGGTCAGGGCTATACCATAATGCCAAATTGGTAATCATCACATGCAGTAAGGTCGATTTACCAGAACCCGTTTTACCGGCAATCAACGCATGCTGCGCAACACCATGGCCTAATTTAATTTGTTGATATCGCGTTGCTCCACATCGCCCTACAGGAATATCTAAACTTTTGGAACAATCCTTACTCCAATACTCATCCTTACTCGGAGCAATAATTTCAAAAGGAACTTCAACGCGAGATGCCTCCAGGCTGGCCTTGCCTACTTTTTGTACAATCGATGTCAGTAATTCCTCTGTAGGCGGCTGATCTAATGTTAAATCAAACCGACGATAAATGTCATCTTGCCAACGATATGTACTCTCGTCACATTTTAAATGCAATCCACTCGAGGCTAAATCCCCAACATCAATTCCTTCAGGCAACTTTTGACGTGAATCATACATAATTAATGTATAGACACCGCATCGTTTTCCACTATCAATAATACTACGTAGGCGTTTGATACTTTCTTCATTAAAATTTCTTGGAAAATCAGCAATCACTAAAAAACGGTAAGGCTCAGCCAATTCTCCGGCCTGCTCATTATATTGCTCGATGGTTTCAAATTCATTACGTAGATACTTTTGAATCACATTTTCCATATGCTCAGTAATATCAACCAGCTGCTGTTGTATTTGAGTTGCTTCCGTCCAGATGCGACCGCCGACCAAGGCATCCTGGTAATCGGCGGCATGCATAAATCCTGCAAAATTTTCCCCTAAACCAATCGGATCTAAAATCGTAAAATGCACGCGTCCTGCTGGCAACGAGACAAAAAGTCGTGACATCACACCACGTAAAATATCAATACCTTGCTGCCTGCCTTCTCTCTGCGTTTCTAATAGCAGAGAACAAGGATCAGAAAATGACAAAATTGCAGGAAAATGAACTTGGCCATCTTCTTGAGAAAAAGCTGCCATTGATTTCACGTCATCATCCAGATCATCAACTTGAGCAGTTAAGTTACCAAAACGAAACACATTTTCTGGCTTATCCAACCCTGACCATTGATGCCAGCGTGGATCTTGCCAACAGGCTAACGTATCAGGTGAAAATGACGCAGTGGTTTCCAAGCATTGATTAATACAATCTAACCCTTGCTGCCAACGATGTTTCAGGCGATCAAAACCTGTCTGATAGCCATCCTGGATATCACCAAGCTTTTCTTGTAATTGTTGATTAATTTCCTCCAAACCTGTTGCAAGTTCTTGATCCAAGGACTCTTTATTCTGGGAATATGTCGCCTCTGTTTTTTTCAGTCCTTGCGATTTCTGTTCATCCAGGACTTTGGTTTGCGTTTGGAAATCTTCCTGAAGTTTTTGGCCAACCGTATGCAATTGAGATTCAACTTTAGTCTTTATCTCTTTATAGACCAATTTGGTTTTTTCAGTATCTTCTTGCTGAGTTTGTTTGGTTTGGACAATTTTTGAATCGAGGAATTTGATTGTTAAATCCAACCACTGATCATTGACACTCAACGCTGACTGAAGATCCTGATTAAAAGCATGGTTGATCTTTTGGATATCTTTTTTGCTTTTACTTCGCAACAGCCAACCTAATAGAAAAACCAAAAATGCACTTACACCAAACGTTACCGGGCCAACGATTTTAAATGCCGGCATTTCAACAATATTTTGACTTTGTAAAAACCACACGACTCCCACAGGTAACCCCGTCAAAAATGCAAATAATAAAAATGGGCGTGCCTGGCTAAAAAAACCTGGGATTTTTAACAAATGCAGCTTTTGTAAATAATATTGCATATGTTGATAATGTTGATCAAATGCCTCACTGGCTTGCGTATGCGTTTCGTGCGTCTGAGGCTCACTAGGTTCACTCGTTACAGCTGATTGACGATAGAGTTTTAGCGTCTCTTTTAACTCCTCTTGTAGCAGCTCAAGTTTTTTTATATTTTGCGGATTCTGCGATTCTGTCTGCTTACGCTGTAATTCGATTTTCTTTAATGTCTCATCACAGACCGTATCAGATAGCAAAACATCATAGTCGCGTGTTTTTTTCGCTTCATGCAATTTGGCTTCTGCCTCAGAGTTAAGCTGGTCGACCTGACGACGATATTGCGTTTCCATTTTCTCTCGATGAGAACCATCATGCAGTTCAATTTGGTCAAGAGCCTCACGTCGATCTTTTTCAACTTGCGCCAATTTTGATTGATAGGAACTGTCACATAACTCTTTAGCCTCATCAAATTCACGCTGAGCGATCGCTTTGGCTGAATCACGCTGTGACTCTAACTCCAATTTGATGGGTCCAGTCTTTTCTTTCGACAATTGGATGAGTTGCTGAAATGCACTACGTTGCCGCTGGAAATAATTTCCACCATGCTCAGGCAAATCAGCTTTTAAATAATCTTCCAGAAGTTGCGTCACGACACTCTCTTTCTCTAATAATTACCCAAACTGTTGATCTTTACACTCATGCCGGCACTGATTGATCATCGTGCCCATTTGCTTTAATGCTAAATCTGATTTTCGCAGTTCTCTTTCGATTGCAGCAATATATCGCTGTTCAAAATGACGTGAATTATCATCACGCCACACCTGTTTTAATTGTTGCCAGTGAATCAATAATTCCTTGCCTGCTTCACCCAGCTTTGCCTGACTTTCACTGACACTCATAGTCTCTCATCCTTATCACTTTTAGATTCAGTTGAATCTTCTTCGCTTTGATCTTCCAACGCTTCAATCGCACGTCGAAAATCCTGTTGAGCTGTCACTGAATTAGGTGCTATCTGACTGTTTGGCGAGGCAGCAAAATAATCCATCAACGATTGAATCATCCGTTCAAGAAGATTTCTGGAATTTGGAAGATCAACGCGAAGCACATTATTGAGCCCTTGGAGGGCACCTCGAAAATCCTGAGATTCTTTTTCCATTAATCGAATCCAACGCTTAACGTTTTTCATTTTTTCTTCTGCATATTCTAATTTCATTTCAGCTTTCTTGATCGCTTTCCGCTCATCCACATAGGAAGGTTGCCCTTTGAGATCACTCATCTGGTCAAAACTCATTTTACTTCTCAATTCCTGCTTGGCTCTTTGCAGTTGTTCGGTAAACTTTCGAATTTGTGTTTTCCAGTAAGTTGTTTGCTCTTGATTCAACCACATTTGGGTTCGCTGTACATCCATAATAGCTTCTTCCAATGTGGTCGTTGCAATATCGGAAAATTTCCCCAATGTGACTCGAAATTCATCGAGCCGTTGAATATCTGCGCGGGCAAAGTCGCTCATCAAAGGCTCCTATCGTTGCTGCAGGTAATTTTCTATATGGCGAGCTTTTTTGACCAAAAAGGCAGAATGTTGATCTGACGATTCAAAAAAGCGGCTCAAACTTTTCATGGCCATTTCAAATTCGTCGGTAAATTTTTTCTGCTCCTGATCCTGCCAACTCGCTTCCAGTCCTCGCAAACGAGCATGTAATCCACTCATCAATCCTTTCAGTTCGGCGCTGAACTTATTTAAATCTTTGGCAAACCGTCTAAGTTCTTCCGGATTCACATGAGCTTTGGCCATCGTCGACTCCATTTCTCTCGCCAGGCGAGAATTTGATTTCTCACTAGTTGGTGTGGATTTTTTGGCTGGTTTACACACTATTATATGTGAAACCAACTAAAAAGTCAAACCACACCAACCTGTTTCTTTGCGTCCGATATTAAATCACCTAAGTTAGTACGTTGAAATAGGGCCTGATTTAGCTCCTAACTCCTTAATATAAATATTGCGATAGTAGACTTCGCTTGGGTCGCCTGTATGCACCTGAAAACCAATAAAACCAGATGATTCGATGCCATCTTCTTTTTCGATGTAATCAACGGTTTTGTGACCATTGAACCAAATTTGAATACGATTTCCCTGACAACGAACCACGATATCATTCCAATCGCCAGAACGATATAATTTTTTAAGTACATCAGGAGCTTCGATAGCTAGCTCTTCATCGCGCCTGAAATTATCCCACAAATTCCCCCAGATGATTTCGCCATCATGAAATCCTACATCGGCTTGATAACCACGAATTTCTGTTTCATTTGCGACATCTACCGAGCGAAACTGAACGCCTGAATTGGCATGATGGTCGTTATTTAATTTTGCCTGCACATGCAATTCAAAATTTTCGTATTCATTTTCAGAGATCAGATAATGATTAAATTCAACGGCTTTATCAGCTTTGCCAATCACGATAACGTGATCTTCCACTCGGAAGAACTCAGACTCATCACCTTCCCACCCGCTAAGATTTTTGCCATTAAATAATGAGGTGAAACTGTTATCCAAACGAGGACTACTTGAACACCCGGCCCAAAAAAACATTATACACAAAACACTTACTAAATTCTTCATGATAGTCGCTTTCCATTCACACTTTTCTAGTTAATATTTTAGTTTATACAGTCAAGAATTCCCGAACGTTCAACTGTGCTCTGTGCCGTCTCTTCGCGGGAATAACAAAAAGACCTACTCTTGCTTGACACATTCGAGGCCGACATAGAGCGTAACGTCGTCGCCCAGCCATTTTGATTTTTCCATGCCGAAATCGCTACGCTTGATGGTGAAGGTTGTGCCAAAGCCGCATTTACTTTCACCTCGAGCTTCCTGGCATCCGCCTAACTCTATATTGACTTTGATTTCTTTGGTGACACCAAGAAAGATCAAATCGCCAGTAACGTTTAAAAACTTCTCCTTTCCTTTCGTTACTTTTTTACTTTTGAATTCGATTTTACTATATTTTTCTGTGTTTAACATTTCCTCATCTTGGATATGTTCGTCACGATCTTTGTTGCCGGTATCAACACTGGAGGTTTTGACCCAAATGTGGAATGTGCTTTTCTCCGGGTTTTTCTCATCATATTTTACTTTGCCTTGCGGGTCGTTGAAGCGGCCATAGAAATCACTGATACCCAAATGTTTGATTTTGAAAGCGATGGCAGAATGGACTGCGTCGACTTCGTACTTCTCTGCTTTGGCTAGTTGTGGTTGAATCAGGATGAGTCCGACAATAAATGTTGCGATCGATAACTTTGTTTTTTGGTACATGATTGGTCTCCAAATAAGTTTTCATTTTTTTACATCTCCTAAATCATAACGGTTTATGAGTTTGTTTCAAGTTTCATACAGTTGTTAGTACAAGTAACTCTATCAGGCTTAACTAAATGGCCCTCTATATATAGGATCAAACCTCACGAATGCACCGCTTTTTGAAAGTTTTTCCGACATGAATTGCCATAACCCCTTGCTAGATAAGTGATGAAATTTGAAAACTTTTTTATTTTTCATTTTAACCACTACACAAACTGCACCGGGCGTCCGCCCGTTTAAGTACGCCGCGACCATCTCACAGGAACCCGCTCTCGTTGTTCGCTGCCTGGTTGGCGAGATATGAAAAGTTATTTCCCTCGTAGGTAACAGGCCCCTGCCTACCTGGTGATTTGATGTCTGCCCTCTTAATTTTTCTGCAAAACCCAATACATTTTAATTGATATGAATTTGCAATTGTCTTCTGTGGGTTTATAATTTTAGTTTGGCGAAACAGCAAAATGGGATAGTCACAGGATTTGGTTAAGTTATACTAATTTTTAGATTGGATATTTTATGTCGCATGAAAGACTTAATTATTTAAATGAATGCCATCGTTCTGCCCGAGAAGAACTTTTGTTTCGTGTGAAACATCGTGATGCTTACCTGAAGTTTCAATTGACCGTCCAAGTTGTCATTTGGGGATTAATCAATGGGGTCACTTTTTTGGGCTCATCCACGAGTGAAGGAAAAACATTAGATTCGAATTTTTCGGCTTTGTGCCTACCCATTTCATTTGTCTTTGCGGGTTTGTATTTTGTTGAAAATGGATTAATCGGAAAAATGAGTCTCTATATCAAATCTCTTACTGATAAAGAATTAGAATTATGTAAAACCAGCAATAGCGAACAGGAACACCGCAAAATCGTCATTTATAATTGGGAAAGTTCAGAGGAGTTTGAAGAATACAGGAAAAAGTTTAATCTTTTGCTGAGGTCAATAACTCAATTCTTTGTCTTCCTGCTTCTTCCACTAGTCGTTTCGGTTGAATATCACAAGACATTAAATCTCTATAATGTTCGTTCTTTAGAATCATTAATCCAGTTAGTTTCCGGGACACTTATTGGTTTATTGATTGTATATGGTTATCTGAGACGAAGAGAAGGATAGATTTCGTTTTAATGAAACAAACTGGATATTTTTACGACTCTATTATTTTTCTCATACTATTATATACAAAATAGTATTTTTACAAACTCTGCATAAGCGTTGCCAAAGGCATCATCATTACTATCACAAATGAGATTGGAAATAATAACATAAATATTACTAACATCACAACATTGGAAATAAGTTTCACTTCTGCCTTTTTCATAAATAGTTCTTTCAACACAACCAAGATAAACAAAATCACAAAAGATGGGTAATAAAACGATGATTCTGTAAATTGCAAATAACTCATGGATATCGCTGGTAATTCAAGTTCAAAATCGTTGAACACCTCTTGAAAACGACACGAGAACAACTTGATCAACCAGCAAGAAAGAATTAACACAAGAAGATTCATAGAACATAAAAACCAACTAATTTTATTTTGTTTTGCTCGCTGCATCTTAATTGATTCTCCTAGTCGTAATACATTATCTCGACAGCTACATGTCAGGCATGGCCTGACCTACCAAACATCGCACGAAAGTCATCTCGAGCGGAGTCGAGAGATCTTAAAGCCATTGATTATTACAAAGCCCAGGTTTTTAGATTTCTCCATTATGCTCCTTCAAGGCTTCAGTCGAAATGACTTTGGGGACATCTAGATATAGATGTACAATGTAATAAAGCCATTTCAACTTCATCAATACTCCCTTTCCACTGAATATTTATTTTTAACAATTTCAGCTTTTTCATAATGCATATCGTAATAAGGCATACCATCCATTGTTGTCATATAAAATATATCTTTTTCATAGCATTCAATAAACTCCATGAGTAAATTTTTCAAAGATGGATAAAATCTAAAATATCCAGTCTCTAAAAAACTATCAAAAACATACCCTTGATCTCCTGAACGTTGTGGATCAAAATAATAACCATCACCAGCTCCGTCGTCAAATATTTGTATCCACGAATTATTAAATGTCAGATCGGGTAGAAATGAATACTGATGTTTGTCTTTATATTTTTTTATTTCTAAATTATTTTTTAAAGCATCTTCTAATGGAACAAAATCTTTTCCTGGGATAAACTGATTATCAGGCATGTATTTATTATTACTAAACCGCCTAGAACCATTATGCCATTTATAAAACTCTCGCAATTCATATGGCAATAAAATCTTATACTTCATTTGAAGGTCATCTAATTCTTGTCCGGTTAATCCCTCCTGAAGGTACTGAACTGATTGTGGCCTTTTCTTTTCAATTAATTTTTCCAATCGACTTAAGAGTTCAGGTAATTCAGTCGCCACTTCTGGCGGCAAACCCGTTGGAACTGGGTACATTTGAACATTTAAAGAATTACTCCCCCCTTTAAAATAAAGCGATAATATTCCTACAATGATTATTCCAGAAATAACATATGTTTTCTTGTTCATTATCCCTCATTTAATTACATTTGACTTACTCAATCTAAATACAAAAATACTCATTTAATCAACGTGTCGGCAACTAAGTTGCTGACCCTATCTACTTTTCTTTGGTGGCTTCTTCCAGGATGCCGATGCCGAGTTCGATCCATTGTTGTTGGCGTTTGCGTTTTTCTTCTTTTTCTTTTCGTTTACGTTCCTTCTTCTTTTGTTTCTCTTCTTCTGTTAAGACTTTCTTCTTACCTTTTTTCTTTTTCTTCTTTTTTGTTTCTTTTTCTATGGCAGGGTCATTATTTTTTGAGGCCTCTAGTTGTTTTTTCTTTTTTCTGGCTTCTTTTTCTTTATCGTCGTTACCTAGAATGTCATCTACGACTTCTTTAACTTCTTCATCGATCTTTTCTTCGAGTTTCTTTTTACCGACATTGACGAGTGCTGATTCGATCTGTTTTCCAATGGCATCCATATCGAAAGAAAATTTAGGCTTAGTTAATGGACCTGCAATCGTTAACTCAACATTGAGCTGGTCGATCACTTCCATAGCGGTTTTCGTGGTTTTGGCATCCAGACCAAACAGACCATCATCTCCTGGTGTATTGATCATCATGCCTTGTGTTTGGGCATTGATTTTTAAATTCAGTTTCTCGTTATCTATTTTGCCATCGAGCTTTCCTTTAACATTGCCTCTAACAAACACAATGTCATTATCATCTCGCAATTCTTTTTGCAATTGAGCTAAATCTATTTTGGCAAATTCACCTTGAATGACCGTACCTAAGGTTGGATCTTCAAAATGACAAACAACCTTTAAATCCAAATAACTCATCAAGGAGTTTGCTTTTATTTCCAATGGCAAGCCAACCACATCCGGCACATCACTGACATTATTAATTTGCAATTGGCTCGTCCCGATCATCTCAAGAGGCACTTTAATCTTATCAAGAGAAATATGTTTAATAATAAATTTCGGCAGCGGCTTAGTTGGCATTCTTTCGGTAAGATAAGACAATTCCTGCTTACTTTCGTTCTTTTGCTTTGCCTTACTTTCATCGATTACTTTTGGAAGCCATTTGGCTATTTGTTCCAGCCATTTTTCCAATTCATGATTTTCTTTGAGTACGCCACTGACATCTTCAGAGCCAGGGAGCTGCTCGATGGTTTTTTCAATATCGATTTCATTTTCTTTTTTGGGCTTGGGATAAATTTCACCTGGGGTTTGTCGCGGTTGATCAAAAGCAATATCAGACAAAACAACCTGATCTAAAACGACTTTACCAAAAGCTAAATCCATTAAACTAATTTTAGAATCAAGTTGCCCGACGACCACCTTGTTTTTCATTGGATCATCCAAATCCGTTGCAGCAATATTTCGAACCTGAAGCGTTCCATCCAATAATGCTACATCCAATGCATCAAAATCAACCTGGGCCCCATATTCTTTTGATAAAATTGGCTGAGCCGCCTGTGCAATCCACTGATCGCCGAATCGATTGACAACGACCGAACTGATCAAAATGAACAGGATCAAAATAAGCAGAACGCCCTTACGCAGAAAGGGTTGCCGGGCCACAACGGGATTTTCATCAGACGCATTCGGCTTGGTTGACATCTTTTTAACTTTTGTGACCACCAAAATCATCAAACCACCATATATAGTACCCAGGGCCGGGCCTAACCAGGCAGCACCAATTACGGCATATTTGGAAAAATCTGCAATCGCTAAAATAGGAATGCTCGAATAATGCCCAACGAGTCCAAAATTGTTTTCAACGGCCCATTTGCCAACATAAAATAATAATGGCGGGGCTAACAGACAAACCAGTTTCCCTACCACAACACTCAAGGCAAATAATAGAAGGTTTAGATTCAAACATAATACCAAGAGTAAATATATAACATGAAACCCACAAAACTCAGGAAGAATGCCTACCCAAAAACCTAGCATAGAGACCACATAAGTTGAGCTTGGAAAATTATTACCCAATAGCCATTTTTTCAACGATTCAGTCATGGATTTACAACCTTAACTCAAATGATTCAATTTAATAAGCCTCGACATGCCCTTATTATATCCAAGAAGGAAAATCTTTCACATAAATTGATGAATAAAATAAAGAGAACTTGAGTTGAAGCAAAATCGTGTTACATTATGGGCATGAGCGACTATGTTCTTAAATGCCGCGATAAACAGCTTGATCTAGCTCAGGCACCAATACTTATGGGGGTTCTTAACGTCACTCCTGATTCATTCAGTGATGGCGGTAAGTATCTCAACCCAGACGATGCCGTGAAACATGCCCTTAAAATGGTTAAGCAAGGTGCACAGATCATTGATATCGGCGGCGAGTCGACACGACCAGGCTCTGAACCCGTACCTGTCGACGAGCAAATTTCGCGGATCAAGCCGGTACTGGAAAGCTTACGCTCTAAATCGGATGTCATTATCAGTATCGATACGACTCAATCCGAAGTTGCAAAAACATGTCTGCAAGCAGGTGCGAATATGATCAATGATATTTCAGCCCTGCGAACTGATGACAAGATGGCCAAAGTGATCGCTAAGCACAAAGCGGCCATCGTTCTTATGCATATGCAAGGTGATCCGCAAACAATGCAGGAGAAACCTAAATATCTCAATATCATTAAGGAAATTAAGGATTTCCTGCTCCAAGCCGCTGAAAAAGCAATGGAGGCTGGGATTGATGAAAAATCGATCGTGCTGGATCCGGGCATTGGATTTGGCAAAACGGTCAATCACAATCTCATATTAATAAGAGAGCTTAGCCAATTTCATGAGATGCAGCACCCTGTGCTGATGGGAGTTAGTCGTAAATCATTTATAGGTAAAGTATTAGGACTAAAAGATCCCAACGAGCGATTGATTGGAACAGCGGTGGCCACAGCATGGTGTGTTGCGGGTAATGCCCAAATTCTTCGTGTACATGACGTCAAGGAAATGGCCCAGGTCGTTAAAATGATCAAGGCCATTGGTGCCGGGCGTATTAAAGGCGGCGACAGGTAAATATCCCAAAAAACCCCTCATTATTAGTACTGATATCAGGGTTTTATCGCATTTTCTAACATTTTTCTGTTTATGGCAATTTTTCATCGATCATGTTTCATAATTAATGAGACACACCCTGTGAAATCTTTTACAAATAAAACTATAACAAATTAATAATATTGGATTTACATCTTTTTTTAAATATTTCAATGTTGAGCTTAGAATCCAGTTTTGCTGTTGACAATTTACCGCTATAAGCTACAATTTGTTCCGATAATATGCAATATCAGCATCATAAAGGGAGATTCCTGAAATTTAAATCTCTTAAAATTAATGAAAAGTATTATCACATGTCGTTAATGTAACTAAGCTTTTGGGAGTTATCCAAAATAAGTAATTAATGTGGGTTGTTTAGACTATTTTTAATATTGAAAGGAAGAAAACAATGAACACTCAGAAAACACTCTTAATTTTAGCTGCACTTGTTATGGTTAGCAGCACATCTGTTCAAGCTCAAAATGTCACCATTGACAATACTTACTCAAGCAAGTACGTATGGCGTGGTTATGATATTTTCGGCGAAAACAGTGCTTGGATGCCAAGTGTAGATTTTGCACTACCTGCCGGCTTCAGCTTAAACATTTGGGCAGCTGTTCCACTAGGTAGCGGTAGCGAAGCTGTTTCAGAATTAGACTACACTCTGGCTTATGGCACCACGGTCATGGAAGGTGAAACCTTACATACAGACCTTAGCTTCAACTATATCTACTACGATTTCTACAAAGTTGGTAGTTCAGCAACCCCTGATACCGAAGAAGTTGGCGTCGGCATGTCCATGCCAAATCTTTTAGGCGGATCTGTAACACCTAGCATCTACTATGGTCACTTATACACCGACGAAAGTTTTGCTGGCGATGTTGATGGTGACTATGTTTCAGTTGGATTAGGTAGCAGTGTCGATGTTTCAGACACCGTATCACTTGACCTAGCTGCAGACATCAACTACAACGGCGGTCTTTTTGGTGCTGATCACGAATGGAGCCACATGACTTTTACCGCTTCAACCAGCGTTGAAGTTGGTGGATTAAGCTTCTCACCATTCGCTACGTATCAATTATCAATGGATGATGGCGTTAACTCTTCAGATGAATTCTGGGGCGGCGTTAGCACCTCATGCAGCTTCTAAGCAATTGATTTAAAATTAAAAGCCATTCAACTCTAATGAGTTGAATGGCTTTTTTTATGCGCAAAAAGTTGAACGTGATGGACTAGTTTTTGGCGACGGCCAAATCTGACCATTTATAGGCGACTAAGCCCTTCAGCTCTCTAATAAAGATCTCATTGCCAGCTATGGCTAAATACCCCCACGTAGGCTGCTTACTAACTTTCATTGAGCCAACTAGATCAAACTTATCTGGATTAGCATGAATCAGAAACAATTCCCCTTCATCGTTTAAGGCAAGAATATGATTATTATTAGCGACCATACTGCAATAGTCGCCAAAACGTTTTTTACTACGCCACTTTTCCTCGCCCGTCTTTAAGTCAATACAACTCATACGGCGATTTTGTAAATGGACATACACATAATCATCGATAATGATAGGAGAAGACATATAGGCGTTTGCTTTATTATCCCAGGCTTTGCTAACCTTAAAATCGTTGTTGTTTTTTTGAATTTGGTATAAGTATGATTTATTTCGGTATGTACTGGTAAAAACGGAATTATTATACGAAACAGGACTCAAGATATTCATGCCACGAAAACTTGGCACTTCATGCTGCCATAGGACATTACCCGTTTCAGGATCAACCCCAGTGAGACTTTCACGAGTTTGCACAAGTAACGTTTTTCTCCCATGAATCGTTGCGATTGACGGGGAAGAAAAAGCACCAGATTCGGCATCATCACCAACAAGAGTCCTCCAAATCGTTTTGCCTGTATTTTTATCTAGTTTTACAAACGATGATGCAGATTGTGTATAGAGAGCATCACCATCAAGCATCGGCGAACAGACAAAACCGAACATGGGTACTTCAGAGTTAAACCGCTCAACAAAATTGACGGTCCATTTAATTTCGCCCGTTTTGCCATCGAGTGCACATAAATTATCAAGCATGCCACCAACATAGAGCGTTTCGCCATCAAAGGCAGGTGTGGAACGAATCCAAGACCCATTTTTTGCGGCAAAAAACGGTACATCCATTGCGCCTTTCCAAGACGTTTCCCAGATCTGTTTTCCGGTTTTACGATCAAACGCACGGACGATTTCATCAGATTTTTTATGTGTTTCAGCGACATAAACCATGTCATCCGAAACAATAGGGCCTGGATACCCTTCAGAAAGCTTAACCTGCCAGAGTTTTTTTATATTGGATTTTGATAATGAATCAGGCCAATTTCCAGTCGAAATATGTCCATCCCTGGTTGGCCCCCGCCATTGAAGCCAGTTATTGGACTCAGCGGTAGCCCTGCCAACCAAACATGATATTCCAATCATTCCCACCAGAAAAAATTTTAACCTTCTGCCATAACTAAAGTTAGAATCCATAATGTCACCTCATCATTTAATCATATTAAATTCATTCAAATCGTTCACTTTTTAATTATGACATAATATCGACCAATGTCAAATCTTAATACAATTATTACATAAAACTTTTTTTAGTAATATTTTATTTGACTATAATATATTTACGATATATTATTATGTAAATGGAAAATTTAATTATTCGTTCATATAGGTCATATTCATGCCTGCACTCAATGGGCTTAGCCCAAAACAAGTAGCCTTAGCGATCGGAACCAGTGAGGCATCGTTGAAACGATGGTGCGACAAGGGACTGATACGTTTTCACAAAACAGCTGGCGGCCATCGTCGCATTCAGCCTGAAGAAGTGATGCGCTACCTTCGTGATACGGCAACTGACTTGGCCCGCCCAGACATTCTTGGCCTACCAACCGCAACAGGCAAAACTCAACCTTCGATCGATAAGGCAAGGACGCTCATGCGAGAGTCTTTGGAATGTGGTGATGAAGAACAATGTATCCGGCTTGCATTTAATTTATACCTGGGCCAGCATACAGCTCGTGATATTTGCGACAAAGTACTTTCGCCTGCTTTTTATGATATTGGCATGCGATGGGAGCATGGACAAGCAGAAATTTATCAGGAACGACGCGGCGTAGAAATCACCAAACGTATTATTTATAAGCTACGGGAATTTTTGCCCAAACCAGTTGATGACGCCCCTAAAGCGATCGGTGCTACGCTAGAAACAGATCCCTATTCACTTGCTGGGCTGATGATTGAATTGGCGCTTTTAGAAGAAGGATGGAATGCTAGTTTTTACGGAACTGGCCACCCTGTCTCAACCCTTAAAGCCGCGATCAATGATTCGCAGCCGAATTTATTCTGGACCAGTGTTTCATATTTTGAAGATGAAGAAGAATTTATTCATGATTTTAATGAACTGCAAATTCATGCACAAGAAAGCAATGTACCACTCGTCGTTGGCGGAATGGCACTGAACAATGACATCCGACAACGCATTAACTATTCAGGCTTCTGCGATAACCTCCAGCACCTGATTACATTCGTGAAAACCATTTCTAAAACAGCATAAATTAATCTTTGCTTAATATCCCTGTCTGCAGAAATGCTTCTTGGTTTTTAAAAATAGCCATGGCAGTATTCATTTTATCAAACCCGAGCTTTTTATAGAAACGCTCTTTGCCTGGCACAGAAAAAAGAATAATCTTTCGATAGCCTTTCAGTTTTACTAATAACCGCCTTACAAGCTCTGTACCTAACCCTTTACCCTGATAGTCTGGATGAACTGCCACATCACAAATGTATGAACTATCGACGCCATCAGCCAGAGCTCTACCTGCAGCAATGAGTAAATCGCCATCAAAAACGAAACATTTATACCGACTATTTGTAAACGCCGTTTGAAGCTCACTAGGCAGGATATTACCTAGCGGTGCGATCCGATAGAGTTCAGAAAGCTTGTCCCAATCGACCCGACTCTCTTCATAAACCCAAGAATAGACTACGTTGATTTCTTCCAATTAGTCAATCAATCATTAAAAACTATTATCAAAAACTAATTCGCTAAGTGGCAGTTGACCCGGTTTTGGCCATGAGTCTTTCGTACCTTTGCCGACGGCAACCATCGGGCCCATTACATGATCTTCGGGCAGATTAATCAGTTCGGCAACTTTATCAATATCGAAGCCGATCATCGGACAGGAATCGTAGCCTAAATCTTTGGCCGCGAGCATGACGGTTTGCATGACCATCCCGATGGATCTTTGCGCTTCGTCACGTTGGAGCCATTCGCGACCCTCGTGGAAAGGGCCCATCCAACCGACGAGCAGATCGGCAACTTCTTTAGGAGCATTTTGCCAGTAGCGATGTGGCTCTTTGGTCCAAGCTTGAACATCGGCAGTGAATAAAATCAAGAGGGATGCATCGGTCATTTGAGCTTGGTCATTACCGAATTCCGTGCGAATTTTTTGACGCAATTCTTTATCTCGAAGAACGACAAAACGCCAATGTTGAATATTAAAACTGGTTGGGGCTTGAATGGCTGCCTCAAAAAGCTTCGTTTCTTCCTCTTGAGTCATCTGATGATTTGGGTCAAAATGTTTGACTGACCGACGTTGGTAAATCGCATCTATGGTTTCCATGTTTAAATTCCTATATAGCGGTTATATTCAGTTAGTAATACTACATGAATTGAATGAGCCAAGATTTTAATTTAGTTCCAAATTAAGTCAACTCATTATTGTAATCGGCTACAAAAATACTTCGTTCAACACCTATTGTTGCACCTGTTATCTTACGAAACTCCAAACAAATTGTTCATTTGACATTTTTTTGATCATAAGTAAATAATTTGATTGTAATAACAACGTTTTATGACTTTAAACCCAACGAAGCGTGCAATCTACCTATTTAAGAAATATCAAGAACACTTATCTACTCGATTCCATCTGGCATGACTACTCACATTTTTGGTGATAATAATGAGTTTTGACGTTGTCTGGACCAACCTGAATTCTAACCTTTCTGAATTGGATATATTATCTGTGATTTCTTGTGGCTAAAAACAAAGCGAAGGGTAAAAAAAATAACATTGGAATCCTAATAGTATTTTGGTATCATTGTCATTGGATGATGAACTAATGTATTCTCCAAAAAACTAGTGTCGTGTTGGTAAGGGTTTAACCGCCGAGAAACTGGCACACATCATTCATTGCTTACCCTTAAAAAAGATAATAAAACTCATAGTGTGTATAATTGCGCGTATTGATAACGTGTTTGCCTATTCGCAAAAATATTTGCTAAGTGGGTCAAAAATAAATTGATAAATATATTTAGTGCCACTACTGAAGCAAAAGCAATTAGTTGCTTTTAGAATAGACATAACGCGATCTAAAAAATTAGTAATTATATCACTAACAATAAAGGGTCTTATTATGAGTAAAACTACACGTCGTTCGTTTTTAAAGACATCTCTCGTAGGAACAATGTCAGTCCTTGCGCCTTACGCTAAGGTTTTAGGTGCAAATAATGATATTCGTATTGCTGTCATCGGTTTTAACTCTAAGGGCAAACAACATATTGATGTTTTTAGAGAACTTAAGGGCGTGCGCGTAACGGCGATCTGTGATATAGACCCTCGCATCCTAAGCAAAGAGGTCAATAATTTTAAGAAACGTAACGAAAGCGTGTTTGCAACGACCGATGCCAGAGAGATCATGGACCGAAAGGATGTCGACGCCGTTGTCATTGCCAGTGCAAATCATTGGCATGCTCTACAAGCAATATGGGCTTGCCAAGCGGGTAAAGATGTCTATGTTGAAAAACCTGTATCACACAATATATGGGAGGGCCAACAAATGGTGGCCGCGGCTCGCAAATATGGACGAATTGTTCAGGCCGGTACACAAACCAGATCGGATGAAGGTTTTCAAAGAGTCATCAAATACATCCATTCAGGTCAGCTGGGTGAAATTAAACAGGTCAACAGTATCATGTATCGCTATCGCGAAGGGATCGGAAAGCGAAAGCCCTATTATCCAGCATGGTTTGATTATGATTACTGGTGCGGCCCAGCCGAAAAGCGACCTTTAGAAAGAGAACGTTTTCACTATGACTGGCATTGGAAATGGGATACAGGCAATGGCGATTCAGGTAATATCGGTATTCACCAGGTCGATATCTCCCGAGCGATCGCTGGGTATGATACCCTTCCACCTAGTGTGATTAGTCTTGGCGGACGTTTTGGATTCAACGATGCAGGCGACACAGCAAACACGCAGATGACGGTCTTAAATTACCCTAAGGTTCCCATCATTATCGAAAACAGAAATTTACCTCGACGCAAAGGTCTTGACTCAATGGATCATTTTATGGGTACAAATGAAGGGCATGTTATTCAATGCGAAGAAGGTTACTATGTTGGCAGCTATGGTGGCGGATGGGCTTATGACAAGAAAGGGAAAAAGCTAAAACAATTTGCAGGTGATGGTGGCGGAAAGCACCAACAGAATTTCATTGATGCAATGCGAAATAAAAACGTCAAATTATTAAATGCAGATATTAACGAAGGCCATCTGAGTACATCCTGTTGCCATCTGGGCAATGTTTCTTATCGTGTTGGCGAGACGGCTGATGTTGCCACGTGCCGCGATGCATTGCAAGGAAATGAAATATCTTTAGATGCTTTAAGTAGATTAGAAAAACATTTGGCTGCCAATAAAATCAATTTAGAAAAAACACCTCTACAATTAGGATCCTGGATTCATGTAGACCAAAAATTCCAAACCATTAAAAAGGTCGACAATGGCAACTTAGAAATGGCACGTACGATTTGCAAACCAAAATATCGAAAGCCATTTACGATTCCGGCATTATTATGACACATGAAAATAGATGTATCAGCTTAAACGGTGGGCGGAAACTCTGCCCACCCTACCATTGCCAAAACTCGAAGCCATAATCTTTTTTATTTAAACATTAAATGGTTGCTAACCAGTTACCTGCCAGAAGCGATAAATCCAATAGATCGACAATACCATCAGAGTTGATATCACCAATATAAGTGGTCGATAACCAGTGATCTGCCAAAAGTGATAAATCCAATAGATCAACAATGCCATCACAGTTGATATCACCCAATAAATTACAACCGATTTGAGATTCATAGGCGCCCATATCCACAGTGTGGTTCAGGATACGTAATTGGTCATCCAGATCGATTGTAATGCCTACAGGTACCGCGGTGTTATCACCGGCATCAATACAAGGCGAACCCGCCTGTAAACGCACATTATCATCCAACGTACCGAGTACATCATCCGTGCCGTCGGCATCTACAAAAAGAGGATCCTGATTGATGTTATTCACACCGGAACCGTTCCAGCCACCTTCAATGTTACTATGATTCACAACGAGAGCCGCTGAAGGTCCATTGACTTGTGGACCACCGGTATTACCCCAGAAAATACTGTTCATAATAGAGACCTGAGGCGTAGGACCTGTCCCTTCAAAAACGTATAGACCACTACCTAAGGTGTTGTTAACATTACCACTGAAGGTACAGTTCGTAAAAGCGTGAGTACCATCGAAAGCATATGCACCGCCACCTCCAAGGTTAGATGAATTGCCACTAAAAAGACAATTAGTGAATGAAGCAGAACCGGAAAGAAGACCCACGCCACCACCAAATCCAGAGGTGGAGTTATTATAAAAGGTACAGTGGGTAACGTTGACACTACTATCGCTAACAAGCATACCAGGACCAAATCCAGAAGACGTGTTATTATTAAAGATACAGTGGGTAATATTGGAACTACTATTGCGAAGATACATACCAGAGCCACCTCCGCTTGAATTATTTGCAAAAATACAATGGGTCACCGTAGGACTACTGCCAACAATAGCCATGCCGCCGCCATTGCCAGCAGAACCACCCGTAATCGTAAAACCGGACAACAGGGTATTTGAGTCTTCACCATTATTACAGGTAACAACAGAGCCATTACCACCACCATCGATGATCGTATTCGTGGGATCACTGCTACTGCTACGAACGGTAATCGATTTACCATTGAAGTTAATCGATTCGAAATACGTTCCCGGATCGGCTTCAATGATATCACCCGCGTTGGAATCATCAATGGCCGATTGGATTGTACCATAAACGATCCATTGCGTGATATTACGGACGATCTCTACCGCGGCCTCATAGGCACCCATATCAACCGTTCCATTGAGGATACGTACAGTACCATCCAGGTCGGTTGTCACACCCGCAGGTACCGCGGTATTATCGCCTGTGTCAGTCGAAGGCGAACCTGCCTGTAAACGCACATTATCATCTGACGTACCCAACACATTATCCAAACCATCGGCATCCACAAAAAGAGGATCTGCATTGATGTTATTCGTACCGGATCCACCCCAGCCCCCCTCAATGTTACTATGATTCACCGTAATACCTGAACCGATAAGTTGGGAACTACCACCGGTATTACCCCAGACAATACTATTCGTGATTAAAGAATGAGCTGAACCATCGGTAAAGATTCCACTTCCATCAGCACTTGCTGAATTACCACTTAGCGTACAGTTGGTGATAATAGTAATAGAAGAAGCACTACTAAAACTGTATATGGCACCACCAAAGCCACCTGCTGAATTACCGCTAAATATGCAGTTGGTCACCGATGTAGAGTTAGAATTCCCTATGGATAAACCACCACCACTGGCGGCGGAATTACCACTAAAAATACAGTGGGTCACCGATACAGAGTTAGAATTCCCTATGAACAAAGCACCACCACCACCAATAGTGCTGGCGGTATTGGTGTTAAAAATACAGTCAGTAATCGATGCAGAGCTATTACTCCCTATGAACAAACCACCACCATTAAAAGCAGAATTACCACTAAAGATACAGTGGGTCACCGTAGGACTACTGCCAAAAATATACATACCTCCTCCCACTGCGCCAGCAGAGCCACCCGTAATCGTCAAACCGGACAACAGGGTATTTGGGTCTTCACCACTCGCACAGGTGACAACGGGGCCATTACCACCACCATCGACGATCGTATTTGTGGGATCACCGCTGCTGCTGCGAACGGTGATCGATTTACCTTTAAAATCGAACGTTTCAATATAGGTACCCGGAAGAACTTCAATAACATCACCACCCATTGCCCCATCAATAGCTAATTGGATGGTACTATAATAGATATCTTGAGTTATATTATGAACCCTATCATCCTCAGATTCATAGGCACCCATATCCACAACACCGTCGACAATACGTGAGTTGCCATCCAGATCGGTGATAATACCTACAGGTATCGCGGTATTATCACCGCTATTAATCGAAGGCGAAGTAACCTCCAAGCGTAGATTATCATCTGGCGTACCCAGCACATCATCCAATCCATCGGCATCCACAAAATGAGGATTTGCGCTGATATTATTCGTACCGGAATACCCGCCCTGAATGTTACTGTGATTGATCGTAATACCTGAGCCGATTATTGGTGAAGCACCGCTGGAATTGCTACCCCAGACAATACAATTCGTAAGCAAGCTACTACTATTACCAATTACATTTAAGCCACCACCTTTCCAAAAATTATCCGAATTACCATTCAGGGTACAATTAGTAAGAATAAGATCGCTGGTATTGTCCACCAAGATACCACCACCTTCAATAGCGGCTAAATTACCACTAAAAACAGATTGGGTGATCGAGGCAGAGCTAGAAAAATTTAAAATCACACCACCACCATAATAGGCGAAATTACCACTAAAAACAGAGTTAGTGATCGATACAGAGCT
Organism: Sedimentisphaerales bacterium; assembly: GCA_028281535.1. Taxonomy (GTDB): domain Bacteria; phylum Planctomycetota; class Phycisphaerae; order Sedimentisphaerales; family SM23-30; genus JANQJS01. The sequence continues at coordinate 3,688 of JANQJS010000014.1, read as the reverse complement.
AGACGTGCTGACGAACATACCACCACCTTCAAAAGAGGCGGAATTACCACTAAAAATACAATGGGTCACGGCAGGATAGCTGCTGTTAGAAATATACATACCTGCCCCTTCGGCAGCAGAGCCACCCGTAATCGTAAAACCGGACAACAGGGTATTTGGGTCTTCACCACTCACACAGGTGACAACAGAGCCATTGCCGCCGCCATCAATGATCGTATTAGAAGGATCACCGCTGCTGCTGCGAACCGTGATCGATTTACCTTTAAAATCGATGGTTTCAACATAGGTGCCCGGAAGAACCTCAATGATATCACCATTATTCGCATCATCAATGGCTAATTGGATGGTACTATAATCGGTCAATTGCGTGATATTATGGATCTTATCATACGCAGACTCATAGGCACCCATATCCACAACACCGTCGACAATACGTGAGTTGCCATCCAGATCGGTGATAATACCTACAGGCACCGCGGTATTATCACCGCTATTAATCGAAGGGGAATTCAACCGTATACGCAAATTATCATCTAACGTACCAGACTGATTATCCGCACCATTGGCATCCACAAACGATGGATCGGCGTTGATGTTATTCGTACCGGAATACCCACCCTGAATGTTACTATAATTGATCGTAATACCTGAGCCGTGTATTTGGGAATTACTGCCGGGATTACCCCAGACAATACAATTCGTAAGCAAGCTACTACTACTACCATTTGCACTTAAGGCATTACCCCTATTATTTGCCGAATTACCACTCAAGGTACAGTTGGTTAAAGTAAGATCACTGGAATCCTTTATATACACACCGCCACCAAAGGCTGCCGAATTACCACTCAAGGTACAGTTGGTCAAAGTAAGATCGCTGGAATCCTGTGCATACATACCACCACCAAATAGACTTATCGAATTACCTCTCAAAACACAGCTGGCAAGAGTAAGAACGCTGTTACCTGCCATTGAGATACCACCACCACTATCAAAGGCAGAATTACCACTTAAGGTACAGTTGGTGAAAGTAAGTTCGCTGGAATCCTGTGCATACACACCACCACCATAATAGGCGGAATTATCACTCAGGGTACAGTGGGTAAGCGTAAGAACGCCGTTACCTGCCATTGAGATGCCACCACCACTACTATTACGACCATCATTAGTATCAGCTTTATTATTACTCAGGGTACAGTGGGTAAGCGTAAGATCACTGGTACCCTTTATCAAGATACCACCACCATCATTACCGGCTTCGTTACCACTCAGGGTACAGTGGGTAAGCGTAAGATCACTGGTACCGCCTATCGAGATACCACCACCTTCATAAAAGGTTGAATTATCACTAAAGACACAGTGGGTCACTGTAGCACTACAGCCAGAGATACGCATACCGCCACCGGTTCCCACGTTAGTAAAACCATTCGTAATCGTAAAACCAGACAACAAGATATTCGGGTCTACACCACTCGTACAGGTGACAACAGTGCCATTACCACCGCCATCGATGATCGTATCATTGGGATCACCGCTACTGCTGCGAACCGTGATCGATTTACCTTTAAAATCGATGGTTTCAGCGTAAGTGCCCGGAAGAACCTTAATGACATCACCACCATTTGCCGCATCAATGGCTGATTGAATGGTACCATAAGAGACGAATTGCGTGATATTATGGACCTTACCAGACTCATAGGCGCCCATATCCACAACACCGTTGATAATACGCGGATTGCCATCCAGATCGGTTGTAAGACCCGTAGGCACCTCGGTACTATCACCGCTATCAATCGAAGGTGAACCCAATTGTAAACGCAGATTATCATCCGCTGTACCGAATATGTTATCCGCACCATCAGGGTCTGCAAAAAGTGGGTCCGCGTCAATAATATTCACACCCCCTGAATACCCACCCTCAATGTTAGTATGTTTTACCGTAATAGCTGGGCCGGTTAGTCTAGGAGTAGCGCCGATATTACCCCAGATAATACTATTCGTTATTGAGCCATCACCCACTATAATTAAGCTCCCCACATCCGTATTATGTATTCCTGTTGCGGAATTTCCACTCAGGCTGCAGTGGAGAAGCGTAAGAGTTCCCTCAGGTTTGCTCACGATAGCACCTCCATTTGCAGCGGAATTACCAGTAAAAACACAGTTCGTTGCCGATACATTGCAACGATTGGCTACGAGCACTGCACCAGCTTCACTTTCAGCCGAATTACCAGTAAAAACAGAGTCAATGATTGTTGCTGTAGATCCTTCAAACAACAATATACCAGCCCCCTTACCCTCAAGATCATTAGGCCCATTTGGCTGGCCAGTAGCTGAATTATCACGAAAAACACAGTTAGTGATCGATACAAAGCTAGACCATTCTATGAAAATACCACCACCAGAATACTTGGCGGAATTTCCAATAAAAATACAGTCAGTGATCGATGCAGAGCTAGAAGTCCTTACGCACATACCACCACCACCGGGCAAAACACCACTCCCAGAAACTGAATTAAACACAAAACTACAGTTACTAATCGATGGTTCGCTATCATATACGAACATACCACCACCTGAATTAATGGCGGAGTTATAAATAAAAACACAGTTAGTGATCGTTGGAGAGCTACTGTTAGAAATATACATACCTCCTCCATTGATAGCAGAGCCACCCGTAATCGTAAAACCGGACAACACCGTACTTGAACTTTCACCATTCGCACAGGTGACAACAGGACCACTACCACTACCATCGATAAACGCATCATCAGGATTACCACTCGAGCTACGCACGGTAATCGATTTACCGTTAAAATTGATGGTTTCAAAATAGAAGCCCGTAGCAACGACCACTTCATCACCGCTAGCAGCGGCGTCAATCCCGGCCTGAATCGTGGGTTGATCTGCCGGGACATTGATGGTCGCTCCAGACAGAACAAGAGAATTCATAAAAAGGCAACATACAAAAACAAGTACTTTCAGTTGCATGACTAAACTTTTTCTAATGATAAATATATTCATTTGTTTTCTACCTTTTATTATGAGAATATCCTTGAATTTGAATATCACTTATATACATATTGCCTTAATATATTTCTCTTATTCAATAGCAGGGCTGCAGGTTATCATTTCATTGTAAAAGTGATATAGAGTTACATCTTTACAGATCTCTATATTCAAAAACTAAATGGTCGCTAACCAGTTACCTGCCATTAATGCAACATCCAACAGATCAACCATGCCATCACAGTTAATATCACCGACAAGAATACAATGACTTACAAATCCAATTGTCGATAACCAGTTATCCGCCAACAATGACAAATCCAATGAATCAACGATGCCATCGCAGTTGATATCACCGACAAGAGAACAAGGACTTAAAAATTCATACGCTCCCATATCTACAACAGCAGCGATGATACGGGAATTACCATCCAGATCAGTTGTAATCCCTGAAGGTATCGCGGCATTATCACCGCTATTAATCGAAGGGGAAAAAACCTGTAAGCGCAAATCATCATCCAACGTACCCACCGTATTATCCGCACCATCCGCATCCACAAAAAGAGGATCCTGATTTATATTATTCGTACCGGAAAACCCGCCCTGAATGTTACTGTAATTAGCAGTCACAGCTGAAGAAGAACCAAATATTTGTGAACTACTGCCGGTATTACCCCAGACAATA
>JANQJS010000007.1 GCA_028281535.1 Sedimentisphaerales bacterium | reverse complement strand
GTGCAAGCATGTTTGTCTGTATTTACGCCATGGCCTGCGGCTTCGACGCCAATGAGGCGAACCTCTTTATCTTCAATGAAGTCGGCAAACATACCGATGGCATTGCTTCCACCGCCAACGCATGCGACGACCGCATCGGGAAGTTTGCCCAATAAATCCTGACATTGTTTTTTGGTTTCTTCGCCAATGATTTTTTGGAAATGACGAACCATGTCTGGGAATGGATGGGGCCCTGCAGCTGTGCCGAAGACATAAAATGTGTCATCGACATGCGATGTCCAATATCGAAGAGCATCATTGATAGCGTCTTTGAGTGTGCCGGTTGCCGCAGTGACTTCGATGACTTCTGCACCGAGTAGTCTCATTTTTTGTACGTTGGGCAGTTGGCGTTCAATGTCGGTTTTACCCATGAAGATTTTAACTTCCATGCCCATCAATGCGCCGATGGTTGCTGTTGCCAGGCCATGTTGACCGGCACCTGTTTCGGCGATGATCTTTTTTTTGCCCATATATTTTGCCAGCAAACCCTGACCTAATGTATTGTTGAGTTTGTGTGCTCCGCCATACATAAGATCTTCGCGTTTTAAGTAAATCTGAGCTCCCACTCGATCACTGAGTGTTTGGCTGAAATAGAGAGCGGTTGGCCGGCCGGCATAGTTTTTGAGAAGTTCAGCTAAGTCGCTACAGAATTGAGGATCGTCGCGAAATTTTTCAAACGCAGCTTCAATCTCCTCAAGTGCTGGCATAAGCACTTCAGGGACATAGTAGCCGCCAAATTGTCCGTAACGTCCTTCTTTTTTCATGAGTGATCTTTAGTATTATATACTAAATAATGAATGGAATGTTCATTATTTTCAGTGCCATACTCACGTTTAGGTGAGCATGTTAATTCAGTCAAATTATAACGAATGCATGCCCATACAAGTATGGGCATGGCACCCTGTTTTTTACTTATTAGCCATTTTTGGCAGAAAAATCGTTCATGAATCCAACGAATTTTTCGATCGAACTTAGGCGGGTGGCGTTATACATTGAAATTCGGATGCCACCAACACTTCGGTGTCCTTTGAGCCCTAAAAATCCAGCATCAAGACCATCTGCCACAAATTTTTTCTCTAGATCTTCACTTGGAAGACGGAAGACTACGTTCATTTGTGAACGATCATCTGCAGGAATATTGTTGACGTAAAAGCCATTTGAATTATCGATTGTGCCATAGAGTAATTCGGCTTTGGCAGTATTTTCTTTTGCCACACCTTTGATGCCGCCATTGGATTTAATCCAGTTGAGAACTTTGTTCATCAGATAGATGCCAAAAGTTGGAGGCGTATTATATAATGAGTTTTTATCGACATGTGTTTTATAAGTAAACATGGTCGGTAGATTTGTGTTGCACTGTTGTAAGACGTCATCCCGAATAATGACGAGTGTAACGCCCGATGGCCCCAGGTTTTTCTGAGCACCAGCGTAGATGATACCAAATGGACTTGGGTCAAATTTGTGAGACAAAATATCACTCGACATGTCAGCCACTAATGGTACATTGCCAACATTTGGAAACGTGCGGAACTGTGTACCAAAAATCGTATTATTGGATGTAATATGGCAATAGGTTGCATTGCTATCTAAATCCAATTCATCTTGTTTGGGTAGGCTGGTAAAAACGCCATCGACTGATGTGTCAGCTGCAACACGAACAGTGCCGATGTTTTTAGCTTCTTTGATCGCTTTTTGACTCCATGAGCCTGTTAAAACGTAATCAGCTGATTTTCCTTCACTCAGTAAGTTCATTGGCACCATGGCAAATTGAGAACTTGCACCACCTTGTACCATGATGACATGGAATTTGTCATCCAGTCCCATCAGTTCTTTTACCAGAGAAACCGCTTCGTTGTGTACTGCATCATATTCTTTGCTGCGGTGAGAGGTTTCCATGACGCTGCAGCCGCTCGATTGAAAGTTAAGCAATTCTTCGCGGGCTTCTTCGAGTACTTCTGTAGGTAATGCTGCAGGACCAGCATAATAATTGTGAAGGCGATCCATTTGATTCTCCATTTATCGTTGTATACCGGGTCAGACCCGACAAAAAGTTAATGAATAAAATATTTTATGCGTTTAATAAGGCTTCTTTTTCTTCCAGGCAATTCAAAACGAGTCCTGAAAATATTTTTGGGAAAAAGAAGGTGCTTTTTTGAGGCATTTTTTCGCCGCCCATGGCAACGGCTTCCACGTCTTCGATGCGGGTTGGGTTCATAAAGAATAATCCTTGAGCTTCGCCGCTATCAACGCGGTCCATAGCACGAGCTGTGGCATCTCCAAAATCCTTAATGTATTTTACATTAGATTGGGCGGTTAAAGCCGCTTCGTCGATTCCGAGATGTTGTTCCAGGATGAGTTTGTGTAAAATAGACACATCCAATTCACGCCAGGCTTGGCTTTGATTAGGAGCAGCGACTTCCATATTTGAGATATCTCTTAAAGTCGCTACATAGAATGAACCATTATTGAAGTACATGCCAAATGCACGCTGGCCGATTTCGAATTCGGCAATGAGTGCGTCTGTCATGGCTTGTTGTTTCTCTTTTTTATCCAGCATGTCGTCGAAAGTAAGCTGGGCAACATCAAATTGTCCTTTTAAGCTTTCGACCAATTCTTCAGGATTGAAATTTTTAACGCTATGTACCAGGCGATGGGTAGGTAAAACAACGAGCCCTTCATTGTGTGTGTTTACAAAGGTCATGAGCTGGTAATCAGCCTTTGGGTTGCCAGATTCTGCCTTGTAGTTCAATGCGGTTTCATAACGATGATGACCATCGGCGATAAAGACATCTTTGTCACCCATAACTTTCGTGATTGTAGCAATGTCCTGCTCGTCATTAATCACATATAGATTATGAACCACTTGATCTTCATCAGTGTGTGAGGTGAGTGGTTGGCCTTGGCAGGCTTTGGCAAGGATGGCATCAATGGTTTTTTCAGCATCACTATAAAGCATGAAAATCTGGCCAACCTGGGTTTTAATCGCGCGGGTCAAATTCAGTCGATCTGCTTTTGGCCCAGCGAGGGTTTGTTCGTGGGGTTTGATTTTGTCACCATAGGCTTGCAATTGACCCAGTGCGATAAAGCCATTTCGGGTGATGGTTTGGTCGCCGAGCTTGAAATCTTGACTATATACATATATAGAGTCTTTGTCTTCTTCGACAAGAGCGCCGCTGCTGATAAAAGCTTTGAGGGATTCAGCTGCACGGGTATAGACATTGTTGGTGTCGTTGTCATTTGACTCAGGTTTTGCCTTAATCAAGCGGACAACATTATTTTCATTTCGAGCATAAAGATCGTCCTGTTGATCAGCGTCGATCACATCGTATGGCGGGGCCACACAGTCACCTGGATTTCCAACGACAGAAGCGTCGTAACGATAGCCCTTAAAAGGGATTACATTCATGATGTCCTTCTTTCCTATTTTAACATTTTACCCCCCGCCCATCTACCCATATCAAAAAGTGCATAGTGTAACATGTTGGATTTTAATGTCAAAACAAATGAATAATTGATGAGTTTATGTCATCGAAATGTCAGAATTCCATATTTCAGAAAAAATGTCGGAATAGCAGAATTTAACTATTCAAAATATGATTATTCTATAGAATCAACACAATATTATTAAATTTGGGAAACGCACAATACAAAACAATGCGCAAAGCATCACCGTTTCTGTTTCTCTCTCACTCATTTAACAAATAATGTCGTTAGTTTAACATTAAACTATATGGAGGTTTTGTTATGCAGCTGGACCTAATCAAATCATTGAAGTCACTTTACTCATTATTATTGGTAACTCTTGGTTTTAATTCGTTATTAATGGGCCAAACGCCACTGACGAACCCTTTTCCGCAATCGATTCAAAAAGGAAATATCTCTGCGGTATTGACTGAAGTCGCAGACGGCTTTAGTGCTCCAGTGCATTTGGCAAATGCAGGCGATGGCAGTAATCGATTATTTGTAGTTGAACAGGCTGGCGTCGTCAAAATTATTGAAAATGGCGCTGTCTTGGGAACACCGTTTATGGATATTACGGATCAAGTCGTTGATATTTCATTTAATGGTGAAGATGAACGAGGATTATTGGGGTTGGCTTTCCATCCTGATTTTGATGATAGCGAGCTACCCGGATTTGGAAAAGTTTATACTTATTTTAGTCAAGATACTACATTTAATGCAGATTTTACTCATCCTGGTTTTTTCTTTTTTGACCATGAGAGCGTTGTTGCTGAGTGGACGGTCGATCCAAATTTTCCTGATCAAGTAGATCCAGCGAGTCGTCGTGATATCTTACGAATTGATCAGCCGCAATATTGGCATAATGCGGGAGCTTTGGTTTTCGATGAGAATGACTATCTCTGTATTGCGATAGGCGATGGGGGTTCTGATTTTGCGGGCGGTGATAATGGTTTTCCCAATAATATTAGTCAGGACCATTCAAATGTCTACGGTTCAATATTAAAAATTGCCCCATTGCATCCTTCGCTAACGCCAGGTAGTGCTGATGCTATCAGTAATAATGGTGCATATCGTGTTCCTGCCAGTAATCCACTGGTAGGAATTGAAGGGGTGGATGAAATCTATGCTTATGGTTTTAGGAATCCATACCGTATGAGTATAGAGCCTAGTTCCGGGGCATTATTGGTTGCGGATGTGGGTGAGGAAGATATTGAAGAGGTTAATCTAGTGCAAGCAAATCAGAATTTTGGCTGGAATGAAAAAGAAGGGCAGTTTCGATTTAATTTTGTTTTTGATCCGCAAACATTTGATGCAGAGGTTTTTGTTTCTGATGATTTGGCAGGATTACCCGCAGGATTGGTGGATCCCCTGGTTGAATATGATCATGATGAAGGCGTGAGTGTCATAGGGGGTTATGTTTATGAGTCTGCTAATGGTTCCGCTCTGGATGGTATGTATGTTTTTGGTGACTGGGTTGGAAAAGGTGGCGGTAAGAAAGGGAGATTGTTTTACACAGACTTAGATGATGCTATTATAAAAGAGTTGGAGGTTGAAGGCAATTCCCTCAACATGTATATCCGTGGATTTGGCATGGGAGAGAATAATGAATTGTTTCTAGTTGCCAGCGAAAATGGTGGAACGACAGGCACTGGTGGCCATATTTTCAGGTTGCAAGCCAATGATGAAGAAGCTCCCGTTGCTGATAGCCTAGGTGTCACAAAAATTTCTGTTAAAGCTGGTAAAGATCGCCAGAACCCTGTGGATCAGATTTCACTGTCTGGCACTTTGACGACCAATGCCAATGAGCTGACGGGGGCTGATGATTTTACTTTCGATATTGGTGATGGCATCTTTAGTGAAACGATTGATCTTGCCGAAGGCGATGTGAAAAAAGGTAAGTTAAGTAAAAAGATTCCGACGGGGACATCCTTGAAGATTGATTTGAATAAAGGAACATTTTCAATCAGTGCAAAAGGAGTGGATTTGAGTGGCTTGTCGACGCCATTTGATGTGTTTGTCAGTTTTGGTGATTTTGATGAAGAGGATACTGTTGAAACTGCTCTTTTAGGTAAAAAAACTTTGCCTCTTTGTTTGATGACAGGTGTTGCTGATATATTGGATACCACCAAGGCGGCAGTGAAAACCAATAAAAAAGGCTCCTCACTTAACTTGAGTGGCCAGATCGCTGCAGTAGATTTGAATTTAAATCTGGTTAACGAAGCAGTGACAGTGACATGGGGCAGTTTTAATGAAGTAATTCCAGATCAAAGTTTTACCAATAAAAAAGGGCGTAAATTTTCATATAAAAAACCAAAAGGTGGTAATGGTTTTGTTGCGAAACTAGATATTGATTTCGATAAGTGCACAATCAAGCTGTCAATCAAAGATGCAGGGGCATTGGATACCGGGAATAATATCAATTTTGATATTACTTCAGTTTCGTTTAGTGCCAATGATCTTGTGAGTGTGCCCTAGCAATTAGTGTCTAATTATAGATCTAACAGTTCAGAAATTTCTTTCTGTTTGTCAGCATTAAATGTTGCGGAGATTTTTTCGATGAGTTCTTTTTCATCGCCGCTGACTTTATTGCCTAGACCAAAGAAACCACCGCTGGCTTGAGCGACATCCAGGCAGGCTTCGACAATGCTGTGCGGGTGCATATCTTTTGCGATGAGAATTTCACGAAGCACTTCTAATACTTGATGAGCAACCGCATCGGAAGGTTTTACTTCCAGCATCGATGTAAGCAGGGTGGCTGCTGGTGTGCCAGGTTCGATACCATGAGCACTGGCGGCTGATAAAATGACTTCTTTTTCGTCGTGAGAGACTTCGCCATCTGCCCAAGCTACCGCCACAAGAGGCATTAAGTGTAATACGGGAATTGTATCTGCATCAAAGCCAAGATCTTTGATATGCTTTGAGGTTGATTCATCATTTATGCCTGTGTGCTCTGAGACGGCTTCGTGATGTTCGAGCTCTTGAGCTTTTTGCTCCAGTTCGGCTCTCATTTTTGCCCGTAATTCTTCATCTTTTTGCATAAAATAACGATCTTCGTTGCTGAGTTCTGACACGGCACTATCCTTTCGGTTTTTTCTTAAATTAAGATGATTTCCCAGTTAACGTCGGTATTTTACTGATCCAGGCGAGGATTGCAACTAAGAAAAGATTAATCTGTTAAGCTGTTTTTTTGTGTTTGAAACCAATGTTGGATGATTTTTTCTGAGGGGGTGTCGCGGAATTTAAAATCGTTCCGACTTGGTCTTCGTCCATATCTATTCGGATCGGTAAATGTTTTCCAGATATAGATGCCATGCCACCAGGGTTTGGGTGAAAATACTTCAAAGAGTGCCTGGTATGCATTGGATTGAGCATTTTGGTCTGGAGTTCCACCATCATAGGTCCAGGGTGTTTTATAGTGGCCAGTAACAGGCCGATATCCAGCCTCTAAAAAGAGTATGGGTTTTTGGAATTTAGCCTGAATCGTTTCCATGGGGGGGATATGTGGTTGCCATGCTGTGGTGAGTTGTTTGATGTTAGCATTATCTGGTGCATGAAGTGGAAAGTAGGCCGTGATGCCAATGTAGTCCAGTTGATCCCAGAATTCGATCGCTTGATATTCTTGATCCCAGTGAGCCGCATAGGTTAATTTGCCATGGTAAATTGTTTTTATGGTTTTGATAAGGTTTCGCCATTCCTGTGGGTACTGCATGGTCATCATCGCCAGTTCTGTGCCAATGCAATAGATCTCACATTGTGTATTCTGGGCAAGTTTTGCAAAATAAATCGCTAAATCCTGGTAATCATTCCACCATTTGTCATGTTCCTGTTGAGAATTTTGTCTGATCGTGCCATGCCATTCATTTCCATCGTGAAAAGCTCTTGACCAGATATGTGGCTTAAGAACGACTTTTAGGCCCAATTGTCTAGCATTCTCTATTTCGTTTGCAATATTCTGATGCGATAAAGTCGGGTCGCGCAATCGCCCATTCTGATTTTGGCTTGAAGCGTTGATAATTGTGTCAGAGGTTGCTGATCTTTGGTAGCCAAATGGTGTTACAGCTATTGCATTGATGCCGATTGTTTTAAGATAGGTTAATTCTTTGGCAGATGTTTCTGAGCCATAACCGCGATTTTGTCGGTGAATATGTGCATGATTGACGCCTCGGTGAGGGATTGGTTGTGTTTTTGCGGTAGGGGGTTTGGGGCTGATTGTTTTTTCATTTTCACAGCCAAATGATGTGCCCATCAAAATGATGAATACTAAAAGTGTCGTAAGTAGATTTTTTTGATTCATCCTTGTCATTTTCAAATTGAACGCCATAAAATATATATAAACCTGGATTCATTGCGGGGGTTGTGTGATTTCAATGAGCTTAGCAAAGGAACCGCCTTTTTCCAACCAGAAAGTTGATATTTTTAATTTCCTGCAAGATAAGTAGTTATTATAATATGAAGCCAACAACATCGTCCGTTTTTGGTGAGAACCTTCAATGATCTTTAAGTATCGTCGACAACAAAAAGTTGCACAAATTAGTAGTTGGTCAGGGTCTATCTTGATCCATGTGCTGCTGGTCATTTTACTTTTGTTGATTACACAATCCAGGCCAGGCAAGCCAGGGAAAATTCATGATGGCAAGAAAGTATCTATTGAGGTGTCAGACTCAAAAGATTTGATTGCAGAACAGCAGCCATTGGATGCCATTCAGGTATCAGCTTTGAATCCTTGGGCTATCCAAACCCCGCAGCAACCTGATGTACAAGTTCTCGAAGAGATTTCTCAGATCACAACATCAGAGCCTACGATATCCATGAAAATGTCACCTAGTGATTTGGAAAATTCACTTTCAGGTAATTGGGCCAGCTTTATGAGTCAGAGTAATCTTGGTGAATTAGGTGCCACATTTTTTGGATTGCAAGCCAGGGGCGGGAAATTTGTTTATGTCGTTGACCGTTCTGCGAGTATGGCAAATGGCCGACTTGATGCTGCAAGAAATGAGTTGTTTCACTCAATAGAGTCATTAACATCTCGCATGTCATTTTTTATCATATTTTATGATGTCGATTATCTAAAGATGGAGGCTGAAGGACTTGTTAAAGCGAGTCGGCACAACCGCGAGATTTATTTTGAATGGGCACGAACCGTTCCGGCGGCTGGTTCGACAGATCCAACGAAAGCGATTCAATTTGCTTTGCGTTTAAAACCAGATGCGATCTGGCTTCTCTCGGATGGGGAATTTGAGAATGATTCTGTTGTTGATCAGATACGAGCCACAAATCAAATTAGTCGTATTCCCATTCATACAATTGCGTTTGCTGATAATAGTGGTGAGGATAGTTTAAGGCTTATCGCCAGGCAAAATCGTGGCAATTATCGATTCGTCAGTCCCTAAGTGATTGAATGGAATCTTAACGGATTTAAAAGGAGTATGTATGATCAAGAGTTCAAAGAATGTTATCTGGCATTATTGTTTGGCGATATGTTTGGTATTAACATTATTTTGCCAGATAGGATTTTCGCAGGATAGTCGTGATACTGTTGAGCCAACTCAAGAGATCTCTCTTTGGAGTACTGTGACATCAGGAGGTGTTATTGGTTATTTCATATTATTGATGTCACTTGTTGCTACGGCGTTTGTTATAGAGCATTTTATGAGTATACGACGTAGCCAGTTAATCCCGGACGATTTAGAAGAACGTCTTGAACCGATTTTGGAATCGAGAAAAATTGCTGAAGCTAAGACAATCTGCGATGAGCATGGATCTTATTTGGCGATTGTGATTAGTAGCGGTTTGTCACACTTTGGATCTATGTTAGGTTTTTACGATATGCAGACCGCGATGCAAGAAGCGAGTGAGCGTGAATTGTCTCGTTTGTATCGAAAGCTGGAATATCTATCCTTTATAGCTGCGACGGCTCCCATGTTGGGATTGTTAGGTACGGTCACTGGTATGATTGCATCCTTTAATCAAATTGCTATTTCGGATGGTGCTGCCAAGCCCTCACAATTGGCGGATGGTATTTCTGAAGCTTTGGTAACCACTTGTCTTGGATTGATTATCGCTATCCCAACCATGTTTTTTGTTTCATTTTTCCGTAATCGTATTGATAGTTATGTTGCTGAAGCTGAAACCGTTGTCGAGCGGTTGATGGGGCGTTTTAGGAAATCTTCCAATCTCTAAGATCGGATCTTAAGATGCGTTTACAAAAACGACAAAAAAAAGTGAATCTTGCAGTCAATCTGGCACCCATGATTGATATTATTTTGTTATTAATCATTTTTTTAATGATGGTGACACAAATCACACGATTTGACTTAGAACCCTTGACGCTTCCTGAGGCTGTCAAGGGAGAATCGCAGCCGCCTCAGGCAGAAATCGTCATTGTTAATATTCAGGCAACCGATCGAATTATCATTGATCAACGTATCTATCAATCTTCACAGATACCAGAATTTCTATCAAAGAAAATTTCAGAGCTTGGTCAGGAAAACGTTTCGGTTTTGATCCGTGGCGATTTTAAATCTTCCTGGGAAGTGTCACGTGAAATTATGGCGCAATGTGCCAAGCTGGGCATTTCAGATGTTGAGGTCGCCGTAACGCCAAAAGTTTCCACTTTGGAGATGATGACGCCATGAAATTACATCGTCGAAAACCGACCCGTGATTTGCCAGAATTAAATATTACATCGATGATTGATGTTGTTTTCTTATTGTTAATCTTTTTTATCTGTACCGCATCGTTCAAAATAGTAGAAAAAGCTTTACCGACTCAGTTGCCATCGATTTCGAATGAAAAAACGAGTCGAGATCTCCTGGAACCTGTTCGAATTAAAATCCGTTCATTGTCTGATGGCGTTGGAATACTTTGTGATGCGAGTGTTTGTAGCAATTTTGATCACCTTTTTGAGCTTCTCAAGCAACGTAGAAATATAGCCGATGTTCCTGTGATCATTGAAGGGCAAGGTGACGTTGCTTTTGGTTATTTAATCCAAGCATTGGATACTTGCCATATGGCTGATTTGAAAAAAGTGATCTTTAGTGTTCGTGGGGGGGATTCTTGAGTAGGAATTTAAAATTTAGTTTTCTCATGGTTTTTTGTCTCAATAGTCTGTTGTTTTGTCAAACATCTTCAGTAGAGCATGATATTCATCAAATATTAAAAAAAGCCTTGATGGTAACATCGGTCGATCAGACTCAGGTAATTTTCGAATCTGCCAAGCAGCGTTTGTTTGAGACTGGGCAGGATATAAACAATGATATGGATCTTTTGTTACTTGAATGTCAGATTTATCAAACATATGGACGTGTGTTAATGACATTCTGGCAAAAAGATATATCGCAAGAAGTCATACGCTTGAGAGCATATCGACAATTACAGCAGGCATTGGATCGGTATGAACGATTAGAGTTGATGTCGATATCCGTGATGGAACGTTTAGAGAGGTCCAATTCAAGTGAAAAATTGAAAAAGGATAAAGAGTGGATGCATGCTAATAGCATGCTTGCTCGTTGTGAATATTCGAACGCATGGATATATTATTATTTATCTATGGTGTCGCAAAGTCGCCAGGAAAAAGAAGAAGGGCTTCGTATCGCCATCGATTATTTCTCGAATTTAACTTTAGATGGATATCAATCTCATCCAATTATAGCGGATTGTTTTTTAGGTCAAGGCTTGAGTCTTTTTGAGTTGGGACAATTTAGAGAATCGCTTGCACTTCTTGCACCAGCGACAGTAAAGTCTACGCCTGCAGATATTTTTAAACGCATGACACTATTACGGGTGGCGTTGTGTAAAGAGCTTAGAGAGAATGATCTGTTAGTGCAATATGTTCAGGATTATCTTTCCGGAATGGATAGGGATGCGTTATTTGATGCTTTAGAGCTTGATATGATGATTGATTATGCTGCTGCGTTTGGAGAGGTCTGCCGGAAAAAACAGCGTGAAGATAAAAAAGAATGTATGGGGAAATTAATTGAGTTAGTGAATCAAATATATTCTTATGGTCCTATTTGGCAAGAGAAGTTGTTTTCTGTTTTGCCTTCCAATGCTTTAGGGGGAGCATTAGCTTCTCTTGTTAATACTCGACAGGCTTATGAATCCGAGGATTATAAGCAGGCCGTTAAGTTTGCACAGGCAGGTTTGGCAAAAAGTGATTCTGGTAGTGCTTATAGAGCTGATTTGGACTATTATAGATTAGTCGCTCTTTGGAAAATTCAGGGTATCAAAAAACATCTCAGTGAGATTAAACGCTTTTTGATTACTCAAAAGAAACATTTTGGTCATTCATCTATTATTGAAATCGTTATTGCAGAAGCTCAGAAAACACTCCATGGCCAAAAAGCATCAGAGAGAAAGCAGATGCTCGAATTACTTGATTTGATAGATCCGTCCTTTGCTCCAGGGGCATCTGGTGAGACGCTACATTGGGTCAGAGCTTTATATTTGATTGAAGAGAAACGTTTTGGTGAGGCTTTGTCGGTTTTACAATTAATCGAAAGAGATTCACCCGTTTATCGGCAAGCCATATATGGTATAGCTGTTACTAATTATCAATTAGCTTTAGAAAGTTCTTCCAAATCTATGGTTTATTTTGAGAAGGCATGTTCGCAATTGTTTCGCTATTTTGATAAAGAGGAATTAGTAGATAGTGCGATTGAATTAGATCAAAATGCGATTGAATTGTTAGGGATTATATTGAAAAAAATTATTGAGACGGCTCCGGATCATTATTTGCAACATCAAATTACAAATAAAATTTCCAGTTTAAAAGATGTTTCGCATTTGGGTGAAATTGCGGCCCGTCTGGAATGCGATTTAGCATTTGACTTAAGAAATACACCAGAGGCACTGAAGTGCGTCAAGGCCTATTTAGCCGCACCGAGCATAACTGAAAAAAGAGCCATTTATATATATAATCAACTTGATAAACTCGAATTGTCATACCGCAAGCAACCGTTAAATCAAAAAGCTGAATTGCTTAAAGAGATGTATCGTTTGCTGGTTCGTCATGCTCAAGCAAAGAACCGGTCCGTGATAGCAAAAGATAAGATTGCATTGCAGCGACGTTTAGCGTTAAGTTATTATTATCTTGGTGAAGATACAAAAGCCATTCAGGCACTTGTTGCACTGAAAAATCAATATGATTTGACGTTAACATTACAAGAAATTCGTGCGATTGCCTTGTCTCATGAGAACTTAAAGCAATATGAGGAGGCCATAGATCATTGGCAGTTATTAACCAGTGGTCTTGATCCAACAACAGAAGATTGGGTTGAAGCCAATGTGTATCTGATTCAATGCTATATTCGCATCAAAAAATTGGCAGAAGCAAAATTGAAATTGGACTATTTTCTTGTCAAATCTATGGGCCTTGATTTAGGAGATTGGCAAAAACCTGTAGATCATTTAATCCAGGAATTGCAGTTAGAAGCGAACGATGTGCCATGATTGAAGATTGGACATTAATGTATCGGTTGTTGGGAATTCCAGATGACATCTCACAGCCCACCTATTATCATTTGCTTGGCGTTGATCCTCGTCAATGTGATGCCGATTTGATTGATCGGGCCTTGGCCAACCGAAAAAAAATATTGCGTGAGAATATTCCTGGCCCTCAGTTTTTAGCTTTGATTTCAAAGTTTGAGCAGGATATTTTACAGGTCGCGGCAGAGACTTTACGAGATCCAGAAAAATGTCAACATTATGTGGAGACTCTTCGCCAGCGTTCCCTTCAAAAACCCGTTGGTCCTCAAGCTCCGACCAGGGCAGACTTGATTCGGCAAGGGAAATCTTTGCTAATTGATGCTTTGGATCAAGAGGGAACGTTACCGGATGAAAGTCGCAAAGAATTGCATGTCAAATTAAAATCGATTGGATTTACTCCAGGTGATATCGGTCTTATTATGGATCGTATCCCATCGCCTCGATCAAAACCAAAGCCAGTTGACCAGGATACCATTGAAAGTTTTATTGATTCTATTCATCTAGTCATTCGTTATGCGCAATCTGATTTATTTTTGTCTGAAACTTCGGGGGGGAAAACCTCTATGGCCAACCAGCCGGTGTTAACTGTCAGTGATGAGGATAAATTGTATGCCTTAGCAGATCACATGGGGATTGGGATTGGTTTGGCTTCAAAAATTATCAACAATGAAATTCAAGCGGCTGGCCTTGTCCGTGGGACACGGGATCCTGATGCACTGAAACGTCAGTTTGAACGTTGGGTATATGCGCTTTATCCAGAACATGACATCGATGAGCCACAAAGACAACAGTTACTTGCCTTTGCCGCTAAAAATGGGTTGTCGCACGCGGTGGCATTGGAAGTTTTAGAGGACTATTTTGGTGAGCGTTCCGTGAAGCCTATGTCGAGTATGCAACAGTCTTATGTTGGTCAAGTGGACTTTGATATGTGTGATAAAATAGATGCTATACTTAAAGAATATCTTCAACCTTCAGATAACGATTTATCGAGTCGGGCAGTTAATTATAAAATGATGACCACCATTATCTTGGTTTGTTTGTTAACCTTTATGCTTACGGTTATGTTTCATGTAACAAATAATCCGGTGGTAAAAAATGTTTCAAAAGTGACAGAAACGCCCTTTGAAGTTGTTGATGATATCCCTGCAGAGCCTCAGCCGCTCCATCAGTTCGATGAACATGCTTCGAAAATTCCTCCAAAGCCAAAGATAGCGAAAGAAACAGAGGTCTTGTCATTTTCGGATCAGATGGAGGATGCATTTTCAACATCAAATTTACGCGAAGATCTACTTGTCGATTATGCTATGACGATGTCGAGTTCATTGAATTATTTGATCCAGCTGGCCCAGCGACCTATACAATTCAACCAAAAACTTGAAAACCTTTTATTGTCAAATCAACGGGCAGAGTATCTATTTGAAAACATGCCTGGGTTATCAAAATTTTCGTTTGGTGACAACAAATTTATCGTGGGAAAATCGTTGGATAAATTGAGTTTAGATTTGTTTTCCAAGTTCCCTGGGATACGCATACAGGCGATTGATCAATTGGTACATTTAAACCAACCCGAAGCAACAGATCTATTGCTGAATCGCTTAGTGGCTTCGCCTTATCCTGGTGTAAAAACGATAAGTCGAATATTGAACAGTTTGATGTTGATCGACGACCCAAATATGGCGTTTAAACTTTTGGATGCTCTCGGCCGAAGTAATCATGATAGGGTGTCTGTTCAGATTTCTCAAACCTTAGTAAGAGGGACTGGCCAGCGACTTCCATCAAATGGGATGCTATCACTGCAAAGTAGTCGCGACGATAAGTTTAATATCATTAAATGGTGGGGGATGCGATTAAAGTCGCAACAAATTAAATGGGATCCTTCCATTGTTGATTTAAGGGAAGAAAATAAAGTTCCCTTATTATGGCAGCCTGACCAAACTTCGACTAAATTAATTGTTGTTTCAGGAGTTTATACTGATCTTATTTGGCAAGTATTGATTGGTACAAACTGGGATGAAAATAATAACCTGTTGGTGAAGCGTCCAGATATACCACATATTCAACTGCCCGAAATAGAAGAGTTGCAAGATTATTTACTCAATAACTGTCGAAAAGTTAATCGCGAGCTACAACGACTTATTGTTCAGTCGAGTAGTGCGGTAGAGGGAAAGCGTGTTAATGGGGCCGAGGTTAAAGATGAATATACTGTAGGCATTCAAAGTGGGTTGCAAACGTATCTTGTTGAAATGGCGTGGATGATTAATCTACAGGAGAAGTTTCTATTACAAATTGACTCTGGGCCATCACAAAGAGCATGGCTAATATCAGAAGACGTTTCTCAGAAAAATAAATTAGCCAATGCACCTTCTTCAATGCATCAGTTGAGACAATTAGGATTATATTCCAATCGTTTGTGGGAGCGGATTTCTCAGAAGATTCGTCAAAAAAGTGAAGATAGAACAGAGACCACCTCACGCATAACTTCACAAAATCCCCAAACGCTTGATCAGACTCCTCGTGAAATAGATAGCCGTTCGCAGGAAAAAATTCAAGCCTTGAATTTTATGATCCAGGCATTGCAATTTTATTTAGATGGTCGTTCAGATGAGGCATTAGTTTCATTTGAAAAGTTGGCCTCTTTTAAACAGTATGTAGATTTTTATGAATCTATTTTACTTGTTCCATTTGATGAACTTCAGCGGCAATGTGAAACCGCGGCTATTTCGAGTTTATGTCCCTATTGTGGTGATACACTTTTAAATAGTTGTCCACGATGTAGTGGTAGTGGTTTTGAACCATGCCCTAATTGTGCTGATCATGATGTTAAGTTATGTAAGCAGTGTCAAGGACATGGGATGGTTCAGTGTGGAATTGCCAAATATCATGATATTGACAATAAAATTTTAGGATCACAAGCCAGACAATCGATCCAAAAAGTTATTGATTTGGCAAGCCATTTACGTGATGGTGGTATCGATTTCTATACTCCCGATGCATTAGCGGCGTCAGATACATTGGTCCAGGTTCTTGATTTGTAGGTGAACATTTTGTCATGAAATACGTAGTAAATTTCATATGAAATGTTAAGGCCATTTTGGAGTGTTCAGGCATGAAAATAATTATAACCTGTTTTATATTAATGTTTCTGGTTATTTCAGGCTGTTTAGAGAGTTCAGTTGACAAAACATCAGATTCTCAATTGACAGCGTCTATGATGAGTGAAAGTGAGGCAAAGATGGAAAAAGCAACATTTGGAGCAGGCTGTTTTTGGGGAGTTGAAGCGACATTTCGAAAATTGGAAGGCGTTGCTTCCACGTCGGTCGGTTATACCGGTGGCGAGACAGAAAATCCTACCTATCGTGAAGTCTGTTCAGATACCACTGGACATGCCGAAGTTGTCCAGGTTGTATTTGATCCTGAAAAAATCAGTTATGATCAGTTGTTAGAGGTTTTTTGGACTTGCCATAATCCAACTCAAGTCAATCGCCAAGGGCCAGATGTTGGGCGTCAATATCGTTCGGTAATTTTTTTCCATGATGAAAAACAAAAAGAGCTTGCCGCACAATCAAAGAAACAGCTGGATGAAAGTGGAAAATTTTCTCAGCCGATTGCAACAGAAATTGAGCCAGCTCAAACCTATTATATTGCAGAAGATTATCACCAGCAGTATTTAGAAAAACGTGGATTGGGTAGTTGCCAAATTTAGTCGATGCGATATTACTCTTCTAATATCTCATCGAGTTCACCCTTATCCAGTAATTCCAGGAATTCCTTCACTAGATATGGGTCCATGGTTGTACCTGACTCCTCTTTCATGATGTTGATCGCTTTTTCGAGAGGCATGGCCTTTCGGTAGGAACGTGATGAAGTGATCGCATCCCAAACATCAGCTACCTGAATAACTCTTGCATGTAATGGGATATCTTCACCAGCCAAGCCATCAGGATAACCGCTACCATCAAAATGTTCATGGTGATGTTTTGCAGCACCTAATATACATTGCAATGCATCAATAGGCTCAAGCACATTATAACTTTTGACCGGATGGGTTTTGATGTGTTCAAATTCTTCATCTGTTAATTTTCCAGGTTTACACAGGACTTCGTCACGAATACCAATTTTTCCGATATCATGAAGCAATCCTGCCCATTCAAGGATTTCTACCTGTTCATCCAGGCCTATTTTTTCACCTAATTTGCAAGCCAATGCCGCAACGCGGTTTGAATGACCGCTGGTATATGAGTCTTTTTCCTCCATGGCCCTGACAAGCGAGGTGATTGTTTGTAAGTAGGTCTGATGCATTTTCTGGGCATACATAATATTACCCAATACGATAGAGCCCAATTTTATCAATGTTTTTGCCAGGTTCATTTCAGAAGCTACGAAGGGTTCATGTTCATCGTTCCTGACAAAAAACAGACAACCAAGATCACTGTTATCATCACTATGCTTTAATATGAGTGATGTGACATTGCCTCGACCTTCATAATCAGGGTCCATTTCACGATGGTAATCCATCATGCTGACAACACAATCCGCTCTCTTCTGAGCTAATTCATGTAGATCATCTTTGTTGCGGTCATAAAATTCTTCAGCACTGACCATACTACGAAGATCTATGTTATAGAAGATGGTTTCATCTTCTTTGCCGGAGTGCCGGTTTGTTAATGAAAAATTAAAATCAGTCATCTTGATAAAGATACAAAATTGACTTCCAATGGCTCTTCCAACTTTAGACATTAGCATTAAAATTGCTTGTTGAATAGAATTACATTTTGCAATGGAAGAAGATGTTTCAAAAGATGCATTTAATTGATTGTAACAGTTGATAATTTCTTCTGCCAGGCTGGTATTTTCGGATTGAAGTGCTTCAAAAGAGCTCATGATATCTTTAACCATATCCGAAGTAGGACCGGGGATACCTGATAAAAGTGTTTCGTCACTAATATTATCTGATTCATTCTGGGGGACCGTTGAGCCTGTTTCTTTTACTTGCTCTTTTGTCGGATCTGTCAGAATGAGTAACTGTTCTAATAACTCTTGCCTATTTGTACTCATGGATATTTCTACTTCATAAGGTTATTAAACAATTTCCAATGACAGTTTATCGATTAATTCTGCAAGTGCTGAAGGGCTAAACGGTTTTGAGAACATGTGAATCTTTGTTGAATTGGCTTTCTTTTGCAGTTCGACTAAGTCACATCGTGATGTTAATACAATGATGAGTGCTGGTGGTTTGGGTAGTTCAATCACAGCCTTCACAAGTTCGATGCCATTCATCGCGGGCATATTTACATCTGAGATCAACAGGTCAAACGATTCTTGCTGTAATCGCTCAAATGCTAATTGTCCATTTAAAACGCATTCAACATCATGGCCATTCTTTTCTAGCCATAATTTGACGATGGTATGTAGATTTGGATCATCGTCTGCAAATAGTGCACGCATGTGATTGTTCCTATATTAGGTATAACTTATCTCTTAGATAAACAACGGTATTTGATGAATCGGGTAATTTCCCCTTCACATTAAGTGTTTTTTTCTTCTGGGTGGTATAATCGGAATAATTGGTCAAAAAATATCAAAATATCGTTTATAGGACGACATATTTTCTGCCAACCTACGAATCCTCAAGCTTTTAAAGTCGATAAAAGATAAAAGTTAGTTTGTCAACAAGCGAAACATGTCTCATATGGAAAGTATGTAAATATGAAACGAAAGCAAAAAGAGAAGCATGCAAAGCCCGTAAAGTCATCAGGTTTTAACATGATGACTTTATCGGTCGTTTTGTCGCTGGTCGGATTGATCCTGTCTACAGGCTGTGTAGTTTTTATGGTCGTGTATCGGACAACATACATCAATTTATTTCAATATTATGACCTGACCATGGTTGGTATGGGTGTTCTCTCGCTTGTTCTTTTAATCCTTACGTTTTGCTGTAGTAAATATTTTCGCTTTCAACATATATTAAAGAATCTAGAATTTAACTTAAAATCTATTGCCAATAATTCTGAATCTGATAACCCATTTAAAGATTTAGCCCCATTTCCTGTTGGAGTGGTATCCAGTGAAATAACCAGTGGTTGGAATCAATTGCTGAATATCATTGATCATCGGAGCAGCTTGCAAGGGGCCAGCGATTCGGAAAATGGCATTGAGCAAGTGTTTAGTAGTTATGAGTCGCAACGATTATCTAACTTATTTGATTCTTTACCTATTGGAATTGTCCTGGCAGAAATGTCTGGTACGGTTGTCTTGGCCAATCGATCCTGCGAAGGAATGGTGGGACGTCCTTTGAGCCAAATTATTGGAAATTCAATTAGTGATTTATTTAACCATGAAGAAGCTAGAGAAAATTTTCAGCAACTGCTTAATAATTTTTCTGTAGGGTGTGACAATTATTTTGAAATTCATTTAGACTCATCTGTTGAAAAAGCACCAGAAATCAACTCTGATAATAACGAAGAATCTGGTAAAGGATCCGTTGAATCGCAACCTCGTCCGGAACGCTCGATTATTCGTGTTTCATGGTATCGTTTAACAAATAATCAGAAAAATTCAGATATTATTATTACATTTCGTGATATTACTCAGCAAAAAATCAGTGAAACGGCACAAAATGATTTTATTGCTCATGTTAGTCATGAACTGCGAAGCCCGCTTGCAAATATTCGAGCGTATGCAGAAACACTTTTGTCTGATATGGTACTGGATGCGAATACGGAAAAAGAGGCGTTTAACGTGATTAATGATGAAACGATTCGCTTAACGCGCATGGTTAATGAAGTACTCGATTTATCACGAATGGAAGCTGGTTCTGTGAAATTAACGAAAGGTGAAGTCGTAATGGATCGTTTGCTACGTCAATGCATTAATGATCTTAAAGCGATGGCGACAAGTAAAAATATTACGCTGCAAACTAATTATCATCCTAAGATGCCAAATTTATTTGCTGATAGAGATAAGCTGGCGGTTGTAGTAAATAATATTTTATCCAATGCGATTAAATACACACCGGAAAATGGAACCGTCTTTTTTGAAACGAATGTTGATGATGAATTTTTCTTTATCAAAATTACAGACACAGGTTATGGTATTCCATCAGAAGATTTGGATCGGATTTTTGATAAGTTCTATCGTGTTGAACGTGAAGAGCTATCAGATATACCAGGAACCGGTTTGGGGCTGGCAACAAGTAAAGAAATCATTACTCAACATGGTGGTACAATTGATGTTAATAGCGAAATCAACAAAGGGACGGAAATGTTGATTCGTCTACCATTAACAATGACTGGGCCTGTTTTAGGACCTTCCAGTACATAAGAAAAGATTGCGATCGGGAGAAAATGAAAATACGACTTAAAGAGTTATGTTTTATTTTTATCACAGGGTTTATTGCTCTGGTGGTATTGCTAAAAGTTCACGAGACCATTACATTTGAGTCTTCACTTCTTGCTGTTTTGGTGATGATGATCGGGTTAACCGGCCTATTTATAAATCGCAATAGATCGAACCCATTGCCAGAATATTGCAACCCGCAAACGACGTCGAAAGAAATTTCTCCGCAACAAAACACTAAAACGATGTCTAAATTGCCGCATCAAGAGAGTGAATATCTTCAAGGGGTGTTAAGCGAACTGAGTTTGATGCATAGTTGTGATGATGTTTACCAGCGATACCAATGCTTTATTAGAATCATAGAAGATGGTTTCTACCATATTTTAGGTCCATGTTGTGTGACATTGTGGTATCCTGATCCTCATAGCGAATACCTTGTGGAGTGCCAAATTAAACCGAGTATGAACCTTGGCGTGTTCACAGATGGATTCACGGTCGATAAGCATATTGAACGTAATCCATATAAAATGAAGCTTGATTCTTTTGTCATTCAGCGTTCCTTGGAAGAGAAAAACCCCTATTTATTGAGTGTGACAGAGCCAATTCCAAAATCGGCGATCAAAGGTAGTTTTGAATGTGATGCTTGTATTCCCCTTTACCGAAACTATGGACAGCCACTTTTAGTTTGTGTTAGACACACCGCTGATAAAAAAATTGCAGGTAGTCAGAAATCTTTTGAAGAAATCTCAGATTTAATCAAACTTTTCTGGGAACAATTACAAATCAGTAATCAATTGCAATGGATTGGCCAACATGATCCTGATAATAAAATTCTCAGACATAATGGATTTCTTGAGCAGGCCGAAGATAAAGCCATGCGAGCCATTAAACAGGATCAACTTTTTTCTGTTGTTGTCGTTATGGTCTATGGGTTTCGTGGCATGTTTTCAGGGCAATCTCAGCGTTGGCGTAAAATTACCACCTTGCTGACACAGGCATTAACCGAATGTCTTGCAGAGAAAAATCAGGATGCCTTAATGGGAAAAATGGCAGATGATGTGTTTGCTATTATGTTGCCCCGCACCGATGCATTTATCGCAAATAATTTAATGCAAACATTAATGAAAGATGTGGGTGAAAATCTCAACGCCAATGCCAATGAAGTCATGGGCATGATGGATCTAGAAATCCAGTGGTCGCTTTCCGATCATCGCGATTTCAATGGATCTATGTCAGAAATGCTGGATGATATTTACGAAAAATTATTTACAGACATTCGTTCCGGTCAAAATCATCCTGCACGAATAGTTTTAACCTCTAATGTAAGCGAGGTGTCTGACATATGAGAGTTGTAACGAGTCAGGAAGGTGCTGTGACTGTCATTAAACCTCTGGGGCCTATGGTGTCTGGTGAGTTAGATGATATTGATAAAAACTTGTTCAAATATTTTAACAATTGGACCAAACGTATTGTTATTAATATGTCTGAAGTTGTATTTATTGATAGCGCTGGCTTGGAATTGCTCGTTCATCACCATCGACAATTTAATAGCCATGGTCTGGAACTGAAGATTTGTTCTTTAAATGAAATGATGCAGAAAATATTATCACTGACACGTCTGTCGCGCCGGTTTGAATCTTATCCCGATTCAGCGACAGCGATCAGGAGCTTTTTATGAAATTACTTAATCAGGCGATTAAATTAGGAACCAAGCTTGTCAATGATGGGCACTTATCTGAGGAAGAACTCAATAAGGCCTTAAGACGCCAAAAGTCTGCCCGAAAAAAATTGGGTGAACTGCTGGTGGAAGAAAAAATTGTTGATGAATCCGTCATACTTGATAGCCTATCTGAAAGCTTGGGGTTGCCCGCTGTTCGATTAAAACCTGGCTTAATCGATCCGTTGGTGGTTGATGCCATCGACAAGGAAATGGCCGAGGCCAATACGATCATTCCCATGTTCAAGGTGGAAGACACCTTAACGGTTGCCATGGCAGAACCTCAGGCATTATTGGTGGTCGATGACATGGAACGTGCCACCGGCATGCAGATTCAACCTGTTATTGCACTCGAAGCCAACATCAAAGAATTCATTAAGAAGTATTATGCTCAAAATGTCAAAATCGATACGTTTGTATCAAGCCTGGAAGAATCTGACATTGAGTTTGTTGAAAAAGAAGCAATTGACGAAGGTATCATCGACCTGTCTGAAATGAGTGATGGCAGCCCGGTGGTGAACCTGGTTAATATGAGTATCCTTCAAGCAGTCAAAGAAGGTGCTAGTGATATTCACGTCGAACCTGATAAATCCTGTGTAAGAATTCGCTATCGTATTGATGGCATTCTGCATGACTTAATGACACCGCCTAAAGATTGGCATGCCGCCATTATTTCGCGAATTAAAGTTGTCGGAAGAATGGATATCGCTGAAAAGCGAATCCCACAGGAAGGACGTATACATATTTTCGTCGAAAACCGCGAAATTGATTTGCGTATATCATCCATGCCGACCATTTTGGGTGAAAAAATCGTAATGCGTATTTTAGATAAAAGTAATTTGCAGTTGAATCTGGACAAATTGGGTTACGCTTCAGATATGGTTTCTTCATTGAAACGTATGCTCAATAAACCTCACGGTTTATTTTTGGTCACAGGTCCTACAGGTAGTGGTAAAACGACCACGCTTTATTCTGCATTAGATCTATTACGTAATAAAGAACGAAATATCCTGACCATTGAAGATCCGGTTGAATACCAGCTGGAATTAATCAATCAGATCCAAACGCATGAATCGGTTGGGTTGACATTTGCTCGTACGTTACGTTCTGTTTTGCGTCAAGACCCGGATATCGTCATGGTCGGTGAAATTCGTGATGAAGAAACGGCAAAAGTAGCTGTTCAAGCAGCGTTAACAGGTCACTTGGTATTGAGCACACTCCATACGAATGATAGTCCCGGTGCGATTACCCGACTGTTAAATATGGGGATCGAACCCTACTTATTGGCATCATGCCTGGTCGGTGTTGTTGCGCAGCGTTTGGTTAGAACAATTTGTCCAAAATGCAAAACAACCTATTTTCCTGATGATACGGTTTTACAGGATATTAACTGGCAAGGTCCACACAACCGAGCCTTTCACCGTGGTACTGGATGTCCATTGTGTCATGACAGTGGTTTTAAAGGACGACGTGCTGTGTGTGAAGTTTTGGAGATGTCTTTACCGCTTCGAAATTTAATTTTAACACGACCGAGTGCAGGAGAATTAAAACAAATTCTTCGACAGGGAACATGGAAAGATCTTAAAGAAGAAGCTATGCGGTATGTCGAGCAAGGTGTTACCAGTATCGAAGAAATGATGCGTGTCTGCTATGTAGAAGAAGTGAATGATACCCCTGTTGAAGACAATCAAACAGCTAGTCAAGATGAAGCGATCGAGAATCCTGCATAGACAAATAATTAATTATGAAGTTTGAATTTAAAGCCATAAACAATAGCGGACATATCATTAACGATACTCTTGTCGTTGACGATATGTCACAAGTCTATACAGAACTGTCCCAGCGTGGACTTGTTCCTGTTAGCGTCAAAGAGGATAAAAGTTCAGGCGCAGGTAACGATGGTTTTTCTATTCAACAATTGGTTAATTCTTTTAATAGTAAGTCTACGACCAATGGCCCTGATAAGGCCAGCAAAAAAGAACTTCCTTTCTTTATCACACAATTGGCAATTCTTTTGGAGACCGGTACCCAGGTCGCTCCTTCTTTATTGGCGATTGAGAAACAACTTAAGTGTCCCAATTGGAAATTCGTTGTTTCGCAATTGCGCCAACATGTCGAAGAAGGGGGCAGCCTGGCAAGTGCGGTTGAACTATATCCAAAAATATTCGATCCGATTTATGTCAGTATGATTTCAGCAGGGGAAACCTCGGGTCGCCTGTCAGAAATTCTAAACCGCCTGGCTGATTTGTCACAACGAGCAGACCGTATTAATAGTAAAATCAAATCGGCAATGATATATCCAGCTTTATTGACATTCATTGCTATCAATGTGTTGTCAGTATTAATTTTCTTTGTCTTACCTCGATTTGAAAATATCTTTGTCGAAATGAAGGTCGATCTACCAGGTAGCACGAAAGTGTTGTTGGCCATATCGCATTTAGTTCGAAATAATCTGGTACTATCCATTCTTGCGGTCATCATGGCGATTGTTGGCTTTATCTATTGGATACGAAGCAGTCATGGCAAACGTCTGATTTCAAAATATAGTATAAAAGTCCCAATATTTGGTTCATTGATTACTTCATTAATCAATGCTCGAATTTTCCGATTGCTAGGACTTTTATTAGAATCTGACGTGCCATTTCTTGACTCATTAGCTTTGACTAAAAATTCGACCGATCATTTTCTTTATGCAGAATTGATTCAGGACATTCATGATAATGTCTTGGTCGGACAACCCATGTTCGAAGTCATGCAGCGTAGTAATCTGGTGGATGCCAGTATCTCACAAATGGTGCAAACCGGTGAAGAAAATGGACAGATTGGTAAAGTCATGACCTTATTAGCCGATTATATGGACGATAAGAATGATACAAAAATATCAACCTTAACCAGTATTATGGAACCCGTGATTCTGATTTTTATGGGACTCATTATTGGTGTGATTGCGATATCACTCGTATTACCTATGTTTGATTTATCAAAAATTGCCGGATCATAAAAGAAACGAGACGCACGTGTTGAATAGACATAATAAATCGATATCTCCTATAGGATTGGATATAGGCCATTGGGGCATACGTGCCGTTCAATTGCAACGCCATTACGGATCTTTACGTGTTTATTCCGCACTTGAAATATTAACAGAAATGGCACCGAGCTTTAATATGCCCGACCAGGAAGCGATGAACATGGATGCTATGTTATTGGATATGAATCCTGAAGAATTATTATCCAAAATGCAAGGGCAATCCCAGGAAACCGAAACAAAAGAGCAGGATAATCCCAATGAAATGATTGAAAAAGCAGAGAATGAACATCTTCGTAAGAAAATTTCTCGACTGATTGAATCAGGTGGATTTAAAGGAAGCGATGTCGTCATACATTGTCCATTAGAACAATTAGATATGCGTTCTATAACGTTACCTGCCGGCCCTGCAGGGTTGCCACGCCAAGCAGTCCTTGGTGCGTTAAAAATTCAGTTAGCAGACTACATTAAATTTCCAATGGAATCTGCTGTGATGGATTATTATGTTCTGGATCATGATATTACGCGTGGTCAATATCACATTATGGCCGTTACGGCAAATGGTGAATGGATCGAAAAACGTATGCAACTGATTCAATCATTGGGGCTTAATTGTGTTGCTGTTGAACCATTACCCTGTGTGATGACGCAAATGGCTGAAGGGCTTGATTTTTCGGACGAATCTACTTTTGAGATACCGGATGAAAATGAAAATAGTGATGAGACTCAAAATCAGGTGAATGAACTTGTTGCCATCATTGATGTAGGATATTCTTCTTCTAACTTGATTGTTGTTAGTAAGGATAACCCTGTCTTTAATCGTCGCTTTTCGCTGGGAGGATACGAATTATCACGTATTTTGTCGCAACACCTGATGATAGGCATTGATCAAGCTGAGCAACTCAAAATAAATTATGGGCTCGATATTCAAAGTAAGCATACTGATGTACCTCAGGCCTTACCTGCCGGAGTAAGTCGACAGAATTCAACAATTGCTAAAACCATTTTTGCTGCGATGCATAATAAATTGGATGAATATATTGAAGGACTGATTCGGTCATTAAATTACGTCATTACGGATCAGCGAGGTGCTCGATTAAAACGGGTTTTGCTATCAGGGTCTGGTAGCTATATGCATAATTTTAAAGAATATTTGTCGCAGGAGTTTGGGATGCAAGTCGATTGGATTCAACATCCATTGACCGACGAAATTATTGAAATATTACCCGCCTCTCGAGCATTGGCAGGGAGTTGGTCGTTAGCAACAGGACTCGCGCTATCACATATTAAAGGGCATCTAAAACATCACACACATAGCGATACCAAAAAAACAGCCATGGCTGGGGAGGTCCAATAGTATGCCAAACATTGACCTGACCCCAAAATCACTCAAAGCAAATCAGTGTCGTAAAAAACGTTTTGTGATCTGGGTGATTCTATTAATCATGGTCCTTCTGGGTAACGCTGGCTGGCTTGGATATCGGTATGTCATTAATTTGAAAATCAATGATGACTATGTCCTTGCCATGAATGAATATCAAACCATTCAGAATAATATGCAGCAACTCATTAAAGCAAGAAGTCAACTGGAACAATGGCAGGATCGTATTGTTCTTTTTGACAAAATGGGCCGCTATTTTGATTATGTGTTTATTCTAAAATATTTATCAGATTACACGCCAGAATTATTGGTGTTGACAGATATAAAATTTATGCGTCCGAAAAAAGATGATGAAATGGATGATTTCTATGAGCAGCCTAAGTTGCCACCTGCTGCCTCGATGTTCCTGGTCAATCAGCCAGGTCAGGAACAAAAATCTGAAAAGAATGATCTCGTTGAAATTGATAATTCAATGGTGATGACTATTCAAGGAAATGCCCTAGACTATGACATTGTGGCAGACTATATCGAAATGTTACGTAACTCAAAATTATTTGTTAAAACAAAACTGGTTAATTCAAAACGATCAGAACAGAAAAACCAGTCTGTTGATTTTGAAATAGAATGTTTCTTATCCGTTTTATCGATACCAGATAGGTTGGAAAATGCAGATATCACAAAAACCAAGAATTTTTGATGTCGACCTTATCGGCATGATACTTATCATAACTGTCGCGACAGTTACCTGGATGTTTGGCATCAAACCCTTGCAGGAAAAGTATGCTAATATTCAGGCTGAAATGGTCAAGTACACACAAGATACCTCTTCTTCGAAGGAAGAATTAAGCCAATTACAATTAGTTGTTCAGCAACAGGAACAACTGGCCAAGAGCTTGAGCGAGACACGCGATGTGCTGCTAGATAATACAGGTATTGATCAAGTTGTTAGAAATATTGGCAGCTATTGTAAAAAATATCGTCTGAATCTTAAAGAGATAGAGCCGCATAACGAAAAAGTGGAACAACAATATCGGACGACCTATTTGAAATGTATGATTAATGGGACTTTTTTAAATTTCCAAAAGCTCCTTAGAGAAATTCAAACCGGGATGGAATACATTCGTGTTGAATCAATACAAGTGTCACTCATCGCAAGTGACGATACTGAAAATGTAGGTGAAAAAAAACTATGTGATATTGAATTGGAATTAGTCATCTTTTCACCCAGTCAACTACAATCACTTTAAGATCTAACGGCGATAGCGTAATTAACGAAAATGAATAAATCTAGAAAGATATATATTGGAATACTGGCAGTTGCCCTTTTAGCCTTGGCTTGGGATAAAATGTCGCAACAGGATTCTGTTTTGCAACCACAGGTTTCTCAAGCGCAGCCTACGGCAAACAGTCCATCGACCTATAATTATGTTCAAAAAGATTGGGAGTTTTCCCCTTTTGTTATGAAAGTTCTCTCGAAGCAAAACCAGGAAGTTCCGATAAACGATTTAAACTATTTACGTACCAGAGACCTGTTTACTCTAACACGAGATTATGATCAAGCGATGTCAAAGCCTTCTCAAAGCAATGAAACGCCAGAAGAGGATGACCTTGATACCCAGCAAGAAGAAATTAACTTGCAACTATCCTCTATTGTCAGAGGGCCTCTGGGAGATCAGGCATTAATTAATGGACAGGTTGTTATGTTAGGACAAACTATCGGACCTTATCAGCTACTTAAAATTAATAGTGATGCTGTGTTTTTACGAAGCAAAACTGAATATATTTACTTGCCTTTAGGTGAGTTATCGTCAAGAACCCGACAAGAAGGGTTACGTAGAGTCCCCATTAACTTTCTGAAAAAGAAGATCAACCCCAAGTAAGGGTTTGGATAAACCGATATAATTACTGGTAAAAAAATTAGAAAAATTTGTCTTTGGATTAAATGTATCGTAAATTGAATTTAATCAATTTATTGTAAGTGACAGCGGGAGAACTGCACATGTTGAAAGGTAAAAGTATGAAAAATCGTGGATTTAGTTTGGTCGAGCTGGTAATCGTGATTGTCATCCTTGGCGTCATTGCTGCGATAGCTATTCCGCGAATCAGCTCTGGTAGTAAGAATGCTGGCGAAGCCGCTTTACGTGCAAACTTGCAAAGTATCCGTAACGCGATTGACTGGTATGCCAGTGATCATGGCGGTACCTTCCCTGGTTCAGGTGGTACAGCAACAGAATTCATCAACCAATTGACGCAATACTCTAATGCGGCTGGTGGTGTTTCTGCTTCGCTGAATGCTACAACGCACCCATTTGGTCCATACCTTCGAAATGGTATTCCTAAATTACCAGTAGGTGCAACCAATATTGGTAAATCAGATGTCACCATTGCAGCTTCTCCAGCGGCGATTCCTGCAGCAACAATAACTGCTGCAACCACTGGCTGGGTCTATAATCCAACCACAGGTGAAATACGAGCTGCTGAAACTGATTATGCTGCATACTAAATTAATTTTTTGAAAGCTTTCGGGTCTTGGATGATACACTTGTATGCTCCAAGACCTTTTTTTTTAAAATGATATATCATATGTGTACGGTCGATACAAAGGGTCTTGAGAATGCTCGAGAGTCAATATAATTCTAAGCTTCCGATAAATAAAAAGGGATTTACCCTTATCGAAGCCATGGTCGGTATGGTCATTGTCGCGGTATTAGCCACTGCGTTAAGTGTTGCGATGATGGACACGCGAAAGCGTACCGACAATATCACCACATCACTCGTTACCCTCCAGGATGATAATGATATTATGCGTCGTATCGAACAGGATTTTACCGGTGCCTCACTCTATTACCAACCTATCGCTGGGGAGTATCGTGTTTGGGCTCCTTCACAAATCATCTATACAAAAGTAGGTGATGAACTAAGGCGTACAGAATCATCCACCGAAGTACTTTCAAGGAAAGTAACCTATTTTGATATTTTTTGTAAAACTCACATGTTGGGTACAAATAATTATATTAAAGAAGTGCAGGTGAAATTAGATATTACCAATGATGATGGTAGCACCAGGCGTTTGCAAAAAACCATCAGGCTCTTAAATTCGATTTATAAACATCCATCCTCTTTATAAGGGATTATATGATCCGTTCAAAAATAAAATCAGGCTTTTCAATGGTCGAAATTTTGGTAGTTTTGATCATTACATCCATTATGGCAGGTGTGGCCATGGTCTCATTTTCAAATGCATTAAAAAGTGCCAATTTGCAAAACGCTGCCGAGCGTTTACGTGGAGATCTCATTTTAGTGCGTCAACAGGCCATGCGTGAAAGAACCAATCGATCTTTAACCGTCGATGTCGCAAATCTAAGCTATGCTGCACCGAACGTACCTGGGCATTTGCCTCAAACAACCGTCGGAACTTCTTTCCAATCAGGTGAAGGGCAAATTAGCTCCATGCAATTATCAATGACATCTGGTGGAAATACATTTACATTTGATCAAAATGGCAATGTGGCTAACCATGGAAAAGTTTCTTTGATATTAGGCGATCGAAGTGTAATCGTCTCGGTCACAAAGGAGGGGAACTGTGTTATCCAATAAAGTGAATATCCATCGACAAAAATTTCGAGCAGGGCTTTCGTATGTAGAAATTATCATGGCGACCATGATCATGTCGATCCTATTAGTGGCAGCTCTAAATCTATTTGCTAATTTGGGACGCTCGAAAACCAATGTGATGAAACATGATGCTTCTACGGTTGCTTCGCTGGACTTAATCAAAGAAATTATGGAAAGAAATTATAAGGATCCAACCACGCCAACAGACTTTGGTGCTGATCCATGTGAATTAATCGGGGGCAACCGTAGCTTTTATGATGATATCGATGACTATAATAACCTTATCGAACATCCCCCAAAATATTTAGATGGCACAAATATACCAGGTTATGAAGATATGACCCGATCAACAAAAGTACGTTGGGTCAAAGCGTCTGATTTCACGCAAACCTCGCTGGTCGACCAAGGTTATAAAGAAGTGACCATTACTTTAAAAAATAGTAAAAACAAAGTCGTTCTAGAACATGTCTATGTCCTGGCCGACACACCGCAAATGCTCTCATATTAATCGGGGACATTCTATATGAATAAGAAACGCTTCACAGGTAAGCAAAAAGGATCCATTTACTTTTTGGTACTTGCCTCTGCGCTGGTGTTGGTTTTGTCCGTTATTGGTATTTCTTATACGATTATGCATTCTCGTAAAGTCTCAGAAAGTATCGAATCCATCGATCAAACTGAAGTCTATGCCGAATTGGGTATTCGACATGCCATCAGTTTTACCAATCAAGCAGGAAATTGGCGAACCGTGCTAAATAGTGGCCCATGGCTAACAGGCGGTAAAATGGGAGATGCCACGTATGAACTGGCGGGTATAGATACGTTTGATAGCAACCTTGCCAACAATGAAACGGATCGAGTCACGCTCGCATGCACTGTAACCATTGATGATATCACACGAACACGATCTCTCCAGGCCCGACAGGAAGCCATGGATTTTCTCAGCTATGCCATAGCCGCCGGATCGGTCAGGCTAAATAACAACGCTCGAATTTCAGGTGATGTCTATAGTGTGAATACCCTTCAATTAACTAATAGCTCCTGTGTGATTAATGGGAATGTACTGATTAATCAAGGCTATAGTAATTTTGGAATTATTTCAGGGGCCATTAACTCATCATCAGATTTAATGCAATTAGAACCACTGCCTCAAAACAATTTTGTGACCTATTATGAGTCTTTGGCAACGCCATTGCCTTCCGATTTGGAGAATATTTCAAATAGGACATTTAGTTCAACGTCGAATCCTTATGGTACACCCAATCCATTAGGGATTTATTTAATCAACGCCGCAAATGAAGATGTCACCTTCAATAATTGTACCATTAATGGAACAATCATTGTCAATAATATTGGATCAGGCTCTAATTTATTTCGAATAGATGGAACGACAAGGATTACCGCACCTGCGAATCAGCCAGCGCTCATACTCCAAGGAGGAAATGTTCGATTAGAAAGCCATAGTGCAGGTTTACCCATTAATGGTCTAGTCTATATGAATGTTGCAAACGCAGAAATCGAAGAAAATCAAGTTATCAATGGAACCGTCGTTGTAACGGGTAATTTAGTCGTTGAAGAAAACGCTCAGATTAACTATAACTCCATGCTCAAATCCAGCCCGCCATTAAAATTTCGTAATCACTACTTATCACCGATTGCAAATACATGGAATTAGTCTCAAGGGAAAGTGGGATGAATGATAAAACGTAAAGGAACCATCTATTTTCTGGTTTTAGCATCCGCTGTGGTGCTAGTGGCATCGGTGTCTGCCATCTCCTTTGCAATTATGTATTCACGGAAGGTAACCCAAAGCCTTGAATCCATCGGGCAGACAGAAGTGTATGCTGAACTCGGTATACGACACGCCATTCATTTTACTAACCAGGTACCCACATGGCGAACCACACTGACCAATGGAACATGGATTCCCACAGCTACAATGGGAAATGCATCCTATACGGTTTCAGGCGTAGATACCTTCGATGCAAATTTAGCTAATGATGAATCCCAACGCGTTACTCTGGCATGTCAGGTTACCATTGATGATGTGACACGTGTTCATTCTGTACAATCACAACAATACCCATTAGATGTCCTTAGTTATGCCATTTCCGCAAATAATATAGAGTTTGATACGAATGCCCAAGTAACAGGTAATGTCTACACTCAAACAAACATTTTAATGCGAAATACTAATTCATCAATTACTGGTAACACCGATGCCACAGGAAATATTACTAATCTTGTAGGTGCTACTATCACAGGAATCAAGACCACATTAGTACCCCAAAAAACGATTCCAACTCCTGGCGATATATTGGCTTATTACCAGGCCAAAGCAACTCTGCTTCCATATATAAATAAAATGACAAATCACACCCTTTCAAAAACCACTAATACGTACAGTGGTACTGTAAACCCGGAAGGAATTTACTGGATAGATTGTGGTGGTCAAAAATTTGAATTGGATGGTACCTGTGTAATTACTGGAACACTCATAGTCACAAATTTTGGTACTGGAGGCAATTCTTTTAGGATCGATGATTATTCATACGTCACAAAAGATGCCAGCTTAAATAATCCTGCTATACTCGCTAGCGGAGGTCAAGTCTATCTTGAATGTGATAGTGCCTTAAATCCGATTACAGGTTTGGTATATGTTGATGCCAATCTTGATGTCGCAGAAAACCAAGCTATTAACGGCATCGTTATTGTAACTAAGACTTTAACTTGTAACCAAAATTCTAATATCACTTTCAACGCCATCAACCTACCACAAACACCCACAAAATTCCGAAATCATTACCTTACCCCAGTCGCGAATACCTGGCAATAAACTCATAAAAACGTTTGCGTTAGTCAAAGAACCTGCACTAAGCTATGTCGAACGTGCGAAAATCTATGTTTTATTGATATGAGATAAATCGTTAGGTGCCATTCTCACGTTTACCCTACAAAGCCCGCTCTTCCTCAGTACTTTGCTCATCTTCCAACTCACTTGAGGTTACCGCCGTTGTCTCAAGAATTCGATTAATCTTCTTTTTTACCCAAGGTAAAAAAGGCACATGACGAATTCGACGCAACTCCCGCTTACCTTGAGCATCAAAAATAATTAAATCCCCAGCTGCACAAAGAAGCAATTCAAAAAAGTCCGGGTAACTCGTACGAATCCGCTTAGCACCTCGTGCGATAGAATCATCCATCCGACCAAACTGATAATACTCAAATTCATTATGAGTAATTCGCCATCGACAATTTAACCGCGTCCATAACCACATAATGACATAAAGAATTGATAAGACAATACTCAAAAACAATCCCAGCCCGACTGAATATTGTGGATTCAAGTCTGCCAACAAATAGTAGATTTTAGAAAAAACTTTAAATCCTTTAGCATCTCTAAGCCAAAGGATAATAAACCAGAACATTCCAAGCAAGGCCAACCAGAAAATCGTATAGTTACGATTCAAATCAAATCCAACCGTCACCATAACGATGATCAAAGTAATCCCCCAGATCCAGGCTGTGACTTCCAGGTCCATATTACCACCCTTATTCAGTGCCCAGAACAAATACCCCAACACAATCAAGGGCCAGGTAAAGATAAACTTCGGATACGTATAAAAATTCACTTCATGGAGATTGGATCGTTTTTTACTCATAATCTTATTTGTATCTCCCAAGAACCCATTTGTCCACCCAATTCTCATCCGATACCAAACAACCCATTATGCCTTTATTGATAAAAGAATATCGTTCGGAGCCAGGCTTACACTTAGATGAGCATGCTAAGAAATAACCTACATATACAAAATATCAGAGTGGCAGCCTCAGTTCACCGCAGGTGAAATGGGGATGGTGTATTTAGAAAATCAATCAGCGAAAATCCAAATGATCCGCGTCACATGTCCCGCCATAGCTTTAGAGACGGTGAATCTGTGTTCTATTAATTACCATGGGTAGCGGTGCAGTTTGTGTAGTGACTATTTTGAAAAATAAAAAATTATCAAAATTTTATCTCCATGTATTAAAAAGACTTAGGAGTCTATCGTTTTGAAAAAATCCCCAAAACCGGTGCATTTCAGAGGTTTCGTCCTATATATAGAGGCCTTTTATTTTTTTCCTAAATGAGGCTATACCTGAGATGAGTTTTAAAGAGATAAAACAAGTTCACAGAAAACAACGAATCTATCAGATAAGTCGCTAACCCTGCTTACCGATGAGTATAGAAGATCTCTGAGGACTATTATATATAAAGAAAGAGATTATGGGACATTTAAAAGAACATGTAACACCAGAAACACTAGAAGCCTTATCAGATCCAACTGATAAAATTTATAAGATTCTCGTCGTTGATGACGACCGAATCTGTTTGACCACATTAGAAAAGGTCCTGATTAAAAAAGGCTTCCAGGTGGATACCGTTATTGATGGCATCATGGCATTAGAATATCTGGAAAAGAACAAGCCAGACCTGATGCTCCTCGACTATATGATGCCAAACATGGATGGTTTCGAATTGTGTCGACGTATTAAAGAAGACTCACGTTTTGATGATATTCCGGTATTATTCATGTCGGGTGAATCTGATATCCAGCGTATTACCGATTGCTTCAAGATTGGTGCCGGAGACTATATCCGAAAGCCATTCAATCAAGCAGAACTCACAGCACGTTTAAACACACATCTCAATCTTTCACGGAATAAGAAAACACTAAGAGATGAAATTAAAAATATCAAAACCTATTTGCAAGATATGCAGTTACAAATTCAAAGTGGACAGCAAGGGTTGCTAGCAGACCCTGCACAATTTAAAGATCTGAATTGTGCCATGAGATTTGAACCTATCCTGGAAGCTGGGGGCGATTACTACGATATCATACAATTGAGCGATACCAAATATGGCATTCTTGTTGCTGATGTCTCAGGCCATAATTTAGGTATTTCTTACTTAACGGGTGCATTAAAAGCTTTAACAGTGAGTTTTACTAACGAAATGCTTTCTGTCGAAGAAACGATTTTTATGCTCAACAATGCGCTGTGTAAATTCTTACCTCTTGGAGAATATGTCACAGCGGTTTATATGAAATATGATATCGAAACCAAGCAAGTAGAAATCATTAATGCCGGACACCCAAATGCACTTATTCAAAAAGCAGATGGTAGTAATGAATACTTAGAATTAACGGGTGATGTGCTTGGTATCCACGATACCGTCCAATGTCAGTCACAAGTTTTTAACGTTGAACCTGGGGATCAGATTTACCTTTTCTCTGATGGCTTAACTGAAAGCTATCCAGATGAAAAAGGAAAAACAGGTAGTCGTGCGATCGGTGAATCTTATGTTGCCTTGAAAATGAAAAATAATCAAGAATTATCACTACAGAAGCGTATCGATCATATTGTGGATGATCTGATTCATAACATGAAAACCATTGACGATGATATCGTTCTACTTGGAATTCAATTTTAGGGGCCTTCAAAATGTTTAATGTAGAGAGTAATCAAAATGAAATCTCTATTGAGATGTCAGCCGAACTAGATAATTTAGATGTCGCTGATGATGCGTTTACCGAATTCGTTCAGAATAAAAAAGTGGATGTCGATTTATTTTCTCTGAGAATAATTTTCAGGGAAAGTACGCTCAATGCCGTGGCGCATGGTTCACTGAAAGATCCTACGAAGATCGTGAAAATTATAAGTCAGATTAACGAAAAACATATTAGCCTGGAAGTCATTGATTATGGCGAAGGTTTCGATTGGGCATCACGAATCGATAAAATCGATCCCATGGCAGAAAGCGGTCGAGGCCTTGCTCTCATGAAAATATATTCCGATAAAATGTCATATAATGAAATAGGGAACCATATATTCTTAGAAAAGAATTTTATTTCCGTTGCATCAGAAGTTTGTAAATAACTCGAAATTTCAAGGACCAATAAAAAGTAATTTTATTGAATAGAAACAGTGAAAAAATTAAGAGAAAACCTGATAAAAAAAAGGACAATGATTAATCGTAAGAACAGGTAATTTGCGATTGTTTAATGGCTTATTTGACTGGAATTTTTAGTCGATCATTAGATTGAGTAAGATTAAGGGGTGTTGCGGCAAGAGTCATGTGCTATCGGTGTGTAATTGATTAAGAAATTATTAAGGAACTAGTGCTATGTTAACTGCAGAAAAAAAAGACAACGCAATGTGGGTTAGGCCTTCTGGAAAAATCACCGCCGCAGGTGTTGATGAATTCAGAAAAGAGTTATTGGAACTGGTCGAAGGTGGAGAAACCGAATTGGTCATCGACCTTAATGATGTTGATATTCTTGATTCAAAGGGTATTGCTGTATTTATTGTATGCCATAAGAGTCTAAAAGAAAAGGGTGGCGATTTATCGATTGTCACAGATAACGAAGATTTTAAAGGATTGTTTCGTGTGATGCGTTTAGATGAACACTTCACCGTTCGTGGATCCAATGAATAAAAATAATTGCATATCGCTTTAACTTGGGAGCGGCAAAATGTCAGAAGAATTTGATTTATATGGCTCATTTATCGAAGAAGCCAATGAAGTATTAGCTGAAGTTGAAAACGATTTCCTGGAAATCGAAGAAGCTGGAAAAAACTTTGACACCGAACTGGTAAATAAGGTCTTTCGTGGAATTCACTCCATGAAAGGATCCTCTGGTTTCTTGGGCCTGACATCCATCGGCTCATTAGCCCACGAAATGGAAAATGTTCTTAATTTGATTCGTAACAATGAGCTGGTACCTACATCAGCGATTATAGACCCTCTTCTCAAAGGGGCAGATGTTCTTCGAAACATGATTGCCGATGTGACCAATTCCAATGAGATTGATGTCTCAAATGAAATTCAAGCATTAAAGCAAGCCATTTCTGGACAAGCGTCTGCTGAAACTCAAGAAAGTCTGAACCGTGATGTCGATGTTTCTCATCCAAATGGCGGGCTGGCTTTTGTCATGATCAAAGAGCTGGAGCTTGTATCGCGTCAAAATCAAGGGATGCATGTTTATCTTTTAGAAATAGATATGATCCAAGACCTTGAAGACAAAAATAGAAAACCGTTGGATTTTCTCAAAGAATTATATTCTCAAGGTGAACTGGTTGAAAGTTATCTAAGTACGGCAGGTATGGGAACCTTGAGCAGCTCATTACCTGATTCAATGACATTAATGTTGCTTTACGCATCAAAATGGAAAAGAGACAATCTGGCTGAAACACTTAAATTAGACAAAGATAAAATCAACTTAATTGCTTCTGCTGATCAGAAGAATTGGATAAAAGAAGAGTCGCCATCAAATACAACTGTTCCAGAGTCAACGCCAGCTGAAGCAACTATAAAAGAAGATTCTGTCGAAGTTCAGGCTGCTCCTGAAGCACCTGAAAAACCACAAGCCGCAAGCCCTGCAGGAGATGTTGCTAAATCTACCGCACCTGCTGCACCGACCAGTTTACGTGTCAATGTGAAAGTACTTGACACCCTGATGAACCTGGCTGGTGAGTTAGTTCTCGGCAGAAATCAAATGATCCAAATTGCCAGCACTAAGGATCACAGTGGATTTGATTCCGTTGCAGCTAAAATTGATCAGGTGACCAGTGAACTCCAGGAAGCCATCATGCAAACACGTATGCAGCCGATTGGTTCAGTGTTTAGTAAATTCCCAAGAATTGTTCGCGATCTGAGTTCAAAATTAAATAAAAAATGTGACCTGGAAATCGAAGGTAAAGATGTCGAACTCGATAAAACCATTATCGAAGGTATCGGTGATCCATTAACGCACTTAATCCGAAATTCTGTCGATCATGGTGTTGAATTACCTTCAGTACGAAAAGAACGGCAAAAATCTGAAACAGGTACTATTCATTTAAAAGCATACCACCAAGCCGGTAAAGTAAATATCGCCATCATTGATGATGGTGGGGGTATTGATGCTGAAAAAATGAAAACCAAGGCTGTTGAAAAAGGTGTCATTACAACTGACCAGGCTGAAGAAATGTCAGACCGTGATGCGGTTCGATTAATTTTCCATCCTGGGTTTTCTACTGCAGAAAAAGTCACAGATGTCAGTGGCCGAGGTGTTGGTATGGATGTTGTTCGTACCAATATCGAAAATCTGGGCGGTACAGTCGATATCGAAACTGCGCCTGGAAAAGGTACTGAGATTATCGTTAAGCTTCCGTTAACCCTGGCAATTATCCCTTCCTTGGTCGTTCGAGGTGGCGAAGATCGTTTTGCCATACCGCAAGTAAATATCAGTGAATTGGTCCGCATTAAATCCTCAGAAGTTTCTGAAAAAATTGAACGGGTCAAAAATGCTGAAGTCTTACGTTTAAGAGGACGTCTATTGCCACTGCTAAGAATGAATCAGGTACTTGATAATAAATCAATGTTTGCCGATCCTGAAACCAATCAACTTCAAGTTAATAATCGCCAGCAAGTTGATGATCGTCGTGAAAATCAACCTGTCGATGAAGACATCGTTGAAATGCGAAGCGGCGAAGATCGCCGAAATAATACTACTGCAGGCGCTTTAAATATCATTGTCGTTGAATCAGAGCATTTGAAATATGGTTTGATTGTTGATGAACTCTTTGACTCAAAAGAAATTGTTGTCAAACCTTTAGGTAAACACTTGAAAGATGCCCAATGCCTGGCAGGTGCCACAATCTTAGGCGATGGTCAAGTGGCCATGATCCTGGATGTTGCCGGTATTGCCGGGTACATGAAATTAGCTGCAATTGAAGAACATCATATTGAACAGGAAGTGTCTGAAGACCAAACAGATGAGACACAGTCAACGATGATCTTTTCATATGCATCAGATGAACATTTTTCTATCCCTGTTTCTTTTGTTGCGAGAATTGAACGCATACAAGAAAAACAGATTGATAGTGTCGGTGGCCAGGAAGTCCTCCAATACCGCGGGACTTCTCTGCCGCTTCTTAGTTTGGATAAATATATTAAGGCCAAACCGCGACCTGAATCAACATCGCTCTATGTTATCGTCTTCAAGATCGGTGATCAAGAAGTGGGGCTCATCGCTCCAGAACTTGTTGATATTCATGAAATACCTGTGGATATCGATACGAAAACCTTCCGTGAAAATGGTGTGGTAGGCTCTACGATTATCAATGAAAAAGCCGTCCGCGTCATCGACGTCTATGAAATTTCCAAAGAGGCATTCCCTGAATGGGAGCAACAGGAAATGATTCAAGCAAAAGAAGATGATTCACATCCTAAAGTATTATTGGCAGAAGATTCTAGTTTCTTCCGACAGCAAATGGTTAACTTTCTGGAGTCGGTTGGTTATGAAGTCACAGGCTGCGAAGATGGTCAGGTTGCCTGGGAGACACTTCAAGATCCTGATCAGAAATTTGATATCATTGTCACCGATGTCGAAATGCCAAACATGGATGGATTGCAATTTACCAATAAAGTAAAAACCGATCCTTGCTTTGCACATATTCCTGTGGTTGCAGTGACATCGTTAGCTGGACAAGAAGATCAAAAACGCGGTAAAGAAGCCGGCGTGGATGAATACCAGGTGAAATTAGATCGAGATCAACTTTTAGAATCGATTAAACGCTTACTAAAACAATCAAAACATAATGCAGGATTGTCACAAGTCAATCAAACGGTTAGTTGAGGTGATATAAATATGAATGACACTAAAAGACATAATAAAAGTGGTTCTGAGTTAGAAATCTCAACCTTTTATATTGATGGGATGCTATTAGGTATTGATATCTTGCAAGTGCAGGAAATCAACCAGCA
This sequence comes from Sedimentisphaerales bacterium, assembly GCA_028281535.1. Taxonomy (GTDB): domain Bacteria; phylum Planctomycetota; class Phycisphaerae; order Sedimentisphaerales; family SM23-30; genus JANQJS01. The sequence goes on along the minus strand of JANQJS010000007.1, from coordinate 5,929 downwards.
TCTTGAGATTACAACGGTACCTCATACGCCAGACGATGTGCTAGGTGTAATTAATCTTCGTGGTGAAGTCGTGACTGTCTTAGACCTGCGTCGAATTCTAGGTATGGGCGAATCTGAAATTACCCCACAAAGTCGAAACTTTATCATCAAAGCTGAAGAAGAACATGTTGGTCTTCTCGTCGATAAAGTGGCAGATGTGGTCATCTTTAAAGAATCCGAAATGGAAGCACCGCCAGCAAATATCAATAATATTGATAGTCGTTTCTTTCAAGGTATATACAAAATGGATGGCCACCTGCTAGCCATTTTAACTCCACAGGAAATTTTAGAAAATAGTTTAGAATTGCAAAGTTAATTAACCTTATTTAATAAATTATATAATAATCAATAACGACAAGAGAGAAATTCAATGAAATTAACAATTAGAAAAAAATTAGTGACATTATTTTTACTTTTAGGTCTTTTACCTTCGTTGGTGATGATGATTATTGCATGGAAATCTACTGAAGATATTGTTACCGATAAGGCAAATGATTATTATGTCATTGCTGAAGAAATTGGGGATAAAATTGATCGTAATCTTTTTGAGCGTTACGGTGACGTTCAGGCGTTTGGTTTAAATACTGTAATTCATGATGAGTCAACCTGGTATCGTAAAGGTAGTGAAAACCCTATCACACAGGTGATGAATCAATATGTGGATACCTATGATATTTATTATTTAACTATTCTCGTCGATCTGGATGGTAAAGTTATTGCTGTTAATGACAAAGATCAAGATGCGAAAGCCGTTGATACGCAGTTTTTGTATGACAAAAACTTTGCCAATGCCTCTTGGTTTACCGATGCAAAAAATGCCAATTTCTATGAATCAGAAGATGGTAGTTTTACTGGAACCGTTGTTGAACATTTCTATGTCGATGAAGATGTCAAGCAGACTTACAGTTGCGATGGTTTGTGTCTTGGTTTTACTGCTCCTGTCAAAGATGTTGATGGCAATGTTATTGCTATTTGGAAAAATGTCGCCAAATTTAGCCTTGTTGAAGAAATTATCGCTGCCAATTACCATGAATTGGAAGAGCGTCATCTCGGATCTGCCGAGCTGACATTATTAGATGATAAAGGAAATATTATTGTCGATTATGATCCAACAGAAAGAGGGACGAAAGATATTGTTCGAGACATGAACATTCTTGGTAAATTCAATCTCGCCGAAAAAAATGTCGAAGCGGCACAACGTGTTGTCAAAGGTGAACATGGTAGCATCAAGCGATCATTTCATGCTCGTAAAGAGATCGATCAGGCCGCTGGTTTTACACCATTAAAAGGTGCTTTGGGTTTTCCGGGTATGAAATGGAATATGCTTGTGCGTGTATCCGCTGATGAAGCTTATGCTGCAGTGAATTCTATCCGTCAAACATTTATTATAACAATTGTGATCTCTGCGATTACTATTATGATTGTTGCTTGGTTGTTCACTTCTGTTTTAATTAGACCGATACGTGCAACTGTCAATATGATTCAGGATATCGCTGAAGGTGAAGGTGATTTGACAAAACGACTTCAAGAAAATGAACATGATGAGATCGGTGAGTTGGCTCATTGGTTTAATGTTTTTGTACAAAAACTTCAGCGAATTATTGGTGATATTGCTCAAAGCGCCAATACGTTGACTGATTCATCCAAGGAATTAACTCAAACCGCTTCGCAAATGGCTTCAGGTGCTGAAGAAATGTCTAGTCAGTCTTCTTCAGTGGCTGCTGCAACAGAAGAAATGTCAGTGAACATGAATACCGTTGCCGGCTCTGGTGAAAAAATGTCACAAAATGTTCAAGCGGTCGCAACCTCAGTTGAACAAATGACCAGTACGATTACTGAAATCGCTAAAAATACAGAACAAGCTGCGAGTATTTCAAAGAAAGCTGCTCAAATCGCAGAAACCAGTAATGAAAATATTGGTCAATTGGGTACAGCCGCAGATGACATCGGTAAAGTCATTGAGGTGATTCAAGATATCGCTGAACAAACCAACTTGTTAGCCTTGAATGCTACCATCGAAGCTGCTCGAGCAGGTGAAGCAGGTAAAGGATTTGCTGTGGTTGCAACCGAAGTAAAAGAACTCGCCAAACAAACTGCCAGTGCGACCGAAGATATCAGCAATCGAGTGAATGCAATTCAGCAAACCACACAAGAATCTGTTAAATCTATTAATGAAATTAGTGACGTTATTGAAGAAGTCAATAAGACTTCAAATATGATTGCATCTGCAGTGGAAGAACAAAATGTGACCACCAAAGAAATTTCAGGAAACATTACGCAAGCCGCTAGCGCTTCTGATGAAGTTGCAAAAGGTGTTAGTGAAACAGCGGTGGCCACTCAGGAAATAACTCAAAACATCACTCAGGTGGATGTTGCCGCAAAAGAAACAGCGAAAGGATCTGCTCAAACTCAAGGTTCTGGTCAGGAATTAGCTCAATTAGCTGGTCGCCTTCAGGAACTAGTAGGGCAGTTTAAAATTAAATAACCCTAACTCTGTCGAAAAATTAGTGTTAAAGCCACGAGGTAAACAATGTCGATTCGGATGCGAATTGTATTGATGGTGACTCTGTTGATTGGAATCATTCTCTTTTTAGAGGGTAAAGATGCCATGAGACAAAAAGAGACCGCGAATAACATGTCTGATATCCAGGAGCTTTGTAACCTGGCTGTCAAATTTGGAAACCTTGTGCACGAAACACAAAAAGAGCGTGGTGCCACCGCTGGGTTTATCGGTAGTAAGGGGGCAAAGTTCGCAGATAAACTGCCTGCCCAACATAAAGTCACCGATACAAAACGTGTTGAACTCCAAGAGTTTTTAGCGACGTTTAATCCTAAGCATTACTCTCAAAGATTTAATGACTTATACAATTCCGCTTTAGACGCTTTAAAACAGATTGAAGAAAAACGTAAAGCCATTACTGCTTTAGAGATGCCCTTAGGTCAAGCTTTAAGCTATTATACTAAGATGAATGCCAGTATTCTTGATACGATTTCATACATGGCGAGGATATCCAATGATCCAAAAATGAAAAATGAAATCATGGCATTCAGTAATTTTCTCAAAGGAAAAGAACGTGCCGGCATCGAACGTGCCGTATTAACCAATACGTTTGCACGTGATTATTTTGGGCCAGGTATGTATGCAAAATTCATTCGATTGGTGACCGAGCAGGATACTTACTTGAAAGAGTTTGTTGATCTCGCAAGTTCTGCCAATGTTGAGTTTTATCAAAATTTAACCTCTCGACCTGTCTTCAAGGAAGTTGTTGGCCTTCGCCAAGTGGCTATGGACAAACAGGCAGAGGGAGGGTTTGGAATTGAACCAGATTTCTGGTTTGACACCATTACCAAGAAGATTAATTCGTTAAAAGAAAATGAAAATCATTTAGTCGAACAGCTTGTCAAAGAAGCTGCAATGGCTAAAGAGACCGCGCAAAATGCTTTTAAACTGACAATTGTTCTTTTAGTGATTTTAACCATTAGTGGATTTGGTGCCTTATTTTTGACTTCTCGTACATTGAAATCTATTTTTGATTTTCATGGAAGTCTAGTTAAAGGATTTCAAGTGGCTGCTGATGGTGATTTAACACAACGCATTGACGACAGCCGTAAAGATGAATTGGGCCAGATTGCGACCTCATTCAATACAGTGATTTCGAATCTTCATGAAATCATTAAAGATATCACCAGTGCGGCAAAAACATTATCAGAGTCTTCAACGAATCTTTCAGGTACTGCAACAAAAATGTCTACTAGTGCTGAGCAAATGAGTAATCAGTCTTCAACCGTGGCCTCTGCAACCGAAGAGATGTCTATAAATATGACTAACATGGCTAACTCTGGCGAGAGGATGTCTCAGAATGTTAAAACAGTTGCCTCGTCGGTTGAACAAATGACTTCGACGATTACCGAAATTGCACAAAATACCGAACAAGCAGCAAATATATCTAAAAAGGCCTCTGAGATTGCTCAGCAAAGTAATCACAATATTACCCAGTTAGGCACCGCAGCAGATGATATTGGCAAAGTGATCGAAGTGATTCAGGAAATTGCTGAACAGACCAATCTACTTGCATTGAATGCAACGATTGAAGCGGCACGTGCTGGTGAAGCAGGTAAAGGTTTTGCTGTAGTTGCAACCGAAGTCAAAGAATTGGCTAAGCAGACCGCATCTGCAACAGAAGATATTAGTAATCGTATTAAAGCCATTCAGGAAACATCGCAAGATTCGGTTCAATCCATTAACCAAATTAGTGAAGTGATTGATGAAGTGAATAGTACTTCCAATATGATTGCTTCTGCGGTTGATGAACAGAACAAAACAACAAAAGAAATTTCAGATAGTATTGCTCAAGTGGCATCAGCTACAGATACGGTTGCCAAAGGTGTGAGCGAATCAGCGGTAGCTACACAAGAGATTAACAAAAATATTACACAAGTTGATACCGCAGCTAAAGAAACCGCCAAGGGGTCGACTCAAACGCAAGTTGCCGGACAGGAGCTTTCTTCCTTAGCGAACAAAATGCAGGATCTGGTGGGGCAATTTAAGATTTAAACTCAAAGGGTAGGAGACCGTTCATTGATTAGTGAACCGATTAAAGTTCTTGTCGTTGATGATACAGCGATTTACCGTAAAATTGTATCGGATGTACTTTCTGATATGCCAAACGTCGAAGTTGTTGGTGTTGCAGCCAATGGCCAGATTGCCATGGAGAAGATTGAGCAGGTCAAGCCAGACATCATCACGTTGGATGTTGAAATGCCTGTTATGAATGGCTTGGATGTCCTAGAGGCACTCAAAGAAAAAAATAGTCCTGTCATGGCGATCATGTTAAGTGCTTTTACAACGGAAGGTGCAAATTCAACCATGGCTGCTCTTGAATTAGGTGCGGTAGATTTTATTGTTAAACCTGCTGGGCATAGTGTTGAAGAGAACATTGAAAAATTATATAAAGATCTTGTTCCAAAAATTGAAGCGCTTGCCAATAGGGTTAAAGACAAACAATCTAGTGATTCAAGCTTAACGAATGTCGCTGCACAGCATAAGTATGAAACGACAGGTATTCCAGAGGTGGTTGCTATAGGCATTTCTACTGGAGGTCCTCAAGCTTTAACAAAAATGCTTCCCAATTTAACTTGTGATCTAAATGTTCCGGTTTTAATTGTTCAGCATATGCCACCGGTTTTTACAAAATCATTAGCAGATGATTTGAATAAAAAATGTGAACTCACTGTGCATGAAGCAGAAGATGGCCAGGTTCTTGAACCGAATCATGTATATATCGCACCAGGTGGTAAGCAAATGAAGATTAAAGATGAATTGCATCAAGTAAAAATAGTGATCACCGATGATCCACCTGAGAATAGTTGCTCACCTTCTGTGGACTATTTATTCCGTAGTATCTCACAAGTTTATAAAGCCAATGCTTTAGGTGTGATTATGACAGGGATGGGAAATGATGGTTCATTAGGTTGTCGATTGTTAAAACGCCAAGGTTGCCCGATTATTGCTCAAGATAAAGAAACCTGTGTTGTATTTGGTATGCCGCGTGAACCGATTGAAAATGGATTGGTGGATATTGTCACCTCTTTAGATAATATTGCATTAGAAATCAAAAAACAAATTTGTCGCGGAGCAGTCGTATGAATATAACAGCAGAGGAACTGCACATCATGTCTATGTTCATCTATGATCTCTGCGGTATTAAACTGGATGAGACCAAGAGCTATTTGCTGGAATCACGTTTGTCTTCGGTTGCTGAAGAGGCGGGATGCAAAGATTTTAGTGAGCTCTATTGCAAAGCGCGATACGACGGTGAACAAGAACTTCGTGACAAAATTGTCGATGCGATTACAACGAATGAGACGCTCTTTTTTCGAGACACCTCTC
>JANQJS010000042.1 GCA_028281535.1 Sedimentisphaerales bacterium | reverse complement strand
TCTGATATTGTTGTCGCTACCATTAAGAAGTAATTAATCATTGGATTCCTGATGCATAATATAAATGGAATAATTAAAGATGCCATTATGTTTATACGGAACTTGAATTTGTGCTTCATGAGCAAGTTGGTTGAATAGTGACTTACTTCAAAGTAGATGTTTTCGGGAAAATATTTATTTGTATTTTAACTCTATATCTTTTTATGGGGTGTTCTGATAAGAGAAATTCTAAAGAGAATCAAGCATCAGTCGTTGTTTATACTTCACTTGATCAAGTATTCAGTGAGCCTATCTTAAAAGCTTTTGAAGAGAAAACAGGAATAAAGGTTAAAGCGGTATATGATTCGGAAGCGACGAAGACGACCAGGTTGGTGAATCGTCTTATTGCTGAGAAGCAGTCTCCTCAGGCGGATGTGTTTTGGAATTCTGAATTGGGTCGTATCTATCTTTAAATAAAAAAAAGGGCGACGCGTGTCATCCCCGCGTATGCGGGGATGACAGCTGTGCGATCTATAGCAGAATAGATTGGTCCGTTAATGAAATGTAATAAATAAAGGAAGTGGTCTATGATAAAAACATATTTTATACCAGTAGTAGTATACTTTATTTGTTTACTAATAAATGTAATTTGTATTGTTGGAGCATCTTTTCTTTCATTTGAACTTATCGTTGTGATGATTAAACACGGGTGGTTTGATCTAAGCGATAAGTGGACACCTCTCATCAGTATTTGCATAGGAATAGTTTGCGGTGGGCAATTTGCTAAGATATTAATGCTTTGGATAAATGTTGAATGGCCAGGTAGTCATTCAGAATCAGATTCAGAGATGAATTCTGATATGATTAAGAACACTGATGGTTCATTAACATCATTTGCTTGGGTTGAAATGAAGGAAATAGATAAATCTCAGTTTATTTGGAATGGATCTTGTTGGAGTTTTACGCTTGAAAAAGATAATGAATCAATAGATGAAATAACTCTGGCTGTATTAGGGGATGAAAAATCACCTTTTCCTGACCATTTTAACCTTTTGAAAATGGTGGTTTCAAAGATTGATACAATCTTTAAAGAAGGGGTTTCTTACCTTGATGATCTTGATAGAAATCATAAAGCCAGCGATGAAGAACCCGATATTTTTAGTATCCGTGTATTTTCATCGACTAATCAGTTCCTGTTGGATCTCAGTTTTACTTACTCTACTATAGCAATACTTTTTGAAGATTTTAAACCGATAGAACATGGATATTCTGAAAATTATCATGACGATATTGACTTTTAACTTGGTAGGTTTGTTGATGTTGGGAATGATAATAAATATATTTTAATACATGGTAGTAAAAATGCCTACTCTACAAAACTGAATCATAAAAGGCATGGATCCCCGCCTACGCGGGGATGACAAACGAGAGAGCCTTCTTTGTACATGGAACTTTTCATAAGCGGACAGTTGGGTGTTTTTGCATAGGGTCGGATGACAGCAGAGCGTTTGTTATGGAATCGTATGGTTTATTCTTTATTGGTCGTTTATGTAATAATAATCGTTAGGCAACCAAAATGTGTTTAAGTATCTATCTTTAAATAAAATAGGGCGACGTGTGTCATTCCCGCGAAGGCGGGAATCCATGTCTTTAAAAATGAAACAATATTTTGTCTACATCTTAGCCAGTGGTAAACATGGTACGCTTTATACCGGCATGACTAATAATTTAAAGAAGCGTGTCTATGAGCATAAAACACATCGAGCTGATGGCTTTACTAAGAAATATAACATTAATAAACTTGTCTACTTTGAAAGATTTCGAGATGTCAATTATGCCATTAACCGAGAAAAACGACTTAAGAAATGGCGTCGACAATGGAAAATAAACTTAATTGAAAAAGATAATCCTGATTGGAATGATTTGTTTGTGAATATGTTAAATCGTGAAAGGCATGGATCCCCGCCTTCGCGGGGATGACAGTCAGGCGTTTCACATAGGGGAGGGTGACAAACGAGAAAGTCTTTGTTGTATATGGAACTTTTAATAAGCGGACAGTGGTCCAATTGTCATTCCCGCGAAGGCGGGAATCCATGATTTTAATTGAATGAACCAGGTAGGGTGGGCATTTATGCCCACGCGGCTTCATTGGTTGTTAATTCTACAGAGCGTATGACACTTTGGCCGCTAAAGGGGTCAAAAAGGGGGTAAGTGTCAGTGTCATAACTGTCGGTGGAGATTTATTAATTTAAATTAGCGTGAGCCAATATGTGCTAAAAATCTTGCTTGATATCGCAATGATAGGTTGAGTCTGCATTCAGTAGATACTCAATGGCTCAATTTGATCATAAGGCTTTTGGGTCATACATGTTTATTCCTTACGTTCAGGAAGTCAAATAATCCCTTCCTATTAGTATATCTGTCGCTAAAGATCGGATCTTACAAAGAAAAGTCAAAAAATAGACTTTAAGGATTAGAAGAAGCACTATTAAAGGCATAAGTCCCTTATCTTTAGTTGGGTAGAAGTGTGTTTTGTATTGTCTGGCCATGAATAAATCAATAACTAGCTAGACAATATTAGGTAAATCCAGTATAAATGATCTACCATTAAACCGCATGCTACCCCATCTTATTTCATAAGGAATCATTATGCTATCCAGAGTTCTGTCATTAATCATCGTCTTAAACCTCGCCATCGCCTGCTCAGGCCAAACCTTTAAAAAAACATTTGATAAAGTAAGCTTATCAGATGGGGATTCATTTGTATTTTTGGGCGATAGCATTACCCATGCGAGTATGTATACTCAGTATGTCGAAGATTATTATTATACCCGTTATCCAAATAAACGGATTCAGTTTCATAATGCAGGAGTAAGCGGGGATCATGCGTATCATTGTGTCGATCGTTTTGAAAAAGATATCGCTGCTTTCAAACCAAAATATGTATCCATTCTTATCGGTATGAATGATGGACGTTATGAGGCCTTTGATGACAAAATAGTAAAGGCATATCAAACAAATATGACCAAAGTATTGGATTTAATTGCTGGCATAAATGCGACTCCTATCGTTATGACTCCAACCATGTATGATTTGAGACCCGCCTTGAAAGGGGACAATTGGGTTTCCAAAAAGAAAGCAGCGGTCATTGATTACAATGCGACGCTATCCTATTTTGGGATGTGGGGGCTCAAGCAAGCCAATGATAGAGGTGCTGGTTTTGTAAATATGTTTGAGCCGCTCAATCGCATTACGCGTGAGCAGCGAAAATATAAATCGAATTTTACATTGATTCCAGATGCAGTACATCCGGAAGGCGATGGGCAACTCATCATGGCACTTGCCATGCTGGAAGATATCGGAGCTTCGTCTTTGGTGTCGAATATTGTGATCGATAAGGTCAACAATCAGTGGGGGTATCGAGCTGAAAATGGTATTATTTCAGAAACCAGTTCAGATAAGATTAAGTTCAAATTCTTAGCCAAAAGCTTGCCCTGGGTTGTGCCAAGTGATGCACAAAAAGGCTATCAAATGTCAAATGCTGCTAGTATGAGTCAGGAAATACTTCAAGTTATCGGCTTGTCGTCAGGAATGTATCAATTAAAAATATCAGGTGCTAATATTGCGGCGTTTAATCATCATCAACTGGCAAAAGGGGTTCAATTGCAAACCTATAATTCGACGCCACAGTATCAACAGGCCTTGACCATCGCTAAGATCAACAAAGAAAAAAATGAAGAAGCGGTCGAAAAATTAAGAGGATTATGGCTCGAGCGTAAATTCAGAATTGAAGGTCCTGGAGAAGAGGATGAAGAAGAAGCTGAAGAGCTAGAAGGCGAAGAAGAGGAGATGGATGAAGAAGGAGAGGATGAAGAAACTGATCATGAAGGTGATGAGGAGGAAGAAGAAGAGGAAGAGCATCTAATCGATCCCACCTTACCGATGGATCAATACATGACCATATTTGATCAAAAGGTGGCTGAACAATTAGCTGCCATCAAAAAATATGATGAAAAAATCTACCAAATGAATCAGCCTAAGCCTTATGTTTATGAGTTGGTTCCTATGAACTAAGCCCTATAAAATAATATACAAAAAGTTGATTATTGTTGATGAGATCCTGCTGTGGTCGATAACAAAATTTTGCATGCCGTATCAAAGAATTACTAATCGTCTTGACGAGAAATGGGTATGCAGAATAAACAACCACAAAATAACGGAACAAGAAAACGGCCCTTTGTATTGGGTAAAGAAGATCTCGATCAAGCCAACAAATTGCTAAACCGAAAAGAACGTGAAAAATTGATTCCACCAAATCATCAGATTCTCGTTTTGGTCAAAGATGATGATCAAGAGGTTTAGACCTAGAAGTTAGTTCCTATAATAAGTTCATTCGGAAAAAGGGAGGATGAACTTACATGTAATTTTGGAATTCGTTCGAGAACTCAGGGAAATATTGGGAAATGACGGGTAGATCAAATTGACTCAAAATAGATTCTTTGGGTTCGCGATCCAGTAAGAATTTAAACGCTGTCCTGACACATTCCTCATGTGTAATGACGCCCCCAGTAAGCTTTTGGTAAATGTCTTCAGGGACAGTGACCATATGTGTAGTTGAGTTGCCGTTTTCTTCTACAATGACTTTGCAAAGTACAACGGGTTGATCTTTGATCAGGTCCACATGTATATTTAGCATGAAATTCTCCTTAATCATCGTTTTTGTCCTAGAATAAGAATTCGAATATCCCTATTTGTTAGCGGAGCTCCATCCATCGTGGAGTAATGTTCCAGGATATTCATTCCGGCCTTGTCAAAGCATTGTTGTAATTCGCGTCCATAATAATGACGTAATGTGAACCCTGTACGGTGGCGGTCATTGTCCTTGGTAATATAAAGGACATTATTTTTTATCGTTTGCTCAAAAACATCATGGAGCATTTCGTGAAGCATGATGGTGCCATCGTCATACTCAAAATACTCCTGAGTTTTCCAGTTTGTCATGCGACCTTCAAGACAGGGATAGTCCAATAAAAATTTACCATTCGTTTTGAGTGCCTTTGAGACGACATCTAAAACTTGTTGATTTTCCTCATCTTTTTCAAAGTACCCGAATGCGGTATAAAAATTAAATATGCCATCAAATTCATCGCGATAGGGAAGTTCACGCATGTCGCCTGAGATAAATTCGATATTCAAATTTTCTTCTTGGGCCACTGTTCTTGAGTGGTCGAGTAGGGTTTCACTCAGGTCGTAGCCAATGACCTGATAGCCCCGGCGACCTAATTCTAAAGAATGACGACCTTGGCCGCAGCATAAATCCAACACTTTGCTTTCAGGAGTTAAATCTAGAAACCGTATTATGGCATCTACTTCGCGATGAGTTCGCTCCTCTGTAATGGGCTGAATCCAATATTTCAAATACCATTCATCAAAAAAATTCTCATACCAGGCCATGTATTCTCCAGGCGATTATAAACTAATTTCAAAAGAATTATTTTAGTCAGATAGTGGTTTATTTCCAGAGAAATGTTCATGAGAGACAGGCTCAATAAATCGACTTTATGCTACATCGGTTCGCTAGGTTTGATATCTTTTTCTGGTATTGTAGGGGGGCTTTTTAATCTAGCGAGGATGATTCGGGTTTCCTGTGCCAGCTATATAGCCAAGAAGTCTATTTCAGTCAGTTATGATTGAAGAAAATGACGCTTGCTCTGAATGCTGGATTGTGTAGTATTTACATATGTGTTTAGAACCTCAACCCGTTTACCTTGATTGCGCAGCAACGACCCCAATTGAGCCTGAAGTCATGGAAACCATGACCTATCATATGGGACATGAATTCGGTAATCCTGCTAGCCAGATGCATAGTTTTGGTCAGCGAGCCAGATCGAGTGTGGAAAAAGCGAGAAATCAAATCGCTAATGTGGTTTCTGCTAAGCGTTCTGAAGTCATATTTACTAGTGGAGCTACCGAGAGTAACAATCTAGCCATTTTAGGCTTAGCTGATGAAGGTCGTAAGACAAATCGCAAGCATATCATTACGACTCAGATTGAGCATCAATCTGTGCTTTCACCGATGAATCAACTTGCTAATGCTGGGTTTGAAGTAGATTATCTTCCTGTTGAAAATCATGGACAAGTTAATCCTGAATTATTTTCAACGATATTAAGACCTGATACTCTGTTGGTTTCAATAATGCAAATCAATAATGAAACAGGTGTTCGCCAGCCTATCTCTGAAATTACAGAATTGCTCAAGGATCACCCGGCCTACTTTCATGTAGATGGTGCACAGGGATTTGGAAAAGAACTTTCTGTTTTAAGTTTGCCCAGAATCGATTTAATTAGTATCAGTGGGCATAAAATCTATGGCCCACCCGGTATTGGCGCTTTGATTGCTCGTCGAAGAGGAAAAGAGCGACCGCCATTAAATCCATTAATTCATGGAGGCGGACAAGAATTAGGATACAGATCCGGCAGCTTGCCCGTTCATTTAATTGCAGGATTTGGAAAAGCCTCTGAGCTGGCAGTCACACAAGCTGAGCAGCGAGAAAAAAAATGTCGTGAATTTAAAGCACATCTTTTAGATGCATTGTCTCCTTTAGATTTTCAGATTAATGGAATTCCCGAACATATCGTAGCTAATATTATTAATCTGCGTATTGGTGAGATCAATGCAGAAATCTTAATCGATGCATTGCTCGACTATGTAGCGATTTCTGATGGTGCTGCGTGTAGTAGTGCGTCAACAGTTTGCAGCCATGTGCTAAGTTCGATGGGGTTATCGAGTAAGCAGATAGAGGCCTCTGTTAGATTGTCATGGTGTCATTTTACACCTGAGCCAAATTGGGGTATAATTGTCGACGTCATACAAAAATTAGAAACAATTTCATAATTTTTTTTATCATAAAATCATTACTTCAACGTATATATGAGTAACTATTAATTATCATGATAAGGCGACGTATTCCCATTGCATGGGATAAGGATTTAGAGTACGCTGGTAAATAGTAGGTGTACGTATATTTTTTTGTTTTAAAGAGAACTTCATAGCGTGTTTGCCGTAAATATAGTATATTATTCAGTTTAAATCACTAAGGAGTTGGATGGTAAACAGTAATGAGCAAGTCAGTTACAAGCGTTCCAGGTTTTTTACCCGTTTGCCAAAGCAGCGATTATATACGCAGTCGCATTTCTGGATTTCTCAGGTTGAATCTGATCTATGGCGAGTTGGTTTAACAAAATTTGCAGCTCGGATGCTGGGCGATATTGTTGAGCTTAATTTTAATGTAGAAGAGGGTAACTCCATTCAAGTAGGACAAGTCATTGGCTCACTAGAAGGTTTCAAAGCAATTACAGAACTTTATAATGTTGTATCAGGAGATTTTTCGAGTGAAAATCTTGCGTTGCATGAGGATATCACTTTGATGGACAATGATCCTTATCATAAAGGGTGGCTCTATCAAGTTAAAGGCACACCTGACCCTCAAGCGTTGGATGTTGATGGGTATGTTTCCTGGTTAGATAATACGATTGACAAAATGGAAGAACATAAAGATTGAGTAAAGCTTATTATATTATGATTGGTGGGTTTTTAGGGGCTGGAAAGACAACAGCGATCCGCTACATAGCTCGTTACTTGAGTGGTCAAGGAAAACGAGTGGGGTTGATTACCAATGACCAAAGTCATGGTTTGGTCGATACGCAATTATTACGTTCTGATGGATTTGATACAGAAGAAATTGGCGGCGGTTGTTTTTGCTGTCGATTTGATTCTTTAGTTGACGCGGCAAAAAATCTTACCAGGCAGTCACGACCTGACGTTTTTCTAGCAGAACCTGTTGGCAGTTGTACCGATTTAAAGGCAACGGTTGATTTTCCTCTACGAGAAATGTATGGTGATCAATTTTCCATCGTTCCATTTAGTGTTCTTGTTGATCCAATTCGAGCATTGAGATTATTGGGAATTGAAGAAGGAAAATCTTTTTCCAAAAATGTACGCTATATTTATTTAAAGCAGCTTGAAGAGGCAGACGTTATCGTTATTAATAAGATTGATTTGTTGGATGATAGCCGTTTGTTGGCATTGCAAGAAGCTCTGGCAACGCGCTTTACTCAAGCCAAAATTCTAACAATATCTGCCCGTCAAGGAAAAGGACTTGAAGAGTGGGTGGATTTTCTGTTTGATAGCGATCAAAGTGTTCCAGTGCCGACGTTGGATTATCAAAGATATGGTGATGGTGAAGCTGCCTTAGGATGGCTTAATACGACCATAGACATTAAGGGGGATCAATTGTTCGATGGCAATTCATTTTTAATGAACCTGGCCAAAGAGATTCAATTGCATTTGGCCACAGAAGAAATTGCTCACTTAAAAACAACATTATTGCCGAGTGAGATGGCAACAGATTTAGGGGTGGTAAACCTTGTTCGAAGTGATGCATCACCTTTACTTTCTTATGCACTGCAGGATTCGATTAAAGGTGGTTTGCTCACATTAAACATCAGGGCTCAATCGACTCCTGAATTACTCGAAGAGAAAGTTAAGAAATCTCTTGCACATGTAACCGAAAAAGAACAGCTGCAGTTTCAAATTATAGAATGGGCTGCATTTCGGCCAGGAAAGCCTGAGCCAACTTATCGAATGACCAATGAAAAAGGTTCAATAATGACGAAAAAGATTGAAGGGCTTTCAACATGAGTAAATCGACTAAGATACTTTATTGCCGCTGCGCTTATTCCAAGGTTGTCCCTACGGATGTAAAAAAAGAAGTATTACAGAAACTCAGTGATTCGAATGTGTCATTTGATGCTGTTGCGGATCTTTGTGAAATGTCTGCTCGAAAAAATATTCCAGGGGAAATGGTTAAAGATGGTCAGCCATTAAAAATTGCGGCATGTTATCCACGTGCGGTGAAATGGCTATTTGAGGCGGCAGATTGTCCCTTGCCAGAGAAAGATGTTGAGGTTCTTAATATGCGTACAGAAAGTGCAGAGGATATCGTCGGGAAATTATTAAATATAGAATCGAGTTCAGAGGGGGCTCAAGCATGAATCAAGAATCGCTCTTACGTGTATTACTATATGAAGGTCATGATAGCAATCCGCTCGATCCAGAATTACGTTATGAGTTTCTGGGGGCAGCGTTGGATAAAGGGTATTCAGCGACTCGGGTAACTACTTTGGGTGAAGTGAATGATATGGATGAAGGGACGCTTGTTGTCTTAGGGGATTTTGCTGAGAAACAGCCAAACGCATCTGATTATTCCAATGAAACGGTTAAAGTTCATTTTCATGATGTTGGTCAAAAGACAACGACTGAGATACTCAGTGACGTTGAGCAATATGCAGGGCAACAGGATGCTCAGGAACGGAAACCTTGGAAGCCTTGGTTTCCGGTAATTGATTATGATCGATGCACTAATTGTATGCAGTGTTTAAGTTTTTGCCTTTTTGATGTATATGGTGTTGATGAAGACAAGCAAATTCAAGTGCAAAATCAGAGTAATTGTAAAACGGATTGTCCTGCCTGTTCTCGCGTTTGTCCTGAAGTGGCTATTTTGTTTCCAAAATATCGAGGGGGTCCGATTAATGGCGATGTCGTGAGCAGTGATGATGTTCGGCAGGAAAAAATGAAAGTTGATATTTCATCTTTACTTGGCGGAGATATCTATGCTGCTTTGCGAGATCGTAGTGCCAAAGCTAAGTCTCGTTTTAGTAAAGAGCGAAGCGAGGACCGCGCTTTAAAAGAACGACAAAAATGTTTAGTGAAATTGCAGCAGAATCTTGATATACCGCCGGAGGTGATTGCTTCATTGCCTTCTATGGATCAAATTCAGGCCAAAGCTGAGGCGGCTCAAGCCAAAGCGAATGCTGCATTGGATTCAAATTCATAAAATTTAGGAATGTTAGTTAAATGATATATCGATACGCAAAAAGGATGTTGACGGAAACGGATAAGCGTATACTTTGGAAGATAGCCATAAATTTTGGCTTAAAAGGTATGCTTTCGGTACAGAAATTTAAAAAACGATTAAAGAAAGATATTTATTTTCCACCCTTTTTATTTATGTCCATCATTAATAGTTGTCAGTTGCGATGTCAAGGATGCTGGGTGGATGTTTCTTCCAAGCAGACACTCATTGAAATTGATGACCTGAACCGCATTGTGAATGATGCGAAAAAACATGGTAATAGTTATTTTGGAATATTAGGGGGTGAACCTTTTATGCACCCCAATTTATTTGATTTGTTAGAAGCTCACCCGGACTGTTATTTTCAGATATTCACCAATGGTCAGCTCATTACCGATGAGGTCGCTGCTCGTTTGAGAAAAGTCGGCAATGCCACCATTCTAATTAGTATTGAAGGTAATGAAGTCATTAGTGATGAACGGCGTGGACAGCTAGACGTTCTCAATAAAACATTGGTAGGATTAGAAAATTGTCGCCGCCATAAACTTGTGATTGGTGTAGCGACCAGTGTTTGTCAAACTAATATTGAGCTAGTGAGCGAATCATGGTTGAATCGGCTCATTGAAATGGGTGTGCACTATGTTTGGTTCCATACCTATCGTGTGGTTGGGCCTGATCCTTCAGAACATCTTGCTTTAACGCCCCAGCAAGTTTTGGACGTACGCAAATTTATCGTTGAAATGCGTGCAAAACTTCCAATAGCCATTGTTGATGCCTATTGGGATGATAAAGGCGAAGCACTGTGTCCAATGACAACAGGAATCAGTCACCATATTGGCCCTGGGGGACATGTGGAACCTTGCCCGATTATTCAGTTTGCCACAGAAGATATACATACCAATGAAAGCATTTATAAAACGATGACTGAATCTGCGTTTTTAAATGACTTTCGCAAAACGGCTGCAGAAGCAACCCAGGGATGTATTGTTTTAGAACGACCT
The DNA here is from genome assembly GCA_028281535.1 of Sedimentisphaerales bacterium. Classification (GTDB taxonomy): domain Bacteria; phylum Planctomycetota; class Phycisphaerae; order Sedimentisphaerales; family SM23-30; genus JANQJS01. The sequence goes on along the minus strand of JANQJS010000042.1, from coordinate 83,863 downwards.
GATTTGGTTGAAGAGCTTGTTCAAAGACACTCTGCGGGTGATACGACGCAGAGACAAACCGCTTTGGAAGAGTTAAGGAAATTACAACCGCGTTCAAGCCAGCATAATCCTGAACATCAATTTCCAGAAGAACATTGGGTCTATCGTTTTGCGAAGAAACACTGGTATTTTGGTTTTGGTGCCTATACTTAAGATAATTCAGTAATACCATTTATTTGGGAGTTATATATGAAAATTCCAATGGTGAAAAAATTGCCGCAACTGGTACCCCAGCAAGTCTATCGACCAAGCCAGGATGATATTCCAGATGGTAAAGAGCAGCGTTTAGAACTTAAAAAATTAGCTGTCGACTATATTGCACAGCACAAACCTGTACCGCCGATTTCCCTTGATGACTTGCGCATTTGTTGCGATACCATCATCAAGGAGCAGAACGTCGATCCAGTCTATCGGGATTTTCTTGCCATTTTATTGAACAATGAGATGTGGCGTGATACTTTGGCGACTGTACCATACGAGCGTCGCTTGTTATTGTTGCCAAAATGTTTGCGTGTCGAAGATAAATGTCCGGCTCCTTTTGATGAGTTTGGATTGCTTTGCAAGCAATGTGGCTTGTGCTCTATACAAGATTTGCAAAATGAGGCTGAGCGACTAGGGTACGCAGTGCTTGTCGCTGAAGGTTCCGCAATTGTTATGGCTATGATTCAGACAGGAAAAATTGATGCCATCGTAGGTGTTAGTTGTATCAATGTTCTCGAAAAAGCATTTAGTTATATGGAAGCAGCAGCCATTCCTGGTGTTGCGATTCCTTTGCTTCAAGATGATTGCAAAGATACCACCGTGGATTTAGATTGGGTCTGGGATGTGATTCATTTAACGAGTGATGATCATACCTACCGGTTGGATTTAGAAGCTCTGAAAGTTCAGGTTAGTAAATGGTTTACACCTGAAGCATTATCAGATGTGATGGGGTCGCCTCAAAGTCAAACGGAAGAAATAGCACAAGAGTGGTTGGCTCGTGATGGTAAGCGATGGCGTCCATTCTTAACAGCAAGTGTGTTTAAGGCTCTACAAGACGATCAAAGTGAAACTCCTTTGCCAGCAGATTTAGCTAAGGTGGCAATTGCGGTAGAGTGTTTTCATAAAGCGTCATTAATTCATGATGATATTGAAGATGATGACGCTCTTCGCTATGGAGAAAAAACGTTACATGAAGAATATGGCGTTCCAGTTGCATTAAATATTGGTGATTATCTTTTAGGTGAAGGCTATCGTTTGCTTGCGAGTTGCGATGTGTCTAGTGAGATCATCAGTGAGATGATTCGCATTGCATCAGCAGGTCATCGCAGTCTCTGTCTCGGTCAGGGAACTGAGTTGTGTTGGACAAGAGATCCTCAACCATTGACCTCTTTGGAAGTGTTGGATATTTTTTCTAATAAAACGGCGCCCGCGTTCGAGATCGCTTTGCGATTAGGCGCCCTTTATGCTGGTGTGACGGATGAAACGATTCATGATACGCTTCATACCTATAGCGATTCATTAGGGATTGCTTACCAAATTAGAGATGATCTTGAAGATTTGGTTGAACAAGAGCAGTGGCGGCCGAATAAGCCATCGCTGCTTATGTCCGTAGTTCATGAAAAAAGCAAAAAAGAACAAAAAGAATTAACGACACTTTTGTGGAAACAGGATCTTACCGAAAAGCAAATTAAAGAAGATATTGAACCTTTACTTGTGACATTAGACGTTGATGAGCGATGTCGCCATTTGCTGGATTCTTACAAAGAACAAGCGATACGTTCGCTCACTGAATTAGATAACCCAACACTAAAAGGGTTACTAAGGCGTATTGTTGGTAAGATATTTCAAGTGGAATTAAAAGGATGGTGCCATGAGTTTGAAGCTGGAGATGCTTCAGGTACAGCGATTAGCGCCTAATCTTTTGGGAGAATCGAGCGAACAAGTAGTTCAATTTCTGATAGGGCAACGACATTCGGATGGTGGCTATAAAGATCGCAGTGGAAATAGCGATCTTTATTATACGGTTTTTGGAACCGAATCATTAATCGGGATGCATCAAGAGGTTCCTGTAAATTCACTCAAACCTTATTTAAAAACATTCAATGATATAACTCAGCTTGATTTAGTACATCTATCTTGTCTTGCGAGATGTTGGTCAGATTTACCTAAAGACATGCAGGTCGATTGTCCTGTAGATTCTATGATTGACCATCTTGAAACATTTCGTAGTAAAGATGGCGGGTACCATGTCAAAGTTGATAATGATTATGGCAGTGTGTATGGCGCCTTTTTGGCATTGGGAATTTGTCAGGACTTAGAATCAGAAATTCCAAATCCAGAGAGAATGTTGGCATCCATTGAAAAGTTACGAACAGACGATGGAGGTTATGCCAATCAGCCTGATTTACCTATAGGTTTGACACCATCCGCTGCGGCTGCGGTTACAATTTTAAGGCATTATGGCCAAGAACTTCCATCTACTGTGGGGGAATGGTTATTAGAACGTTGTTACCAAGAAGGTGGGTTTTTTGCTGCACCCATGGCACCTATACCAGATTTGTTGTCAACGGCTACGGCATTGCATGCATTGGCGAGCTTGCAAATTGATTTGACCCCCATACAGGAGATTAATTTAGATTATGTTGATTCACTGTGGGATAGTCAGGGGTCCTTTTATGGAAACTGGTCTGAGCAGGCCCTTGATTGCGAATATACGTATTATGGTTTACTCGCACTTGGCCACTTGAGTTTATAGTGAAGCATGGATCTAAACGACCTAAAACAATTTAAAGAAAATACTATTCGGTCATTGTTGGATGCTCGCAGCTCCAAAGGGGATTGGCAGGGAGAATTGTCCAGTAGCGCACTTTCCACTGCGACCGCTGTATTAGCATTGCATGTTTGCCATGAGCAAAAAGAATCCAATACAATGTTAAGGTCAAAACCAGATTTTTCCTCCTATATCGAAGGGGGTATTCAATGGCTTGTAAGGACTCAAAATAGAGATGGTGGTTGGGGCGATACTACGGATAGTGTCAGTAATATTAGTACCACCATGCTTTGTTGGGCTGTCGTGTCTATCGCTGGAGATAAATATCCAGAAACTTTAGAAAATGCGCAACAATGGTTGACGAAAGTAGCTGGAGGAATGGAACCTGATTGTCTTATCAAAGCTATCTTAGATGCGTATGGTAAGGATAAAACATTTTCAGTACCTATTTTGACACATTGTACCTTGGCTGGATGTTTGGGGAATTCACAGGATGCCTGGCGAAAAATACCACAGTTACCTTTCGAGTTAGCTGTTTTGCCGCAAAAATGGTTTAAATGGTTGAGTCTACCTGTTGTGAGTTATGCCTTACCTGCACTCATCGCCTTTGGGCAAGTTCGACATTTTTTTCGTCCTAGTAAAAATCCAATTATGCGTTTGCTCCGACAGTTGACTAAAAAGCCCACGTTAAAAGTACTTCAAAAAATTCAACCTACCAATGGTGGATTTTTAGAAGCCATTTCATTGACAAGTTTTGTGGTTATGAGCTTAGTTAAAGCTAACTTAGAGTCAAATAGCGTCGTTGATAAAGGCATTGATTTTATATTAGCCGGTGCCAGGGAAAAAAGTCATTGGCCCATTGATACTCATTTATCAACCTGGGTGACGACATTGTCCGTCAATGCACTTACCAGCAACCAAACGCTCAATAGTTATTTTGATGATAATGAACGACGCTCGCTCATAAAGAGATTATTAGATCAACAGTATCAATCGATTCATCCATATACGTTAGCTGCACCAGGGGGGTGGTCCTGGACTTATGAACCAGGTGGTGTACCTGATAGTGATGATACTGCTGGAGCATTGCTTGCTTTAGGGAATTTGGACAACGATGATGCGAAAGTATTATCTGCGGCATCGAAGGGGGTGCAGTGGTTAATGGATGTCCAAAATCGTGATGGGGGCATACCTACATTTTGTAAAGGGTGGTCCAATCTGCCATTTGATTTGAGTACACCAGAATTGACGGCTCATGCATTACTTGCCTGGCAGAAATGGAAGACGCGGTTACCAAGTCAGCAACAGGATCATTTAACTGGTTGTATGGAGTCTGCTTTAAATTATTTAGTTGAGTCTCAGACCACTGAAGGGCAATGGATTCCACTCTGGTTTGGTAATCAACAAGCACCTAACATCGAAAATCCAACCTATGGTACTTCTCGGGTTATTATCGCAATATTTCAGCTTGATGAATCTCTGATAGTAAAGTTTTTACCAATGGCCAATCAAGGTTTACATTGGTTATTGTCAATTCAAAATGAAGATGGTGGATGGGGCGGTAATCGAAATATCATTAGTTCAATTGAAGAGACGGCCTTGGTTATCTCCGCAATATCACAAGCCATGAAGGCTTTATCAAATTCAACGATATCATCAAAGGAAAACAATTCTAAAGCTCAGATTGAACTACTGCATACGGCAGTCAATAAAGCGATAAAATGGTTGTTAGATGCGACGGAAAATGGGACTTCGTTTATACCAAGTCCTATTGGACTTTATTTCGCAAAGCTATGGTATTCTGAGAAACTATATCCTGTTATATTTACAGCATCTGCACTCACGAGTTTGTTGTCTTGTGAAAATTTTATAAATGATGAAGTCAGGGATAATTCAAACTAAATTACTAACCATTCTTTTACGCGCATAAAAAAACCACTGCTAGGTGACACATAGCAGTGGCGAAGTTTACCGACCTAACCCAATTTGTTTATATAGTTGGGACCCCAGTCTGTAGGAGGCAGCCAGGCTGGGGCCCCGATCCAGGGCAAACGAAAATATCATCCTTGTTCGTCATGCAAACCTTAATTGCATATTCAACTTACAACTTAAATGTAGAATTTAACCTCAGTGCGAGCAAATAGAATTGGGGGATTTCTTATAAAAGATAGACTATTGTAAAGTATGACTAATGATTGTAGGGGTTATAATGATAAATCAGTCAAAACCTTTATTTTAAGCTATTAACCGGGTGGCGTGTGTCCGATAATTTGAGTTGTTGTGTAAAAAAAGCGTGGCAGTGTGTGAATGCCACGCTCGGAAATAAGAGCATCTATTTCTAGATACTAAAATTGTTCGAAATACAGGACCCTATAGATATAGAGTCCTGTATTGTGTAGGACGTTAGTAATTATGGAACAATGTTGAATTTGACTTCAGCTAATTGGTTGCCAAAACCATCGCCATGATTGCTATTTATTGTAATAACGACATAGCGAACACAAACTCCTCCAAAATCAGGTCCATTAAACCCATTATTGGTTCCTGGTGATTGCGGCCAGTTTGCGCTGGCAATTTGAGTCCAATTAGTGCCGTCAGCTGAATAATCAACAAAGACACTATTCAAACCACGAGCTGAAATTTCACTACCATTCCATACCTGCATTTGACCCAGTTTATAGAGATGGCCAAGATCGTAAGAGATCCAGTTCGTATTACCACGAGCCGGGTTAGGATTTGGAGCGTTAGGATTACCATTGTCACCATCTGAGGTCCAGGTGTTCCCCCATTCATCATCATGGGTGTTTCCAGATAATCCTGATCCATTAACGGTTTGCGTAGCATTGGCAGCACCATCGTTACTACTTGCTGTAGCGACTACATCCTGCGAATTACCCGCGCCAACAAAATTAGTGTATGGTTGACCACTACCACAACCGCTGCCTGCTTGCGTTGTTGCACAAGAAGCTGCTGAATAGCTACCAGTATTGCCGACAGAGTCACGACTACGCAGGCGATAACAATATTGCGTCGAAGCACTCAAACCACTATCCGAATAACTCGTCGAGGTTTGCCATCCGCTATCGGTGGCACCTGCACCTCCGGTGGTTTCATCAAATTGATATTCAACTGGTCCCGATGGATCACTACCTGTGGTGGCAACCATATCAATTTGACTACTGCTTGATGCATTCGGCGCCGTTGCAAATGTTGCTGGATTGGGTGCTGGCGGTGTGGTATCTGGTGGTGTTTGCGTTGTAGCACAAGATGAACTTGATGCACTACCTACATTACCAACACTATCACGCATCGTCACGGTATAGCAATATTGTGTGCTTGGCGTTAATAGCGAATCGCTGTAACCGGTCGATGTTTGCCAGGCACTGTTGCTACCACCTGGGTTGCCGGATAATTCGGTAAAGAAATATTCAACTGGACCCGATGGATCACTACCTGTCGTTGCCGTCATCGCAATCGTAGTAGAGCTTGTTGCGGCTGGAGCCGAAGCAAACGTCGCTGGATTTGGCGTTGGTGGCGTCGTATCCGCACCTGCTTGTGTCGTGGCACAAGAAGCACTCGATGCACTACCTGTGTTACCCACACTATCACGAGATTGCACGGTGTAACAATATTGCGTACTGGCATTTAAACCAGTATCAGAATAATTGGTAGACGTTTGCCAGCCACTATTTGAACCGCCTGGATTACCAGAGGTTTCCACAAATTGATATTCCACAGGCGTGGAAGGATCAGACGCCGTTGTTGCGGTCATACTAATCGCACTATTGCTGGTTGCTGTCGGTGCAGATGAGAATGTCGCAGGATTAGGGGTTGGAGGTGTTGTGTCACCGCCAGTGCCATCTTCAAAGACAATGTAAGCGACTTGTTCAGTGGTATGATTACGTTCGGTATCCGCCAACTGATCTTCATCAATCGCTAAATTAATCGAAGAGGCTGAAATCGGATTGCTGCCATAGAATAAAGCCCATCCACCGTTACCTCCATCCACTGCTGCCATCGTTGCAATACCAATGGAGGCTGTGCCACTTAGTCCACTCACACTGTAGCTATAAGGCGGTGTGTTGGTTACGCCACGAATCGTGTCGCCACCCACTGCCGCAGAATAGTTAACACCATCCATTGTGCCACTGCCCGATTCGATCACAATATAACCAATGGTTTCATTGGCATGAGCATTGTCAGGATCTTCATTCACTGTTTTACCAGTAAATAAGGCAGAGCTGCTAGGGATACTTTGGCGGGTGCTACCGCGTGACCAGAATTCAACGTGACCGGCATCATTATATGTCATCACTTGGCCCAATACGACAGGCGATGTATAGCTATTCGCATAAGTGCGAGCTTGGCCAGTCCATGAGTTATTGTTATCCGTCAGTGTCGAATTGTATTTGACGGCTTCCATGGTAACACCATCTTGGGCTTGGGTATAAACACCCTCTTCAACAACCATGTAGTAGATATCAGACGCAGCTGGTGTGGCTGAAGATCCATCCAAGCGAACTTGGAAACTACTACCGCTGGCATTTTGGATTCGCACCGTACCTGGAGCTGAGCTACTTGAATAGTTCGGTGTGGCAACGACAACCATTGAGGTGTAACTACTAGACAAGTTGACAGTGGTCCAGCTGCTAGAAATTCCGCTGACGACACCTGTTTCAAGACTGATTTGAGATGGTGGAGGTGTGTCTGGTGTTGTTGCGGATTCTGTTGCGGATACTACTGTTGTGTTACCTACGCTATCACGCGCAGCAACGGTATAGCTGTATTGAGTTAATGGAGCCAATCCTGTGTCGGTATAAGCTGTTGAACTTTGCCATGTGCTATCGCTACCTCCAGGGTTACCTGTGAGTTCATTGAAGAAATATTCAACGGGGTTGTTTTGTTCATCAGTTGCAGTTGATGCGGTCATGGTTATCGTTGTGCTGCTCGTTGCATTTGGATTGGATGCAAATGTCATTGGGTTCGGTGTTGGTGGATCATTATCAACACCACCTGTAATTGTGATGGATCCGTCGTGAATACCAGAACCATGTAAATGGCAATGATAGTTATAAGCATCTATGCCTAAGTCACCGGTTGAGGCATCAAGGAATGCTTGATCGAACGTGGCTGAGAAGGAGGTGTTTTCTGCATTCGTAACAACAGGATCTGCCGTTGATGCAAACAACATCGTACCAGCTGGCCAGGGGGCTTGGCCATCAAATACCGTATGACCACCTGTGACACCAGACCAAACATTATGACCACTTGCTATAAATGTCCATTCAACCGTTGTTCCGACTGGAATGGTGATGTTCTGTGGTGTCATGGTTAAACCTGGTCCTACAGTAACATCTACAAATCCATCTTCAGGGGCTGTTGTAGCACAAGCTGGGGCTGCAGGACTCGTTGTATTACCCAAGCTATCTCTTGAACGAAGGACATAGCAATATTGATTGCCACCGGTTAATTCAAAATCTTCATAAGCTGTACTGGTTTGCCATCCGCTATCAGTTGCTCCTGGATTGCCAGAGGTTTCATCAAAATTGTATTCAATTGGAGGTGTTGCATCGCTGGCGAAATCTGCGATCATAATAATGACTGCATCCCCAATAGCCGTAGGTGGTGTTGAAAAAGTTGCTGGATTCGGTGTGGGGGGATCGGTATCTGGCGCTGCATTGGTCGTCGCACAGGAAGCTGTGCCCCAGCTACCTGTATTACCCAGACTATCACGACTACGTGTGCGATAGCAATATTGCGTACTTGGGTTTAATCCAGAATCTGTATAATTATTGTTCGTGGTCCAGGGGCTATCGCTACCACCTGTATTTCCAGTCGTTTCATCAAAATCATATTCAACCGGCGGGCTTGCATCATTACCTGCTGTAGCGGTCATGCTGATTGCTGATTCACTATCGGCTGAAGGTGGAGATGAAAATGTCCCTGGGTTTGGTGTTGGAGGATCTGTATCAGGAGGTGGACCGCTACCATCAATTTGAATCCAAGTTGCGATTGATGGAACTTTTTCTCCTCCAGAATCTCTAAAGAGAAATAGTAAGTAATATCCTGGAGGTGCTAAGTTAGGATTGGAAGGAATGGTCACATTTAACGTCCCATCGTTATCACTTCCTGTAAAAAGTGTATGGCCAACCATGTTATAAGTAAAACCATGTGTTGATGAACCGGGTCGTCGTATTTTGGCCATGGTAATCGGTGAACTACTGGAATAATTAATCGCAATATTTTGACCATAACTGGCACTTGATGGTGCACTGTTTATGGTTGGGCGGGCTCCAGCTGAAAGATACGCAGGAGAGTAAAAATTTACTTGGTCAGATTCACCATCCACACCAGGGCCACCATTGCCGGCACCACCTGATACACAAACGCGGCCATCCGGAAGGAGTACACCTGAGGTATGATAATTTCTGATCTGACTTGCTGGCATTGTGGCCAAATTACTCCAATTGTTTGAGCTGGGATCAAATAATTCAGGGGTTAAACGATCACCACAGCAATCATCATCGCCGCCATAAACCATTAATTTCCCATCTGCCAATACCGTACTTAATACATTTGCTCGAGAAAAGGAAAGGGTTGGTAAATTAGACCAGCTAGGACTAACGGCATCAGGATCAATAATAGATGCACTACCTGTCCCGCCCGTTTCATTAAAATTGGATCCACCTATCGAAAGAACGCGACCATCATCAAGTCGAGCATAGGTTCCTTGTAATCGACCGGCATCTCCGCCACCACTAGGTGTGTTATTATCATTGGGACCATTTACAACCGAAGCCGTGTTCGAGTCAGTATTTACTGTGAAAAAGTAAGAGAGAGAATGAGCGCCTGCCATAAAGATTTTAAATTGATTGGTTGCTGAATTATCTTCCAATAAAAAGATACGTGGATATGCGTTTGCATCTTGCCATGGCATAACATTGCTACATCCGCTCAAACAGGTATTCGTGTTTGAAACGGGATCGTAATATTCTAATGATCGATCACCTTGTGCAAAATCATTTTCATTACCGCCACCATGCGTTACTCCACCCATTGTAAGAACGAGACCATTTCCTAGTACGATTGTTGAAGGGTACCATCTTATATCAGGTGAGGCTGTGTTCCCGGCATTTTCAAAACTATTATTTGCGGGATTAAAGCGATTCATTTTACCTGCACCGGCAGGACTGCCTTCATTATTTGCCGTTTCACCATCGACAAAAAGAAATTTTCCATCTGGTAGCGATGAATGGCTACTACAAAAATGGTCGGCTGGTGTTGCGAGGTTAAGGCCGCCTAATAGATTGCTTGGTTCAAATACACCTGTCCTAGGGGTATTACCTGAAAAAGAGTCTTTGTATGAGTGAACAATAACTCGATATGGGTTACCACCGGCAGGAGGTAAAAGTCCCATATGAATTGCATCAACACCTGTTGCTACAGGTGAAGTCCATGATCCTTGTGCATGCAATAATGAAGGCATGCATAAGGTTAGAAGGATTAGTCCCCCTAAAAGTTTAATGTTTTTGTTAGTACCTTTAGACATAACTCTGCTTCCTTTCTTTGAATGAATAAATAAACATCACTTCAGTTTTTAAACACACACTTATTTGAAATAATTTACAAACGCAATGTATTTTGCGCGAAATCCAACCCGGTGTAATTGTTTGAATGAATTTTTGAATCTCTTTAGGCTACAGATACGTTATCTGGTCAAAATTTGTCATTACTCCTGAGTCACGAATTGTGAATGTAAATGAGAAATTTCATTTTTTGTTAATTCACATGGGTAAATTGCGAATTCGTCAATAGCACCTTTTAACCCTGGAAATATTGATGACGGATTTGATGAGATTTTGGGTTTGTGTGCAAGTTGCATTGGAAGTCCAAAGATAAAATTATTGCTACTGGAATCAGCTCGTTTATGCTTTTCGGTAAAATTGAATATTGAAATTAAGCGTCCATCTAAGTAAAAACGTGCATTGTCATTATTTATTGTAAATACCGCCAAATGCCATTGGTTTGAATCATTAAGTTTGCTGGTAAAATTATGGGTAAAATCATTTTTTTCGATATCATCCTCATCTTCTAATATAAAAAGATAATTTAATGTATGTTGGCTATGACGTTTTTCAATATAAAGTGTGCTGGTAAAGTCACCTTCTTCGTTAAACTCATTTTTGTTAAAAGATTTAAATATACACTGATTGGTTAAGTCCTTGAGGTTAAACCGGAGTGTCCACGAAAAGCCCTCACGCCATTCGAATTCATCTTTATATTTTAAACGAAGATAATTATTATTATCCTCGAAAAGAATGGCATGATTGTTCGAGTCAAAAGGCCCTGGTGGACCTGGAATAAACTGAAAGTCTCCAACCAGGCTAATCTTTGAATTTGCTTGTAGAGAGTTTTTATTGTCGAAATGAATATTTAGAAGGGGATTCGTACAGTTTGTGGCTGTATGGCTGGTCATTAGTTTGTTAAATTTAAAATAGTGTGGTATTTCTTGCGAGAGATAAGATGTTGTTAATTGAATGTCAGTTATGGTTGTACCATCGCTTGATACTTTTTTGGCTTGCCCTGTTTCAATATAGTTATAGGCGGTAGGTTGTGACGCTATGGTTTGAATGCCAACTTGTCCTTGAAAAACATGGCATTCACTGGAACCATCCTGGTTAATGTGAAGCCCAAATTGAGTTCCAAAATCCACAAATGTTGAGCTGGACGTATTAATTGTAAAGCCATGAGCTCTTGCAGGAATATTTGCAAGCAATTTTCCTTGCTTTAAGTAGGCCCCATTAGTCGATTCTAAATTAATTATTGCAGGTCCTTGCAGGAGTATGGTCGCACCGCTAGAAAATTCAATTTCAGCAAGGCCTTGTATTAAATTATAGTTGCCAGTCAAAAGATCCGTTTTTATCGGGATGTCTCCATTGCTCCATTGTGCTGCGTGTGAAGTGAGAAGTGTGGCAACTTTAGAATGTGTTATGGATGATTGTAAGATCCATATGAAAGCACTCATAACGAGACAAGCTGCAAACACTTTGGACATCATTTTATATAGGCGAGATTTGGGCTTAGAATTTTTCTCAAAAATGCGTTTGGCTTCAGTCTCAGCCAAATATTGTGTTTTCAGATAATCGTCAAGTTGTGATTGAGCTGCGGCCGCTATTTTCCTTTTTCTTTTCTGTATGGTTTGTTCTAATTGGTTTGCTTCTATTTTTTCCTGGTAAATAATCGCTTCACGTAATAGTTGTTCTGTACTTAATTCTTTGTCATTTTGATTTGAGAGTGAGATGTTAGGGCTTCCAGCACCTAGCTGGTTTAATGATGAATTGATTTTGATGAGTTCGATGTAAGTTGTAACTCCATTGGGAGTATTAACGATGAGATCATTCATCTCTTTGAGTCGTTCATGGCTGATGGATCCATTGATCGACTCGAGAATATATTCACTTAATTTGTACTCATCCATTGATGACATTTGTAAGTCCTAGCGAACAATTGCCTGTTTGATGCATAGCCTCAGCAGGTTATTAATTCTTGAAAAAACCTTATAAAGTCCCTGGGTGGAACGATCATATTTTTCAGCAATACTGTTGATTTTAAGTCCTTTTTCGTAATGTAAACTAACCAGTTCGCGATCGTTTTTATTGAGCTTTTCGAGGCAGTGTTGGAGTGCCGCAAGGTGTTCATCGATGTTGTTATGATTTCTTTCTATTTCATTGCTTACTTTTTCAAATGCTTCGTCTGAGAGTAATGAGAAGTGTTGATGTTTGTTGCGGCGAAACTTTATAATATTAAAACGAGCGATTTGAAATGCCCATGCCGTGAAATTTGTATCAATGCTGAATTCATCAAATTTCCGACACATGACTAAGACCGTTTCTTGCATGATATCATCAGCATCCGATGCGTTAGGTACGAGTGTGAGTATGAAATTGTAAATTCTCTTTTGATGAGACAGTAGTAAACAGGTGAATTGTTCATTAGGGGGACTTTGCTTGCTAAATGCCATATCCTTGAGCATGGACTCCACTACCCTCTGCAATTTATGGTAACCTACACAATTAAGAAATTTGAGAAAATGATTATTATATTATGATATGCGCTAAGGGGGCAAAATTGGAGGAAAATAATGTGAAAAGGGACAAAAAAGCAGGTGATACAATATGTTATGAATTTGTATCACCTGCTATAAATGTTAGTTATATAAATAATTATTTACATTTGTCGTGATTAAAAAAGTGGATAAATAAATGGGGCTAGAGCAGCATTTCCTCCAAGAATAATAATGAGTCCTAGTCCGAGTAAGACTAAAATAATAGGCAGAAGCCACCACTTTTTATTGTGTTTTAGGAAATTCCAGAATTCAGACAGAATACCGTTTCGAGATTCCTTACCTTGGGATTCAAATTCCGTGGTTGGTTTGTTTTTGTCCTGTTCTGTCATAATCGTAGCTCCAAAAATCTCAAAATTGATTGTAGTATCTCTTTGTGGATTCTGGGCTTTTATGTTCTACCCAGTACGTGTTACATTCTTTATCCCATTTTCGTTCCATGGTGTCGCGTCCGATGATTTTGAATATTAGGCCAATTGGGGTGAGTAGGCCGTAGTAAAAAATTGCCATGACTGTGAAACTAATCACCAATCCTATGGGGACTGTAATAAGAGTGAGAATGATATAAATCGGTATGACGAGACTTGGTGATATTCTGCTTAGTAGAAAAATAACCAGCCCTATCCCGCAAAGATATAGTGCGTTTTGACTGCTCAAGCCATAAATCCAATGGAATGCAAAGGCAATGATTGTTAGCATTACTAATGCAATCATTGCAAAGTCTTTTAGTACGTCTTTACTAGGCTTTAAATTTATATCAATGAGTGCCATAAGCTAATTCCGATTTTAGTCAAGATCAAATTGTGAGATGTAGTCATCAACTTTATCTTTTTCTGATTGAGGTTGTTGGTCTTTGTATAAAATTTGATTTTCAAGGACAAGTATATCCATGTTCGTAGCCATAAAGCATCGGTATGCATCTTGTGGCGTACAGACAATGGGTTCTCCTCGAATATTAAAACTGGTATTAATAATTACAGGGGAATCACTTCTTTGTTTAAACGAATCAAGCAGGTGGTAGTATTTTCCATGTCGCTGTTTGTCAACCGTTTGTACGCGAGCAGAATAATCTACATGGGTAATACTTTGTACCTGACTTCGTTTTGTTTTTAATTTATCCAATCCCTTTGCATGGTTTTCGCCAGATGATATTCGTTTGCTTTCTTGCACAGGTGCGACGAGTAGCATGTATGGGCTGTCTTCATGCTCTCGCATTTCAAAATATTCAGATACATGTTCTCTTAAAATGCTGGGAGCAAAAGGACGAAACGATTCCCGAAATTTAATTTTTAAATTCATAATTGATTGCATTTTTTCGCTTCGTGCATCCCCAATGATGCTTCTGGACCCAAGTGCTCGCGGGCCAAACTCCATACGGCCTTGGAACCAGCCAATGACTTTCTCTTGATCAATCAATTCAGCAACTTTATCAACCAGTCCCTGGTCATCATGGGACTCATAGGGGATGTTTTCTGATTCCAAAAATCTTTGAATACTCTCATTGGTATAGCTTGGGCCAAGTAAGGAAGCTTTTTGTAGATCAGGTAAATCTGTTTCTTTTGGTTTTCGCTCATTTTCTAATAATTGGTGCCAGACAAAAAGTGCTGCACCTAAAGCACCACCAGCATCTCCTGCGGCAGGTTGAATCCAGATATTTTCAAATGGGCCTTCTCGTAAAATCTTTCCATTCCCCACACAGTTGAGTGCAACACCACCAGCAAGTACCAGGTTTTTCATCCCAGTTTGACGATGTGCAAAATGTGCCATGCGAAGCATAATGTCTTCAGTGACTTTTTGAATAGACGCTGCTATGTCCATTTCTCGTTGGCCGATAGGGGTTTCAGGTGTTCGCCTGGGGCCGTCAAATAGATCCGCAAATTTTTGGCTGGTCATGACATCGGTGTAGCAGTACGCAAAGTAATCCATGTTTAATCGAAACGAACCATCTTCTTTGAGGTCAAGCATGTTATCCATAATCTTATCTACATAGATCGGTTCACCATAAGGTGCAAGACCCATGAGTTTATACTCACCAGAATTTACTTTAAAACCTGTGAAATAGGTAAAAGCAGAATAAAGCAATCCAAGTGAATGTGGGAATTGTAGATCATGTGTTAGTTCGATTTTATTGCCACGGCCGATTCCCAGGCTAGCGGTTGCCCATTCACCAACACCATCTAGGGTTAGTATGGCTGCTTCATCATACGGGCATGGAAAAAATGCACTCGCGGCATGTGATTCGTGATGCTCAGTGAAGACATATCGTCCTGTGTATTTTCCGTCAAGAGCGTTGTCCATTTCTCGTGGCAAGTGAAGTTTTTGCTTTAGCCACAAGGGGATCCCCATGAGAAATTGACGAAAACCTTTAGGGGCATATGCGAGATAGGTTTCAAGTAGTCTTTCGAATTTTAATAATGGTTTATCGTAGAAAACGACATAGTCTAAATCTTCCGCCTTGATATTTGCATGCGATAGGCAATATTCTACGGCATGGCTTGGAAAATTATGATCATGTTTTTTTCGGGTAAATCGTTCTTCTTGGGCAGCTGCCACAATGTCGCCATCCTGAACCAGGCAGGCTGCGCTATCATGATAAAATGCCGATATTCCTAAAATATTCATTAAGTTAACCTGTTTTCTCCGTATGATTTACCAATTTAGTGGCAGAGCGCAGACTCTCCTACTTGTATGTCGTCTAAATGAGGTACTGATCGCCAAAAAATTTGAAATAAATCATAATATTTCATTAAATTAATGGATTGCCATCCTATATTCAAGTCCGATTTTATTCCTTAAGTTTACTCAAAATTAACCAAAATACTTGATTTGGGTGGGGCAGTAAAGCGATCGTTATGTTAATTGATACATAGATATATTTTGGTTATCAAGGTGGTTTGAATATTATGGGCAATTGAGCGATTGGTCGGTCTTTGTTGTGTTGTTATGCTTGAAATTAATTGAATTTATTATCATGAACTCTATAATGTCTACATGAAAAAAAATAACAAATTGTTCCTAAAACTTTTATTAACTAGCGTTGTTATCTTTCTGACGCTATTTGTTTTTGAGTTGGGATTAAAATTACTCAACTTTCCTTCATCTAAGCCTGAAAAAATTTCACACCCTAAAAATTATCATGAAAAAAGAGTCAATATAGAATTTGAGTATGATTTTAATACAAATAATCATGGATTAAGATATAAAACGATTCCTGCAGATGCATCGGAGAGATTGAAAAAGATATTTGTCATAGGCGATTCTTTTACGGAAGGTGTTGGAGTTCGTGATGGGCAACGTTTTGCCGATATATTAGAAAATAATTATTCATCTAGTGAAGAGAGTGTTTATTTTATAAATGGTGGATTAGCAGGGACCGGCCCCCTTAAATATGGCCGTTTATTTATTGAGTACGCTGATATCTATAAGCCGCAAGCTGTTCTAATTTGCTTGTATTTTAATGATATCGCGAATACTCCTGCTGCGGCATTACCAGAGCAGCTCTATCTTAGGCCGCAGAATAACTATACAGGTGCTCGAAAATTAATCAGATCGATTTTTCCTCGAATATACACAAGCTTGGAACTTATGAAGGACAGTAGAAAGTATAGGCATGAAACAGATAGTGCAAATTTTGTCCGAACGATTTCTGAAGTAGCAAAGCAACGTCATGTACCAGATGCATTAATTGATCAATGGGAAAAGAATATTCCTAAAGAGTTGGTGGAGGCTGTTGAGAAAAAACAGTTCAATGGCAATTTGTTGTCTCAAGGTTTATTGAATCCAGATATGATTTCTGATGCCATAGATCTTGCAAGCGATACAGCTGTTCGCAAGTTTAATGCGATGGCTGAAGTGTTATTGGAAATTAATCGGTTTGCGAAGAGAAAAGGGATAGAAGTGGGGTTTGTTTATATTCCCAGTCCTTATCAATATGACCCGGATCGTTATGTTGAAAATCACCCGGTTTATTTAGCTGGATATACACTGAAAAAAGAATGGCTAGTAAGTGTCTCGCCAGTTCAACAAAAGCTTAAAAATTGGGCTGATAAGAATAGTCTCCATTATTTAGATTTGACACCTGTCATGAGAAATAAAAGAAAAGAAGGGGTTAAGTTAAATTGGTCGATTGACGCTCATTGGAATCCTGAGGGGCATAAAGTCGCAGCAGCAGCGATTTCTCAGTGGCTCAAAGAAAATAAAGTCTTCGCTTGTCTGAATTAGGATCTGAGTTGGAAGGGGCTTATAAGCTCTTGTTTTAGAGTGATATATGGGACGTAGGGGGCTTTGGTGTTGGCAGACGCTTCTTTAGCGGATTTTTTCGTTCTGGGGGCTATTTTTATGAGATGAATTTTGAATGATTTATCCCTGTTGTTCCGATAAATTTCGTATCTGGAAATACTAATTTATTGGAATAGATAATGACAAAATTTAAACGAATTATTCTGAAACTGAGCCTTTGTTTATTTTCAATCATCTTTACTCTTTTGCTTGTTGAAGGAGTATTGCAGGTGATCAATCCTCTGCCTGGCGTACCAAAGGAGTTGTATTATCAATATGATCCTGTGCTGGGTTGGGTAAAGCAGCCGGGTATTGAAGGTAAAGTCGTCGCAGCTGAATATTCGATCACTCAAAAAATCAATTCAGATAGCTTGCTGGGACCTGATTACCCGATCGAAAAACCTCAAGATGAGCATCGTATTTTAATTCTGGGGGATTCGTTTGCAGAAGGGTATACCGTTGAGCATGACCAGCTATTTTCTGAGGTGATGAAAAAGAGCCTGAATGCCAGGAATGGTCACCAGCAATATCAAGTCATCAATGCTGCCGTTGGTGCTTTTAGTACTGACCAGCAATTATTAATGTTTCAGGAAAAAGGAAAAAAGTATTGCCCTGATATGACAGTCTTAGTCTTTTTCTTTAATGATGTATGGGCTAATGCGCAACCAAGAGCTGCTGGCGGTGGTGCATTTAAACCTTATTTTGAATTAATAGATGGAGAATTAGAATTAACCAACGTACCTGTTCCGCCTATCTTTTTGTTTAGCAAACCTGAAGTCTTTTTGACAGGGACTGATCTGTATAAGTATAAAACGAAAAAATGGTTGCAGGATCATTCCGTTCTTTACGGTCACGTGCGTGATGGTATTCGAAGTATACCAGCACTTAACGAATTAGCGGTAAATGTCGGTCTTGCGAATGATGTCGATCAAAACAGACAATTAACAGTTAGTAAAAATCAACGTCGACCTGTACCAGGGATGTTTCGCGTGTGGGAAAAAAATTATGAACCAGAAATGGTTTATGCCTGGCAAGTAACCGAGGCGATCATGTCTAAAATGAAGCAGGAGACCGAAGCGATCAACAGTGAATTTGTGGTCATGTATATACCAACCGCGGCATCTGTGTACCCGGGATTATGGCAGCAGCTTTGTAAAAAATATGACATGAATCCTGATCAATGGGATGTTGAAAAAAGTGGCAGTGAATTAGGGAAAATATGTCAAAAGCTTAATATTAATTTTATTAATACGACAGAATCATTTCGGATGAAAGCCAGGCTGCACGAAAAAGATAACAAAGCTCTTTTTTACGTACAGGACAAGCACTGGAGTCCCGGAGGGCATCGGCTCGCAGGTGAATTACTTGCAGACTATCTCTTAGATTATCATGTCGATGGGCCTGAGTATAATGTGACTCGTGGATCTACTTATCCTCCGACAGTTCTTGCCGAGACGCCTGAGCGGTTAAGCGGGCAGCAATAAATGGAGCTGCATCTACTTTCCATTGTCCATTAAGATTGATAATACGTATAGGTAATGGAGATACACCTGTCGCTGGGGTTGAAGGCAAAAGCATTTGGCTGTTACCATTAACATGACTTGAGCCAATGTCAAGTATTTTACCGTTTGGTAGTTTAAGACTATCCCCTAAGTTTAATGTTCTGGTTGTCATTTCGCTAAGATGCTTGTGGAAAACAGCTCTTTCTTGCATTGTATCTATTGGTTGCGTATGTTTTATAAGTAGAATCTCATAGTTAGGGTGTGGTACAATAACTTCTTTTAGTTTTTCAACGTCATTATACATTATAGCAATGAAGTAATTCTTCAAAACCGATTCGGGCGTATCTTGATTGTAATAAACTGGGGTATTGTATTTATATATAGTTTCATTAGTTTTATTGTTTGATTTTCTATTGACTGTGTCTGTATTGCATGATGTCAATAAAATGATTAGTGATCCAGTAAATAAATAATAAAAATATTTAAACATAGTGTAATCCTATCTAATCAGAGTGAACTTTTATCGAATAGACTTTTGATGTGTCAGTTCTAATTTTAACGTGATTTGAAATGCGGTCTCCCAAAATGGCAATGATGCCATTGTTGTCACATAAAAGTCCTGCATGATGTCGTGAGGTATTGGGCCATTTACAGTCGGTGAAATGATCCCCAAGTTTTTTGTCTCCTTGAAGACCGAGTGGGCTAAATCGATCACCTTCATGAAAGGACCTTAAGAGAAGAGGACCTGAAATCGAATCAGCGTCAATCCATTCTTCCAACCGGTTCTTAGTTTTTAAGAACACGTTAAAAGACGCTTGATTGCCAGATATTTCATTGATTTCAATTGATCTAGCTTGATTTAAATGATGGTTGGTCCAAAGGTGTATGTTCGTACTAGATAAATCCGTCGTCCCATTTATATTAATCGCGATATTAAATGGTTGAGACAAAATAGTTGGGGCTAAGGAGCGATTGTTCAAAGAAAGGATATCATTTTTGAATTCAGCTTGCAAAGAATCAGGCAGTTGAATGATTTTCGTTACATTAGGTTCATTTACCAAATCCAGCAAAGTCTTGATCTGTTTGTAGCCAATATGTTGAAGCGGCTGTTGGATTATTTTCAATGCCTCATGGAGTAGTTCTGCTTGTTGGATTAGAGCGGTTTTTCTAAGTAGGTCGCAACTCAACTCGATCCTGTACGAAGTCTTAGTGATAATGACATCGTTGATGAGTTGGTGAATATCTGAATGTAATAACTCATTTTGCCACTGAGCGATGTTGCCAAGTTGTTGAATCGCACTGAAAATATTTGGGTTAAACTGCTCCTTAATCAAAGGGAGTAAGCTATGCCGAATGCGATTACGTGTAAAGGTTGTTTCTTCATTGGAACTGTCATTGCGAAAAGAAATTTGGTGCATTTGAACAAATTGTTCAATGGTCTCGCGACTCGTAGTAAGAAGCGGGCGAATTAATTCAATCTGACAATCATCTTCTTGAGATGATCGCCGTTTAGCTGGGATACCTGACAATCCACGAAGTCCGGTTCCGCGTAAGATGCGATAGAGAATCGTTTCTGTTTGATCATCTGCATTGTGGGCTGTGACAATTTTATGGCAATGGAATTCCTTGGCTGTTTTGACTAAAAAATGATAACGCTCATCGCGTGCGCAAGTCTCAAGGGACTTGCCATCTTTTTTTGCAATGGATTCAATATCTTTTGTTTCAACAGAAATGGGTGTCTTTAATGTCTCTGCGGCCAAGCGTACAAACTCAGCATCTTGCTCACTTTCTTCTGCTCTTAATTGGTGATTTAAATGAGCGACATGTAAGTCAGCAGGCAGTCCTGAATGCTCTTTTAACATGATGAGTGCATGAAGCATCGCCATAGAATCCATGCCGCCAGATACCGCTAATAGCCATCGCTCGTTAGGGGCGACCATGTCGTTCGCTTCAATTTGTTCACGAACAGATGTTAATAAACCGGATGTGGGTAATGGTTCTGGCATGATTAAACTAACGCTGGATAAGACGTTTTTAGTCCCTCGTAGAGATGTTTCGTTTCCGGCATGGGTAAACCATGTTCTTGACCAAGTCTTAACGGAGTCCCAATGATTGATTCAATTTCGAGTGGACGCTGATCCATGGCATCGAGATGCATCGAGGTGTAATAGGGCTCCATTTTTTCTGTGTATGCCATCATTAATTCTAGAAAGTCATCACGAATTGAAATCTCAATGCTGGCAGCAGCATCTTGCAGCTCTTTCATAAGTGCCCAGGAAAGATTCCGCAATCGACTACTAACCATGATTTTGTCCACGGTGATATTATGTAGCGTAGAAAGTCCATTGAAGGGGACATTCCACATCAATTTCTTCCAGCGTGCTTCAGCAAGGGTTTCAACCACTTTGCACTCTACGCCACAGTTATTCAGTAGCTGGCCAAAAAGAATGAGTGCGTCATCGCTGCCCCTTTCGAAATTTCCTATGTGAATATGGCCATAATCTAAATGATGAATGGTGCCATCGTCAAGACGATTCGAACATAAAAAAGCCAGGCCACCTGCCACATGTTCTTTTCCGAATAGTTCGGCAAGTTGTTCTTCGTTTCCAAGGCCATTTTGTGCCGTCAAAACTTTACTCTTAGAGCCCATAAGAGGAGATAGTAAAGCCTTGTAACTGTCATTTGATGTGGTTTTCAATCCCACAAATGCTATGTCAACGGGGCCAATATCTTTTGGATCATTATAACATTGTACTTTCGGTAAATGAAAATCCCCTAAAGGTGACTTCATTTTTAAACCATGTTCTTTGACCAGATCATAATCACGACGCATCAAAAAATGCACATCATAATCATGGCGAGCAAGCAGGCCCCCATAAAATCCACCTAAAGCACCTGTTCCTACAATTGCTATTTTCATTATCTATGTTTACTCATCTGCAATCATGCATACGTTTGTGTTGCATGAAATAAAATTGTTAAAAATTCTTATACATTAATCTTACTTTAAAATTAAAGTTGGGTATATTTACTTCGCCATTTTCAATAAAACCTTGTTTGATATACCAGTTTTTTAATTGCGTTCTGGAGTCATTGACACGTAGCGTCAAGTTTTTACAATTATTTCGTCTGGAGAGTGTTTCAATATGGTTCATCATTAATTGGCCATAGCCTTGCTTGCGATAGTTCGGTAAAACACCGATGGTTTCCAGACTCATGGTATTACCGATCAATTTTGATGCTAAATATCCTAGTGTCTTTGTTGTTGTTTCCAGAAGATAATAGTTTATATTCTTGTTAAGTGCCTCTAAGATCCAATTTGGTTCACAGTAGGCATTATGTTTCGGGTAATTTTCTTTGCTAATTCCCAATGAATCCGCGACGTCGTGAAAAGCTTCACGTGTTAGCTTTGATATTAAATCGCAATCATATAATGTAGCTTGTCGAATAAAAAAACTCATTAAACAGCCTCTACTGCTTTTTTGATTCTTTCTAAACCTTCAAGAAGCATTGAGTGTGGACATCCAAAATTCAAACGAACAAATCCATTTCCCTGAAACCATTTGCCATCTGATAGTCCCACGCCA
Source organism: Sedimentisphaerales bacterium (assembly GCA_028281535.1). GTDB lineage: Bacteria > Planctomycetota > Phycisphaerae > Sedimentisphaerales > SM23-30 > JANQJS01. The sequence continues at coordinate 61,582 of JANQJS010000042.1, read as the reverse complement.
AAGTTTTCAAAATGTTCTTCTGCATTATTTAGTTTCAAGCTGCGAACATCAAACCAGGCGAGGTAGGTTGCCTCAACATGATTGACCGTGATGGGGGAAAGATGTTTTTTGGTAAATGATTCGACGGTGTCGCGATTCTTTTGTAGGTATGCAATCAATTCTTTTCGCCATGGCTCTCCATGCTCAAAAGCCGCCTTGCAGGCCGTATAGCCAAGTGTGTTAACCCAGGGGACGATGCCGCGGCGTGTCCGTAAAAAACGTTTACGTAGTTTCAAATTGGGGATAATCGCAAAGGAGCATCCCAAACCTGGAATGTTATACGTTTTGCTAGGTGCCATTAATGTAATGGAATTATTGGCGATGTTGGCATCTAAAGATGCTGTTGGTTTATGTGGAATGTCATCCAATACCAGATCGCAATGAATTTCGTCTGAGCAGATAACGATATCATGTTGTAAGCAAATCTCACAAACTCGCTTCAGTTCATCTTCACGAAACAAGCGTCCCACTGGATTATGTGGATTGCATAAAAGCAGTAGTTTTGTTTTCTCGGTAATCGATTGTTCAAAGGCATCAAAATCAATGGTCCATTCTTGATTGTTTTCAATCAGTGGGATAGTTACTAATTTGCGATCTGAAAAATGCGGGGCCGTTAAAAAGGGAGGGTAAATAGGCGTAAATGTCGCCACCTCATCTTCTTGCTTACCAATCGTGCGGCACGTAACATTCAATCCGCACACCAGCCCAGGAAGCCAGACGAGCCACTCTTCTTCTACTTGCCAATTGTATCGTTTTTGCAACATTTCCAGAGCGACCGAAACCAATTCTGGTGTAGGCGAATCCTGATAGCCGAAAACCCCATGGTCAACATGATCACGTAATGCCGCTAAAACTTCTGGCGGTGAGGCGAAATCCATGTCAGCCACCCACATCGGTAAAATATCCTTCCCGGCATATTTTTCCCACTTCTCGCTTCCGGTATTGCTACGGTCAATAATTGTGTCAAAATCGTACTGAATCGTTATGTCCTTTCAAAACGATAACTATATCTTAGACAGATAAATATGTCAACGAAACTGGTCATTTCGCTGGAAATTAGGTATAATAGTGTACCGACAGTGTAGTGAGTGTTCCACGTGGAAAGAGGTATAGATGTTTGACTGCAAAAACCAGATAGTTGTAAAATCCCTGATTGCATGCCTATTATACTTGTGCGTACCAGTTCTGACTTTAGAGGCAAAAGATTCTAGAGCCAATTCTTATACCTTTACGCTGCCTGATTTGAATGGTCATCCCATAACCATTCAGAAAAAACCAACCATGCCTACATTACTTTTTTTCGGTGCAACCTGGTGTCCAGCTTGTAATGACAATTTTATTCTTTTTGATCAGCTGCGATCTCAATTTGCCTATGATAAATTACAACTCATTTTTATCGCCATTCGCGAAGATGAAAAAACAATAAACGATTTTGCTAATCAGAATAATTTGGATTGCGATATTTTACTGGATTATGACGGATTTGTTGCCAGTAAATATAAGATTAAACGGATTCCTACAGCGATATTGATTAATAAAAAAGGGAAAGTGATTTTTAGAGGGTATCCTGATGAGAAAATAATCTCAGATCGACTTCTAGGAATATCTACACAGACGCAACCAAAGAAAAAAGCGAAAAGCCGCTTTAAACAGAAAACCACCCGAGTGCCAAAGGGAAAAAAAAGAATGATTGTGGCTTTTGATGAATCGCCAAAATTGTCGAAAAAGTTAGCCAGAAATATTATCAATCGTCGCAACCAGGACTATTTAAATATTATCAAAAAACATGGCGGCCGAATCGTTCATAATTATGGAAAATTACAAAATTGCATGGTCGTGGAAATTCCCGAAGAAAAATTACAGGCATTGAACGAATTGCCAAATTTAAAAGATATCCAGGAAGACAAAGAAGTCAGTCTGTTATTGGAAGATTCCGTCTATCAGATTAACGCAGATTATTCTTGGAGTAATGGCATCACTGGTAATGGCGTTCGAGTCTGTGTTATTGATACGGGCATTGATGTCGATCATCCTGATTTGCAAAACAAAGTCGTGGCTCAATTTGATGCCGCAACGGGAGATACCGTCCAATTTGATGACAATTCTCATGGGACGCATGTTGCTGGTATCGTGGCATCTGAAGGCATTAATTATCGCGGCGTTGCCTTTGACGCCGAACTGATGGCAGCCAAAGTACTGGATGCCACCGGAAATGGTTTCGCTTCTGATGTGATTTTAGGCATCAATTGGTGCGTCGACAATGGTGCTGATGTGATCAATATGAGTCTCGGGGAAGGTCAGTTCACTGGCACCTGTGATTCAGAACCCATGGCACAAGCGGTCAACGCTGCAGTGGATGCTGGTGTTGTGGTTGTCTGTGCCGCAGGAAATGATGGGACGCCTAACGATTTAGTCTCCCCGGCATGTGCATCCAAAGTTATTGCCGTAGGTGCATTAGACAAAGCAGATTTTATTGCCTCCTATTCAGATGGTGGGGCAGAATTAGATTTGGTCGCTCCTGGGGGCGATTCCGTTGGTGGCACCAATTATCCTGAAATTGTTTCAACCTTTAGCACACTTGTTGCGAATGATCCATTTCTTTGTCTTTACTTTCTCATTAACCAATGCTTCGATGATCAATTTATCGTTGATGGTAATCGCTATATTCGAGCGGTAGGTACCTCCATGGCCTGCCCCCATGTTGCAGGTGCCGCAGCTCTCATTCTCAGTGAAAATCCAACATTATCGCCTGCCCAGGTAAAGCAGGTTCTAGAAGAAAATGCCGATGATCTGGGACCGCCAGGATGGGATGGCGTGTATGGTTGGGGTAAAATAAATTTAGAAAGAACGATCGATAATTTACCCGCAGAAGTGTCTGAATTAAGTGTGTCGGTTACTGAGCCAAATGTCTCAGTTGATCAGTTTGTCGGCCAACCATTTGATTTGACCGCTCAAGTAAATTGTTTTGGCGGTGATGGCTGTGGCCAGGTCTCTGTTCTCGCTGAGGCATGTCAGGGAATTGATTGTGATAATTATACCAGTCTTGGTCCGGTACATTTATTATCAACCCAAGACGATAATCCAACCACTCTAGGAAATCTCAGCGGCGTGACTGTTGATACAGATGCGCCAATTCTCTTCGATGCCCAAACATCACTTGAATTAGCTACAACGACTTATTCGAAAACATTAAGTCCAACAGTTTCTTTTGTCGGTTCAACTGCGACGACGCAATTCAATACAGGTGATTTGGAACCGGGCGATGCGCTGGGAGCAATTGAAGAAAATGTGTTTGCTTTATATCAGTTTGATTTGCCTCCTGGTGTGATTCAGCAGATAAGCATTCGAATGGAACATTATCTGGTGATTCAATCAACAGCACCGCCATCATTGTGGAATATTTTTACCTCAAATAGTAATGCAGATGAATTAAATTTAGTCGACAGCTGCATTCCAGATGAAGGGGGAGGAGGATTGCCCGAACCACCCGATTGTTGGTTTACTACTACTTCGCCTGTCGTTCTGGCTGATTTCAATCCAGGTGGAACAAATTATATTAAACTAATCTCGAGCAATGTAGGAGAGTTTGACTGGCTGACATTTAATGATATTGAAGTGATTGTGGATTATCAAATCAATCCGGCTAATGATGATCAGTTTGCCTATACCATGCAAATGGATCTCTCCAGTATTAATTCAGAATTTGAAGTCACTTCGGCCAGGTTAAATCTAGAACTAACACAATCTTCACCTGGTTGTGAAGCCGATCTTTTTCTCATTGATAATGCTATGCAATCCAGTGATTCGCCCCAAACTCTTCATGAACCGGGTGATCCCAATTATACTAATTTGTTAAATCCCGTAAAAAGTTTTAGCTGTCAATCAAACGGCCAAGTCAGTCTGAACTTGAAAGCCGCCGTAGAAGATGCTCTCCAAACTAATCAGGATAAAATAACATTCCAGATTAGAGAAAGAAACAATGATCAACAGTTTCAAGTAAATGCTTCGGGAAATACAAATGCACCGACACTGACCATTTCCCAGAAAGACAACACGCAACAAGCAGTACCGATTAATCCCAATGATCCAAATCTTCCGATGGATCAACTATTGATTCCAGCATACGATACCAAAGCGATTCGAGATATTTCTAGCAATAGTTTTACGAAGCTGGATTCGCCTGCATCTGTTGAAGTAGGGTCACCTGTCGCATTACAATTTAATACCGGGGATCTCGAGCCACAAGATGCCATTGGTGCTATCGAGCAGGATGTGTTTTCAATTTATTCATTTGAATTGCCCCCAGGTGTTGTTTCCCAGATAAGTATTCGTATGGAACATTATCTGGTCATCCAATCAACAGCTCCATCTTCTGGTTGGTTCATTTATACGTCTGATCAGATTGGTTCAGAAAACAATCTCATAGGCGATTGTATTCCAGGTGAGGGCGGAGGTGGGTTACCTGAACCGCCAGATTGCTGGTGGACCTCGCAAAACCCTGCAGTTCTTTCCGATTTAAACCCGGGAGGCACAAGCTATATTAAGCTCCTGTCGCACGATGTTGGCGTGTTTGATTGGCTGACATTTAATGATATTGAAGTGATAGTGGATTACCAGATTGATCCGAATAATGATGAGGTCAGTCGTTATTATTTAAAATTTGATATTTCTAGTTTAACCCCGGATGCTGAAATTGATTCCGCACTGTTGAATTTAACGGTCACCAATACCGACCCGGAAGCTGTTGCAGAGGTGCAATTAGTTGATAGCAACTATGAATCACTGACAGGCGCCTTAACGATTTACGATGCAGACCCCGCTTCATATTCGAATTTAATTAATCCTATCAAGACCTTTTCAGCAAATACTGCAGGTAAAAAGCAAAATAATGTCCGTGCCGCTCTCGAAGATGCGGTCGAAAGCGGTGAAGACTACATCGCCTTTTTGATTAATGAGCAATTTGAAAATCAACTCTTTACAATAGATGGTTCTAACGGAGCAAATCCTCCCGAATTAGAAATATTTTTAAAATCACAATTTAATTCTGGCACAGCTCAATGGAAGGTCAATCCATCATCAGATGGCACATATTCGATTCGTTTGACAGCGAGCGGCACAACCATGGTTGATGATAAATCTGATACCATCGTCATACAGGTCATTGATCCAAACAAGCCAGTCATCAACAACATTGATTGTATGATTAATAGTAATTGGGTGGATTGCCAAGCGGCAGGTTTTGGCGATACCATTCAACAGATACGTGTTGATGCAACAGACCCACAGCAAGTACCAGGCATCAATATCAAATTAGAGAATATTCCAGATAACCAAACCTGGATTAATGCTAGTGCGAGCCATGTGGGTGGTTCAACGTTTACCTATCCAGCAAACCTGATAATTCAGGATTCAGGCGATTGGCAATTAACAGTAACTGCGACAGATGTGGATAGCAATCAGGCAACGCAAGATCTTACCTGGCTTGTACCATGGGGAACATTAACCTCAACACTTGTAAGCCCAGTCAGTAATATAAATGTGCCCAAAGGTGAAAGCTTTATGGTTACAACGCAAGTGGAATGTCAGTCGGGTGAATGCGATGATGTACAAGCAAGCTTGCTATTAAACGATCCTGTTGAACTCATTTATGATGATGGCGGTGCAGAAGATTTTGGAGACATTGGTTCTTCAACAGGTTTTATTGCTGTGCGAGTCACACCTGAAAGTTATCCTGCTAAACTGGATATCGCACGCTTTTTCATCTGGGATGAAACAACTTACCCATTTGAATTGCATGTTTGGGATGATTCAGGAATTTCTGGTTCACCAGGAAGTGATTTAATGACACCGATGGTCGTTGATCCTGTAGCACCATCAACTGCGGAAAATATCAATTGGTTTGACATTGAACTAGCGGAGCAAAACATCATCATCAATAGCGGGGATGTTTACATCGGCTGGAGACAAATTGGTTCAGACAAAAATCAAGTTGGTTTCGATACCAATAGTACAAATTATCAAAGAACTTGGGGATATCTTCCTGGTTTAGGCGGATGGTTTAATCTTTATGAGCTTCATCTTACATGTTTGGTTTTTCCAATCTTATGTGATTCTTTGCCAAATATTAATGGTAACATTATGATTAGAGGGATTACCTCCACGCCCAATGTTTTTTCTGGAACTTTGCCCGAATCTCCCATTAATACGCCTCTGTATAGCCATCAGATGCACCCTGTGACTTGTCCTGACATGAATCCCACAGAGACTTGCCAGCAGGTATTTGAAGTGTTTGCTGTTGGAGCTGTGTCAGAAAAAACAAAAATCGAAGGTCTGTACCAAAGTGCAACAAGTTTTGATCATACGAATACACTTAACGTCACAATCATGTCAGCATTGTCAGCTTGTCAGAGTGCTAATCTGGATGGAATTGGGCGGGTGGACATACGTGATTTTGCGATTATTTCATCTGAATGGCTAGAAAATAGTGGTAGCCTTCAAACAGACTTAAATTCAGATCAAGCTGTTAATTTAGGGGATTTAGAGTTGTTTTCTCAGTATTGGTTGGCAATTTGTCCATAATCAGTGGAGTCCCAGATATTTTTAAATTCTAAACAATTGTCAATAAATAGGTAAGGTATATGCTTAAAAATTTATTTAAAATCTTGGGAATTTTTGGGACAAATCTCAATTTGCGGCAACTAGTCTATAGATAAAATAAGATTTCGCCTCAGGCCCTTGACGATAGAGTAGGGATCTTGGAAGATTAGAACAGAGTCTTTCAAGGGCTCTAATAAAATCAAGGGCTTTTTTTTACGCGCAAATGAGGCTCTAGAGCTATTTTCAATTAAAAATAATCTGTAGAGACGTACATTCCCCGCTTTTCAATACATGAGCATTGAATTTCAGATCAATTAATCAGGGTGTTAATTTAGATAATTGTGTTAAACACCAGCGATGTAATGTTCCAGTTGTTGGATCATATTTTCCTGGTCGGAGATAACAGCTTTAACGATATCGCCAATGGAAATGACACCCATCAAATTACCATCTTCAAAGACAGGTAAATGACGAATGCGATTTTGAGTCATCATTTCCATGCATTCCTGAGCTGTTTGATCAGGGCGAAGATAAACCACTTTGTTCGTCATGATATCTTCGACGGAGAGATCTTTGGATGATTTGCCTTCAAGAATCACTTTCCGGGCATAATCGCGTTCAGAAAAGATTCCTTGAAGATCGTTGCCTCGCATGACCATTAAAGCACCAATATTGTTATCTGACATGATTTTAAGTGCTTCAAATACCTTGACTTCCGGCTGGATGCGGATTACCTCGTGCCCCTTGGATCTTAGGATTTGCTGTATTGTTACCATAGCTCTTCCTTTCTCAATAGTGTTTTAGACGTGCAAACATTCTTACTTTGTTCTGATATGAACAATTAAGTATACCAAAAAAGGGGTAAAAAAGCAAGGTTGTGAGAACTTTTGGGGATAAAAGCAGAGAAAAATATAATAAATCCATTATTAATAACAAGTTATAAATCTTTTTCAGATATTTTACAAAAAACAACAAAATGACCTCAATAATTTACCAGTATGGTGATGATTGGATGTGGGACCGTGGGAAGGGCGAAACCATAATATTCGATAAGTTTTATTTTATTATGAATATTTATATGGTATAATTCAAAATATAGCCCGCATAGCGAAGTATGTTTTAGTCAGAAAATCTCAGGGGGATATTTCTGGCTAACTTTACCCCATATGATTCGCTCCAAAAATTTACCATCTTCAAAATAAAGTGTGCACGTATTGTGTAGTATTGGTGCTAGAAAATGTATTCGTTAGGAAGGTAGTTTGAGCTATGAAAAAATGTACCTCATTTATCATCATCGTTTGTGCACTCTTAAATTTCAACCAAGTCGTTTTTAGTCAATCATCCATTATTGGTCAGTGGGCTGCACCGATTGTTTTACCTGTAGAGGGTGTTCATTCGGGAGCACTTCATACTGGTGACATTATTTTGTATTCGTATCGGCATATTTCTTCTGATGCCCCTTATTATGTGTTTGATCCAGCGAGTCCTTTAGCCGGGGTTTCAGGAATAACTTCAAATGTCAATTATTTTTGCGGAGGCATGACTGTGACAGCTGATGGTCGTTACTTGATGCATGGCGGATTAGCTAGTCAAGTAGGCCATGAAAAAACAGGTTCTTTTAATCCTGTGACAGGTACTTGGGATGTGCTTACTGATTCGAATCGCCAGCGATGGTATCCATCAACCATTATGCTGGGGGATGGTTCGATCCTGACGATGGGAGGAACCAATTTAAATTCAGGCCCCGAGCTATGTGAATTTACAGCCGAAGTCTATAATCCAACCACGAACACCTGGACCATGTTAAATGGTGGTGCTGTGATACCAGACTTTAAAATGGATTCCGAAACGCTATATCCTCGCATTCATTTATTGCCTGATCAACCTGGCCCTGGTATCTACCGTGTTTTTCAAACGGGAACATATCCTGATACTCGTATTTGGGAAGTTAATTTAAATACATATATGATCACAACCCATCAAGTCATTGGCCCCTGGGCAAATATACCACCGGTTAGTTCTCAAGCGAATATTAATTGTAGTCCAGATGATACTGTCCGATTTTATATGGAATCGGTTCGATTGCACGATGGGCGCTTTATGGCTATCGATGGTCAGCAGATCGTTGAGACTGATTATAAAGGCTCTGATATTATTGATCTAAGTGCCCCCATTCCGACATGGCAAGCTTTACCGAATAAGCCTGGGCCTGATACAAATTATCAAGATGTTGCACTGCTTCCCAATGGCCATGTTTTTGTGATTGGTGGTGGAGGATCAGAAGCTTTCTATGATCCTGTTTCCAATGCTTGGACAGCCAGTGCTCCCATGGTAGTAAACCGTATTTATCATTCAACCTGTGTATTAATGCCAGATGGACGTGTGACGACGAGTGGAGGTACAAATTCTGCTCCATACAGTGGACCGGGTGCTTTTGGCGAATCCGCTCATATGGAAATGTATTCCCCGCCATATTTATTTAATGGGGCTCGTCCAGTTATTACCTCTGCACCAACAACAGCTGTCTATGGCGATAATATCAATGTGCCTTATACCTCAACTGGTGGCTCCATTTCTAAAGTCGCTTTGCATCGTCCAGGAACGCAAACGCACCATTTTAGCTATAATATGATTGGTGTACCATTAAGTTATACCGATAGTGGTTCTGCGTTGACAGTGAGCATTCCTTCGAATCCGAATCTGATTCCGCCTGGTTATTATTTACTTTTTATTCTGTCGAATAATAGTGGGGTGGAAGTCCCATCTGTGGCCAAGTGGATAAAGATTAGTGGTACAGCTCCAGGACCAGATTCAAATGCGCCTAGTCAGCCAAGTATCGACACATTTACTAACGTGACAGAAAATTCTTTAACAGTACAATCCACAGTATCGATTGATGCAGAAGGCAGTTTACCTGTGCAGTATCAATTTGATGAAACGTCTGGCAATACTGGAGGCACTGATAGTGCGTGGCAAAATGGTATTATATATACAGACACTGACCTGGTAGAACTAACGCAATACTGTTATCGTGTTCGTAGTCGTGATAGTGCTGGTACTCCGAATGAGACAAGTTATTCAAATAGTGTTTGTCAGTCGACGATAGCAGGGCCTGATACCACGCCTCCTTCGCCAAACCCTGCAACCTTTATATCTAGTCCCGTAGCGATTGGTGATGCCGTTATCTCGATGACCGCAACGACAGCCAGTGATGACAGTTTGCCTATCGAATATAATTTTGATGAAACGTCTGGTAATAGTGGTGGAACCGATAGTGGTTGGCAACAAAGTTCTGTCTACTATGATCACGAATTAATGGGAGGTACACAATATTGCTATATGGTTCAGTCACGTGATGGCCAGGGAAATACCACTGCCGCCTCGGCGAATAGTTGTGCAACGACAGCCGTGGAAGATGGTTTTACAGATGTTTCCGTTGGGCCAGGTCAAATATTTACACCTGCCAATATTACGATCAATGTTGGAGACACTGTCCAGTGGACGTTTCTGGAGGATGGACATAATGTATGGGCTGGACTTTCTGGTGGTCATAATTTTTATTTAAATAATCCAAGTCAGATTTTATTTGCATCTTCAGCGGTGCCTGTAGTGACCAATCCGAATGGTTTTGTATATTCAATGACTTTTGACCAAACATTTTTGGATAATTCGACTGGTGATGCAGGATCCGCAAATGCTTATAATTATCATTGTCACATTCATGGCAGTGGTCCTCCTAGTTTTATGCAAGGCACCATTACCATCAATGGAGGTGTGGATACCGCCGCACCTCATCCAAATCCAATGACGTTTGATTCATTGCCTTTTTCAATATCCAGTAGTCGAGCTGCGATGACAGCCTCGCAAGCTTTTGATGGGCAAAATTCACCGACAGAATATTTCTTTGATGAAACGTCGGGTAATAGCGGTGGAACTGATAGTGGTTGGCAATCTTCACGCGTGTATGAAGATTCAGGATTACAGCCGTGTTCCAATTATAGTTACAGCGTGAAAGCACGAGATGCCCTTGGTTTTGAAACTACGCCCTCTGTGATTGCAGCGGTTCAAACAGAAGGGCCCAATCCTGATATCAACAATGATAATGTCGTTAATTTGTTAGATCTCCAATTGATGATCAATCCTTGGTTGATGTCTGGTTGCCATGCGAGCAATAATTATTGTAGCGGTGCTGATTTTACCTGCGATGGACAAGTAACGTTGGATGATGTTGCTATTTTACATAGCTTATGGTTGTTATCAATTGATTCAGAAGGGCCTCAACCTAATCCAGCTACTTTTGATTCACTACCTGCAGCGACCAGCCCATCTGATATTAGTATGGCTGCAACTGTTGCCATTGACGCATCATCTCCTGTTGATTACTTCTTTGATGAAACCTCGGGTAACGCTGGTGGAACCGATAGTGCATGGCAAGCATCACCGTTGTATTCTGATACTGGTTTATCTGCTAGTACGCAATATTGTTACACGGTTCAATCGCGTGATAGTTTAGGTTTCACAAATACTGCATCTGTATCGGCATGTACAACGACGGATGCGCCTTTGTGTGGCAGTGGTCAACCATTCACAGATTTTCTTGGTGCTGGTCAATCGACCGGTATCAACGTGACTTATAGTAGTGATGATGAAGGTGAGTCTGCAGGCATTCAAACAGTGAATGGATCGGGCTTAACAGGTAATCAGCATGATACTAGTAATCTAACCGCTTGGCAGAGTTCAGCTCCATCGACGGACCCCGTTGCTGGCGACACTGGTCATTGGATTCAATATGACTTTGGTCATTTGTATACGCTTGGTTTGATGCATGTCTGGAATCATAATGAATCTTGTTGCACGGGCCGCGGCATCAATAGTGTGACGATTTATCATTCTCAGGATGGTTTAAACTGGACAACTTTAGGAACATATACCTTCCAGCAAGCCTCAGGACTGGCAACCTATACTGGTTTTGTTGGGCCAGACTTTGGTGGTATCTGTGCACGTTATGTTCACTTGAAAGTTAATTCAAATTTCAGTGGCGATTCATTTACCAGTTTGTCTGAGGTGAAGTTTAATCTTGTGCCATAAATTATTATTATGAATTTTATGTGACGGTGTGGTAAAGATGTTTTTTGCTACACCGTTTTTTATAGAATTTAATAAGGTATTTAGATTAATAAAATATTTTGTTTCTATTTTGGGGTGAGCTATCCAATTCCTTGCTTTTTTATAGTAAATGCTTGTCACTTTTAATTTTATGCATAATGCATCTTGATAAATGTTCTTCGCTCAGCTATAATTACTCGTAATTACGACATTTTGCGTGTTCGCATTATGTGGGGTTTTTAGTGTGTTCAAGAGGTTTCTCTAACAGTTTATCATTTTCAACATTGGAAGGAGTAGAAAAATGAACCTTTATTCTTTGGTCAGACAATTAATGGTATGTTTACTTTCTTTAGGGGCAGTCTCTTCTGTTTTGGCAATTGATCCTCCTGTAATTATTGATCCCCCAGTTGTCGAATTTCATATGGACCAACAAGATATTGAAGATGGCCAGTACAGTCTTAAAGAAATAATTAAGCAAGGTAATTTATTGTTTGATGCTCGATTCAATAAAGCAGATGGGCAAGGGCGGCCAGCTTCTACAGGGACGGGAGCTCCAAGAATTGCGGATCAGCCTGAATTTATACGTACATCCGCGCCGGAATCCAATTCTTGTGCTGGTTGTCACAATATTCCATCATCTGGTGGTGCCGGTGATATCGTAGCCAATGTGTTTGTGTTAGCCCAAGCATTGGATCCTGTGACATTTTCTGTTTCACCTGAATTCAGTAATGAACGTAACACGCTCGGTATGCATGGTGCAGGCGCCATTGAAATGTTGGCGCGTGAAATGTCAGATGACTTGATCGCTATACGCGAAGCGGCTCGTGCAGAAGCAGAAGAATCTGGTGAATCTGTGACAAAAGATTTAGTCACTAAAGATGTTAGTTTTGGTTCTATCACGGTATTGCCTGATGGTAAAATAGACCCGAGTAATATTGAAGGTGTGGATTGGGATTTAATTATCAAACCTTTCCATCAAAAAGGAGCGGTAGTATCGCTTCGTGAATTTACGAATAACGCCATGAATCATCATCATGGCATGCAAACCACCGAACGTTTTGGTTTGGATGTAGATGCAGATCAAGATGGTATGGTCAATGAATTAACTACGGGTGATGTTACAGCGTTATCGCTTTATCAGGCAACATTGCCTACTCCTGCAATTCAGTGGCCAAAAAGACCTGCTAAGCGTAAAGAGATTCGTCGAGGACGCGATCTTTTTAATCAAGTGGGCTGTGCCACATGTCATAAGCCTGAGTTGCTATTAAATAATCCTGTATTTAGCGAGCCAAATCCTTATAATCCTTCTGGTAATTTGCATCCAGATGATGTGGATGAAGTCGTTAAGGTGAATTTGGTACGTAGAGGATTCTTGGAGAGAGTGGAAAAAGGTCAGAATAAAGGTGCCGGGATTGTAAATGCATTTACTGATTTGAAACGTTGGGATTTGAATGATGATGATTTAAATCATTTTGCAAATGAACAGTTGCCGCAAGGGATGTTATCTGGTTTTGCAGATCCTGATGATTTTACCATTGCAGATCAACCTCGTCCAACAGAACAGTTTTTAACTCGTAAATTATGGGATGCCGGAAGTTCAGATCCCTATGGCCATCGTGGCGATTTGACGACACTAACAGAAGCCATTCATTACCATGGCGGCGATGCCCGTGAGAGTCGTGATGAATATTTTACACTGTCCGAAGAGGATCAATTGGCAGTAATAAAGTTTTTAAAATCTATGAAAGTGCCTACCAAATAGCTAACTGGCAGATTTTAAGCGTTCATAAATGAATTATTAGGAGTATTTCGATCAGAAGATTGGAATACTCCTTTTTTTATCTCTGGAGTGTATAATTTTAAAAAGTATTTATTCTTAATGGTAATTTCACGCTCGACAACACCAGTTATTACTAATATTATATGACACAAGAGGTCGGACACTTTGCAAGATTGCGGCGAGATTGGAGGAATTATTTAATAAGGAATAAGATTGAGTGATTGATACATCGATAGAAATATTATCATCAAATTTATCGAATATTCTGGAGTGTCAGGGTGAAATTAATTCTTGTTATACTTATTTATTAGATGTGCAGGTGCATTCATTGGGAGACTTGATAGAGTGGTTAGATTATTGCGATCAGGTCTTTAGCATTATTGAGCAAGCTCGTAATGATTACTATGTGAAATACACGCTAGATACAATGAATAAAACACTATTTGATAACTATACACGTTTTTCCGAAGAAATTTACACTGTTAGCAAGAAATACGAAAATAAGATTAACCAAAAATATATTGATTGTCCATTTAGAAAATTTCTGCCGGAAGCATACTATTCAATCTACCATTTAAATCAACGTAATAACTTAAAACTATATTCAGCTAGTAATGCTTCCTTAATAAACGAAGAGCAAAAACTTATTCGAGAGTATCAGGCCATTGCTAGCAATCAAACCTTTACTATGGATGGTAAAGAGGAAAAAAGTAATATGCTTTCTAGATACCTGGAAAGTGAAGATCGTAAAATACGTAAAAAAGCGTGGGTCAGTGAAAGTGAAAAGCATTTACTTGATAAGGACAAACTAGATAAGATCTTGTCTGATATGATAGAGTGTCGGCATCAAATTGCGATTAATTGTGATTTCAAAAATTATCAGGAATATGCCTTTTTAAATAGAAAAAGAATCGATTATACAAAGGAAGATTGTTTAGTTCTTCATGATACCATCGAAAAGCTTGTTGTTCCTGTATGTGTTTCTTTGCAAGAAAAGAGATTGAAAGCTTTTGATCTGTCTTCATTACGGCCATGGGATATGAGTATTAATGTTGATGGGCCAACTCCCAAATATCCCATTATATCCCCAGAAGAACTTTGCGAGCGGTCAGAATATGTTATAAGTTTGATTGATAAGGATTTTCATGACTATTATCAAGACATGCGAAAGAATAATTATTTTGATCTTGATAATCGAAAAGGAAAAATGCCAGGTGGTTATATTGCACTTTATGAACATTCGCGTCACCCATTTATTTTTCTAAATACCATTGGAACTTATTGCGATTTACGAGGGCTTATGCATGAATGTGGTCATGCGTTTCACTATTATGCCGCGAGACATCATCAATTTATTTCTTATCGAACAAGCCCTATTGAATTTGCGGAATTAGTTGCGATGAGTATGGAGCTTTTTGCTCTTGACCATATTCACCATATTTTTACGCCGGATGATGCCAATCGCATTATTAAAACGCATTTAGAGTCCATGTTGCGAATTTTACCCTGGGATGCAATGATAGATGCCTTTCAACATTACATATACAGTAATCCCAATCATACAATTGACGAACGTACTGAATGTTGGCTTAAATTGTGTAAACGTTTTGGAGGGATAGTTAATTATGATGGTTACGAGGATAGCGAAGCTTCAAGTTGGCAGAGGCAACTACATATTTATGAAGCACCTTTTTATTATATTGAATATAGTATCGCCAAGCTAGGTGCATTGCAACTATGGTTGCACTCAAAGTCAGATTACCCGAGGACATTAGCTAAACTCAAAAAGGCAATGGCGTTTGGTGGTTCAAAGTCACTGCCCGAATTATTTCAGTGTGCGGGACTTAAATTTGATATGTCAATAGATTCGATTGCTCCCATTATTAAACAAATCAAAGAGAAAATATAAAAAATGATGGATTACGTAGACCTCTTATCGATAGACATCTTTTGGCCCAAAAGATAATGAAAACAAGCAAAGGCCCAGATCAAGAATCGAGATATTTAGGTAATTGCATCCACAAAATATAATATGCGATTACAGACGTTGATATAGCAAAGACGAGCAAGGGAATTATTATTTAAGCAACGATACTGTATGAAATAGATAAATATAATTAAGATACTGATTTGACAAATTTCGTGAGGTGCTAAGTGCAAGTCTTTTATCTACAGGAATTTAAAATGACCCCAACGGGATTCGAACCCGTGTTGCAGGGATGAAAACCCTGTGTCCTAGACCTGACTAGACGATGGGGCCGTCTAATTTGGAAAGAGAGTTTTTACCATTTTGGCAGATCTCTGTCAAAGGTAAAATCGGATAAATATTTATAAATACATGATTTTTATTCGTCATTATTCCCAAGGGGCTTTAAGTCTTTAAGCTATCCAGTGCCAGGACCGATAATGGCAAAAAGATAATCAATGGCATCCAGGCTGCCAACAGGGGATTTGCCAGCTCTGCACCGATCAATTTGCAGATAAATGTGAACATAAAGCAGGTCAGGGGTCCAATCGTAGCGAGTATCAGGCTGGTTTTGGTGTTGCGTCGTTCACGGGATATCAGCATGGGAAGTCCCAGTAAAAGCATGGCCATGTTGATCATGGGATCTGTAAATCTAAAATGCTTCTCGCTGATGGCTTCTCGCTGTTCACCTGCCTTGATTTCTTTTTGGATAATACTTGTTAGCTGGTCGCTACTCAACAATGTTTTGAAATTCGAATTTCGTTGTTTCCATAGATAATTAGCAGAATGATTCGATTCGTAATAGGGCACAGGTATCACGCCATAATTACTTGACGCCCATTCTGGTTTCAATGCTGGATGTTCGGTGATGCCATCGTAACTGACGAATAAACCATCCTGAAGATCCCAGCGATTGTCAGATGCGTTCCAAGTGGCCTTTTTAGAGGCGATGTGCCCCATAGCAATTTCCTCATGGCAAAGAACTACGAAGAAATTTTCCATCTCATTTTTCTCAGGATCAAATTTTGTAGCAGATAATAAGGATCCATGTACATCAGGGAGCAGCCATACGGGTTTTTTCCTTAGTGCATCTCGCTCGTCAGGACGTCTGACAAGTTTGTCTGCCAATTTGGGTAAGATAACTTCCTGGTCAATGACCATTAGAACATTTAGAAATAACGCAATAAATACAATGGGAGCTATAATACGTTTTAGACTAACACCAGAAGCTAATATGGCAGTGAGTTCATTTTGTCGTGTCATTCGTACCAATGAAAAGCAGGCCGCTAGAAAGATCATGGTGCCTGAGAAATCACGAAAATATTCAAATATTTTTGGCCAGTAATAATCGAAAATATAGCCAATGACCGTTAAGGCTCCCGGTGCTTCTCCGGCGGCATTGGCTTCAACAAATTCGTCGCCAAGAATTAATAGATCCATCACAATACGTAACGACAAAACAGAGGCAACAGCAACAACGTAGCTTAAGAGAAATTCTTTAGCTACATAACGGTCCAGGATTTTGGGTGAAAATCCCAGATCTACTCGAACTGTTTTATTCTGTTTAGAATCCATAAAATTATTGTTTCAATAGTTTTTTGTATATAACAAAATCGGCGATTGCCACGATGATAATACCTGACCAGAGAAAGAGCATGCCGCTGCCCATGCTGGAGGCACTGTCTTCGACAATATGTTTTCCGGTGAAAATAGTTGTTAGACAAAATATCGCGGGAATACAACTTACACCAAAAGCACTCAACAAGTGGCCACTTTTCAATATAACTCCTAATGCCGAACCAAAAAGTACCAACACGACGCAACTGACGCCAAATGCCAAGCGTGTATGAAGTTCAACGACGATTTCTGCCTCGAGTTCATTACAACTTTTCTTTAGACGCTTATAAAGTAGATTTAAAAAATTAGAGGTATTTTCTGGGTGGGCTGGATTAGCTAAAACTTCAGGTAGCGTTAGGTTATTGGATTGAGCTTGAATACTATCAGGAATTTTTAAATTTGGAATCAGGTAATTGCGATCACTGTATTCGCGAGGATTGGTATGGTTGGTCCAGGTGACATTCTCCAGAGCCAAATTCGCTCTCATGTTTCTGCGTAAAGGATCCACTTGTAATTTGACTTTGTTCGCTTTGAATTGTCGCGATGGCGTATTTGGTCGCCCTTTATAATAGTAATCTATTTCAACTTTTCCCGTTTCGAGTGGAGCCAAATTGGCAGAGCGAATCTTACGCATAGCCCCTTTGATTCGACCTTTTTCCTGAGCCTTTTTATTCAAGGGAGATTTGAGGGTGACATCCTGGGCTCGAACGCGAAGGCGATCATTATTAATAGAAAAATCGATAAAATTGCCTGGTTCTGAAAGATGCTGATCACAGTGGTGGTAAAAATTTTCGATGGCCAGCTGGCGTTTGTAATTTTCAAATAGATCATTGATTGGGCCAAATCGCGTCATGTCCTCTCGGATTTTTTGCATCTGATCGAGCTTTTTGAATTTGATATCATCCTGCCAAATGCTAGGCATGGGGATAATCAGTTCGGTCGATTTTGCCTGAGTGGACATTTCATCGCCGCCGCGACGATTGTTTGAGGTGTAATCGTAGAGCTTAAGCACCATTTCCTGGCGATCATTTTCGGTGGTAAATTTAATAGTTACCGCACGTGCTGAGAAGACAGCTTGAATGTCTTGTTTATCGGTTTGCAGCACGGTCACATTTTCCAGACGATGCTTTTCAGGATAAGCTCTTTGGGCGTAAACCTGATAACGCGAAAATTCGCCACCAAGTTTTCCAAGGCTACCGGATTTTTCAATGTTACGATAGATTATCGCTTCGGCGTCCGATTTAATGATCTCGTCAAACCGAGCGGTAAACGAGGGAATCACATGGAAAGCAAGTAGTAAGGTCCCAAAGGCAACCAGTAAAGCCAAGGTCAACGCTGGATACATTAATGTTATCAATCCAATTCCGCTGCTGCGACATGCATTAATTTCATTATCAACCGCCAATCGACCATAAGTTAGTGTTGCAGAAAGCAGAGCCGCAATGGGAACGACCATGGTTAAGGTAATGGGCAGCGTACATAATATAAGTTCGGGTACACGTGTCGGCTCGACGCCATACTCTTTGAGCGGACGGAGCATCACACCTAAACCTAAAATCAAGCTCAGTATCGCCGTGGCCATCAGGAAGGTTTTCAGCAGGTCCCAGAAAATATATCGTTGTATCGTAAATACCATAATCTTTATTAGTCTATGATTTTTCAGGGTTTAGGCAATTTGTCAATAAAAAATTCTAGGCGCATCGATTAATTATTCGCTCAATAGGAGTTTAGACATTAAAGTGGGTTATGGTTGCAGATAAATGGATGAAATTTCCTCAATTGATTACGTCTCAGGTTCTGGATCTACTTTGTCCTGCTTCGTGTCAAAATTGTCATAAATCTATCGATACGTATACTGATTATTTGTGTAATACATGTTGGGAAAAATGCCGTTTAAATTTACAGTCAGATTATTGTCCGACCTGTGGCCATAATGTTGGAGCTTTTGCTTTGATTGATGATCGTTGTCATCAGTGCCAAAATCGTCGACCTGTGGTGTCGCGTGTCGTACGGGTAGGAGAATTTGATGGTTTACTTCGGGATTTGATCCATCAATTAAAATATTACAATCAAAGTCATCTGGATTCATTTTTAGGAAAACTTCTAGCTAGTGCTATTATCGGTGATAAAGCATTGAGCAGGGTTGATGTTTTTGTGCCTATCCCACTGTATTGGAAACGTAAGTGGCTACGAAAGTATAACCAAAGCGAGCTTCTTGCCCGGCAAACATCTTATCATCTAAAAATGCATGGCATTAAAACGGGGGTTTGTACGGACCTGATTAAGGTGAAGGACACTCCTGCGCAAACAGATTTGTCGATTAGTGAGCGAGTCCGAAATCTCAGTGGGTCTTTTGTGGTAAGACCAGATCTGGATTTTGAAAACAAACATATATGCCTTGTTGATGATGTGACAACAACAGGTACGACGCTTCGTGTTGCTGCAAATGCCTTGAAGAGTGCTTCTCCCAAGATGATTTCTGCTGCGGTGATAACTGCCGCTGGAAATGTTTGATTATCTAGGCGATAAACTAATCATAACGCGACTCTTGTGTGCTATGAGGGATTTAGGTATAATAGTATTTTTGAGACAATCTTATGAATGAATTTATACAACGTCTATCCCGTATGCGTGCCAATGAAACCATTCGCTCTATGGTACGTGAAACCATACTTTCAGTGGATGATTTGATTCAACCCGTCTTTATCCATCATGGCGAAAATGTTCGAAATGAAATTTCCTCGATGCCTGGTCAATTTCAATGGTCCGTTGACAAATCCATTGATTATGTAAAATCTCTTCAAGATTGTGGAATTAAGGCGATCTTGCTCTTTGGTATTCCTGAAAAGAAAGATCCACAAGGAACTGATACGTGGAATGATAAAAATGGCATCATCCAGAATGCCTTGCGAGCATTGCGTGAAGCTGTTCCTGGTATGCTGTTAATTACGGATGTCTGTTTTTGCGAATATACTGATCATGGGCATTGTGGTTTACTGATTGAGCGAAATGGTGAGTATGTGCTCGATCATGATACAACGTTAAATAATTTGGCATTGCAAGCCGTGTCCCATGCTAAGGCTGGGGCTGATATGGTAGCGCCTTCGGGTATGATTGATGGAGGAGTTGGGGTCATTCGTGAATCTTTGGATGAGCAAGGATTCAGTCATGTGCCGATCATGGCATACTCCGCAAAGTACGCCTCGAATTTCTATGGTCCATTTCGCGATGCTGCGCAAGGCTCACCTCAATTTGGTGATCGAAAAAGTTATCAAATGGATTTTGCCAATAGCCATGAAGCGATGCGGGAAATTGATGTTGATGTCTCAGAGAATGCGGATCTGGTCATGGTCAAGCCGGCCCTATCCTATATGGACATCATTTACCGAGCCAAGGAATCCTTCAAAATGCCGACCGTGGCTTACAATGTGTCTGGGGAGTATGCTATGGTTAAAGCTGCCGCGGAAAAAGGGTGGCTGGATGAAGAAAAAATTGTCCAAGAAATTTTTACCAGTCTCAAGCGGGCGGGGGCCGATCTGATCATTTCATATCATGCCGAAATGGCCTATAAGTTTCTGAAATAAAAATATTTAACAAGTTATTGCCTTTTAGGTGATTATTGAGTATAGTACTTGATTCATTCTCTGGGCAGAGTGCCGAGAGAACCAAAGATTAATCTTCTAAGCTGCCAGGTTTCGTTGTTCGGGCCCGGCGGGGAAGGAATGTAAGTTATGATTACACAAGAGAATAAGCAAAAAGTGATCAAAGAATATTCTATTCATGATCACGATACTGGGTCCCCTGAAGTGCAGGTTGCTATTTTGACCAGCCGTATTCAGGAGCTCACTGAACACCTCAGAACTCATAAAAAAGACCATGCATCCCGTCGTGGTTTGTTGAAAATGGTCGGTAAGCGTTCAAGCTTATTGAAGTATCTTTCCAAAAATGATCATGAAAGATATACCACTCTTATTGGCCGATTAGGTCTGCGAAAATAGAGATTATTTTCAATAATGTTTTAATAAAAATAGTATTTAATGTGTCTTTCCTGCTGCGCAGGGAGAACAAATGTCAATAGTATGTTTCAATCAATTTATATTTTGTCAGCAGCGAATGAGCAACATGAAGAAATGGACGTTGAAAGAAATAGAGGCTTGAGAAGAAAATTTTAGCAATGTAAAGAAAGAAGAAAGAAGGAAAAAACATGTCAACGGTTAAGAAAGTATCAAAAACAATTGCAGGAAGAGAATTGTCCCTTGAGACAGGTAAGTTAGCAAAACAAGCATCGGCGGCAGTCGTTGTACAGTATGGCGAAACAATGGTTCTCGCAACCGTGGTTTCTGCTGAACCCAGGGAGGGGATCGATTTTTTTCCGTTGACGGTAGACTATCGTGAAAAAACCTCCGCTGCCGGTAAATTCCCTGGCGGATTTATCAAGCGTGATGGTCGTCCATCGAATAAAGAAATTTTAACCATGCGTATGATCGACAGGCCTTGTCGTCCTGCATTCCCCAAAGGATATTTTAATGAAGTGCAGATTCAAACCATGGTGTTGTCGGCAGATGAAGAAAATGATGCTGATATTTTGGCGATGATTGGTGCCTTCGCCGCACTGAGTATTTCAGAAGTGCCGTTTAATGGTCCTCTGGCGTCTGTGCGTATTGGGTATATTAATGATGAGTTTGTTGTCAATCCGACGATCGAGCAGATGAAAGAATCTGCTTTGGAGATGGTTCTCGGTGGTCATCATGATGCTATCAATATGATTGAAGTTCAGTCAAATGAATTAGAAGAAGATGTCATTGCCAGTGCGATGGAATTAGGTCACAAAACCATTATTGATGTTTGTGATTTGATTAACGAATTAGTAGATGTTGCAGGCCAGCCGAAAAAAGAGTTTGTTTCGCCAGACACCTCCGCTTTAGTTAAAGAATTGCATGATCGCATTGGTGATGCGTATCGTGATGCCCGTAAATTAGAAGGCAAGCAAGAACGAAGGGATGCAATTTCAGCTTTATTTGATCCAATCAAAGAAGAATGGTGCCCTGAAGAAGGTGAACCTCAACATGCACCAGAAGTGGTTCGTATGGCTATTGAAGATTTTGAAGAAAGTGTTGTTCGTGATGAAATTTTAGCGGGACGCCGCAGCGCGGGTCGCCCACATGATCAATTGCGTGATATATCCGCTGAAGTAGCATTGCTACCTCGTACACATGGCTCCGCTTTGTTTACTCGAGGCGAAACACAAGGGCTTGTGACCGCGACGCTAGGTACGGTGAAAGATGAGCAAATCATTGAAAACCTTCAGGAAGAGTACCGACAAAAATTTATGCTGCACTATAACTTCCCACCATTCTGTGTGGGTGAAGCAAGACGCATCATGGGCCCTGGTCGACGTGAACTTGGTCACGGAGCTTTGGCTGAAAAGTCATTGAAACCTGTTATTCCTGGTCCAGATGAATTCCCATATACCATTAAGTTGGTCAGTGATATTCTTGAATCCAATGGTTCAAGTTCTATGGCATCTGTTTGCGGTGGAACGCTCGCTATGATGGATGCTGGTGTTCCTATTAAGCGTCCTGTTGCAGGTATCTCTATCGGTATGGTGCAAGAAGGTGATCAAACCATCTTGTTGACAGACATTCTGGGCGAAGAAGATCATTATGGTGATATGGACTTCAAAGTCGCTGGTAGCCAAAAAGGGATTACCGGTATTCAACTTGATTTGAAAACACGTGGTATCTCCTTTGATATCATTCGCGAAACCTTGGGTCGTGCTAAGCAGGCTCGTATGGATATTCTCAAGACCATGCTGGCAGCGATTGATCAACCTCGCGGCGATCTGTCACCATATGCGCCACGTATTACAAGTACCGTTATTCCGCAGGATATGATTGGTAAGATCATCGGTCCTGGTGGTAAAGATATTAAGAAGCTTCAAGAGAATACAGGTACCGTTATCGAAATCGAAGAAGATGGTACTGCTATTATTTCCTGTGTTGGCACTGACGGCTATTTGAAAGCGAAAGAAATCATCCAGTCGATGGTCGAACCTGTTGAAGAAGGTCGTGTTTATAACGGCCGAGTGGTTGCGATCAAAGAATTTGGTGCATTTATTGAAATCGCTCCTGGCAAAGAAGGGCTTTGCCATATTAGCGAATTGGCCAACGAATATGTTAATTCCGTCGAAGATTATTGCAAAGTTGGCGATGAAATTCGTTGCAAAGTCATTGGTATTGATGAGCAGGGACGTATTAAATTGTCTCGTAAAAGTGTTATGGCTGATGAAGAAAAAGAAGCCGCCGCAGCTGAAGCATAATCAATTTCTATTAGATTATTTTATGGCGGCTACTTTAATGGTAGTCGCCTTATTTTTTTCGTTAGCATTTTCTGGGTAGGTTCCACTGCATGAACTCTTTTTTGGCATTTAGTGTTGGTGTCTTAGTGAGTGCATTGATTTTTTGGCAAGTGGCTCTCGTGTGGTCACGGCGAAAGAGCCTAAGCCAACAGCGATTGATGCGACGTACGAAGCGAGCTGAGAAACTTGCGGAACTGGGGACGTTAACTGGAAATCTTGCCCATGAAATTCGAAATCCTCTTTCGATTATTAAGGTGAATTTAAAACTCTTATCGGAAGATATTACTCGGATGAGAGTCGGTTTTGATCAGGATCATACTGAGCATATCGATATGGGTGATATTCAACATCGCCTCAAACGACAATTACGGAAAATCGACACATTGACGTCTGAAGCTGATAGGCTGGCAGACACATTAAATGATTTCATGAAGTATGCCGGTCGAATGGAGCTTCGTACTCAAAAGCATGATATCAATGCTTTGTTGGAAGAATTAATAGATTTTTACGAGCCTCAAGCGGTTTCGCAAGGCATTCAAATTCGCCCAAATATACTGAAATCTCAATTACATTGTCAAATTGATGCCGATTTGATCAAGCAGGCTTTATTAAATTTATTTATTAATGCGGTACAGGCAATGGATGGTAACGGTGATTTAATCATAAATAGCAAAACAGATAAAACGGATGCTATTATTGAAGTGATTGATACGGGGCCTGGAATAGGGCCAGAAGATTCGAAAAAAATATTTGATGCCTATTATACCACAAAATCAGGCGGGAGCGGTTTGGGATTACCAACCTGTCGTCGAATCATTGAAGAACATGAGGGACATATTGAATTACACAGTGAACCAGGTAAAGGTTCGAGCTTTACAATTAGTTTGCCTTTAGTAGAATAAGAACACTATGAGTCAAAAATCGAATATATTAATTGTTGAAGATGAAGTCGCACACGGTGAAGCGTTAGCAGAAGCTTTAGAGAATGAGGGGTATAACGTTTCGACAGCGGTCAATGGTGAAGAGGGCCTTGAAAAATATAACAGCGGCATTTGGCATGTTGTTGTTACCGATTTGAAATTGGGCGGTAAAGTCGATGGTCTGGATATCGTTAATGAGGTCGCAAATAGTACACAGAATTGTGAGGTCGTATTAATTACGGCGCATAGTACAATTGATACTTGTAAAAAAGCTCTGAGAGAAGGGGCTTACGATTATATTGAAAAACCGATTGATCTGGATTTGCTAAGAGCTGTTGTGAACCGTGCGACGGATAAAGTCCATCTCGAGACGGAAAATGAATTGCTTCATGAGAAGCTAGATGAAAAATTTGGTTTTGATGGTGTGATTGGTGATTCGCCAAAAATGCTGAAAATATTGGATAAGCTTCAAAAAGCGGCTCGATCTACGATTCCAGTGTTGCTTCATGGCGAAAGCGGCGCGGGTAAGGAATTACTTGCCGCGGCAATTCACAATAATTCTCCAAGAAAATTAGAGCAATTTCAAGCCGTCAACTGTGCGGGTTTAAGTGATACTTTATTAGAAAGTGAGTTATTCGGTCATATTAAAGGATCCTTTACCGGAGCCACCTCAGATCGTAAAGGGTATTTCGAAATTGCTGATAAGGGGACATTGTTTCTGGATGAAATTGGAGATATGCCCCTGACAATGCAGGCTAAATTATTACGTATTCTAGAAGATCAGATTGTCATTCCTGTTGGTGCGACATCGGGAAAAAAAGTTGATGTCCGAATCATTAGTGCGACCAATAAGGATTTGGAACAGCAGGTCGAAGAGAAAAATTTCAGACAAGATCTTTATTTTAGAATTCGTGGTGTCAACATTGATATTCCACCGTTAAGAAATCGTCGTGAAGATATTCCATTGCTTCTCGAACATTTCATCTCTGAATTTGCGAAGTCTGAAGATCGGAAAGTTAAAGGGTTCACCCCAGCGGCTCTACGTACATTAAAAAGCTACCATTGGCCCGGAAATATTCGAGAACTTCGAAATGCTGTCAAAGCGATGGTTGTACTCACCGAATCAGAGTTAATTGATGTCGCAGATTTGCCATTTGAGATGCATGGCGAAACCCATGCCAATGATGAAATAAGTAATCTTGCTGGCGTCAATCTTAGTGAGCTTGAAAAAACGGCTATCCAGCGGACATTGGAGATGGTAAGCGGAAATCGTGAAATGGCAGCAAAAATTTTAGGTATTGGTGAGCGTACCCTCTACCGTAAAATAAAAGAATACAACCTTACATAATATCATTATTGTTTATTTAGCCGTTGCTGTTTGTTTCTGCCGTCTCTTCTTTAGGTTCTGGCAATTTATCTAGCAGGTCCTCAGATTTCTTCGATATTTGATCAAAGGTGCTTTTTCCAACTTCATAGATCCAGGATTTGTGTTTGGCACTAAACGCTGCCGCAGTATCTTTGGCTAGATATTTTGCTTCGATTGCTTTTAATTCATCTTCAGAATGCTGTTGTGATGTATCAAAGACAGGGAGTTCTTCCTTAAACATCGCATCGCAAACCATATAATATTTTCCATCTTTTTCAGCATATTTGAAGGTATAAATCATGCCGCTGTCCATTTCGGTGATGACATTGTATTTAGTAAAATCTAAACCTGAAATATCGACAGAGCCAGTCGCGATATCGGTAAGTTGGATTTTCTGACCAGCGCGGTATGCGGCTTGAATGGCATACTTGTTAGCTGTACGGCCTTCAGGTGTCGCATCAAGCTGATAGGTGTATTCACCTTCATTTTTCCGAATGGAATAGGTGTCATCTGGATTTTGGATCATGACTTTTGCAATGTCATCTTCTTCTAACTCCAAAATGATTTTGTTAATATATTGGAGCATTTGTGGGCGAATATAAGGTGCTTTGTTAGAGGCATAGGCTTCATTCTTAACCGTTTGTCGGACAAATTTGCTTCGAGTTTCCATGCTATTGTTGCCAACGATGACTCCAGTCATTTCTTTATCATCTTTATCAAAAAATCTCACAAGGCTGTTGGCATTTTCGTCTGTTAAACCCAGATCTGAAAAGTTTTCAGGATTACTGGTTACAAGATTTTTGAGTTTGATATCTAAACAGGATGTGATTAAGTCATTGATGGCTGACAGGTCGGCTGGATAGTTTGCTTTTGATGGAATGATAAAGTTTCCATTTTGCTTGGTAATTTTAAAATCTTCGTCACCAGCTTTGATTTGTATGGATTCAATAGAACTAGTATCCAGTCCTTGAATGAGCAGGCCGCCTGCTCCAGCTTGCTTTGTGCTTCCTGTTTTGGTTTGACTCATTTTTGATTGTAAAATTGAGATGCTAAGCGTGATGGCTGCAATAATCGCTAATACTGCTAGTTTCTTTTCGCTCATGGTTGTCTCCTCAGTCTATTCAGAATCTTTTAGCTGCGCTAAATGTTTTTTTCGTTGTATTTTTTGTTTCAGGGCAAGAATAATGGCAATAATTAGAATCACGACAGGGGCGCCAAACATATTCATGTTCGCCCAGTAGTTTTGGACCGCTTCAATTTGAACGCGTTTGCCCAATTGTACTTGTTTAATTTCTTTTTCCGCCTGGCGTTTTTCATTTTCCTTTTGTTGGATTTTTTGCTGGAAAGATTCGCCAACAACAATGGTGCCATCTGATTTTTGTGATTCCACAATGATTTGTTGTAATTCTCGATCTAAACTGTCGCGTTTAGCTTGTAATTCCTGAAGTTTACCAAGACTTTCTTTTTCGGCTTTGTTTTCAATTTCATCAATGACTTCAAATCGTCTTTGGAAATTCCCACGTGATCTTATCGCCAGCAAATCAGCTGATCCACTGATCACTTCGATGGTGTTTAATAAAAGGGCGCTGTTGTCGCCACGGGTTGCTACTGTACCGAGAAAAGATTGTTCATACGCAGCATTATCAGATAAGAAATCAATATCAGAAAACACAACAATTGAACTTTGATTTTCGGATTCGGTGAGTCCTGTCAGTTTGATTTTTTCGGGTTTAGAATCTGCCGGCGCGTCCGGGTCTGGTTTAGGATTAACCATGACGCCATTCGGATAGGCTGATTTAAATTTACCTGTTAAGTGAATGCCAACATTGACTGGTTCAACGCCTTCAGTAAATTTATTTTGCATGTTTTGTGCAACGGTGTTATTAAATCCTGCTAGGAATTCCATATGAGATGCTTCAAAAACATTGCCTTTATCCGTTGTTGAAAGTATGGGGGATATATTTACACCTTCAACTTTTTTGTCAATAATACCACCTGCGAAGTAGAAAAGAATTTGATTCAATGGGGCACTGATAGGGTCCTCTGGATTACATTGTTTGTTGGTAAACATGGTGACGCCTGGCACGCTTATGTTACCCGCTCGAGTTGGAATAGGTTGTGTTAACGAAAGGTCACCACAAAATTGCCCAATAGGAATTTCAACGCCCCAAGTGCCTAACAAGCGATTTAAATCTGAAAAAGGCAAATGATTCATGCGAGCTTGTGGGTTATTGCCCTGAGGTTGATCTGCAACGGCAAATGGGTCGACGCAGACAATTGTTGGGCCACCTTTTAATACAAATTGATCAATCGCAAACTGGATATTATCTGGTAATTCTTTTGGATGATATACGATAAGAATATCTGTATCGGTAATTTCATTTGCTGTAGTAGGGATATTATTCACTTCAAACTGTTGTTTCAGTTGTTGAATGAAGATCCAAGGAGGAGCGATTCGCTGTCCTCTTTGACGCATCATTTGGGCCATATAGCCTGACATATTGTCACCAAAAACATTAAGCGAACTGATGACGCCAATACGTCTTTTTTGTTTTGTGATTGCGGTATCAATTAAATAGCTAACATCATATTCAACGAAATTTTTTCTTCGTGGTGAAAAGGCAGCAATCTTTTTGGTCACGCCAAATTCTGTTTGTAAAACAAGGCCAAAGAAGAAACTTTCATTATTTCGTAATGGGCTGCTTGCTAATCCAAAGCCACGAGCTTCTTCCTCTTCTTGAGTTAATGGACGTGGGTCAATGAATTCCAGTTTTACCATATTATTAGAATTAGCTTGGTATTCTTCCAAAAGAGCTTTGACATAATAATAGTAGTCGTTAAAGAAACGGTATTCATCTGGTAAGTCATTGACGGCTGTTTTGGTATAATATAATTTTAGGGTAATCGGTTGGTTTAATTTGTTTAGAACCTTATATGTCCCCTCTGAAAGTGTATATATTTTTTGGTCCGTAATGTCGACACGAGTTAAGGTTCGCATATTTTGGAAAATATTGATCGTACTAAATGTGATAATAATCACACAAAGAATGCCTAATATGTTGCGTGTGGTCTTATTCATTTATGCGGCCTTCCTTTCATCCAATAAAATGCAGCAAGACATTAAAAAACCTGCGATCAATCCTACAAAAAATGTGATATCTTTGAGTTCAATGACACCACGTAGCATCGATTCAAAATGGCTTTGGAAACTCATGCTTTCGATGATACCTGCAGTGGTGGGTGACATTTCTGATATGTAGCTTAAGGTACTTGGCATTCCCGCATAGACGAGTATGCCGCAAGCAACGACTGATAGGATAAAACTGATCACCTGATTTTTTGTTAGTGCCGAAAAGAAACTACCAATGGCTAAAAAGCCTCCCGCCATGAGGAAACTTCCCAGATATCCTGTAATGATTGGACCATAATCAGGGCTGCCAAGGTTGGCAAGGGTCACCGGCATGAGAAATGTGAGCAATAATGCGATTCCCAGGAAAATCCAGGCTGCCATGAATTTACCTAGGACAGCTTGTGTGACAGTTATGGGTAATGTTAGTAATAATTCAATCGAACCAGATTTACGTTCTTCTGCCCATAGTCGCATGGCTGTACAAGGTACAATGAATACAAAAAGAAGGGGCATGAAACTGAAAAATACCCGCATGTCTGCTTGACGAGATTCAAAAAAGAATCCCTTATTAAATGTTAAATATCCTGCGAAGAATAAAAAGATCACCAGGAACACATAGGCAACAGGTGTCATAAAATAACTTTTTAATTCTCGCTTACAAACTGTAAAAAAACCATTCATAATTGCTAAGCTCCCATTATGCTTTTATGATTTTTCGTAATAATTTATGCACTTTTCTTGTGGGTTAGTTTACGAAATACTTCATCCAGGCTGCATTGATGCTCATCTTTTAATGCTTGTGGTGTTGAATCAACAATTATTTTTCCGCGGGCAATAATAATCGAGCGGCTACAAATTGCTTCAACTTCTTCCAGGATGTGTGTCGAAATGATAATACATTTATCTTTGGCCATTTTATTGATTAATTGGCGAACTTCATGTTTTTGATTAGGGTCTAGACCATCGGTTGGTTCATCGAGAATCAAAATGTCAGGGTCATGTATTAATGACTGAGCCAGACCAACACGTCTCTTGAATCCTTTAGATAATGTTTCAATCGTTTGATGGAAAACCTGCTCGATAGCACACAGTTTCAAAACGCGTTCAATGGCTTCTTTGCGTTGTGGTCCTTTAGCGATTTCCCGGGCATCACAGATAAAATTCAAAAATGAGTTCACGGTCATTTCGCCATAAGCGGGGGCATGTTCAGCCAAATAGCCAATGGATTGCCGAACCTTGATAGGGTCGTTTTGGATGTCAAATCCATTCACGACAGCTGTGCCGCTGTCGGGCTGCAAAAAGCAGGTAATCATTTTCATGGCAGTGCTTTTGCCAGCTCCATTCGGGCCCAATAAGCCTAAAACTTCACCTTTTTGCACATCAAATGAAATGTCATTGACGGCAGTGATTGGGCCAAAACTCTTCTTCAAATTCTTAACACTAATCATCATCTAATAAAACCATCCTATACGTAAAATATTACAATTTAAGACGTTTAACATCATTTTTGGGTGTAATACAGAATCGGATAGATAACTCCAATTCCTTGAATTTTAGAATGTTACGCCACTTCTAACTCTTGTTTCCTGCTTTACACAGTTCCCCTGCAAAGCAGGTATTATTATGAGGACTTTAAGGGGCAAGTCAATACACATTTTTTTTCAAATAAACTGAAAAAAGTGCATTATTTAGCTAAATATGAATATTAGTTATTGGCTTGGAGATAGGCAATAATGATCGCTTTTTGTTGTTCAGTGCATTTTTCACCATATTCATGCACATAGGTAACCCAATCTTCATCTGTTTCAGATTTTGGATCACGGAGTTTATGACAGCTTCCACATTTGGCTCTATAGAGCTTTTCTTCTGGTGTCATGTTTGCATAGTCGACCAAGCCAACTGTTTCACAGCCAAGTTGTGTCGCTAATAGAAGTGTCATAAAAATGATGGAAGTTGATAGTATGGCTTTGTATAGCATGGTAAAACCAAATAAGCCATGCAAAAGATAGTGCATCTTTCACATGGCTACAAATGGATTGTTTAGTCTAATTTAAAATGGGATCCCGACGACAAGTCGTGAACGAATATCATCCGTTCGTGAATCTACGCCACGAAGGAAACCTAAGGCCACCCAGCATTTTTTCGATGCCCAAGAGAGTGTAGGTCCAACACGATAGGTATCAGCGGTATAATTTCCTGTTGCTTCGATACCAAGATGTAAGCCAGGGCTATGTGCATAGTAGATACCCGCTGCAAATTCATGTTGCGTATCTTTGGTGCTGTCAGCAACAGGGTCTTCGATAATTTGGTTGTACGTGATATTGAAATCACCAATATCTTTGGAAAGTACAAATTTGTATTCCATTTCGTCTTTATCATTTACATTATCACCATGGACATATTCTACGTATAAAAGCATGTCAACAGGATGAACGTTCTTTTCAGCGATTCGATATTTTAGTTCGATTTTAGTACCGGTATAATCAAAAGTATGTCCATTATTGATATGCGTATTTTGTGCGGTTTGGTATATTCCCATGGTTAAATGATCTGTGATACCATACTCGAGCTCCAACTGATGTTCCCATGTATTTTTTTTGTCAAATTTGTGGATATCTGGAATTTTAGTGGTCAGGAAATATTCAATTTCAACTTCGCCTTTGCTCAAGGTTAAGTATTCTTTGGTCCAAACTAGACTTTGTCTGTGAGCTTGTGCGGTTGACGTAACAAACGCCAATAAAATGACAAGTAAAAGTGCATTTCTTACTCTGAGTTTGATGAGATTCATCGTAGTGTTAAATCCTTCCTTAAATAGTTAGTTTTGCAATCAAGTGTTAGTGTTGCCACCAACGGTACGATGGTACATATAATGTTCACTTGGCCAAACTTTGTCAATATTAAAACACAATAAAATAAGAATATTTTCACCTTATTTTATAAGTGGTTATCTATAAATAGGATATAGTTTTATATCGTTGTGAGGGAAAAATGATATTTACTGTGAAATCAGAGGTTTTTTCCGCAACATTTCTTATATTTTTTGCCACTTCCACACGGGCATGGGTCATTTCGGCCAACTTTTGGGCCTTCATTTTTGATCTGCTTTTGCTTGGGCGGTTGACCTTGTGGGGACTGGGCAGCTTGCTGTTGCTCCTGGAATCGTTCATATTCCGCATGCATGGCATTGGAAATATTCCAGACGCTACGCATCTCGCCGGTTTGATCCAATTGGGCCTTGAAAATAATATCAGTAATTTTGTTTCGCATACTACTGAGCATTTCCTGGAACATGCGGAAACCTTCGCGTTTATATTCGATGCGGGGATCTTTTTCTGCAAAGCCGCGAAGACCAATGCTATTTTTCAGATGATCCATAGCGTAAAGATGATCTTTCCAGCTGGAATCAAATATTTGAATCAGAACATATTTTTCCAGATCTGTTAGTTCACTTCTAAGGAATTTTCTAGCGATGTCAGTTAGAACTTCTTTTCCATTGTCTTGATTGATTGATTTAATTTTTAATTTGTGATCAAATCTTGCTTGGACCCATTCTGCAAGAGAGTCTTTGTCTGAATCGGTCCAAGTGCAGGCTGAGAGATGTTTATTGATTTGTTCATCAAGTTTGCCGTTGTTATAGTTTGTGCTTAAATCAATAAGATAGCCGCGCAGTTTGTCAAATGATTGGTTTTGAATTTCTTCCAATTCAAGAGAGGTGTCGAACTTGCGATTTGCCCAATTCACAATGGCTTGGGCAGCCTGACCACTACCAGCTTGCTGATGTCGCACAGACATGTTCATGATGAAATCAATAGGATACTCGATTTCGCGTTGACGATAGGCATCTCTGGCACTTTGTTTTAGAAGGGCAATCGTGTCATTTTTCTCTTTTCCAGAAAAATCTTCAGGCTTAAGTTTTAATGAATATTTTTGGTTAATCCATTCGCGTAAACTTTCTGTTGCAAAATCTTCTTTCATAAATGAAGAGAGCTTTGAGCAGTCATATTTGCCAATACGTTCAGCTGCTGATTCAGTGAGTTGATCCTGTACATCTTCAAATGACATTTTCTTCAATTGATTTTGAGATAAGTTTACGCCAAACTGGCTCATCGCCCATTTACTGAGTCCTTTTAGATCCCAATCTTGTGGTTCTGAATCTTCGTTCATATATTCGCCAAGTGTCACACTGATTTTTTGGTCAGCATCATTAATGGCGTTTTCACGGAGTACTTTTTCAAGTTCATCAACTTCCAATCCACGAACGCGATCAATATCTACTTCAACGCTCATGGTGGATTTTGCCCATTCCAGAGCGCATGTGTAGGAGTAGTCGCGACTGAGCATGTTTTCAGCATTTTCGATGATCACATCATCAATCATTTCCCAGATGGTTTCTTCGAGATTTCGACCTTCCAGGATGGATTGACGTCGTGTGTAAAATACTTGTCGCTGGTAATCCATCACTTCATCATATTCCAGCAATGATTTACGGGATTCAAAGTTTCTCTGTTCTACCTTTTTCTGTGTTTTTTCGACGAAGTTTGAGACCTGCTTGTGAACCAGTGGCTCGCCTTCTTCCCAGCGGAACATCCCTAGGATTTTGATCATTCGATCGCCGCCAAAGAGTTTCAGGAGGTCATCTTCAAAGCTTAGAAAAAACTGACTGGTTCCAGGATCGCCTTGGCGGCCAGAACGACCGCGAAGCTGATTATCAATACGGCGTGCTTCATGCCGTTCCGTTCCTAGCACATATAGGCCGCCCGCCTCTAGGACACTGGGGCCTAATTTAATGTCTGTGCCGCGGCCTGCCATGTTGGTCGCAATGGTAATGTTACCGCACATTTTACCATCACGCCGCTCATGTTGATGGCCGGCTTTCAGGACGATACTCGCTTCACGTTCATGTTGTTTTGCATTGAGAACTTCATGCTCAAGTGCATACCGTTTTGTCAGAGCGGTTGAGAGTGCTTCACTTTTTTCAATACTGACCGTACCAATAAGGCAGGGTTGCCCGCTCAAACTGACATCACGAATTTCATCTGCGATGGCATTGAATTTCTCTGCCATGGTTTTATAAATTAAATCTTCACGATCATCGCGAACGATGGGGGTGTTGGTTGGAATGCTGATAACTTCCAGTTGATAAATTTTCATAAATTCGTCAACTTCAGTCATCGCAGTACCAGTCATGCCGGCAAGTTGCTGATATAATTTGAAGAAATTTTGAATGGTAATAGTTGCCAGAGTTTGTGATTCTTGTTTAACTTTTACATTTTCTTTTGCTTCCACAGCTTGATGCAGGCCATCACTCCATTGGCGGCCAACCATTAAACGACCGGTAAACTCATCAACAATGACGACTTCGCCATTTTGAACGACATAATCTTTTTCTTTTTCAAAGACCACGTGAGCACGTAATGATTGCTCCATGAGATGAGGCCATTCCATGTTGCTGCCGACAAAAAAACTGCCAACGCCAGCAAGGTTTTGTGCTTCACCAATACCTTCGTGGGTCAAATGGACGCTGTTTCGGTCATATTCCACTTCGTAATACTGCGTTTTCTGATCGAGATTGGCTTGTGTTTGGTCAAGTTGTTCTTGTAGGTCTGTTAGTTGCTGTTGTGCTGATTCCTGGCGGGTATTATCTTTCTGTTTTTTGGCATCACTGATTTCCGCTAGCGTATCTGCCACTTTACGATTGATTTGATCTAGTTCTTTTTCGATCTTAGTGCGGCCTTGTTGCATTTGAATCAATTCGCGCGCAATTTTGTCTGCTTTTTTATAGCGTTCAGTATCGTCCTGAGCAGGACCTGATATGATCAATGGCGTCCGAGCTTCATCAATCAGGATTGAGTCAACCTCATCGATAACAACATAGTCGAGTGGGCCCTGTACTTGATCGTCTGCCGAAATTTTCATATTATCGCGGAGATAGTCAAATCCAAACTCATTGTTTGTGCCATAGGTGATGTTACAGCTATACTGCTGTTTTCGTATTTCACCGATTGAATCCATATCGGATTGTATAAATCCAACGGATAATCCTAAAGCTTGATAAACCGGTCCCATCCATTCGGCATCACGTCTGGCCAGATAGTCATTGACGGTAATGACATGAACTTTTCGGCCACTTTGAGCCACAAGATATGCGGCCAGTGTCGCGACAAGTGTTTTACCTTCACCGGTTGCCATTTCAGCAATGGTTCCTTCATAGAGGACATTGCCACCAATAAGCTGAACGTCAAAATGACGAAAGCGAAATGGAGGGCGATCTTCGGCTTTATATTTGCTTCGGATTTCTTTATAGAATTGAGGGGGTAATTCAATGGCATGGACATCCTGGCCATCTTGGATCTTTTGATTGGCCTCATTGAAAACCGTTTGCATCTCACTTGATAAAATAGACGGATTGAAATCGAGTTGATGATCAAAAACATTTCGAATTCCTAAGTGACGATCTGATGCTTCACGAACCGCGGCAAACGCTTCGGGTAGAACTTCTTCACAGCATTGGCGAAGTTGTCCAGTCACTTTGGCTTTAGCAGGGCGACGAGCATCTTCCGGCAGAAGGATCAATTCTCGAAGGACTTCACGTAAATCATCCCCAATGATTTGTTCCTGGTTTGCTTGAATTTTCTCGCGGATCTCATCCGATTTGGCCATGAGTTCGCTATCAGTTAGTTGATTAAATTCTGCTTCCAGGCTATTTACTTGCTCGATAAAATCTTCGCGTTTACGTACATAGCGTTCACTGGATGTTTTAAAGATTTTGGTAAAAGCTTTACCGATGACTTGCATGACCATCGTTTTTTATCCTAAAATTAAGGTTTATTGGGTCTTCGAGACAGGCCCGAACGATTCTAACTCCATTAAAACCCATATACTTAACACAAAACCTTCTAGAACTCAACATATTTTTAGTTTATGTTCTACTTGTCACTCAGCGAATTATTCTGGAATTTTCTGCTCTATTGGGATGTGATGAGTTCGATAAAATAAAAACCCCAATGAAAGCTGTTTGAAACGTTTCATGGGGTTTGGTTTTTACATTGTAGTTCCTGTTTGTGGTAGGGCGACAAATTTATTTTACACGCTCAATATAATCGCCGGTGCGTGTGTCGACTCGAATCATTTCGCCATTTTCAATAAATGGAGGCACGGTAATTTCAATGCCTGTTTCCAGTATGGCTTTTTTATATTGATTTGTGGCTGTTGCGCCTTTGATGGCTGGGGGAGTATCGGTTACTTCAAGTTCGACAGAGTTTGGTAAAATAACCGTCAAAGGTTTGCCATCGAAAAAGTGAACTTCCACATCATTGTTGGGTTTGAGATATTTAGGGCCATCACCAAATAATTGATCGTCGATAGTGATTTGATCAAAATTTTCTTTATGCATAATAACATGTTCTGAGCCTGCAGAATAAAGGTATTCATATGTTTGTTTATCAACATAGACATCCTCTAAAGCTTCTTCGCTACGAATACGCTTAGAGGTAATTGAACCATCAATGACATCTTTGAACTTTGTTTGAAGAACAGCGCCACCTTTTCCGAGTTTGACATGCTGATATTCAACAACAATCGAAAGTTTGCCATCGATTTTTAATACCATGCCTTTTTTCATTTCAGTTGCTTTAATCATGTTTTTCTATTTTTCCTCTTAAAAAAGTTTGTTTTCTGATATAATGCCGACCAGACAACCAGGGACGATCAGCGAATGGAAATTGACATAAACTATCTATTATAATCAACTTTAAGCAAAGGGTCAAGGCCCGGAAATCGGCCCTAAAAGGCCAAAAAGCGAGGCATTATGGCAACGAGATCGCCGGCAGTGGCTGGTCGTTTTTATGAAGGAACAGAAAAGGGGTGCGTTGAGCAGCTCGAACAGTTGATTCCCAAAATGTTACCAGCATCGGTTGAAAATAACTCGCATATTATAGCAGGGGTTGTACCGCATGCAGGCTGGGCATTCAGTGGTGATGTTGCGGGAAAAGTTTTCCGTACGATCAAAGACATCCAACCCGTTGATACATTTATTATCCTTGGGGCTATTCATGTCATGCATACCCAAATGGGCCATTTGTATGATCAGGGTCAGTGGGAAACACCTTTAGGTTCTATTGAGATTGATAGCGAGCTTTCAGCAGAGATCCTTGCAAAAACCAGCCAATGGGTTAAAGCAGATTGCGGTGTGCATGACCGTGAGCATTCGATTGAGGTTGAGGTCCCATTTATACAGCATTTGTTCGAAGAGGTGAAAATCGTTCCATTGATGCTGCCAGCGATTCCGGCTGCTGTTTCGGTCGGTGAAGTGATAGCTGATATCATCCATACCTCTGATAAAAAAATTGTTTTATTAGCATCAACAGATTTAACGCACTATGGTCCTTCATATGGATTCACGCATATGGGAACAGGTGGAGAAGCTTTGCGGTGGGCCAAAGAAACGAACGATCAATACTTTATCGATCTGACGATTTCGATGCAAGCTGACCAGATCGTCGAAACGGCTCAAATGTATA
The DNA here is from genome assembly GCA_028281535.1 of Sedimentisphaerales bacterium. Classification (GTDB taxonomy): domain Bacteria; phylum Planctomycetota; class Phycisphaerae; order Sedimentisphaerales; family SM23-30; genus JANQJS01. Next base: position 24,184 of record JANQJS010000042.1, on the reverse strand, counting down.
ACAATGCCTGTGGGGCTGGGGCCGTTGCAGCTACGGTTGCCGCGGCAAAGAAATTGGGGGCTCAGCAGGGCACGTTGTTAGCTCATACGACCAGTGCTGAAGTGCTCGCAGAAAAATATCATCAAGCAACGCACGATAGTGTAGGGTATGCAGGAATCGTTTTTAGTTAATTCCTGATTTTAGCAAGATACATGAGGCTATCTGCAGAACGTACTTGCCTATTTCTAAAAAGATACTACAATGCATACTCGTCAATTGTGACAGGGATTCTCAGGGAAACATCACTCTAATTTCTGTAAATAAACATAACTAAATTGAGGTGGGTTTTATGTCTAAAGTGCGAATTTTATCTATTGATGGTGGTGGTATCCGAGGAATTATTCCAGGCCAGATTCTTGTGGTTCTGGAAAACAAAATACAGAAAATGACCGGGCAATCAGATGCTCGATTGTCAGATTATTTTGATATGATTGCCGGGACAAGCACCGGAGGCATTTTAAGTTGTTTGTATCTTTGTCCTGATCCTGATGATCCCTGTCGAGCAAAATATTCTGCGGAAGATGCGGTGAATCTCTATTTGCAGCGGGGTGGACAAATTTTCGACATTTCCACCTGGCAGAAAATCCGTTCGGCCAAAGGACTGCGAGACGAAAAATTTAGTGCAAATGAACTGGAATCTGCATTTGTCGACTATTTTGGTGATCTAAAATTGTCAGAATTATTGAAGCCCTGTCTTCTGACGTCCTATGATGTCAAACGCAGACGTTCCAAATTTTTCACACAGCATGATGCTGATCAGAACAGTCACGATTATTACGTGCGAGATGTGGCCCGAGCGACATCGGCGGCCCCGACCTATTTTGAGTTGGCACATATCAAATCTATGTCAGACGTTCCCTACCCATTGGTGGATGGAGGAATTTTTGCAAATAATCCAACCCTTTGCGCTTACTCTGAAGCGAGAAAGCATTTGCCAGGAAAGCCTACCGCTAAAGACATGGTCATTTTATCATTAGGTACAGGAAAAATTGAAAAAGAATATGATTATGATGCCGCAAAGAATTGGGGGCTAATTGAATGGGTCGCGCCTCTCATTGACATGATGATGTCGGGCGTGTCAGAAACGGTTGATTACCAACTCCAGCAGATCTTTGATGCGATTGAATGTCCTGACCAATATGTACGAATTAATTCGTCGCTGCTTTTTGCCAATACTGATATGGATGATGCCAGTGAAGAAAATTTGCTGCATCTTCAGCAAGATGGTACCCGTATTGCCGAAGAGCATGACGAGCAATTAAATACATTTCTAAATTATCTATTGGAAACAGAGTCGGTCTAATAAAGCTTACAAGATGCGTTTACTTTTTGATGACAAACCTACATTGCGGTAGGCGCATGTCGCTGCGCCTACATTTCAGTTGCTTTTGTAATTGGGTCTTCAATCTGTTTGCTATCAACAGAATTAGAAATTTGTTGAATTCATTCTAAAATTAATTAAATTTCTTTCACGTGATTACCGTTGTTAATTTATTAAAAAATAAAGGGGTTAAGTTTACTTTTCTTTGGGGGGATGTTTCCAAGTCATCAAAGGGGCGAATCTGTTTCGGCATGGTTGTTGCAATGTGTCATTTACAGACATGGACTATAGCTTTGAACATTGCTGGAACATTTAGATAGATGATTGCGAAATTAATTTCCAAGCAGAAAGAAAAAAGTAAAGAGAAGATAGTTGTCGTAGGCAATGGTATGGTGGGATATCATTTTTGCCGACAACTGAAAGAAATTGATCGAAAAGAACGATTTGACATCACCGTCTTTGGTAAGGAAACCCAGCCGGCATACGATCGCGTTAATCTGACAGATTTTGTAAATCACCGTAGTGCTCGACAATTGTATCTGGCTGAAGAGAATTGGTATGAGCAGCAAAACATTTCTTTGCATTTGAATGATCCCGTATTAAAAATTGATCCCGATTCGAAACAAATAGTTAGTCAAGCGGGACATATCGAATCCTACGATCATTTAGTCCTTGCCACTGGATCTGTTCCTTTCATTCCGCCTGTATTTAATCATGCTCATCGTGAAGGACAATTCGTTTACCGAACAATATCAGACATTGAACAAATATTAGAATATAGCCAGAAATGTGAATCTGCTGCTGTTATTGGTGGTGGTTTATTGGGCTTAGAGGCGGCAAAAGTTCTCCATGATTTAGGTAAAGAAGTACATGTCGTAGAAATTGCACATTATCTCATGCCCCAGCAATTAGATCCACGAGCGGGTGAATTACTCGAAGATACTATTCGAAGCATGGGGATACAAATTCATACAAAATCCACAACCTCGCATATTCATTCGTCCCGACATGGCACTCATCAATTGGTTTTTGATGATGAAGATCGTGAATCATTGCTAGTTGATATGATTGTCGTTTCCGTGGGAATTAAATCTTCCAATGAGTTAGCAAGGGAGACCGGATTAAAATGTGATCCTATGGGCTGGATTCATGTTGATGATACACTCCAGGCCTCAACAGAGGATATATATGCTATAGGAGAATGTGTAAATCATAATGGTGAAAATTATGGCTTGGTAGCTCCTGGGTATCAAATGGCTGATATTTTGGCAAAACGATTGGTTGGTAAAAAAGCGACATTTACAAAGGGGGATCGTTCCACAAGATTGAAAGTTATGGGGATTGAAGTGACGTCATTAGGCGATAGCTTACAATCAGGGGAAACGTATATTTTTGAAACAGAAGGCAACTATCGTAAATTAGTAGCTCGTGAAAATCGGCTTATTGGTGCGATGTTTCTAGGGCCCAATCCTGAAGTGCCACTGATTCAAAATGCCATTCAATCCAATAGAAAATTTAAAGAAAAACATTTCGAACGTTTCCTACGGGAAGGATTTCTCTGTGAAGACAAACCTGGCGGAATGGTGCAGTCTTGGCCCAATGAAGCGGCAGTTTGCAATTGCATGAATATCTCTAAAGGGACGCTCTGTGAAGCAATGGAGCAAGGATGCAAAACGGTAGAAAAGCTGATGGATCGAACAGGTGCTGCAACGATTTGTGGATCCTGTAAGCCGCTGTTGGTACAGATGACCGGAGTGACAATGACGGTGAAGCCACCCATTGCAGCAAGTCTATTGGTAGGCGTAAGTTTAATTTCTTTACTAGCGTTAGTTGCTACGGTGTTTACACCTGAAATGAAATTTTCATTATCCGTTCAAAAAATGTGGTATACCATTGATGCATTATGGCGAAGTAGTTTTCTAAAGCAGGTATCAGGATTTTCTTTGTTGGGGCTTTCAGCTGTTGCCATGATCATGTCGCTACGTAAACGTGTAAAATGGTTTAGTTTTGGCGAGTTTGCCAGCTGGAGATTTTTACATGGATTTATTGGCATGACTACTTTAATCGCTCTGTTTGTGCATACCGGATTTAACTTTGGTGCAAATTTAAATTTTATTCTGATGATCGCTTTTGCATTGCTTAATTTACTAGGCGCTTTTGCAGGAATCGCATCAGGTTTAGAAAATAAAACGTCATCGCGTGTAGGAGAGGTGGCAAGAAAATATCGATCCATGGCGACTGGTTTACATATAGCCTGTTTTTGGCCACTACCAGTACTGATTGGCTTCCATATTTTCTCGGTTTATTATTGGTAATAAGGAAAAGAAGTAGAGTCTAAGGGTGTATGGAATTTATTAAAAAGATGCAAGGCTGGAAGCTCTGGTTGATCTGGTTGCTTTTGAGCTTGGTCGCGACTTATTTATTAGCAATGAATGCATGGCAAGGAGCCGACAAGACAATGTTTTTACCTGGGCAGACAACGGTAGGTCACTACCAGATTGAACTGAAATGCGATGCTTGCCATACACCCTTTATGGGCGTCAAGCAAGACGCTTGCCTGGAATGCCATAAAGCAGAATTGGATTTGGTTAACGATAGCCATCCCGCTAAAAAGTTTACCAATCCAGGTAATGCTCATTTACTTGAACATATGGATGCCCATCAATGCTTAACGTGCCATAAAGAGCATGTGCCTAAACAAACACATGCGATGGGTGTTACGGTGCCAACAGATTATTGTTTTTATTGTCATGAAGATATTGGTAAAGAACGTCCGACTCACGAAGGGCTTGGATTTGATACGTGTTTGGATTGCCATAATTTTCACGATAATCGTGCACTCTATGAAGATTTTCTTGCTAAGAATCTGGATCAGCCTAAACATGCTGTTAAGGCGGAGCTACCACTAAAAACATTGCTGAGATCTTACGGTGAGATGCAATCGCAATCACAGCAGAATGTTGCCGTAGAAAATCAGCTCAAAGGACAAGAACATGAAAATTGGATGCTCTCTGTGCATCAACAAAAGGGTGTTAGTTGTAATGATTGTCATATGCAGCCGATGGAGGCTAGCAGTGTAAAGCAATGGACTAATTCTCCAGACTATAACAGCTGCCGCAGCTGTCATAATGCGGAAGTCGAGGGTTTTCTGGGTGGAAGACACGGCATGCGTTTGGCTCAAAACCTTTCACCCATGACCCCTCAAATGGCTCGTCTTCCCATGAAAGCCGAATCGATGCATAAAGAGTTATCTTGTAATTCATGTCATACGGCACATCGATATGATGTGCAATATGCTGCGACCGATGCTTGTATGAGTTGCCATGATGATGCCCATTCAAATAATTTCACCCAAACCACTCACTACAAACTTTGGGAAAAAGAAATCGCTGGAGACATTCCTGCCGGACAAGGAGTGTCTTGTGCAAGTTGTCACTTGCCGCGAGTTAATGTGGGCAGTAAGAGAAATCCAGAAGTCCGAGTCATGCACAATCAGAATGATTATTTAAGACCCAATGAAAAAATGGCCAGACCCGTTTGTATGAAATGCCATGGTCTTGAATTTACCTTAGATGCTTTAGTAGATAGTACGTTAGTAGAGAATAATTATGATCGTCCTCCCAGTGTGCATCTTGAGTCGATGCAGTGGGTCAAAGACCGGGTGGAAGCGAGAGAGTCGAATTGAAATGAATATGAGGTTTTTATAACAAAATTCAGAAAGGACAACGAACTAATGACTATCAGAAAAACCCTATTAACAAGTTTGTGCGCAGCATTATTATTTACAGGTATGGGAGGATGCGGTAAGCAAGCTTCGTCGGGCCCAGCACCGAAAGCGGGTATTGATCCAAAAATTATGGCAGATGCATTGTTTGCAGTAATGGAAGCGGATCGAACCATTTATACACGTAATGTCGTTAAGCGTAGTAAAGATGCAGGGCTAGTTAAAGCCTCAGAGCAATGGAAAGATGAAGATGACAAAGGAAGTTTGCCACTTCCTGCTCAAATGTTCCGAATGGCTTCTGAGCGTGTGTCAGAAAAAACAGAGACCTTTAGTTATCAATTAAAATCACCATGGCCTGTCAATAAACAAAATATGCCTAAAACGGATGTTGAAAAGAAGGGATTTGATTTTATTGTCGCCAATGGTGGGAAAGAACCTTTCTATGGGGAAGAAACCATTGCTGGTAAAAAATATTTCACAGCCATATATGCCGATGTGGCAGTATCTCCTGCTTGTGTCACTTGTCACAATGAGCATAAAGACACACCACGGACTGATTTTAAATTAGGTGATACGATGGGGGGCGTTGTCGTTCGAATACCATTAGGATCATAGCATAACTTATAAAAACGATAGTGAAATAAATATGATGAAAATATCATATAAGGCAAGCATACGTTATTACTCTGTTTTTGGAATCATGACTCTAGCTTTACATATGGCCGGATGTGGCGGGAAAGATAGTGGGCCTGAAACTGCTCAACCGGCGGCCAGTGTGGAGCCTGTTGAACAGTTTCCCCATTATCAAGATTCTATCTTGAAGGTAGGCCGTACCGTTGTGGTTGAAAAATGTTCACTTTGCCATGAGACAGGGCGTGAAGATGCTCCCATTGTTGGTAAAGCAAAACATTGGCAAAAGCGTCTACCGCAAGGAATTGATGTTCTGGTAAAGCGTGCCATTGAAGGTTACGAAGGTCCGGGAGGAACTGAAATGCCTGCGAAAGGTGGCCATATGGACCTTACTGATGATGAGGTCAAAGCAGCTGTTTTATATATGGTTAAAACTGTAGAATAAGTTAATTTTTATAAAATCGAGCAAGCAAGAGTAAATTTAGAATATAAACAAATCATAGATAGAATACCTACTATCTATTTAAATTGATGTAGAAAGGTTTGATTTTTAAGTATGGTCACAGAATCACAAGTAAAACTCGTACAGGATTCTTGGGAAAAAGTTGTTCCCATTGCACCTCAGGCTGCTGAGCTTTTTTATGGAAAACTATTTGAAATGGATCCTGATCTAAAACCTCTCTTCACGAGCAATATGGAAGAGCAAGGTAAAAAATTAATGGATATGATTACCCTTGCCGTTCGAGGATTGGGGGATTTAGAAAAGCTGGTTCCAGCCTTAGAGAGTCTGGGGAAAAAACATGTCGATTACAAAGTGTTGCCAGAGCATTACGATACTGTCGGTAGAGCATTACTTTGGACTTTGGAGCAAGGATTAGGGCCAGAAATCTTTACAGATGATTGTAGGGACGCTTGGGCTGCCATTTATAAGGTCATGTCAGATACCATGATTGCTGCATCCTATTAATTGTAATTTTGCATTCAAATTTGCAAGTCATACCTATGTAAAATCGGTATGACTTTTTCCTTCATACCAGAATTTATCGTGGCGAGCACATGTATTGTTATCGGATCTAAATGGGATGCGATCAGAAAATACACGTTTTCCAGTTAAGTTGCTTTTTAGTGGTAATTGGTTGCCTATTCAGCATAACCGGACTATTTTAACCCAAGAAGTGCTGATAAGTGAAGTTAATCTGTCATGCTACAAAATGGTGACGTTTTTACAGGTTTTATATCATAAATTATAGTTGGAGTTGAGATTATGGGCATCCGATAGGAACTCAGTAGGGCTACAAGCATGAAGTGCTTTGTGGCGGCGTGAAAACTGGGAACATATAATACATATACACAAAAAGGATGTTCCAATGCACACGAGTGCGGAAGAAATGACAATGACGCAACCCATCAGAACAGCTGATGAGTTACTCGAAGTTTTCGAGCGAGCAAATGATTTGCCCACGTTACCTGAAGTTGCCGTGAAATTGATTTCAATGTTAAATGATTCAAAGAGCAGTGCGACCGATGCTGCCAAACTCATTGCAGATGACCCGGCCATTTCTGTCAAAGTACTCAAGATGGTAAATTCCAGTTTATATGCTCCAGCTAACAGTCGAGAAATAACCAGTTTGCCATTGGCAATTTCCAGGTTAGGTTTTGTTGCCGTTGCAAATATTGCATTAAGTACGAGTGTCTTTAAGGCGTTTAACCCAAGTACTAAACCTGCATTTGATCGCAAACAGTTCTGGCATCACAGCGTTAGTGTTGGATTACTTGCATCGCTGATGCATAATCATATGTCGGATTTATCAAAAAAACGCTTCCCCAAAGATGTCGTTCACCTGGCAGGTATTGTTCATGATATGGGAAAAATCCTCTTTGAGCGATATGCGAATGTTGAATTTCATTTAGCCATTCACAAATCAAACTCTATGAATCAAAGTTTACTGATTCAGGAAAAACGTGTTATGGGGATGGGCCATGATGAAGCGGGGGGCTGGTTGTCTGAAAAATGGAATTTGGGTAGAGAAATTACGAATGTAATTCGTTGGCATCATGATCCATTGGGTTGTCCTGACGAAGAAGACAAAGAGCTGGTCATGCTGGTTCATATGGCTGATTATATTGCCCATAAGCTGAGACTGGGTGAAAGCGGAAATGAAATTTGCAACTATGATCCAGTCATCCGCGATATTTTAAATATCTCACCAAATCTGATTGATGAGTTGCGAGAAGAAATCAAAGAGAGTATTAAGCAATCCTTATTACTTCTTTCTTTGACCAATTAATTTAGAACCTTCCCGGAGCTTGCTGTGGGCTCTGTCACATCTTTTATATTTGAAGATGCTACGTATGCTTCAGAATTTCTAGCCTTTAAGAGAAGTTGATTTAATGTTTCCAATTCTCCTGGTTCAAGATGGCTGAGTTGTTTTTTGAGTTCAAATTGAACCGGTTCATCAAGTTTTTCCAAAAGCTCTAATCCTTTTTGCGTGATGCTGACCAAAACCACGCGTCGGTCCTCTTTGGTTTGGTTGCGAGATATCAAACCTGCTCGCTCCAATCGATCAACGAGTCGAGTGATGTCTGGTACCCGATTGACCATGGGTTTAACCAGATCCAGGGTGCGAACACCATCGCCACCGATGCCTCGAAGGATTCGTAAAACATTGTATTGGGGTTGCGTTATGCCGTACCTTTTGAACATTTTCGAGAAATGGTCATACAGCGTTTCTTGTGTTCTTAGTAGATTTAGGTAGGCTTCTTCCTCGGGCAATTCAAAGGGATTTTTTTTCTGAACTTCTTGTTGAAGTGTTCGAATTTTAGTTTCGCTGATCATGTTCTTACCTCGCTTAAAAATGCTCAAAATTAAAATAATGTAGCACGTTTATCCATTTGCCATGGCCATTTTAACATTTCAATCATGACTTGCTTAAAATCTGGCTGTTAAGGTAGTGACTGTATCTTTTTTATATATAGAGAGTTATACTTGTTGTGGAAAGCCTGCACTCCATATAATATCTATACGTATTAATTGGAGCGAAAGTTCGAGGTGAGATCAAATTTTAGAGAAAAATGTCGTTTAATTTTCTTTGTTGATCGGTAAATACATGCGAAATGTGGTGCCATGATTGGGTTCGCTGGCAACCTCGATGGTTCCGTTGAGTTCTCGGATGATGCCATGAACGACAGATAGCCCTAAGCCAGTACAGTGGGTGTTTCCTCCACTGATAACGTCCTTTGTTGAGAAAAATGGGTCGAAGATTTTGGTCAGATGTTCCGCTTCAATTCCTACGCCGCTATCTTTGAATGTAATCACGAGATCATCACCTTGTTTTTCCAGTCGAATCTCAATGGTTCCGCCATTAGGCATGGCTGCCTCTGCATTATCCAGAAGATTGCCTAGGAGCTGTTGAATTCGGGAACCAGGTACTTCGTAGGTTGGGACAGATTGCATGTGCATTTGCAGGTTGATATTTTTTTCATTCAGAGATTTTTCAGCCAATTGGACAAATGATAGAATTACTTCTGTCAGGTCGGATAGATCAAACTGTCTGAAATCTTTTTCCGCAAAGGTTAAGAGTGATTGCGTAATTTTACTCATGCGCGTCGTAGATTCTGCAGTCATTTTAAGGGCTTGTTTGATGTGATCAGGATTATCTGATTGCAGTGCAAAATCGACAACGGTGCCCATGCCACCAATGATATTATTGAAATGATGGGCTACTCCAGCTGAAAGATTACCTAGTGATGCCATTTTTTCTTTTTGAGCCAGCTGTTTTTCTAATACTTTACGATTTGTAATATTTCGTACCCATGCTGCTAGGCCAAGAATTTCATTGCTCGCGTTGGTTACCGGCGTAATCGTAATTGCCAGCGTGTTTTTAAGGTCACGATTGTCACGATGCTCAATTTCAAATTCATTGATTTCGCGTGTGGCTACGGTCTTCTCAATGAACTTATGTGTGAGCTTATGTCGGTTTTCCGGAATGATTTTGTCCAGATGGCAACCTAACATTTCGGTTCGAGTTGCATTAAACATTTTCTCTGCGGTGGCGTTCCAGCTGACAATGATTCCCTGGCAGTCTGTACCAATGATTGCGAAACTAGAACAACTAATCAGGTGGCGATAGTATTCATGCTGGACATTCATGTTTAATGGATAAGGATTGTTGTTATCTGGTTCCAAAGTTGACCCTATATAATTTATATGTTATTCTCAGATACGTTGCGGTTCATTTTGACACGTTGCGGTTGTAAAATCAGCATTAAATTGTAAACATCTGATTGGTTCTGGTCACTTAAGAAATATCGCCCTATATTTCCAATACCTTCATTTTTATTTGATTTCAATATAATGATAAAGGTATTAGCTGGAATCTGGCCACTGGTAAGCATGTCCTCAAAAACAACCATTTGTGTTTTATCCACGATACTGATTTTGCGATCTTTTTGAAGTTGGTAGCCTGTTTGCTTGATATTGCTTTTAAATAGTGGCACAATATTTAATAATAAATCCTGTGACGTTTGAAGCGTGTTATTTAAAGGGGTGCCATTGACACGGAACAGGCAGTCGCCTTGAGCAATGGTGTACCCGCGTAATTGGCCATTATCTTTTTTGATAAAAAATGTACTTTCGTTATCGACAGAGGTCATTTCAAATTCAGCCACCTCATCGGTATTTCTAATAAAATATTTTGTTTGGCTGGTTTGGCTAACATTCGATTCTTCAAGAAGAATTTTCAATGATTCCCAATGTTCGCTGCCGACAAAGTAGATATCCAAGCCATTTTCCGACCAGGTTGATTGATTTAGCCATGTGAAGGCTTTTGGGCTTTCTTCTTTAGTTTTAAGTGTAAACGAGGCTGAGGAAAGTATTTTACTTAAATTGATTTCGCTTGGATAACGGTATGTGTTGCCCTGGCAAGCAAGAATTTCGATCGATTCACTTTTTTGTTCATGGCTAAATGGATTGTCTTTGGCCAATGATTTGTCCAGTTTGTTACTCTGGCAGCCTGCCAAAAATAGATAGGAAAGAAGGGGAACCGTTAATAAATAACTAATGAAACAAAATGTGAACCGTTGGGTTTTCATGATAAACAGTCGGAGTTAACTCGCAGTGTTAGGGAGTTTCTCTTGATGATGCCGCATAAGCAATCGTATTGGTACTTCTGAAAATGGTAGTACGTCACGTAGTCGATTAATAAGAAATCTTTGGTAATTTTCATCTAGTTTATTGGGATTATTGACAAACAACATTAACGTCGGTGGTTGATTAGACACCTGTGTACTGTAATAGATGCGTGGCAAGCCAACCTTATGCCGAACGGATGGGGCACGCTCAGCGGTAATTGCATTAATCGCTTTATTCAGTTGTGACGTTGTTACTGTCGTGTTAATCTGCTTAAAGAGCTGTTGTGCTAAATCTACCAGTGATTGGATATTTTTTCCTTCAATCGCTGTAATAAAACAAATCGGGGCAAAGCTTAGGCCAGGCAGCATTTTGTCAATATATTCCTGATAGTCATCTGTCGAAGCTTCATTTTCCATCGCAATATCCCATTTATTAATCACAATAATACAGGGTTTGAATTGCTCAACAATGTAATTGGCCAATTTCTTGTCGACCTGAGAAATGCTGCTGGAGGCATCCAGGAAAAAAAGAACAACATCCGCTCTGCGAATAGATCGAATCGCACGCGTGTAACTGTAAAAATCAATGTCGTTACCATACATCTTTTTCTTCTTTTTTACACCAGCTGTATCGATGGCAATAAAGGCATTGTCATCTTTCTCGAACCTCACATCAATGGAATCCCGAGTTGTGCCGGCCACTTCGCTGACAATCACACGATCTTCACCTGCCAATTGATTAATGAAGGTGCTTTTGCCAACGTTTTGCTTACCAACGATAGCCATTTTCATGACTTCATTTTTGGGTTGGGCCGTATCCGTTTGTTCGAGATGACTAAAAATTTCCTTCAAAAGAACCGTTCGATTTCTGGCATGTTTGGCAGAAATGCAGAGTGGCTGGCCAAATCCTAATTTGTGAAACTCACCTGCGAGGGGGTCCATATGCCCTTCATCAGCTTTGTTGGCCACTAGCAACACTTTGATCGGTCGATCTCGAAGAAGCTCGGCGACCTTCTGATCCAATGGCAAGGCACCTTCCCGGACATCCACCAGGAAGATGACCAGACTGGCTTTTTCGATGGCCAGGTTGATTTGGTTTTCGACATGTTCGGTCAGATTGTCATGATCTTCAATACCTAACCCGCCGGTATCGACCAACTCGAAATATTGATCCTCATGATCAATGATGGCTGAAATGCGATCGCGCGTAACGCCTGCCGTAGGGTCAACAATGCTAATGCGTTTTTTTGCCATGGCATTTAGCAGGGAACTTTTGCCTACGTTTGGCCGTCCGACGATTGCGACGATGGGCATGCTCATGATTAGGTCCTTATAATAATCTTACCAAACCCAATATTATAACCAGATTGAATTAAAATCTCAAGTAGCTCTTTTTTGGGCCCATTTATCCTCCAAAGGTCGATTTCAGGTTAATTACACCATTTCAAATTGACGATAGAAAATACTAAGAACAATCGTTCTAGAATGGGCGTACAAAGGTGTAAGTCATATCATGATTCATGAGCTAATGGACGATTATGTTACTTATTGGACCTTCTAAGTTAGGTCAAAAAGGAGAGTAAGAGCTATGTCGCTGAACGTCGATTTGTTGGAAAACAGCTTTCGATTATTTTCACCTCATAAAAAATCTATGGTCAAGGCATTTTATGATCGTCTGTATACCACCTACCCGGAAATTCGGGGACTGTTTAAAAATGACGATTCATCCAGCTTAATCAATTCTTTCGAATTTGTGGTTGAGCATCTTCGTCAAGAAGACGTCTTAGTACCCTACTTGAAAAAACTTCGCGACCAGCATGTTCGAGACAATGTCCGTCAGGAAGACTACCCAAAAGTCGGCCAGGCATTGCTAGATACTTTTGAAGAATTTGGCGGGGAGATCTGGAGCATGCAACTCAAAAAAGAATGGCAGGTTTGTTTCGAGTGGATCGGTCAGGTGATTTGTGAAAAACAGAAATCCCTCTCAGCGGTTTCTTAACATAAAATAGATACACAGAAAAGGCCAGTTGGGTAACACGACTTCTTACCGTGGATTAGACCTCTGTTTCGCAGGGGTCTTTTTTATATGATAAATGGTGCCGGATGCTCCAGATATTTAAGGTTGAAAAAGCGGATAATAAACGTTATTCTAATATATTAACCACATAAATCTATTCATGTGCTAATGTTGCTAACCAAGGGATATATCTTTCGATAGCTTAGTTATAAGATTTGGTGCAGTACCTGCGAATAATTAAATACCTTATGGGCTCAGGCGGCATGAAAATACAAAATATTGAAATAGCCACTTACATTGGGTCAATGATGATTCGGCGATGAGTTGGAGAAACGAAAAATGAAATTACGTAAAGACATCTTAGTTTTAGCCGCTGTGTTTTTGATGACATACTCTAATACAGCACAAGCCTATCTCGATCCTGGGACAGGCAGTATGGTATTTCAAATGTTGATCGCTGGATTTTGTGCCATTGCCTTTGCGATAAAAATGTTTTGGCGAAATATCATCAATTTTTTTCTAAAACTATTTGGCAAAAATAAAGCGGAAGAAGAAAATACCGATGGCGAATAGTCAAATAGACTCTGCTTCATTCCGTGATCCAAGCGGGTTCATATTTAAGCAAGATAGTGTCGTCTATCGTCAAGTCAATAAGGTTTATAAAGAACATTATGATCGTTTAATGACGTCAGGGCTTTATCAAGAATTAATTGATAAGAATATGATGGTTGATCATGTAGAGGTCGATGATCAACAAATAATAAATCTTCAAAGTGCTTATAAGATTCTTAAGCCTCAGCATATCGATTTTATTTCCTATCCATATGAGTGGTCGTTTAGTCAGTTAAAAAAATCTGCACTTTTAACGCTGGCCATTCAAAAGAAAGCATTTGAGTTTGGCATGACGCTTAAGGACGCAAGTGGATACAATATTCAGTTTGTAGGTGTGAAGCCAATTTTTATTGATACGCTCTCGTTTGAGACCTACGTTGAAGGGCAGGTTTGGCAAGCCTATCGCCAGTTTTGCCAGCATTTTTTAGCACCATTGGCGTTGATGAGTTATGTTGACGTGAATCTTAATAAACTCTTGTCAGTTCACCTTGATGGTATTCCGCTCGATTTGGCTAGTAAATTACTTCCTTGGCGCACGCGATTAAATGTTTCTTTGTTGTCACATATTCATTTGCATGCTAAATCTCAACAGAAATATGCAAGTAAAACCATGGATGTCAAAGTGCGAAAAATGAGCAAGTTTGGCATTCGTGCTTTAATTGACAGTCTGGAAAGTATGATAAAAAAGTTGACCTGGAAACCAATAGGAACAGAATGGGGTGATTACTACGAAGAGACGAATTATAGTGATTCTGGGATGAATGATAAAAAAAGATTGGTCGCAGAGTTTATCGATAAAGTCAATCCGCAACTGATTTGGGATTTAGGAGCCAATCAAGGTGTGTTCAGTAAAATTGCCTCTGATAAAGGTATAAAAACTTTATCGTTTGATGTTGATCCGGCAGCGGTTGAAAAACATTTTTTAATTCGACAAAAGCATAAGGATGACAACTTAATTTTACCATTAATCTTAGATTTAACCAACCCAAGCAGTGCCATTGGGTGGGATCATGCCGAACGAAATTCTTTTGAGCAACGTGGTCCTGCTGGCATGGCAATGGCATTAGCCTTAATTCATCATTTGGCCATATCAAATAATGTGCCTTTAGACCGAGTCGCTTCATTTTTTCAAAAATTATGTGGTTATTTAATCATTGAATTTGTTCCTAAAGAGGATTCTCAAGTTGAAAGGTTGTTAGCTACACGGGAAGATATTTTTCCAGAGTATCACGAAGCGGCCTTTGAAAAAGCATTTCAACCATATTTTGAAATTGAATCAAAACAATCGGTTGGAGATTCCAAGCGTATACTCTATTTGATGCGTAACAAAACTGATTTGGAGACAATTCATTCAAGGTCATGATGTCTTTGGTTTGATTGGATGAGGTATTTATTCTGAATCTGATTGATCCTTAAGGAGTCAAGCGTATGCTTAAAAAATTTGAGGGCGCTTCAAGTTTTATACATGTTATATGTTTCGCTTTATTCCCCGTTTTGTTTTTATATGCAAACAATAGTGGGCAAGTGGTTTTCTCCCAGACTGTTCGGTCTCAGTTGGTCATCTTTGCTTTCGCAGCTCTTTTATGGGTGGGATTTTACCCTCTTTTTAAACATAAAGAAAAAGCAAACTTGCTTGTTTCTCTGGTAATATTGTTATTTTTTACTTATGGCATTGCGCAAAATTATTGCATGAATCATTCTCTACGGGGGTATCAATTATTTGGTTTTAAAATTGGTGTAAATACCTATTTGTTGCCACTTTGGGTATTGATGGTGAGCCTGGTAGGGGCCTGGCTTTTAAAAACTAAACGCAGTTTAATTCCATTGACAAAAATTGTGAATATGTTTGGTGGGGTAATGATTGCTCTCGTGTTGTTTAATATTTTCTCTTTTAACTTACAGAGCCAATCTTTAAGTGGGATTGATGCATTTATGCAAAAACCTCAAGAGGAGGCTAAGAAACCAGTCGTTTCAGACCCGCTACCAGATATCTATTATATCGTATTAGATGCTTATTCGCGTGATGATGTATTAGAGCAAATGATCGATTTTGATAATAAAGAAGTTCTTCAGGAGTTGGAGGATCGTCGTTTCTATGTTGTCAAGAAGGGGCGTTCAAATTTCAATAAAACCTATTTGTCGTTATGCTCAACACTCAATCTGGATGTTGATTATGTCAATCGCATGCATGAATTTATTGCCCAGGAGGGGGCCTCTGTTAATTCTTTGGACAAGTTATTTACTCAAAATTCTGTTCGAGGTAGTTTTTTTGGATATTATAAAAAACTTCTTCGTGATAATCGAGTGATTAGATTTTTGAAAGAGTATGGATACAAAATTGTTGCTTATGAAAGTGGGTACGAACCAACTGAATGGCAAGATGTGGATCAATACCGTTACAGTGGGTTTAATTTAAATGAATTTGAGAATGAATTGATAAATACATCGATGCTCGTCTGTATGAAAAAAATCCAAACGGTTCAAAATCGTTTGCACCGCCAAAGGGTATTGTATACGTTTAATGAGTTAGGTAATGAAACAAATACCGAAAACCCGAAATTTGTTTTTGCTCATGTACTCTGTCCTCATTCACCATTTATTTTTGGCCCGGATGGCGAGCCTTTACAGATGGATCGCAAGTTTTCTTTGAATAGTAAAAATCTTGACCAGGAAAAACATCATCCTATAGAAATCATGAAGGGACAGGTGCAGTTTGTAAATAAGAAAATACTTGAAATGGTGGATCGTATACTTTCGAATTCGAAGAACGATCCGATCATTATTATCCAGGCTGATCACGGTTTTCGCATGAGACTAAAACATGAAGGGCAAGTAAAAGATAACATCGATCGGACTTATGCTATTTTTCATACCGTATATTTGCCAGGTCAAAATTATTCAGATTATTATCCAACGATGAGCACTGTCAATACCTTTCGATTGGTATTCAATCAATTCTTTGGAATGGATTACCCACTGACCGATGATGTTTGCTACCGTCCTATTAACAAGCTAAATGAACGTTTTGAAAAAGTTTCTGAAGCAAATCTTAAATGACCAGCGGGATGAAAATGGGGGTATTTAAATACTAATGCGGACAAGTTTTGTCTGAGTATGCCTCCTGGGTAAGTATCTGTTTGAGATATTTCGTTGAGTCCCATGCTGTGATTCTTTGTTAATAGACATTGCTTACCTGTGTAATTCGTTTACCATTTAGGTTATAATTTCGCCGCCATCTCGTATAGAGTTATTTTTTAGATCGCTCCGGCATCAATTTAAATCCCACCGTCTCAGAATTTGTCTTTTATTCTAAAATTCGCCCCACAAAGTGCTGCAATGAAATCACAATCTTGATGGTTGATTATTGCCGTAAAATGTTTATAATAGTCCGTTTGTGATAATTTAAGAATTTAAGAGGCATTATGGCTCATATAATCGAAACATTAACAGAGCGTGGCTTTGTCAGCCAGCTGTCAGATCAGGATCTGGCCAAGAAAATCACCCAGCCGGTGACAGTCTACGCCGGGTTTGATCCCACCTCAGATAGTCTGCATATAGGTAGTCTATTGCAGATCATGTTGTTGGCTCAATTTCAGCGTCATGGCCATCGGCCCATTGCTGTTGTCGGTGGAGCAACTGCCATGATTGGCGATCCCAGCGGTAAAAGTGAAGAGCGAAATCTACTTGATGAAGAAACTATTGCTAAGAACTTGGCAGGGATTAGAAGTCAGCTCGAAAAACATCTCGATTTTGAATCCAAAGAGACAGGAGCACTCGTTGTCAATAATGCTGACTGGATTCACCCATTTCGTTTTGTCGATTTTCTGCGTGATGTCGGTAAGAATTTTCGTATGGGTGAAATGTTAGGCAAAGAATCGGTTCGTAAGCGTCTCGATAGCGAAGCAGGTTTAAGTTTTACCGAGTTCAGTTACCAGCTTTTGCAAGCCTATGACTTCTTGCATCTATTCCGGGAACATAATTGCACATTGCAAGTTGGTGGTGATGATCAGTGGGGAAATATCACCGCGGGTACGATGCTCATTCGCAAAGTGGAGGGCGCCGCGGCATATGGATTAACCTCACCATTGATCACGAAATCAGATGGCTCTAAATTTGGAAAAACCGAGGGGGGTAATGTCTGGCTCGATCCAGAAAAAACCAGCAGCTATCAATTCTATCAGTACTGGATAAATTCAGAAGATAGTGATGTGGTTAAACTGCTGAAATATTTCACCTTCCTGCCCATCGAGCAAATACATGAACTTGAAAAGCAGGTTGCCACAGAGCCTGAAAAAAGAGAAGCTCAAAAAGTCCTTGCCGAAGAAGTCACCAAGCTCATTCATGGTGAAGACGGATTGCAAAAAGCACTGCAAGCCAGTCGCGTCTTATTCGGTGAAGAAATTTCCGGGTTAAGCGATGCTGATTTAAGCGGTATTTTCGCTGATGTTCCAAGTACGAAAATAGAGCAATCTCGATTAAATGAAGGCATCTTGATTATTGATGCTCTGGCCGAATCAAAATTATGCAGCTCTAAAGGCGAAGCAAAACGAGCCGTGAAAGAAGGAGGCGTTTATGTCAATAATTCACGAGTGAGTGAGTTAGATGCTACGCTAACCTCTGAGCACTTAGCCTCTGAAACCATTATGGTGCTTCGTCGAGGCAAAAAGAAATACCATTTATTGAAATTCGAATAATGCAAATAAGTGCATAAGGAATAAAAAATGAATTTACCCAAAACAGATAAACCAGAAAAGTATGTTGGTCTTTACGCCGTCGATTTTGGCGAAAGCGCCAGTCTGGGATATACCGCCCGTGAAGTGGCAACGCTTCTAGAGTCTGAAAAGTTTTCAGATGTCAAAGTCTATAAAGTTTATCGTGCAATGCCCGATGGCAGTATGGAAATTAACGGTGTTTCTAACGAACGATTCCAATTGGAAAGTGGTCTCTTTTTTTATGGCCTAAACTTGGAAGATTCTGAAGAAGGGTTTAATGTCATCAAATCCTTTGGTGAGTCAACTCTGCCGCCATGTCCTGTTAATATGCAGCTAGCACAAGGCGACCAAATTTCATTGATAGCTTTAATATATCCTGCCGAATATGATAATGAAGTGGGCGACTGGCTCAATAAGAGCGGGTTTAAAGGGCGAGCCGCTGTTGATGCTGGCGTCAGCCAGGTGCAGCGTTATGTTGAGATGGATTACGAAATTATCGAACGCCATCAGTTGTGGCCACAAAGTTCACTTGAAGATCGCAGCTTTGCTGAGCTTCTGGATTGTGTCGGTTTAGAATTTCAGCGATAAATAAAAACCTTGAGAATGAAATGAAGCGTCGTATAGCTACACTTATCGCAACAAACATGATGAAATGGTCTTTTAGGTCCAATAAAAAGAAAGACCTGAATCGACGGATGTTCGCGATGGAATTCTCAACCAGTACCAAAAGATTAGGGATTTCCATGACCGAAAAGGTTCGAGATACCTGGCGACACCGCTGGCTTAAGCTAAAGAAATAGCCATTCCCATCCTGATCAAAATCTTAGTTTTTAGACTCCATTGACAATATTCGTCATTTATTCTATAATTCATTTGTTGAATTAAGAGTCTCTTAATTCTTGAGGTTGAAAATGTACCGGTCATCATCTGGGAGTTCTCAGGTTAATGTTAAGATTATCATTAATAGCAATTGGCTTTTGCTGTGTGTTATTATTCTCTTCTGTAACGTATGGGGGAATTTCAGGAATAAATATTCACAGTTCAAGCATGTCGGTTTCTGGTTTAACCGACGGATTAATCAATAACCAAGTTGAAGAGTTTCATTATTCTGATTCGGATCCCATATTTGCTTCTGGATCAGTCGGAAGTGTTTTTGGATGGGCTAGCAGTACCGCTGACATTTCGGAGCTTTATGGCGCTACTGCTGGTGATGACGCCTGGTATTATGAAGCAAGGGCTTCGTCTCTATTACATTTTCAGCCTAAACCACATCATACTAGCTTAATGTATGATATTTATACAGAGTTTGCATGGTCCGCTTGGCCGGAATTATCTTTTAGCTACCAATTATTAGACTTAACTAATAACCAGATTCTATTTTCATTTGATCAAACCGATGGTATTTATAACGAGCACCAAATCAGTTACCTGAGTACCGCTGGTGTGGTTGCTATTGATCCAACACATCAATATGAGTTTCAAATGGAACTGTACGCAGGATCGTATGGCGGGACAAGCGTTGAGATGGAAATCATAGATTTTAATGCCATCCCTGAACCTGTTACGTCATTAATTTTAGCTTCTGGCTCGTTAGTTCTTATAAGACGCCGCATACCCAGAAAATAGATTCATAGTCGGATTTATGGCATCATCATTTATTGAACATTTCCTAGATTAATTATTATTAATGGCTTTTTTGTAGAGGGTTATCGATAGGAACCGGAGAGAGGGGGATTCGAACCCCCGGTACGGGAACCGTACACACCCTTTCCAAGGGTGCTCCTTAAGCCACTCGGACACCTCTCCAGAGATAGAACCTTATAAGCGATGTCGTTAGGAAAATCAAGCCTTTGCTTATCGAATAATATGATATAAATTAGTGAGTGGATTTGGTTTATCTAAATGAATATTTTGGAGAGGCTCTTTTGAAGACTTTTTTTGGCTACGACTCATATTTTACCCTGCACGAAACGGGAGCCCATCCTGAGCAGCCAGCAAGGCTTCCTACCATCCTGACGGAAATGGAAAAGCAGGCGTTTTACGAAGAATTGATACCCGTTAAAAAAAGAGTTGAACCAGGTCATTGGATTCAGCTATGCCATGATGACGCTTATATTCAACGATTAAAAAACGCATGTGAAATGGGACGTCCTGCAATCGATTGTCCTGATTCTGTTATCTGTCCAGAATCCTACGACGTAGCAAGGCAGGCGGTTGCTATGACGTTAGCTGGATGTGATATGATTATGAATCAGCAAGCGGATAATGGTTTTTGTGCCCTGCGTCCACCGGGTCATCATGCGGAAGCGGATCGTTCGATGGGATTTTGTTTATTTAATAATATCGCGATTGCTGCCAGGTACTTGCAGCAGAATTACAAGTTGCAACGTATTCTTGTACTCGATTGGGATGTGCATCATGGCAACGGTACCCAGCATATATTTGAAAAAGAAGCCGAAGTGTTCTACTGTAGTCTGCATCAGCATCCAGCGACGCTGTATCCTGGTACGGGCTGGCCAGAAGAAAAAGGAACTGGCAAAGGGATTGGAGCAACGATGAATCTGGTGTTTGAACCAGGATGCACTGATGGGCAGTGGATTGATCAATTTAAAAAGCATTTTATACCCGCTGCGATGGAATTTTCACCAGAATTTATACTGGTCTCCGCTGGATTTGATGCGCATAAAAGTGACCCACTTGCACAATTAAATCTAACGGAAGAGGCATTCATCCGAGCTTCTAGTGAAATAAAATCAGTGGCTAAAGAATGTGCCCAAGGCAAAATGATATCACTGCTTGAAGGAGGGTATGATTTAGAGGCTCTAGGTAGTTGCGTAAAAGAGCACGTCAAAACTTTGTTAGTGTAGGTTGTTTGCTGAGGATAATTGAACTTGCTGGGTGCTGGTGGCGTAAAGATTTTATATCTGTAGGGATATCAGTGGTTTTAGGGTCCTATATGTCAAGTTGGCATCTAAGTATGTAATAATAAAGTGCTTATCTTAAGTTCTTTCTCTAAAATCATTGTTGATCAAATAGGAGAAATAAGATAAAATTGTAGAATCGGTTGGAAAGTTTGAATAAGAATTTAACGATGAAAGAAGAAGATATATTCAGGAGAAAATTTGAATGTTGCTAAAAAATACGACTAAAAACACCATTGTTGTTATTGCCATTTTCGCTTTGGTCATTTGGAGCAGCCCGATAGCAGTGTTTGCACAAGATGAAAAGAAGCCTGCTAAGACAAATCCTGCTGCTGAAGCCAAAAAAGCAGCTGAAAAAGCACCTGAGGTTCCGCGTCGTGATGATGCAGGTTTGTTGGTCTCAGACAAAATGGTCTTAGATTTTGGGAAAGTAGAACCCAAAAGCAAAAACAACGGTGAATTTATTCTCACCAATAATGGCAAAGAAGTTCTTGAAATCGAGAAGGTGGGCAAAAGCTGTGGCTGTACCGTGCCAGAGCTTAAAACAAAAGTGTTGCAGCCTGGTCAAAGTGTTCCTTTAAGCGTGACCTATAGTGCAAATAATCGTCCAGGTAAAGTAACCAAAAATGTTTGGATAGAAACAAAAGCACCTCACAAGCCTAAGCGTTTAACGATGAAGCTTACTGCTGAGATTGTTCGATACCTTAAGGCGACACCAGAAAAGCTAAAGCTGAATATTCAAGAACAATCTGAGCCACAAAAACTCGTTATTGAGAGCACAGATGGGACCGAGTTCAAAATCACTAAAGCTTATTGTAATACTGATGGGCTTACCGTTGATTTTGATAAAGAAGCCAAGGCAAATAAACATGAATTGACTCTTAAGACAAATATTGAGGGGCTTCGCAAATCACAGCATGGCACAATTATTGTTAGTGTTGATCATGCTAAGGCAAAAGATATCAAGGTTTCCTATACAGCGATAAAACCATTTTCTGCTAAGCCTCGTTCAAAATATTTCCGTGACCTAAAGCCTGGTATTTCATCTGAGGCCGAATTTGAAGTCGTTTCAAATTTTGGACAAGAGTTTGAGATTGATAATATTAAATCTAATAATGGTAGCTTGGAAGTCATTAGCTCTGAAAAAAGCAAGAATGGCTACAAAGTTAAATACCGCTTAAATGTACCTCAAGAGGCTAAAGGCCGTGTACAGGATTATTTTGATGTGACAATCAAGGGCTTTGAAAAAGATGTCTTGCGTGTCGATTGTTTTGGTCGCCTGAAGAATTAACTGGGCAGTAGAACGGTATTTTTTCAGCGGGCATAACTTGTGTATAAGTGGATATTGAAATTATTGGGCTTATTGCTATTGGTAGCTGCTATTTTAAAAGGGTGGCAATTAGCAACAACACCGGTCGCAAATGATAGTATATGGACATCCCGCTGGTTTTTAATTCTCTTAACTCAGCTTGAATTCGCATGGTCTATTTGGCTATTAAGTGGCTTGTTTTCAGTTCTGGCTTGGAAAATCACTGCGGTTGGCTTTGCTATTTTCACGGTTGTGACTTTTTATAATGCAATTACAGGTGCAGGTTCTTGTGGTTGTTTTGGTAATGTACACATTAATCCGTGGATAACGCTTCTTGCGATCGATATACCAGTATTGGTGTTATTGCTTTTCTTTAGGCCGCAAAAAGGGGGGGGGGCAGGACGCGGCTTTGATTTGAAAAAGTTCAACTTGGCTTGCTTTGTATTTTTAGCCGTTTGCATTCCTTCGACTTATGCCATGGTGACCTTTAAGGCAACTACTGTTTCACAGGATGGTGAAATTGTTGGTGAAAGTGATAATGTTTTATTGGAACCAGAGACTTGGGTTGGGAACCCTTTGCCCATTTTGAAATATATAGATATAAAAGACCATTTGGCGGTTAGTAATTGGGTTGTTACTTTATTTCATCATGACTGCCCTAAGTGTCAGGAGACTTTGCCAGTCTATCAGGAAATGGCAAATGAGTTTGCAGGCAATGACGATGTCTTTCAGTTTGCATTTATTGAGCTTCCACCTTATGGTGATTATGATGTGAGTATCGAGTCAGATGCTAAGTATGGCAAAATTTCTGATGAGAAAGAATGGCTCGTTACGACCCCATCTCTTTTGTTTTTAAGGGAAGGTGAAGTTGTAAGTACTTGGAAAGAAGATAGTTTACCAAGTCTTGATGATTTTTTAGATCACATAGAGTGATCTTGAAGCTTGTAAGTAGGCGGTAAGTGCTTATTTTTTTATATTTTTGGGGGGTATAATTGAGGTGGGGTTTGTCTGGGGTAACTTGTAAATACCTAAAATTTATCAAGTTAACTAATCTCTGTTCCGATAATATCTAAAGCTCTGTAATTTTTGCGCGTATAGTGAAAGCTTAAGCTGTTTATAAGCTTAAACTATAGTGGTTTCAGGCAAATAGATAATAATTTTTTAGATATTATGGAACAAAATCAATATTGAATGGTCAAATCCAATAGGCAGACTGTGTTTAGACAATCTGCTTTAATTTAACGCTGAAAATACTTGTAACTCATTATTAAATAAAAGGATAATAGTTTGCTGAGATGGATGTGGTTGACAAATGGGATTATTAGCGGCCTGGCGCTTTTGGTTCTGCTGATAGGAATAATTGCATTGCCAGCTTTGATGGGGCAATCATCCATGATTGAGGATAAATCAGGCGTGAATGAAGTCGACAAGAATGCAAAGGTTTCAGGTGAAGGGGACGCTAAAAAAGATTCATCGTTGATGCTGGTCGCTAAACAATTATCAGACAAGTGGAATCCTGTAAAAAAAGTTCCTAAGCCTAAAAAACCAAAAGTTGTGGCAAAAAAAGAGGTCAAAAAGGAAGTTGAGGTGAAAAAACCTCCTCCGCCGCCACCTCCTCCCCCAAAACCAAAACCTAAGCCAAAACCTAAAAAGCCGCCAGCACCTCCAGTGCCGCCTCCAACATTTACAGTTGATGCAACCATGATTGTTGGAGACAAGCAATTTCTGGCTTGGGTAAAAACGTTAAAAGCAAAATCACCTAGATTATT
>JANQJS010000024.1 GCA_028281535.1 Sedimentisphaerales bacterium | reverse complement strand
CTTGTTTAGAAACGGCGGAATTCGGCGTAATACTGACAATGTCCGTTGTGCTAGAAATAACCGGTGGAAACCCAACAGTCGTAAATGTAGGAGCATCATATTCCGTATTCGCTAATCGCTCATCAGGACCATCTGGCACGATCGTCCAGGTAGCCGACTGCCCCACCAATAATTCAATCAAGAAGGGCGAGCTACTGTGTGCCATAGCTGATGAAGTAAAAATCAAACATATGGCTAAACACAAAAAGTTATATCCTAAAGATTTTAATCCAACACGATTTTGTTTTCGATCCACCATCAACACGAGAATTCTCCTAAGCTTACACCAATATTAATTTCTAAATAAATATGAGTCTTTTTCAACTGTAACTAAAAATAAAGCCGGGCAAACAGATGAGGTCTCCATACCCAGCTCAGAGATTTTGTATAAAATATCCACACAGGAAAAAGCAGAATGCTTCCCGAAATATCCAAAGTATTAGTATATCAAGAATTATGGATCAAAGTCAAGGTATGGCCTATTTTTCTAACAAAAGGAAAGGTCCGATAAAAGCCCCACACTACCCTTTAAAAGGCAAACAGTTATGATAGAAGTTTTTTACTTACGCCTGGGAAAGAGCCAACGCTTCTCGTTACCTTTGAGTCCTGGACCTGAGGTTCCACCAATATCGGCTACTTCTTCGCCGCGGGTTGGCAGCAGAACCGTAAAGGTTGTCCCCTCTCCTGGCTGGCTGGTAACACTTACCTGGCCATGATGTTCTTCGACAATCTTTTTCACAACAGCCAACCCTATGCCTGTCCCCCCATGCCCTTTGTTCGACTCGAAAGGTGTCCACAACCGATGAATTTGCTCGGCTTCAATTCCTTTGCCGTTATCATGAACCGTAATAATAATATCATCTTTCTCATCGTCATAGACTGACTTAACGGTGATAACACCCGTCTTTTCATTAACCGCATCCAATGCATTCAGAATCAAATTGAGTACAACTTGCTGAATACCATCTGGATCAATCGGTACTGCAGGCATCTGTTCATCGAGATCCGTCATCAATGCAATTTCACGTGCATCCGCTTGCGTGGTTAACATTTCAAGTGTTTCTGCGACCAATTGATTTAATTGCGTCATCACGCGATTGGGTTCACGCACTTTACTAAACGCCAACATATTCAGCACCAGGTTTTGGATGCGCGTCATGTTTTTCTGCATGATGATCCAACCCTTACGCGCAACATCGACTTTGCTTTTGGTTAGGCCCATTTCAACGAGATCGGCTGCACTCTGTAAGCTTTGCAAAATGTTTTTAATACCATGCGATAGATAAGCCACCGTTTCGCCAGCTGCCTGCAAACGTTCAGCCTGAACACCTGCTTGGTACAAACGGGCATGCTCTAACGCTAAACCGGTCTGGAAGCCAATCGCTGTTAGCAACCGAAGTTGTCCGGCGGCATAAGTATTGGTCGCCATCGTTGTATCAACGTGAATCACACCAATAACATCATCCCGAACAGAAATTGGCACGCAAAGGGCCGAATGAATTTTGTAATCATGCACACTATCTCCTTTTTTGAAACGTGGATCACGCATCGCATTTGAACAAATAACGCCTTCCTTTTGTTTCATCACATGGTTAATAATGGTATGACTGATGGTCAATTCTTCTGAATGATCCTGGCTACGATAGCGCACCACTTCAGGAATTACATCTTCTCTTTCGTCATCTTTAAAGAGAATAAATCCACGATCAGCCGGCAGATTATCAAAGATCATATCCATCACTTTATCCAGCAATTGCTGTCGATCAAAAATGGTGCTAATCGCTGTGGAAAGTTCATATAGTAACCGAAGATTACCCACAGCATCCGAGGTATCCGGCGCAGCCATGATAACGGAATCATCCATCGAGGGAACTGTCGCCATGATGGCGGTTTCGACAATATTGCCATTCTCATCAATGCGTAAACCTGTACCAGGCTCACCAGAAATACCCGCCATGGTTCGCCCGCCAAACACAATGAGTGTCGAGCCACAACGAATCTGGTCACCCTGTTTGATTGCTTGTTTCTGTGCAACCTTCACACCGTTGACATAGACACCATTGGCACTATTCAAATCACGAATGTACCAGATTTGCTCTTCATTAAGCAACTCGGCATGCTTTCGTGAAATCGTATTATCTGACAAAGGAAGATCCGGACTATTACGGCCTATCAAAACCAAAGATTGATTGATATCAAAACTATGACCTTTATCAGGGCCTTTTAGTATGTGCAGTGTTGGCATGAAATATCCTTCTATTAGCGGGAAGCCATTCCCCTCTATCCATTAGGATTATTATATGCCATTACCCTCTCTTCGTCAACCTTAGGCAAATAGTGATAAATCCTCTGGACACAATGATTAAAATAAATTATTTTGGTGTCTCAGGAGCGACAACTCAACATGAACCACTCATTCAAAAAAAAGATTAAATATTTGATGCTGCTCATACTCAGTGTCGGATTATGCTCGTTTGTATTTATCCTCTATAGTCGCCACCTAATCACTTCCAATTCACAGGACAAGTTGTATAGTAACGTTAAATTGATCCCAGAAAATCATGTCGGTCTGGTGCTGGGATGCTCCAGATATGTTGCTGATGGTAGAGAGAATTTATACTTTCGATACCGCATCCAGGCAGCAAGCGAACTCTATCACCAGGGAAAAATCAATAAAATCCTCGTCAGCGGCGACAACCACCATGTCAATTATGATGAACCAACAGACATGAAACAGGCTCTAATGGAACTAAATGTACCAGAGAAAGATATCGTTTGTGATTATGCAGGTTTTAGCACATTGGATTCTGTAGTACGTGCCAAGGAAGTGTTTCAGCAAACAAAACTCACGATAATTTCTCAACCATTTCATAATCAAAGAGCCATTTATATTGCCCAAAATAAAGGCATAGAAGCGATTGGTTACAATGCAAGAAACGTCCATCGGTCTATTGGGTTTAAAACGAATCTCCGCGAACAATTTGCCAAAGCCAAGACAGTACTTGATGTCACACTATTAAATAGATCACCTAGATTTCTAGGTCAACCCATTCTGATCAGTTCCGCCCAACCCAACGCTCAAAATAGATTAAATTAAAAATTGGTTTGTTTGCTTTTCACGCCCAATTGTCGTGGCTGGTCCGTGACCACTATAGACAATCGTATCATCATCTAAAACGAGTAATTGCTCTTTGATGCCTTGAATAAGCGTTTCATGACTTCCGCCAGGAAAATCACTACGTCCAACGGAGCCAGCAAATAGTGCATCCCCGGAAAAAACAGTACTATATTTCTGACAATATAAACTAACGCCCCCTACAGTATGACCTGGTGTTGACAAAACAACAAACGACAACTCACCAAACCTTAAAGTATCACCAATGTCAAACAAGTGATCCGCGGCTTCCAGTTGTAATGGTTCACCTGACATAAACGAAAGATTTAGCATATTATCCGTCAGCATATAAGCATCATTTTTTGCCATCCAAACAGGAAGATCTGGATAGGTCTGTTTTAATAAAGGGATTCCCGCAATATGATCCACATGGCCATGCGTTAAAACGATTTGTTGTGGCTCAAGTGCATTCTGCTCCAGAAAAGTTAAAAGTTCTTGTGGGCGATCACCTGGATCAATAATCCAGCATGGCTTCGCGTCATCTGATTCCCGAACAACATAACAGTTGGTCATATAATCGCCTAATTGAAACCCATCGACTTTCATTTAAAACCTCAAAGTAAATTAAGCCTGTCTTCTCGGAACAGGCAATCCGACTTCGTTTAAGACCATTTTCATATCATCCCAAACGCGCTGTCGTGTTTCTTTAGTATAATTCCGAAGTAAATAGGCCGGGTGATACGTCGCCACGAGTTTAACAGGCTTGGCAAAAGGACCTGGTTGATATTCATGAAATCGCCCACGCAACTTACCGATCGCCTCTGTCGTATTTAAAAGCGTTTTGGCAGCATGAGAACCTAACGCAACAATGACTTGTGGTTCAATAATAGCAATTTGCTCAAAAAGATAATCCATACAAGCCACAATTTCTTCTGGGCGTGGATCTCGATTATCGGGTGGACGGCTCTTGAGAATATTACAAATAAAGACATCCTCACGCTTGAGCCCCATCGCTTCAATAATTTTCGTCAATAATTTTCCAGCGCGTCCAACAAAAGGTTTTCCCTGCTCATCTTCATTTTGACCTGGGGCTTCACCTACAAATACGATTTGAGCATTTGGGTTTCCATCGCCAGGTACTGGATTGATACGAGATTTATGCAGAGGGCATTTAGTACATGCCGCGATGGTTTCTGCGACATCTGCCAATTGTAATTTTTTATCTTTGTTCGAGCCTGACGTTTTTTTCTTTGCCACGGGGGCCTCCTCTTGCTCTTCAATAGGCATTTCTACTAGTGGTGCATCTTCAATATGACCACCGACCTCAAGCCACTTGCCGCCCAAAACGCGTTCACTGTCAAGCCGGCCTAGCAGGGTTCGAATCAGTTTGTCCTTAGATGGCTGCGACATGATTCACTCCTGAGTTTATGCACCACCAAATTGAGTTTGATATAATTGTTGGTATAAGTGACAGGACTCTAACAATTCCTGATGTGTTCCTTCTGAAACTATTTCACCTTGGTCCATAACGACAATTTTATCTGCCTCCACTATAGTACTCAAACGGTGTGCAATCATAAATGATGTTCGGCCATGCGAAAACTCTGAAATGGCCTGATGAATCTTGGCTTCACTTTCAGAATCAATCTGGCTGGTCGCTTCATCGAAAATCAAAATTGCGGGATCACGTAATATTGCACGAGCAATAGACAGCCGCTGTAATTGGCCACCCGACAATGTCGCACCCTGCTCGCCTACAATGGTGGCATAGCCATCTTCTGTTTGCTCGATAAATTCGTGAGCGTAGGCTTTTTTTGCCGCTTCGATAATCTCCTGCTCAGTCGCATCTGGATTGCCATAAGCAATATTAGCCATGATCGTATCATTAAAGACAACCGTTTGCTGTGTGACGATACCGATCTGCTCACGGAGACTTGATAAACTGGCGTCGGAGATATCTTTTCCATCCATCAATATTTGCCCGCTATCCAGTTCGAAAAATTTTGGTATCAAGCTTAAAAGCGTTGTCTTTCCTGACCCATTTGGCCCGACTATCGCAACGGTTTGGCCCGCTTGGACAGTCAAATTGACATTATTAATGGTTGGATTCGGACTGTTTGGATAAGTAAAGCAAACATCTTTCATTTCCAAAGAGGATTGAAGTAAATTTAACTCTATGGCATTATCAGGACTACTTTCTCCATCCTGATCCATTAACTCAAAAACGCGAGCGGCGGCGGCATCAGCAACATGCAACCGTCCAAACACATTTCCAAGTTTACGACCAGACTCAGCAGTTGTCGCCAAGAATGCTACCAATGCAAAAAATTCATCAACCGCCATCTGCGACGAAGAGAGCCATCGTACCGCAACCAACATAACAACGGTCGCGACGATAGCTCCTAAAGATTCTAATATCGGCCCCATCGCTGCATCCACCCTTGCAAGACGGAATTGCTGCTTTAATAATTTTACAGCTAATTGGTCGAAACGCTTCCTCTCATATTCTTCACGATGGTAGGCTTTGACTACACGTATTCCTTGCAACGTCTCCTGCAAACGCGCTAAAACTTTGGCCCAATTTTCTAGCATGCGTTTTGTTGCTTTTTTCATTTTTCGGCCGAGTAGACCGATGACTCCAATTGCAACGGGTGCACCAAGAACAATAACAAGCGTCATTTTCGGGTTAATCATAAAAGCAAATGTTAACATCGAAATCATTTTTAGCGGTTCACGAATACACTTACCTAATAGTATGACAACCCCATTATTGATTCTGTTTGAATCTTGCACAAACCGACTCAATGTGTCTGCCATACCTTCACTACTATAAAAGCCCAAAGGCAGCCGAATTGCGGTGTTGTAGGTATCTTGACGCAATGCCATTAACGTTCGTTGTGTAACACGTCTTACTATATACTCTTGTATAAAACGCAATAAACAACGCACAAAGGTGATAATAAGCATGAAATAGATTAAGAAAACAATCGATTTTTGCTTGAAATCGGGCCCTTCTTCATCAGGGATGTATTTTAATAAACTAAAGACTAAACCCGCATAAATGGGTTTTTCATCGAGAAGCAAATTCATGGTTTCAATCTGATCGTTGGGATGCTTAACAACAAGAGTCAGCTCTGCCGTCTCATTTTCTTTAAGCGCCATCCAAGAAAGAATTTCATCTCGATCTGTTTTACCATCGACCGAAATGACAACATCTTCAACCTTTAAACCCAGATTGTCTGCTGGAGATTTGTTTTCGATTGCTACGACTCGCAACACAGGCTTTTTAATTTCACCAGTTTCAGGATCAATCGTAAAATGAGATTTGTTTGTCACCTGAAATTGTAAACCGCTACGATTTTTGGCTACAGATCGATAAATCCAACCATGTAAACCTTCATCGCCGATTAACACTTTCATAAACGGTAAAATGACACCGATATTGAGGGAATATAAAATTGCGACAATAATCGCACAGATAAGTGATAATATGACAGCCTTAAATTGCGGCTTGATATATGTTAATACGCGGCCAAATGATTTCAATCGCTGTTTAGCTCCTCTTAGGTTATTTCAAAGGGCTATCAGTACCAGAAATAGCACTCAGCGTCAAGAAAAGTTTGACATTTATCTCCATAAATCTTTTTAGGATAGCTTTTTATAACACATAGCTTTTACAACCCCGTCAAACCTCGCTGCCGCGCGGATAACGAATGGATTCGACCTGCTCTTGAACCTCTTGCGGAGGTGCTTTGGTAAACATACTCACGATTAAGGCTACACCAAAATTAATTAGCATACCTATCGTCCCAATTCCTTTTGGACTCACACCCAATAACCAATTTTCATGATTATTCAAATCAGGACGTATCCAAGTAAAATATACAATATATCCTGCGGTAAAAGCTATTCCCAGCAACATACCAGCAATGGCACCTTCTTTGGTAACACGTTTGCTAAAAATACCCAACACAAGTATTGGAAAGAAACTACTCGCAGCTAGTCCAAATGCAAAAGCTACCACCTCTGCTACAAATCCAGGAGGTTTAATCCCAAAATATCCGGCAACCAAAACTGCCACCGTCGCAGCCAATCTCGCAGCAAGTAATTCTTGCTTATCTGTCATATCTGGCTTAAGAACACTTTTAAATAAATCATGAGAAACAGAAGATGATATCACTAACAACAAACCGGCTGCAGTAGATAACGCCGCAGCTAATCCCCCTGCAGCTACCAACGCCACAACCCATGCTGGCAAGTTAGCAATTTCAGGATTCGCTAGTACCATAATATCTTGATCGACAATTAATTCATTGGCTGGATTTGATTTCCCAAAGTATTGCATCAACCCATCACCATTCTTATCTTCAAATGCAATTAATCCCGTTGTTTCCCAATTACTAACCCAAGAAGGCGCTTGTTCATACGCAACATTATGCAATGTTTGTATCATATTAACTCGTGCAAATGTCGCAACCGCTGGTGCTGTAGTATATAATATCCCGATAAAGAGCAATGCCCAAAAAGCACTGAATCTTGCCGCTTTAACAGATGGAACCGTATAAAATCGGATTAAAACGTGAGGCAACCCAGCGGTCCCCACCATAAGAGCAACGGTTATCATAAACACATCAACCATAGCTCTTGTACCAGGAACAAAAGCAGCCGTATATTCTGGTAAGCCTAAATCACGATGCAACTGATCAATGGTTTGAAGCAAATACATTCCCGCATTTGGTCCATCAATTATTTTAGATCCAAACCCGATTTGCGGAATGGGTTGCCCTGTCAAATTATAGGATATGGCAACAGCAGGAATTAAATAGGCAATAATTAATACAACATACTGGGCTACCTGAGTCCACGTAATACTCTTCATGCCACCTAAGGTCGCATAGAGAAAAACAATCACCATACCAATAATAACGCCAGTATTAATGTCTACTGCTAAAAACCGAGAGAAGACAAGGCCCACACCACGCATTTGACCTGCTACATAAGTAAACGAAACAAATAGTGCACATACGACAGCGACCAACCTGGCGAAATTAGAATAATACCGATCACCAACAAATTCTGGAATTGTAAATTTACCATACTTACGTAAATAGGGAGCAAGTAACAAGGCAAGCAGTACATAGCCCCCTGTCCATCCCAGTAAATAGATCGAGCCTGTATAGCCCATAAACGAAATCAATCCAGCCATTGAGATAAATGATGCGGCACTCATCCAATCTGCGCCAGTTGCCATGCCATTAAATATGGCAGGTACATCGTGACCCGCAATGTAAAAACCTTTTGTACTTCGCGCACGCGTATAGATAGCGATTCCAATATAAATACTAAAGGTGAACCCGACGAGAATATACGTCCATACTTGAATACTCATTCGTCATCCCCCTTTTTCTTTTGTTCTTCAAGATGAAATTTCTTATCCCCATATTCCATCATAAAACAATAGACCAGTACCATAATGATGAAGACAAAAATGCTTCCCTGCTGAGCAATCCAGAATCCTAAGGGGAACCCACCCAATTTAAATTCATTCAATTCTCGGACAAAAAAGATCGACAGAACAAATGAAAACACAAACCATATGATCAACATGATGAAGATAATTCGTTGATTATCACGCCAGTAACGCTTTAGCCCTTGACGCGTTTGCGGATCAAGGTCCTTGTGGCTCTGTGACATACCAGAGTTCCTTTCAATTTTTTTTTCAAGATTTTGGGTATCGTCGTAATTCTATAGCCTATGGAGAACAACACTAATTGAAATGGTAATAGCAGCCTCTATTATGAACGTTTGGTAAAAAATAACAAGAACAAATTATTTTCTATTCATGACAAAGAGCTCTTAAAACAACGATATTACCGTCATGGCCAACAAAGATTCTTGTTGACTTCAAACACCACAAAAGCGATACTGAAGTACTTATCGTCTTCCCATGATTCCATGTATTTAAAGGTAATTTAGATGAAAATCAACTTATCAGGACCAGATATTACGCAGGCAGAAATTGACGCTGTACTTGGGGTTTTAAATACCACAACCTTAAGTCTAGGCCCCAAATTAGTCGAATTTGAAACAGCTTTTGCCGATTATGTCGGTCGACGCTTTGCCGTTGCTGTCAATTCAGGAACCAGCGGTTTACATTTATCGATGCTCGCTTTAGGCATTGGTCCAGGCGACGAAGTTATCACGACACCATTTAGTTTCATTGCTACATCAAATTGCATACTCATGGTAGACGCTAAACCCGTCTTTGTAGATATCGACCCGGTTAGTTTGAATATTGACCCTGATAAAATTTCAGAAAAAATAAATGACAAAACCAAAGCGGTCATTCCAGTGGAAGTTTTTGGTAACCCATCGGGAATTGATAAAGTCTATGAACTGACTCGTCAACATCAAATCCATTGCGTTGAAGATTCCTGTGAAGCTTTAGGCTCAGTGGTCAATGGTAAAAAAGTTGGCACCTTAGGCGATATCAGTACATTTGCATTTTATCCCAACAAACAAATCACCACCGGTGAAGGTGGCATTATCCTGACCGATGATGAAGAAGTCGCTCACCTTTGCGGTTCGCTTCGCAATCAAGGCCGCGATCAAAATTCTGGCTGGCTGGCCCATGCCAGGCTGGGCTACAACTATCGCCTTTCTGATATTAACTGCGCATTAGGTATAGTACAACTAAAACGTATCGAAGAATTTGTTGCCAAACGCAAGCAAGTTCAGCTCTGGTATCAGGAATTCCTTGGTGACGATGATCGATTAATTCTGCCACAAGAACCTGAAAATTGCAAAATGAGTTGGTTTGTCTATGTGGTTCGTCTTCAGGAAAATTTCACTCAGGAAAACCGCGACCAACTACTCAATCATCTACGAGAACATGGCATTGGATGTAGCAACTATTTCAGCCCGCTTCATCTTCAGCCATTCATGGTCGAAAAATTTGGCTTCAAACCGGGCGATTTCCCGATTACTGAATCGGTCTCCCAGCGAACCATAGCACTACCATTCTATAATAATCTCACCCAGCAGCAGGTCGAAACGGCGGCGGCGGCCTTAAAATTGGGTTTGAATAAAATCACCAACGCTTAAGCCTATAATTTTAAGCTGGGAAAATCCCTCAAATTGATGTAAAATACGGTATTCAATGGATTTTCGATTTATTCTGTCCGTTGTAACTGATTGGAAACCAAGAGAAACTTCACAAGAAAAGCTGAAAAATAATGAGTCATAGTGCAACAGAACCTTCTGCAAGAATCAAACGATTGCCACCCTACCTGATGGGCAAGCTGAATACGCTTAAACATCAGAAACGTCAGGATGGCATTGATATTATCGATCTAGGCATGGGCAACCCATTGGATCCCACGCCCGATGCTATTGTGGAAAAATTACGTGAAGCGGCGTGCGATCCTCGAAACCATCGCTATAGCATGTCGATTGGAATTCCAAATTTACGCAAAGAGGTCAGCCTGAAATATGAACGACATTGGAATGTTTCGCTAGACCCTAACAAAGAAGTGATCACCTGCATCGGCTCCAAAGAAGGCTTTAGCCATGCTTGCCTGGCGATGCTTGGCCCTGGTGACACAGCGATTGTGCCCGACCCATATTTTCCAATTCACGTGTATGCGATTGCGATTGCAGGTGCCAACGTGATCAGTGTCCCGCTTGGTAACGATCAAGCTTTTCTTGATCGCATTGCTGAAGTTTGTGAACATTTGTATCCAAAACCCAAATTAGTTGTGCTGAACTATCCTCATAACCCAACCGCCATGACAGTTGAAGAAGGCTTCTTCGATGAAGTCGTTGCTTTGGCGAAAAAATATAATTTCGCAGTGATTCATGATATGGCCTATGGCGAAACCTGCTTTGATGGCTATAAAGCTCCCAGCTTTTTATCAGCCAAGGGCGCGATTGATGTAGGCGTTGAATTCACTACGATGAGCAAACCTTACAATATGGCTGGGTGGCGAGTCGGTTTTTGCGCAGGCAATCGCGAGATCATTAGTGCCCTGAATACCATTAAAGGCTATTACGATTATGGTAATTTTCAAGCAGTTCAAATTGCTGCCATTATTGCGATGCGCCATGGCGATCAAGCCGTCCAAGAACAAGCAAAAAAATATGCTTCCCGCCGCGATGTGGTATGCGAGTGGCTTGATAAAATCGGTTGGCAAACTGAAGTACCTCGCGCATCAATGTTTGTCTGGACACGCGTACTTGAAGATCATCTTCGTGGCATGAGCACACTCGACTACGCTATCGACCTTTTAGAGAACGCTGAAGTCAATGTTGCCCCAGGAAGAGCTTTCGGCGAAAATGGTGAAGGCTATCTACGAATCGCTATTGTAGAAAATGAACAACGTCTGCGACAAGCCATGCGACAGATTCAACGATTTACTCAATCAAAACCGCAAAAGAAAAGTTCATCAAAAACGACAAAATCA
Organism: Sedimentisphaerales bacterium; assembly: GCA_028281535.1. Taxonomy (GTDB): domain Bacteria; phylum Planctomycetota; class Phycisphaerae; order Sedimentisphaerales; family SM23-30; genus JANQJS01. Next base: position 85,919 of record JANQJS010000024.1, on the reverse strand, counting down.
TCGACTTAACCCCCTTTTAGCGGCTTTGACTTTTGCATCTCCTACGGATATAATCCCAACACATGGAACATCAAGATATCAAAACCTTATCTGATAAAATTTCGCACGTGTTGCTTCCACAAGTCAAAACACCTGCGCAATATATTGGCGGCGAAGTCAACCAGATCAAAAAAGAAATCAAACCGACAGACACCTCTGTTGCACTTGGATTTCCTGACACCTATGCGATCGGCATGAGCCACCTGGGATTATCCATTCTATACAAAGCTTTGAATGACCTTGAGAATATCCGGGCTGAACGTGTTTTCTGCCCATGGATCGATGCAAAAGAGATCATGGAAAAAGAAGACATTCCATTATTCTCCTGGGAAAATCGACAACCCATTCATGAATTTGAGATTCTGGCTATCAGCCTGCAAAACGAGCAGAGTTATTCCAACTTACTCTATATGCTGGACCAATCACGCTTACCACTACGAAGTTGCGATCGCAACGACAGCCATACACTCGTTGTTGTGGGAGGCACGATGGGTGACTGCTGTGAACCCATTGCAGATTTTGTTGACGTCGTGATTCTTGGCGACGGTGAAGAATCATTGATCAATCTAGTCAACGATGTCCGCCAGCTCAAAAGTGAAAATAAAACGAAGCAGGACATTCTCCTGCATTTAGCAAAGACTTATGAATATATATATATCCCTCAATTCTATCAGGACAGCTACAACGAAGATGGCACACTCAAAGAGATAAAGCCAAAAGTTGAAGGTATCCCAGAATATCTTGAACATGCTCGAATCGACGATTTACCGAGTGCCCCTTTCCCAATTGCACCTGTTGTGCCTTACACGGAAGTGATTCACAATCGCATTCCAATTGAAGTGATGCGAGGTTGTCCGATGCGATGTGCGTTTTGCCATGCAGGATTTACCAAGGGAAAAACCAAGGTTCGAAGCGTAGAACAAATTGTTGACATTGCATGGCAAAGCTATCTAGCAACTGGTCACATGGAAGTTTCTCTTTTGAGCTTATCAACGAGTGACTATCCACACCTGGAAGAAGTAACTGAAGCATTATACAATAAATTTGAAGGTCGTAATGTCAGCGTATCGCTACCTTCGCTTCGTATTGATAAACAATTAACCGCGGTACCAACACATGTCAAAGGTGTTCGCAAAGGCGGTTTAACCATTGCAGTCGAAGCGGCACGTGACTCATTACGCAAAGCCATAGGCAAAAAAGTAACAGACACCGACCTAATGGCAACATTGCGTAACGCATATGAAGCAGGCTGGCGTCGAAGCAAACTATATTTCATGGTAGGTTTTCCGGGGGAAACAGAAAACGACCTGAGAGGCATCGTTGACTTACTCGTTCAAGTATCTCAGCTAGGCCGCGAAATTTTTGGACGTCCCGCTGACGCTGCGGCAACCATTTCATGGTTAGTGCCTAAACCTCATACAACTTTTTCATGGATCGCCATGAGGGACATTGAGTATTTCAAAAAAGCAAAGCAAATCATTAATGCCTACAAATTTGAGCAACCTAAGCTTCCGATCAAATTGCGTTTCCATGAAATTGAATCATCCATCCTAGAAGGAATTTATGCACGCGGAGACCGCCGTTTGAGCTACCCATTAGAAACAGCTTATAGAAATGGTGCGATATTTGATGGCTGGAGTGAGTGTTTAAATTTTGATATTTACCAAGAAGCATTCAAAACTCATGGCATTGATCCTGCCTGGTATGCACACCGCGAAAGACCCGAAACTGAAGCACTGCCTTGGGATCATCTTGATCAACGCAACAGAGCTTCACTTTATCGCAAACAAACCCGAACCTTAAATAAAATCGTTGATACCAAAGACGAACCGATTAATCCGCATATTGAATCGCTAAAAAACACCGCTTAACGACACACTTTCTTTCTACGAATCATACCTAATACCCCTAAAGCCAAAAGGGACATACTTGCAGGTTCAGGTATTGCTTGGATATTATCAAAGCCAACGATGGCGTTCACATTTGGTGCCACACCAGAACCCGGGATGTCGGCCACGCCATGGATGAGTCGCAACTGACCTGTTGGATTAAAATTAGCGGGCACAGGAATCGTGATATTCACCCAACCACTTTGAGCGGAAACAGTGACAGGCAAACTAAATGGCCCGTTTGTATCCAACAATCGCATATTGAGCGTATTGGTACTAAAATTATTGATATCTAAATTAACACCAGTAATTCCAGCGGCATCATAATCACCCAACCATTGCGTTGTATTAATTAAAACAAGCTTACCACCCGCACCAGAACCAGTAGCAGTCGCTTGCATATAATCATCGCCAACACCATTTGGTCCACCATCATTAATTAAAACAGGTGGGTTTGGATTTCGACCACCACTGGTCCAATTTTGTAATGTACCATCTTGGAAATCATCAACCTGACCAACGACAGCAGCCTGGCTGGTTTCAATCTGAATAGATAAACTGCATAATAAAATAAGTGATATTTTTATCAAGATCTGCATTTGTTCTCTCTCCATTACAATGCGTTCTCTGATTATTTACTGAAAATAATGCCCCTTAGGAAATGATCATTATAATGAAATTGGGATAAATTTTCAATGTATTTTACGTACTAAATATTGGCCCGATAACTATGAAGATGATACTCTTACGTACAATACCAATTAATCAATGTTTCCAGGTGACCTCGAAGATAATCCAAACGCAATTTTGCAGCCCCCATCCCCAACGCTTTACTGTACCCCATATTCCCATCAATTGTCATGATCGCATAGACAGTGTCATCGATATTTAAAGAGTCTCTATTTGACTTTAATGCATGAACTCGCATTAACCACCCAGCAGTGACTAAACCCAATATCAAACTTCGCGTTCCATTCACTACGGAATATTGATAAAAATTGGGCCCACAATAATTCACACCACCAATTCGACAAATCATATAACGAGTCAGTAATTCATCCATCTCTTTTGTAATAGAACCAAAACTTTTTTCTAGTGCTTGTAAATCACAAACAGGCCAATCAGGCTGAACCTTTGGTAATGGGCCATTAAAATTCCCCATTAATTTCATTTGTTTGGCCTGATCTAAACGTGATGCGATTCGTTTAAAATACCCCTGATTATTCATTAACGCTTGATGCTGTGGCGGCTGACTTAAAAGAAAGAAAATCTGCCCTATCATTTTTCTGGCTCTAACTGTTGGCTGATGGCGTTTTTGCTGCTGTTGGACAATTTCTGCCAATAAACCACCTTCTAACAGATTCAATAATTCGGCAAAGTCTTCATCGCCAACATTTTTCCATTTGACCTGATCGATATGTTCTAAAAATTTTCTCATCCATTGCAACCGTTGCCATAATGGTACAGCATTGCTGGAAACAATTTTCATTAACGACTCATTAAAGGCTTCAAATCGCTGCGAAGATAATTTAACACCCGACTTCAAATCAGGACAGGGTGCTTTTTCAACCTTGTATCCCGAAGGGATTAAATGTTTGGCGAGATCATTGACGCCTTTATAATGATCGCTCAAAACGCGTCCTTCATTTTTACACACTGCTGGACAATCAAATCTCAAACCAACACGAATTTTTCCGCCAACAGGTGATAATACAAATGGATATAATTGGCAAGCAAACGGTTTCGCTTGCAAACCATGATGGCGATGAATTTCACACAGATTATCCTGACCGAGAAACACACATCGACCATCTTCATGTTTCGCAAGAGCCGTCTTGGTTTTATGTGCCATTGATGTACGGATAAATAAACCATCAACACCAAGAACGCTTTTCCAATCTTGTAATTTTTCGATATGCTCCGCTTCTCCCTCACGCAAACCAACCATGAAACTTCGACAACCTTTGGCGCACTGCAAGCAACCATATCGACTTTGCACAATGATTTCTGGATGAATATCTACTTTCACGATGTCGGTCTTCCACTACAATGACAGGGAATCAGTCAAGTCCAGATGGATATAATAACACCGCAACCCCATTTGATAAACATATTAAATTGATAGAGATTACTCAATAATGACTGGATTGGGCAACGGTATGATGAATTTACCCTGAAACCCTTTTTCTTTCAATTTTGGCATGAGTTCTTCAGCGATATGCCAACTTAACAATAAAGCATAATCAGGCTGCTCGTCAAACAAGTAGGACTCTTCTAAAACAGGAATCACCGTGCCCGGCATGTATTTGCCTATTTTATATGAGCCTTTAATCTCTAATACAGCATCCAGGATACCATCATCCAGACCAACATAATTAACCAGTGTACTGGCGCGGGATGGAGCCCCAATGCCCACAATACTTTTACCTTCAGATTTTATGTCTGCCATGAGTTTATAAAGCTGCATTTTAGAGTTTACAACCTGTTTGCCAAACTCGTCTAAACGTTGTGAATCAACACCAGCATCGATCTCCTGCTGCAAAATTGTTTCAACAGAGGGTTGTTTTTCTTGTAAGCCAGCCCGAGCGGCATAAACACGAATGGATCCGCCATGGGTAGGAATCGGTTTGGCATGAATGACTTCCAGGCCATGCATTTCGAGAAGGTATTTAATACTGTGAAGTGAATAATACCTTAAGTGCTCATGATAAATGGTATCATATTGCAATGTCTCTAACAGACTCATCAAGTAATGTGATTCTGAAATAAATACGCCATCCTCATCTAATAAATGCAGGATACTTTCGACTATTTCGTGTACATTTTCAATATGAGCAAAGACATTTGTAGCGGTAATAATTTTTGCAGGTCCATCTTCACTGCGGACTTTAGCAGCACTATCAGGACCAAAGAATGCAACGGTACTTTTTATCCCACGTTCATTAGCCAAATGTCCCATGTCCGTTGGTTCAATACCATGCACTCTCATGCCAGCTAAATGAAAATTACTTAACAAGGTACCATCATTAGAGCCAATATCAACCACCAGATCTTCGGTTGATAATGAAAGCAGTCCACTGGCTTCCTGATACAACTCAGCAAAATTTTCACGTAATATTTTTGTCGTTCCACTGGTATAAGGATATTCCGGTGGAAATAATATGTTTGGGTCAACGGTCAAACCTAGTTGTACCAACTGACATGTACTGCAATATTGTAATAGTGCAGGATAGGCTGGTTGTTCGTGCGGTATTTGACCAATGGTCCGCATTTGATTAACTGGAGGTAAATATCCTAGAAATAAAACACCTTCAATTTCACTGCCGCCACAGACCTGACATCGATCCATCACGACGCTGCCGCCTGTCCCGGCAGACAATTGAATATCTGTCATTGTGCTGGTTGTCATTGAATCACCTCCGTTTTCTTTTTATGTGCTGGATGTAAATCTTCATGCTGAACGTACCAATCTGCAATATGAGGCAACCCCTCACTCAATGAAAATTTTGGTTGGAATCCCAGTGCTTCTAATTTCGTAATGTCTGGACAACGCCGCGGCGTTCCACCTTTGGCTAATTCACCCGGCACAACCACAATCTCGCGATTAAAATAACTGCCCACATATCGAGCGAGGTCTGCAATGGATACTTCTTCTTGTGTTCCAATATGATAAATATGACCATTTTCACCTAGATTAATGACATCCATTAAACCATCCGTAAAATCGTCAATATAAATAAATGAACGTGTTTCAGTCCCTTGACCTTGAATTTTAAAAGGCACAGGATTTTCTGAATGTTCAGATAAAGATTTCATTCGCAATATAAACTGAGGCAACACATGCTCCCAACCCATATCAGGCCCATAGACATTATGCGGCCTAAAGATCAAAGTACGATCAAAATATTTTCGTCCATAATTGATCGCCATGAGTTCACAGATCATTTTTCCGCCACCATAAGAATATCTTGGATTCAGTACATCAGGAACTGACAATCCCACGGATTCATCTGTCGGCACTGTAGGCGGTGTTTGATAAACTTCAGAACTGGAGGCTAAAATTAATTCTGGTACATGATGTTCAATACATCCATCCAAAACATTGACCATCCCTTTAACCGCAACATCCAGTACCAACTCTGGTTTGCTGTAGAAAAATTCTGTGCCATTCACATAAGCTAAATGGCAAACACTATCGACACCTCGTATGGCCCAGATAACCGTTTCGCGATCTCGAATATCTCCCTGGACAAATTCGACATCATCAATCACATGAGCTAAACGACGTGTGTCACCACGTGAATTATCATCCAGGACCTTGACATGATGGCCTTCTTTGAGTAATCGGTGCACAAGCGCGGCACCAATAAAACCAGATCCACCTGTCACTAAATATTTCTTCTTGTTTGTTGTCATATGTTCGTGTTCTCCCAAACGTCCTCATTAACGACAAATTGCTTTTGGCAACATCATCACATCCGGTGCTTTTTGCCCCCAACGATGTAGATGCCTAACGCCCCAGAAAAACCATCGTGAATATTCCAAACACCATGGCCCTAATTTAAAAGTAGATTTTCCACCATAGAGCCTATCAATAGATACAATGGGAACTTCACCTAATGTTAATCCAATATATTGTGCTTTCATGGCCATTTCAAATGCCACGGCCCAGCCAACAGGTTTACTACACAATTCTAAGCGATGAAAAATATTTCGTCGAAACATTTTAATACCTGTTGTGCAATCCGTAAACCGACTACCGGTAATATAGCGGAAAAAGACATTTGCCCATCGAGATAAAAAGCCACCTATTAAAGAACCACCTAAGCGGCGTCCACCATTAGCATAACGTGTACAACTAACAAAATCACAACCACGTTCCATTAGCGTTAGCATATCTTCAATCGCTAACACAGGCCCCACTTCATCAGCAGCAAACAAGAGAATATATTCTCCTTTTGCTGCCTGAACCCCAGCTTCTATTGCGCGAATAACACCAATACCATTGGTATTGTGAATACGCCGCAAATTCTCATGCTTAGGTTGAATTTGTTCAATCACTTCAACACAATCATCATCCATCGTGTCATGCACGACTAATACTTCGTGAGGTACTTCCACAACCGCTTTAAGCATTTTCAGCATAATCGGGATATTTACACCGTCATTTCGCACGGGAAGCAATATCGATAATTTTAATGATTCTGTTGTCATTAACTGGTTACTTTATTATTACTAGGAATCAATTGATCTTCTTTAAGCCAGGATTTCCAGGCATAATATTTTCGAATATGATCGCAAACTTTTTCCACATCACCATCTGTCATAGTAAATGCTGACGGCAACCAAAGAGCCTTTTCTGAGAGTTGCGTGCCATTTGGAAAAGCTTCATCTGTTTGGTAATAAGGCTTTTGCGTATGAAGTGGATACCAAAAACAACGACAATCTATTTCTTGTTGTTTAAGATAATCCACCAACTCCTGTCGATCCAGGACAAAGGCATCAATCCATTGTGGTGATTCACCATTTTCAATATCAAACCCAATCAATTGAACCGGTTCAACATCTTCTAAATGTTGCTGATATAAATGATAAATCTCTTTCATTCGCGAAACACGTTGATCCAACACTTCCAGCTGTCCTAAGCCAATCGCAGCCTGTAAGTTGGTAAATTTAAAGTTAAACCCGGCACTGACATGAATATCATTTCCACCTGTACCTCGAATCGGTCGACCTTGATCTTTCAGCTCCCACAATTTTGTAAATAATTGATCATCATTGGTGGCAATAGCACCGCCTTGCCCGGATGTAATTGTTTTCATAGGTGAAAAGGAAAAACAACCAGAATGGCCAATGGTTCCCAAACAACGACCATACTCTTTTGAAAGTAATGCCTCTGCAGCATCTTCGATGACAACCAAATTATGATCATCTGCTATTTTCATGATCGCTTTCATACCTGCGCTACGCCCACTTAAATGAACGGGAATAATTGCTTTTGTTTTATCAGTGATGGCTTCTTTGATTTTTTCAGGATCTATCGCTAACCGCTTGGGTTCAACATCAACCAAAACAGGCGTTGCCCCTGCCATGGTTACAGCATTCGCCGTAGCAATAAAAGTAATATCTGGCACAATGACTTCATCACCATGGCCAATGCCCAAAGCGATAAGTGAACCAAACAAAGCGGTCGTTCCGCTAGTAAAGCTAATGACATGTTTACAATCTAAACGCCTGGCTAACTCTTGTTCAAACCGAAGTGTATATTCACCATCATTGAGAAAGTTACTATCAAACACTTCCATCAATAAATCACGTTCGCGTTTTGATGTTTGAGGTTGGAACCAGGGAATAGACATAGAAATCCTTTTATATTTTGACGGGATCAGCTACTTTCGCTGTCCACTTATCCAATTCTTCTTTAAGTTGACCATGTTTTTTCAACATGGCTTGATAATCAATAGCAGCTTTCTTCTTGGTCGTTTTTTCTGATACCTCATCGAGCGGCTGACTACCGGCAGGTAATTCAAACCTCCAACCATTTACTTCGATAAAAGGACCGGGATAACGACTATGACGTAATGCAGAAATCTTTCTTTGAATTTCCTCTTGTGATTCATCAAAGGATAACGTCATCCACTTTTTAAATTGTTTACGGGTGATAGCTTTTCGTGTCCAGGATTCACCATTGGCCTGGAAAGTTCCATTAACGGCAAGTCCAGTTAACACTTCATAGTACAACAGCAGTGTATATAATGTTGCACGGTCAAATAGGGTCTCACATGTATCTTGAGGAAAAATAGGAAAATATTTCGTTTGTAATATATCTCCTGAGTCAGGTACTTTTTCCATAATATGTGCGGTACAACCAAAATTCTTTTGTTGATCATACAATGCATAGCTAGCCGAACCAACACCAGGGTATTCAGGCGGTGCTGGATGAAAATTAATTGGAGCAATCACGGTTGCATTTAACAGCGACTCCGGAATGATCACAGGGCACAAGAAACTGATTAAAAAATCAATCGATTCATTTTGAAAAAGATCATGTACCTCAGACAACAACGTTTTAGACTGACGATCATATCGAGACACATGAACGACATCAAATAAACTCTGAGTATATTGCTCTGCAGCATCCGCTAAAAATGGATCAGCACATGTGAGTAATACGCATTTAAATGTTGTGTTAGATTTTTGTTGCATTCACTATGCCCAAGATTTCACTGTTCGCTGACCAGGTTTTTCAGCCTGTCTGGCCAATGCCTCTTCAAATTCACGCATTTGTTTCAAGACACTTTCACGATCACGCGACTTAACCGGCCGAAGGGGCACGCCTGCGTAAACCATCCAAGGCTCAAATTTATATTCCGTTGGCACAAAACTTAACGCACCAATCACCACACCTTCAGGTAAATGATTATTTGGCATAATCACGCTGTTAGCACCCACACCGGTTAAGCGATCCATGATGACATCACCATAAATCGCATGATGCTGAACATCATCAAAACCATCAGGAATAATTGTTACCATATCTCGAGTAAAATCGTTACTACTGCACCACACTTTAACTCCCGAAGACAAGCTGCTGTAATCCCCTAACACAAACAAGCCTTGTTTTCCGCCGGCCACACTGCAACTGGATGCTACATGACTGTACCGGCCAATTTTTACTCGAGTGGAAAAATAACAAAAATCATCTATGATCGCACCTTCCTGAGCCTCAAAGCTGTCAGGATAGCGTAACCGAATATTGTCTGATATAATGGGCTTGCGTTTCATAATTCAGCCTGAAAATTCAGTGACTAAAACAAACTTCCATGACCATAAAAATTCCAAATATCCACCAAAATCTTTTGATCACATATTTGCAAGTCGGCATATTCTTTATGAGGTGTCGCGACAACAATAATATCACACCGCTGTACTAATTCTTCAGGACTCACAAATCCTGGCTCATGAATATACACATCACTGCATAAGACTTCTTTGGTTTCAATTTCCAAAATTTTCTTAAGCTTGTAAGATAAGGATGATCGTTTATCATCATTATTTGGCTTAAAGGCCATCCCCAAAACTCCCACGGTGAGTTCAACCAATGGGTATTTATCTTTGAGCATTTGGACAACATAGTTCGGCAATCCTTCATTGATCAACATTGCCGAATGCCCTAAGAAGAAATTATTGTTACTAAATGCAGCCAACTGCATGGTATCTTTAAATAAACAAGGTCCTGCGGCGAAACCTGGGGTACATAATCCTTCAAGGCGTGGATAATTCTTGGTCAGTGCACGATGAATGCGATAATAATCCAATCCATTGGTTGCTGCGATTTCATAAAATTGATTTGAAATTGCGAAATTGACATAACGCCAGACATTGGCAAATAATTTACCTAGCTCAGCTTCCATGGGATCTAATTCCAGAACCACATCGGTTAAATCGCTAAAAAGTTCTTTGGCCTCTTCGACGGATTCAGCATCAAAGGATGAAACAATCTGCGGTAGGTTCTGCAACTCTTCCATGGCATTGCCCTGAATAATACGTTCTGGACAAAAGGATATTTTAGTCTGCTTACCCAGAGATTTTAAATAACGATGAACCTTTTCTGTTGTACCTGGATAAACCGTACTTCTCAGAATAATATGTTGATCATCATCAATATAATCAATAATTTCATCAATAAATCGTTTAAATGTGGCAAATTGAGGATTTAAATGCTCATCTACAGGAGTCCCAATGACAACCACAACAAAATAACTCTGCGTTATGGCCTCTTTATCGTTGGAAACCTTCAATTTCCCCCTTTTAAGCACATCCTGAAGAACGGACTCAGCTTCATTTTCCAAAAAGGGCATTTTGCCTTCAGTGACGGTACGTATCGCTTCCTGATTGACATCATAGAGCATGGTTTTACGCCCAGCATTCGCCAAAGAAATACCAAAAGGTAAACCGACATGTCCTAATCCCCCGACAATACAAACATCATAGAGTTTATGTTGCTGGCGGGCAGACTGAAAATTTAATTGGATTTTTTCTATCAACTCGCCTGGATCATGATCAAAATCAAGCTCTTTATTTAGTTTGACTTGTTTATCTTCTCCCAGACCATCTAATTGCGTTTCGATATCTTCAAACACCTGATCGATATCGACGCCTAGATGCAAGCCTTTATTCAATACCCAATAGGAAACACCACTGATGTCAATGAGTGGTATCATCTCATTTTCGATATCAACCATATCACATATGAGTTCATCATATGAATCCTGGCCAGCTTCTTTGCCCTTTGTGCTTAGTCCGATAATCTCATCAAATGCGATATAAACTTGAGAATCTGCGTTTAAAGCCAAAAATTGGCTATCAACACCGGCCATTTTTTTTGCAGCCCCCATAACGTGAGCGATATCAATAATAGGTAAATCGGATTCATGCAAATTATCGTAATGCCCAGGTGAATCGACTAACTCATGGATTGATTGTATCTGCTCGAAATCCATTACCGCAGAAACATCCCCAGAACGTAAAGCAAATTTTGCTTCAGCACGGCTAAAGACAAGATAACACCCTTGCCGAGCTGGCGGCAAACGGTAAATAGGCTTCATGGATCGATGATCTGAAAGTTTTTGCATGACAAATAAACTCCAGTTGCTTGTCAATTATGAACCCAATTTCTTGGATTTGATCGATGTAAACCTTTGATATGCGTAACAATTATCCATCATGCATGCGCATTAGGTTACAGTCCTAAATGTACTAATAAAAAATATATCGGTCTGGGGGCTCAAAAAACTTGATCCCAACTCATATGATTTATTAACCAACTACCAACATAAAATGATGGTTGAAAATATTTTATAAGATTTCACGACATTTAAAGTTTTATGAAATCAACATCAGGTTCATATTGCCAAAAAAATCAAAAAAATCGACTGCGACTCATCCCTTTGCCGATGATCGAAGGGGTTTATAATCATTTATACTCTCAGTTTACTATAAATTTACATTCAGCAATCAATAACAGGACTCATTAATTATGCAAAGTGAGATAGCAAACGTCATTGTCTCTAAATACAAATGCATACAAGCCGGGTTCCTACTCTTTATATCAGTATTGATAATTGCATTTATGACATCTCATGCCACGCTGAGTTATGATCCCCCCACTCGATATCTAGAAGGCAAAACCCTGGTGGATCATGGCACACTCGAATTGTCCCCTCCAGAAGATGAACCCATTTTGGCTGGAATCTTTAAGGGAAAAGATGATAAGTACTATAGTTATTTTGGCAAAGGACAATCGATCATCTTTGCAGTTCCGTATTACATATGTAGTCGTTGGCTTGGAATTGAATCAGATAAAATCATTCGATCCATTATTGCATTGACCGTTTTTCCACTAACACTGGCGGCCACAGCGTTACTTTTCTTTGCTCTCTTACGGGAATTTCAACTTCCCCCCAAAGCCTGCTATATTTCTGCCCTATTGATGGTATTTACAACCGGAATTTGGCAATTATCCAAAGAAGGCCAGGAAGGCAATCATTTGGCATTTTTTTATATTTTAGCCGCCTATGGATTAAAATGTTACCAGAATCGAGCGTCCCTGAAACATCTGGCAATATCTGCATTAGCCATTGGAATGGCATTTTTAACCCGCTCAGATACAGCTCCAATGGTTCTGGGGTACCTGCTATTTGCGACTTATCTGGTTTATCAAAATAGTAAAACACGCTACATGAATAAAATTGAACCGGCCCATTTTATTCCTGGCATCTCGGTCATTTTATTATTTACTGTTCCTGCATTACTTATTTACATGGCCATTAATATCTATTGCTTTGGCAATCCATTTTCAGGTTACAAAGATCATTCCTCCCTTTTTACCATTCCCAATCTTATTCGGGGCTTAAAAGGATATGCTTACAGCCCAGGGCGTAGTGTATTACTTTATAATCCTATCTTACTACTATCCATCATTGGATTTATAGCATTCTGGAAAGATCATCGAAGCTGGGCCTACTTTATTTTATTTACGTTTACCGGCTGCCTATTATTGCATGCCGCGTATCCGGTATTTCACGGCAATTGCTGTTGGGGCCCTCGCTATTTAATTCGCTATTTCCCATTATTAATGGTCCCAGTTGCACTCTGGTGCTTTACAATAAAACTAGGCGGATTAAAAAAAGGATTTGTAATCATCATCGCATCAATCAGCTTAGTGGTCCAAATAGCTGCAGTCTCTTTACACCACAATCGTGAAATTGCAGAGCTGACAGAAGTTCACCCAAATGGGTTGGTCTGGACCATGTTTGAGCCTGAAGCAAATATTTTACAAAAACGTTTTGTCTATATCTATGAAGGTGTTCGCGATATGGTGAATGGAGACATCGCCGAATGGCCAACAGAATCTCAACATACACGTTCATTAAGTGAAAAAATCAGCGACCCGACATTACATTATTTGGCGTTTTGGCCTTATCATTTGACCTATTATCTTCCAACCATAAAACCAGAGTCGAATGTATCACTATTAACAGCAACAATGATTTTGGTCATTGGAGTTGGCTTTGGTCTTATTTTAGTTATCTGGGGTTGGAAGACAGCGGGCAAGGCGGCTGACATTATACCAATCCAACCGCCACAACGAAAAGCACCCAGAAATCAGGAAGTGGACCAGAAAATATTACAATCCATTGGCCTTCGCTGATCATTAGTATGGACATATAATTTATGATCCCTCAAAAACAGAACTCATCGAAAAAATCGATCATACTTCTTTTCATCTCTGTGTTTATCATCGCCTTTTTTACCTCACATGGAACGATGAGCCTTGATCCACCCGCCCGATTTAAAGTTGCCCAATCAATCGTTAATCATGGCGATGTTCAAATCCGTCTAACTGAACAAGAATTGGCAGATATCGACCTGATGCCTCAATTGGTTACTGAAAATAATGGAAAATATTATTCCATGTACTTTGGTTTGGGGCAAACGTTTGTGTTTGTACCATTTTACTATCTTTTTCACGAGATTTTAGGTATTCAAAGTGACAAAGCTTGCAGAGCATTAACCTCATTGACATTATTCCCTTTGGCACTGGCATCCATCGCCTGGATAATGTTTTTATTGATGCGTGAGTTTGATTTTACACCTCGACAAAGTTTTATCACTGCCTTATTAACCGCTTTTGCCACTGGCCTCTGGGAAACATCAAAAGAAGCTCAAGATGCAATTCATCTGGCCTTCTATTTTCCTCTCATAGCTTATGGGCTTAGAAAATACCAAACCTCCTCACAATGGCGTTTTTTGAGCCTCTCATCATTTACAGTAGGCATGTGTTTTATCACCCGATCAGATTCAGCAATAACGATTATTTGTTATCTGATATTTGCCAGCCTTATCATCTATAAAAATAATAAGACGAATTCCAACTTAAGTTTTACAAGAAAATGCCTGCCTTTTGTAATTATGGTACTATTTGCTCTACCAGGATTAATCATCGAGTTAACCTATAACTATATTCGTTTTGATCATCCAATCAGTTCATACACTCGAATCTATTCATGGGAAATATTTGTACGTGGCTTAGTAGGATTGTTATTTAGTCCAGGCAAAAGTCTATTCCTTTACAACCCAATCATGCTATTAGCTATTCCTGGTTTCTTCATGTTTTTTAAAAAATATCGAGGATGGGCTCTTTATATTCTGGCAGGCTTTACAGGTTGTTTGCTATTACATGCGGCTGTAATTAATTTTCATGGGTATGTCTGCTGGGGCCCAAGATATCTGACACGTTATCTACCCTTGCTTGTCATCCCTGCAGCCTTTTTCATCTTCAAAAGCAACCCCACACGATTAAATCGTTCATTCATAGCGGTGATTATTTCTGCTAGCGTTATTATCCAAATTGCGGCCGTTTCGATTCACTACAATAGAGAAAACCATGTATTGACAACCAAATATAATGGTTTAAAATATCGCACAATGTTCGAACCTGAAGCCAATTTTATTCCTATTCGATTTAAAAACATTGCATCCGGAATCCATAAAATGGCAACAGGAAACATTGCCCCCTGGCCAACCGATGCCAATTTCAATCTCAGTACAGAACAACAATTAGATGCTCCGGTATTAAACTATCTGGCTTTTTGGCCTTATCATTTAACCTATTATTTACCTGCGGTAAAACCGAATATGAAGGTTCCTCTATGGGCATCAACACTGATTTTAATATCAGGACTAGGAATCGCTTTAGTTGTGATGCGATGGGGCTGGAATGTCTGTCCAGACAATATACGAACCACTAAAACGCATACGATCGATGATCAGGCATTCGAATCTGCTTACCGGCGACAAAAGGTCAAAGAAACCTCCAAAGTCACGCAAACAATTGAACAGCTTCTACAGAACACAGATAGTGAAGTTAAAAAGTAAACGTTACACTTCATTCCAGTGATCGTAGAAGTCTACATAATCATCTTTTTTATCACTGGCTCTTTGCTGAATAGCACTTCTTGGATGTTGATTAAAATGGCCAGTGATTAGATATGGAATTAAAGCGCCCCATTCAATTGATTCTTGCAGTGGCACAAAATGATTTTCCAGACATTCAAGAATAGGACGTAAATTATACTTAGGATTACGCAACAAACTGATCAATAGCTCCATCGAACAATTACCTGCCCCTCGACCGATACCATTCATTGTAGCATCAACTCGATTTACTCCAGCAACAATCGCTTCAATCGTATTACCAAACGCCAGTTGCAAATTATTGTGTGCATGAATTGCCACTTCTTTGTCTGTGCCTTCAATCGCATTCAAGAAACGTTTGGCATAATCTCTAACCTGTAGTGGAAATAGTGAACCATAGCTATCGACAATAGCTAAAGTTGTCGCAGGACTACCAGCAAAGATTTCCAGAGCTTCATCTAATTCACGATCTTGAACCGTTGAAAGTGCCATGAGATTTATATGGGCTTCATAACCATTATCATGGGCATGTTTGACCATATCCATCGCTATGGGAATTTGACTGATATAGGTAGCTACGCGAATCACATCGATGACACTTCGATCTTTAGGACCAATGTCATTTTTATAATCGCATTTTTCGGCATCTGCCATGACGGATATTTTCAGATCGGTGTCATTATCCCCCACGATTTTTCGAACATCATCCTCACTACAGAATTTCCATGCACCATATTCGTCAGGGGAAAATATTTTTTTATCCGCCTTGTAACCAATTTCCATGACATCGACCCCCGCGGCAACGCATGCCTGATAGACACCTTTAACCAGTGAATCATCAAATAGATGGTTATTAATTAAACCGCCATCACGGATACTACAATCCAAAACCTTAATTTCAGGGCGAAAATTCACCCAAGGTGCATTTGCCATCATTGTTTGAACTCCTCTAAATAGTCATATCATTAAGTATTCAAATGGCTTACCTACTCACCAACCACTTGTATACTTACAAGTCAACTATCCTACTTTAAATCCTCATTTAATTCAACCCTACACTATTTTCAAAATCATGTGTAATAAACCTACGATCTTATCGACTACCCAATAACTGAGTAAATAAATGATTAAATTGATATAGAAAGGTCAGATTATGTATTCTCAAACCAGAACGTCACTACATTTATATGGATATATCATAGGTATCACCATTTTACTTTGTGTGGTTATTACATTAGCGGGTTGCGAACCGACCTCGAAATTCCGACGCACACTTAGCCTAACTGACACGATAGCCACAGGAAATACTTTTGAGACATTAACTCATAATGGTGAAATCACAATCACAGGCGGTCAGACAAATGAATGCCTCGTCTCTGCTACCATAACGACCTATGCCATGACCGATGAAGAAGCAGCCAAACTATCTGACATGGTTGATGTAAAGCTTAAAAAAACAAATAAAGGACTATCTTTAAATATTAACAAACCTGACAATTCCTGGAAAGATTATGTTTCTGTTGATTTAGATATTGTCTTGCCCAAAGACAACCATTTGTCACTGACAACACATAACGGTGATATACAAATAGTAAACATCAATGGAGAGGTCAAATGCGTCACACATAATGGTGATATAAAAACAGAAATGATTCAAGGATCTATAAATGCTCGCACTCACAATGGACGCATTGAAGGGATCAATGTAACAAGCGATCTTCACTTTCATTCACACAACGGTGCTCTTATTGCAGAATTGTCCCCAGATGCCAATCCAAGATGCGACATTTCTATGAATAGTCATAATGGTCAAATTCGATTATTCACACCTATCGATCTATCTGCCATGGTTACAATTGACACACATCATGGGTTAATACATACAGACGTCCCGCTCAAACTGCTTGGGAAGATTGAGCATGACCACATTACTGGAAAGCTTGGCAACGCTGAAGGGACTATTACTTGTGAAACACATAACGGATCTATTACCCTTGAAACGAGAGAGTTTGATTAAACTTGAATCTATTTAATGGCAATTCCCTGATACATATACCCCATTACCATGGGTGTTTGTTCCAAATAGAATTCTTTGATGTCTAAAGATGAAAAGTTAGCCGCTTCGAGCAATGCTTTCATATTACGATTGATATGACATCCATCGGCAAAACACTTCTGTAAAGGATTTAATCGATGTTGCCATTTTTGTACGTTAGAGTCACTACTTAAGCCATGTTCCAAAAACATGAATTGACCGTTTACTTTTAACACACGCTTTATTTCACTGATGGCCTGGCTTATTTCAGGAATACTGCATAGCGTCCAGGTACTAACAACACAATCAAAAACTCCATCTTCAAAGGGTAAGTGCTCACTTCCCAAAATATGAGTTTCTACCTCGATATTAGATTTTGCTATACGCTTTTGTGCTTTTTTATTCATTCCAGGATTGGGATCAACTGTGACAATTTTACGGACATGATCAGGATAATGAGGCAAATTCAAACCGGTCCCAAATCCAATTTCAAGAATATTTCCTGTCACCTTTGATAATATCTTACGACGATAAGCAGCCTTGAAAGGTTTTTCCATGACAAAATCAAAAAACATTGGGAATATAATGTTAGAATACAACCCCATCGTTACCCTTTAAGCTTATTATTATCCAACCACCAAAGTTGCTTTGATGATGACTTGCTGGACGAATTGCATTTTTTTGAACACAGTTTCTGTGGGAACAAAAGGGTAAATATCTTTCATGCCCATACTGCGATTCAGGCTATTAAGTGCCGCAGTGAGAAAACCCCATTGCCATTTCATTTCATCAAAGGTTTGAATATGATGTTGAATATTAAAAGCTTTGCGCTCATAGCCATGTTCAATTTCTACCGTTATCCCCCAACTACTGGCGGTTTCCAACGTGTCAAACATATGCAGATAGTGCGCCCAGCTTTCGGCCCAATCTTCCCAGGGATGTGCCGTAGCATAAGGACTCACGTAATTTTGTTGCCAATTATCTATGGGCCCGTTGGCGTAATAATCTTTTAATGCTTGATCATAATCCTGACGCTCATCACCAAAGACTTCACGAAACTGTTCTAAAAATTCGGGGTTATCTTCAATCAGTAAAAACCAATAATAGTGTCCAATCTCGTGGCGAAAATGTCCCAAAAGCGTACGGTATCGCTCGTTCATATCCAAACGATTTTTTTCACGCACGACATGATCGGCTTCTGCAATATTAATGGTAATTTTGCCTTGATCATGACCGATCATCACTTTTTGGCTTTCATCAATTTCCGGATGATTATCATCGGCAAGAAAGGCAAATGCTAGCCCTTTTTCTTCATCTTCAAACTTATTTTTTAACGGCAAATCTAATCGAAGTAAACTATAGACCAAACGTCGCTTGGCCACTTCGAGACGGCGCCAATAGGTATGATTTTCAGGTATAGTTAAATCAGGAATAATGCGAGTCAATCGACAGGAAATACAATAATCACTTTTATCTTCAATCGGAATCATCCAGTTACAAATATCATCATAATGTTGATGATTATAACATTTTTTGTAACTGGCCCCCTCGGCCTGAGGTGCCAAAGCCTTATAAATCCCACCGTTCAATGCATGCAAAGAACTCATATTATCACGAATGGGCAAATAACCTAATTCACACTGGCATTTTTTACACTTAAAATTTTCAAAATAAACCAGTTCGCCACAGACATCACAATTGTATATCTTCATATCGTTTTTTGACAACCCTCATAAAACTCACTGCACCCAAACATTCATATTCGAAAAGCTATTTTACCATAATTGGCCCTAAAATGTCACACATTTATGACGCCTTTGCTGCAGACCTAATTGCAAAGAAAGTATTATAAATTGCCCGACTGACCACATTATGCTTGGTCTGGAATACATCGAGAAACTCATGCAAACCATCATTCATAATATCTTCCAACTCTGTGTAATCCATTTCAAAGCGAAACTTACCTAACTCTTTTTCAGCCTTAGTTGAAAACGAAAAAACGGATGTCCCTGTAATTTCATGCATCGATCGTTCGGCAGCAATTAAACAATGCCGCATTGATCGGGGAAAATTCACATTTAATGCTAAAAAGGTGATGATGTTATTAATTTGAAGTTCACCATATTTCTGTCGATACATTTCAAATGCACCAGCTGAACGCAATAATGCCGACCAAAGCAACATATCCAATGGCGTATCCACATCTTGAACATCTGGCAATAGATAATAATATTTCATATCCAAAATTCGTGCCGTTTTATCCGCCCTTTCCAGAAATCGGCCCATCATACCAAAGTGCCAACCTTCGCCATGAGAAAATGTGGCATGCATCGCCCCTTCAAAGGAATGACTACCATTTTTTATGATACGCAACATTTCCGTCAGATTATATTCATCCCAATTCTGATGACTGATGCCATGTTTGACGTTGAGATAAAGTTCATTAATCTGCAGCCACATTTCGTTAGATATCATTTCACGCACGGTGCGTGCATTTTCTCTTGCTTGATTTAAACAGGACATAATCGAATTAACATTTCCTTCGTCAAAGACCAGAAAATTAATCACATCAAACTTGGAATAATTATCACCATATTTTAATTCAAAAATATCCTGATCGCCTGTGGTCTCAACCAGCGGTCGCCATTGTTCTTGAAAATCAGAGGGCAAATCCATTGATAAACCATGATTGACTTCTACAAAACGTGCGTAATTTTCCGCTCGTTCAATATAACGATTAATCCAGTAGATCGAACTTGCAACACGACTTAACATAATGCACCATTTGAACCGTTAGAGTGACTTCGATTGGGATCTCTCAGAACCCAGGTATCTTTACTACCGCCTCCTTGCGACGAATTCACCACAAGCGATCCTTTCTTGAGTGCAACGCGCGTCAAACCACCGGGCATGACATTGACATCTTTGCCATAGAGAATATAGGGACGTAAATCTACATGACGCCCTTCCAGTTGGCCATCAATAATCGTTGGTACACGTGACAACGCCATGGTTGGCTGAGCAATGTATTCTCTGGGATTCGCCTGAATCAATCCTTTAAAATGCTCTTGCTCTTCTTTGGTTGAGAAAGGTCCAACTAACATGCCATACCCACCTGATTGACTGGACGCCTTGACTACCATTTCATGAATATTATCCAATACATATTGCCGCTGTTTTTCTTCCCAGCACAAATAGGTTGGAACATTCTGCAAGATCATATCTTCACCCAGATAATATTTAATCATGCCAGGTACATAAGCATAAACTACTTTGTCATCAGCAACGCCCGTCCCCAAAGCATTGGCTAGAGCCACCTTTTTATTTTTCCATAAGTTAAAAATCCCAGGAACGCCTAAAACAGAATCTTCACGAAACACATCTGGATCAATAAATTCATCATCAATGCGCCGATAGATTACATCTACTGGCTGATAGCCTTTGGTCGTACGCATATGTACCTGGCCATCTTTCGAGACTAAGTCACTACCTTCGACGAGCTGTACACCCATCTGTTGGGCCAGGAAGGAATGTTCATAATAAGCAGAGTTGTAAATTCCCGGTGTTAATACGCCAACAACAGGGTTGTCTTTCTCTGTTAAAAACTGAAGCATTTCCAAAAGTTTAAGTGGGTAATCGGTTACAGGTCGCACATTCACAGAATCAATAATATGAGGAAATGTGCGTTTCATAATCTCGCGACCTTCGAGGACATAAGACACGCCACTGGGTACTCGAAGGTTATCTTCAAGTACATAATATTGGCCATCATTATGCTTAATCAAATCGATCCCATTAATATGGCACCAGATATTTTTTGGCGGCGTGATCCCCTGACATTGTTTGATGTAGCCGCAACTTGATTCGATTATCTCCAGCGGTATGACGCCATCTTTGACAATCTTCTGATCGTTGTAGACATCATGAATAAACAAATTCAATGCTCGAATTCGCTGCTCGAGACCACGACTAATGACATCCCATTCATGATGATTAATGATACGTGGAATAATATCAAAAGGAAAAATCTTTTCAGCCCCTTGGCCTTCTTTATAGACTTGAAATGTAACGCCCATACATTTAAAGGCATGTTCCGCGGCATGTTGAAGCCGGAGCAATTCCTGCCTGTCCAGCTCGCGGACCTTTTCGAATAAATGCTGATACCAGGGACGGATATTTCCCTGCTCATCAACCATCTCGTCGTAAAATTGCTCTAAGTCGTATTCTTGCAATAACATCTACTTATTCCCAGTGTCTGGTTGTTTAAAATTAAATAACACAAACACCACTATCTCTATTGTATAAGTAGATCTGGCAATCAGAATTACCTGTTCACCAATATCCATAGTATCTAGATCACATCAGTGAATCAAGTAGGAAAACGGCCTTAAAACCAGCAAACCGATGCAAATTTGGCTAATATTTGTCCGATAATATACTAATTTCAACGAGAACCTCATTTAGAGATAATCTTACCCGGAAATTTAGCAGATATTATATATATGTGTCGAGATAAGGTCATAATGTATGCCATGTGTGGTATTTGGTCATTCATTCTGGTCATGATTTCAGGATCTGAAATCTTTGCCTGCAATGCCAGTTTGATTCAGGATTCTTCTGCGCCGACATTCACCGAATGGGAGCAGACCAGATCATTACAATCTCAACCCAGACAAGTCCCACTATCCAGCCAAAATAATGAGTGCCCCCCTGAACCTATTAACTGGTCAACCATGTCTCCACTTCCTTTAGAGAGAGCGGAATCACAGGGAATTGCCGTTGATGGCAAGTATTATGTCTTTGGTGGATTTTACGGTAGCTGGGCTATTTCAAAACGTTCCGATGTATACGATCCTAACACTAATAGCTGGACACAAATTGCAAATATGCCGGAATTCACCACACATGCTGGACAAATTTCAGATGGAAAATATATATACATAATCGGTGGTTTTTTGGGGAAAAATTTATCCAGCACACACCATGTTTGGATTTATGATACGCAAAACAATAGCTGGCTCAGTGGACCGAATCTGCCTTTCGATCGAGGAGGTGGAGCGGCTGTGAAAGTCGGAAGAAATATTCATTTTTTTGGTGGTGCAACAAACATCAAAGGTGAAACAGATTTTATCGATCATGGGGATCATTTTGTTTTATCTCTAGGTCCAACATCAAATCTTAGCGACGACGCAACCAGTTGGACAATAGCAGCTCCCATGCCAACACCTAGAAATCACATGACGGGCGCAGCACTAAACGGATTCGCCTATGCCATTGGTGGGCAAATACAAAATAATGAAGCTTCAGGAAATTTAGACATTGTTCAAGCATATGATCCGAATTCTGACAGCTGGTCTACAGTTGCCAATCTTCCCAAACCTCTAGGGCATATCGCCGCATCAACCTTTGTACGAAATAATCGTATAGTCGTTGTGGGCGGTATGAGCCACGACCTAAATGGTTCCATACGCAGCGATGATATTTTTGAGTATAACCCAATCGCTAACAAATGGATTCATATTGGTGATTTACCCTCAGGTCGGCAATCACCGTTAGCGGGCATACTTGGCAACCAATTGTTTGTTGCCGGGGGCTATCTGGAAATACAAGGTATTCAATCTACGACCTGGATGGGCAACTACCCTACAATTGACATTCCGGGCGATATTAATTTTGACCGCAGTGTTGATATCAACGATTTAATTGAATTATCACAAATCTGGCTAAACAGCCAAGCAACAATTCAAGACTTTTCCGAAATTCATACTCACTGGCTCCTGAATTGTAATTAATCTATCATTTCAAGAAAATCTACGCAAATTCAATTTATTTTCATATAACAAACCTGCCTAATAATTCTAATAAAAAGTTAAGACGTAAATTTAGTCAAACAATTATGTTTATCTTTATTAAAAAATCTGTTAACTTTTAAGAAGAAAAGTCGAGAGCATTTTTTATAATGGAGGTTTAACATGAAAAAGGTTTACTTCATTTATTTTGCCTTATTATTAACAGGTGTTATTCAGGGAATCTACTATCAGCCACACATGCCTGAGATTATGGCCAGCCGTTTTGATGCCAGTGGAACCCCTGTCAGCAGCATGTCTAAAGACCGTTATGTGGGACTTGCTATCGGTAGCATTTTATTTTTGACAGGTATGTTTTTAAGTTTTCCCCTATTCATCCATAAGACTCCCAATAGATTGATCAATCTACCCAATAAGGATTACTGGCTTTCGCCTGAAAGACGTCAGAATACATTAATCTATTTTCTAGATAAATTAGATATTATGGGAATCATAACCATCGTTTTTATGCTAATTGCATTTGAATTAGGGTATCGAGCCAATTTGGTAAATCCAGTCCACTTTAAAAGCGGTATTATGTGGACCTGTTTTGCCATTTTTATGATTTGTATCATCATATGGACCTACCGATTTTGTATGCATTTCACGAAGATCCCATCCACACAATAATAAAATGGGATAGAATACTAAGAAAGATCTGAAAGCTTATCTTTGATTTGTAAAACAATCTCATCCGCTTTTCGACGTGTCATGGGTATCGATTCAACATACTTATAGATGATTTCTCCATTCATGTTGACAACGACAATCGCTCGGCTAACCATCCCCAGCAAATATTTTGAGGTGCAACCAAAAGCCTTAGCGACCCTATTTTTGGGATCGGTTAACAATAAAAACGAAAACTGCTTTTGCTCTGCAAATTTTTTATGTTGTTCGACTGAGTTTTTACTAATACCAAAAATCGTCACATTCAACTGATCAAATAAATCAATATTATCGCGATAGTCACACAACTGGGCCGTACAAACCGGAGTAAAATCTCCTGGGTAAAACACCAACATAGCCGGCGATTTCTGGATTTGTTCTGACAATGTAATCATCTCACCGTTGTGGGCTTGAAGAGTAAAATCGGGTGCTATTATCTCGTCCATAATTTATGATTGCATCCATTTTATTTTGCGTTAACCTAGAGACAAATAAGCGAACAATCTATAAATTAATCTTTTAATGGGACAATGCAATGAAAATTTTTAAGCGAATCCTGATCGTTGTCGGAATTATCCTAGCCATTTTCATCATCATCGGACTCATTCTTCCAACAGAGTATGAAATTAAACGGACAATTACTATCCAGGCAGATAAAACTCGAATTCACTCATTTGTCAACGACTTGACGCAATGGGATCACTGGGAACCATGGCGTAGTGATAATTCAGGTATTTTAATCACATTAGGAGAAATTACACAGGGCAAAGGAGCCTCCCAAAGCTGGACCATACCTGATAGTGGTGACGGCAGATTAGAATTCGCCCAAAGTGACGAAAATGGCATCGCCTATGATCTCTATTTTAACCAGGATAAATATAAATGCTTTGCGACTATTAATTACCAAGCGAGTGAAACCAATGGCAATACACTGGTAACCTGGACCATGCAAGGCGATATGAAAACGCCTGTCATGGGAGGCTATTTAGCAATCGTCATGAAATCAGTCAATGCGCAATTCTTTGATATGGGCCTGCAAAAGCTAAAAGTAGCTTGCGAACAAAAACAATAATTATGTTGACAATTCCTTTTCATCCGATTATTCTAAAGAAATAATTACTAGAAACCGAAAGAATTAATATGAACTTAACTCAAAGACATTCAAACTATCAAAATGTAACACGTTCCGTGTGGTCAGTGATGGTATGCCTGTCTAGCCATATTATGGTTTCAGCGATCACATTTAATAAATCAACTTCATGTGGAGCTGCCGGATGGTAAATTGAGTTAAACATAACTTAGAATTCAAAAGCCTTCCGAAGCTCCAAAAGTTCGGAAGGCTTTTTTTTTAGGCTGAGAACAATCTTTTAATTAACAAACGCGACAGTGTTCATAGGGAATCTGCGCGCAGAGAAACAACATCAGAATAAGGAGATATTATCATGATATTACAAAATCCATTAGAAACGGATCGATTAATTTTGCGGCCTTATATCCCAAGTGGCCAACTTGCCACTGACCGCTTGAATGGATATGGCTATGAGGCAAATCCCAACCAGGAACTTACACTAGTTATGATCAATCGAAGTACGGGGCAATTGGTAGGTTCTATTACTCTGGAAATCGATAAACAGAAAAACCAAGGAGAAATGAGATTCTGGGTTGAATATGATTGTATCGACAAAGAATATCATATCGAAGCCGCTCAAGCAGTCATACAGCTTGGCCTTGAAAATATGGAACTGAATCGTATCTATACGATTTTGGATCCAGTAACGGAAAATGCTATTACAACCTTAAACCGTATTGGATTGAGCCATGACATTACTTACAAAGATGGCTATGAATATGTACAAGTGTTTGACATCCTAAGGAGTCAATATGTATTGGATGAATAAAGAAATATGGGCACGATCGAGATGGAGTGTATTTTATTCTTGATTTACTAACATAAAGGGAAAATGATAATGAGGGACCAAGAATGTTTTTATGCGTCTAAATTATCCTACGAAATTGATTCGTGGGATTTAAAAGAAAAATTACGGTGTAAAGAAAATGTGGTTGTCATCGATTCAAGAAACAAAGAAAGCTTTCAAACAGAGCATATCCCCGGCGCAACACATATACCACATACAAAAATGAATAAATTAACAACCAGCGAGTTAAATCCTAATGCACTTATTGTCGTCTATTGTGATGGTATTGGCTGCAATGCATCAACCAAAGGTGCATTAAATATGACCAAGCTAGGATTTAATGTGAGAGAATTAATTGGTGGACTAGAATGGTGGAAACGAGAAGAGTATCCCACCGAAGGTAAACTTGGGTCTGCGAATTTACTGCTGCCCACTAAACGATCCGTTTTTTCACTTTACTCACTGATTCGAAATCGATTCAGTATCAATCTGTTTGCCAAGAAAGGTGTGATCAAAGATGGATTTGCCTCTATATCAAATTGACGCATTTACTTCTGAAACGTTTAGAGGTAACCCGGCAGCTGTTTGCCTTCTTGATGAGTGGCTGGACGATTCTATACTGCAATGCATTGCCATGGAAAACAATCTATCAGAAACAGCTTTTCTGGTTAACGACAAAGATTCCTGGCAATTACGTTGGTTTACTCCGACTGTTGAAGTCGATTTATGTGGACATGCCACACTGGCTAGTGCTTTTGTCTTATTTAATGAGTTGAATATCAATACCCCTGAGATTGTATTTAAATCAAAAAGCGGCAAACTAATTGTCACACGTCAGGATGATATATTAACATTGAACTTTCCGATGGAAAACCCCAGAAGCTGCCAATGTCCTGATTTTATCGATGCAGGTATCAACGAAATCCCATACGCAATATTACAAGCCAGTGATTACATTGTGGTGTTTGAAGATGAAATGACGGTTCGTAATATCGAACCTGATTTCAAACAACTCTCAAATAATGATCTTCGAGGCGTTATTATCACAGCGCCTGGAAAACAGCATGATTTTGTATCAAGGTTTTTTGCACCCAATGCGGGGATTCCTGAAGACCCGGTTACTGGAAGTGCCCATTGTAGCCTGACACCCTACTGGGCTGAGAGACTCAATAAGACAAGTTTATCCGCAGCACAATTGTCACAGCGTGGCGGTGAATTAATCTGCGAACTTGGCGATGAACGAGTTTATCTTTCTGGACAAGCAATCAAGTATTTTCAGGGCCAGATATCTATTTAAAGACAATATGTCATTCGGTCGATTGGGGAATTTCTAAAGTGTCAGATCTATCGACTTCGCTCGAGATAACTTATAAATATTTCTCTAAATACAACGAAGATGGTAATAAAAAAAGCCGGGCAGTTATTGCCCGGCTTTCGAGTAACGTGGATACCGCGGTATTAAATTATTGATCGATTACCAGTTCACCGATTCAGATTGATCGAATGTGCCAAAGGAAATTCTGAAGTTTGTTGGGTTCTCCTGATCTCCGATATTGACCTTCTTTGCTGAAACTTTAAAGATTCCTTTAGTCAAATCGATCTGTACTGAAGAAAAAGCGATATCTGAACCTTTTGGTTTTTTATATTTCAAACTACTGGTCCCTTTCAGACTTATTCCATCTGATTGAGCTGGGATTGTCGATGAAAGAGTACCCCATTCTATAGTTATATCAACGGTTGATAAATCAATATCACCAGCAGTAGTAAGTAATCCCGAAACACTTAAAGAATCACTGTCTGCTTTAGTCGCATTTCGTTTAAATTTTGCTTTCGTTACCTGAAGAGCATTGGAATACCCTTGCAATAATGCTAATGGCATACGTTTGGTACTATTGATAACATCCGTAAACTGAGCACTGTCTAGCCCGGCTAAATCATATTCCGAACTCAATTCTGCAGCAACACCTTCACAAATGTAGTCACCCATTTGAATTTCAAGAATCACTGGGCTAGCCAACCCTGTCAAATTAACATTACTTGCCTGGACCGAAAAGGTATTAGCATTATGATCGATTGTCAACGATTGGATACCACTACTTGATTTTTGACTAAATGTTTGCATACCATCACTGCCATAAGGCAAAATCCCAAGATCTAATTCTTGCTGAAATATTGGTGTAGCACCATTTAGATTATAGAAACTTACTGATAGAATAATAGCGTTAGACAAGTCTTCATCATTTGGATCAAGCAATGTCCCTGAAATAGTAAAGGAATCGCTTGATGATTCCCTGGTTTTGCCAGCTTTGATGGCTAAACTATCAATCAATATTTCATCAACAAAATCATCATCACCATCTGTATCCAAATTTATATCGACTTGGCCAGGCGTCCCTCCTGAAACACTACTTGGACGCCATTGATCTTTGATTTGCCAATGGGTCACAGGTGCATTTGGATCCACCACTGTTAGAGAATTCCCATTGCCATCAGTACTATTCCTCCAACCATCTTTGTATTTAAAGTCTAATATAGTATTGCCAATAGAATCAATCAGTGTCAAATTTTCACCACCATTAGACAAACGCCCATCATAAGACCCTATTATTTGAACATTTCCAGGAAGTCCGGTATACAGTGAATTAAAAGCATTTGGATCTTTGACAATCAACAACAATCCATTAGGATCAATTGACGTTCCATTTGGAATCGAGAAATCAATACCATCGACAAAACTAACACCAGAAAGATCCAGAATGGTGGCCCCTATATTTTGTAATTCAATAAACTCAAAATCATCATTATTGAAAGCGCCAATATTTGGATCCTGAGGATGATACATCAATTCTGTAATTCTTAAATTCTTCTGAATACTATTCAATGAACTCGTAAAATTTATTTGGTCAATGACATTATTTTTATCATCCAATAAAGTGACTTCGTGTGGCCAAGCCGTTAACTGCCCTTCAAAGTTACCTAGCACATAGTTGTCTTCACCACCTTTTGGACTTGCAGTTCGAGCTTTAAATGAAGCAACATCTGGTGAAAGATACAATTGGCTAGTAGTATTTCCAGATGACCCGATTACAGTACCTGGAGGAAAGGTCATTTTAATTGATCCAATTAATTTCCAACCAGAAATATCAACCGAAACAGAATGATTATTTACCAGCTTAAGATAACTCTCAAAGATATCTTCTGATCCTAAATCAAGATCATCCAAATCAAACGTTAACAATGGACTCGTCGTTTGCGGCCCAGGTATATTAGCGCTGGTATATTTCCAGTTACTCCCCTCACGATGATTAACATATAAGTGATTTCGACGTGGATCTAAATAGTTATTTTTTAACAAGTCAATTGCTTGATCAAATGTTTGCGTTTGACCATAATCTTGCCAAACCGTTTTGTCGAGAAGAACTTCATCTTGGATGAGTAATACCAGTTCATCAATTCGTTTTTCAAAATCTCTTACAGCCATAGGTATCCCTTGCGGCTGAAGAATGTCATCCATTAATGAACGTAGACGCCTGACATACATTTCTCTAGTTTCAGGAACAGTAAAAATCAGATCAATCACATTGCGCCAACCGCCCCCGACTTGAATATAATCTTTACTTCCCATAAATGGATGGCTTGGAGACCTCGATGCCCCTAATCGCTTAACATAATCTACATCAGCCCAAATCTCATCATTTAACACCCAATCTTCACCTGTAATATATGGTGGTATAGAATGCCGCCCAAACGTTAAATCATTATCCCATGGGATCAAAGACCAAAGCTGCGTATCCGGATCATAAAAATAATAGATATTGGGACCCCATACATGATCAGAACCACTGATAATAGCATTCGCTGCCAGATAATTCACAATTGCCGGCAAATCTAAATTGTCAAAGGCAAACGTTGTTCGATCTTCCAGGGTATTTTGATCTGAAACCCCATTATCAAGAAGAGAAAACTCAACACCACCACCATTTCTAGGGAATTTCTTTTCAGCATCACCTACTTCCTCTTCATTACCACCGCCACCTTTAAATAAGGATCCCATTGGGTTAAATCCATGTCGATCCAGAAAACGTCGATTGGTAACATGTTCGGTAAATATATATATCGCTAGAAATTGCCCATTAAGGTTTATTTGAACAGGGAAGGACTTAGAAACTTTGACACCTGCTTTAAGGTAGGTTTCATCAGAAAGAACTTGTCTTAAATAAGATTTATCTGCTTGAGTTGTATTTAAACGAAATTCACCCACGCGCCGCTGATCAGGATCATACTTAAATCGATGATCATCATGAAACTCAAAATTTCTTGCAGGTTTTCCACCAGTCTCTAGCAGGGACCCTACCCCCTTACTATTAATATTATCATATAATTCACCATTGAAATAAAGTGAACCTACTACACTAATTCCGCTAAACATTGCTTGATGTACTGAGACAGTTACAGGTAATTGATCTAAAGGGTCGTCTCCATCATCTTCATCTTCTTCGTCTCCATCAAGATCTTCAGCATAGTCATCCATAAACCAATGAAAAATGGGTAACCCTTTCGTTGAATAAGAGTCAACGCCAATGACGGTTCCAAGATATTCACTCGTTTGACTGGTCAAAAAGGGTGGGAATCTCGATGGAATATTTTGCGTATCTTTGGCCGTTATATAGTAACGTACCATTTCATAATCATTGGAGGCAGAATGAGGGATCGTTGCCCCGAAAACGCCATCTCCTGCAGCACCATCATTATGTGCCCCATCATCAAACATCTGAACAGAGACTTCATCCTGGTACATCACACGATAGTTTAAAAACACATTGTTCGTATCAACAGGATCAAATGCCGACGAAATCGTTGCTCTAACCAGTATATTATCAAGATCGTTGGGTTCATTCGGAGTATGACTAACCAGTGTAATCAAAGGCCCAAGATTTTTTTGACCCGTTCCATTCAATTCATCAGGCGTTGGTGTCACAAAATAACGCTCCACCATGGACAATGTAATATCATTGGATTGCAATCTCACATCTATCAAAAAATCAGGGTCATTGGGTTCTGAGTAATTCAAACCATGAATGGCTAGAACATTATTTCCAATTGATAAGTCACTAATATTCGAAGTTATATTGATATCTTCAAAGTCTAAAATACTGTTGTCCGATTGAGCCGAAGAATTCCAGGTTGCAGTATCCGACAAACCTATACCACGACGTGCCACTTCCTGTCCATTTAAGTAAGCAATAAACCCATCATCATATTTCATTTGTAAGATTAAAGAATCTATATTCGATAAATCCGTTACAGTAAATGGTAATCTCAGGTACAAAGAACTGTTCACATCATACATGATAGATTCAATATCAGAATTGACATGACCAAGATCTTTAATATTAATGGGACTGCCACTAATTGTACCACCTGATGCCAATCCATCTACATCATTGGCAGTTAAAGCTCTATCCCAAATGGCAACTTCATCTATCATACCTTCAAAAAAACTTTGGTCTGGAAAATCAAAAGTGGTATATCCAATATTAAAAACCATCCCTGTATCATCAAAGGTATCCACGTTTATCAGGGAACGAGATACTTCTTCACCATCAACATACATAATAACGATATCATTCTCATTATCAAATTCAACAGTCAGACCAATATGATGCCATTCATTATCAATAACATTCACTGTCGCAAAGACACTATCAACATTAGAGATATCGAAAGTAATACCTTCTTCATCAATAAATAATGACTTACCTCCTAATTGGCCATCCCATGAACCCGTAGGTGCTAAAGCCATAACCGAGCCACTACCTGAAGTTTTGATCCAAGCCGTCCATGAAAAATCACTCTCATGATTCATCGTTTCTGTATTTGAAATGGTAAGATAATCATCAACACCATCAAAAACATATGCACCACCTATATAGCCAACTGAAGACCAATTCGCACCGATGACTGTTGCATCCAAATTATTACTTGAACTATCTAAGGTTGGCGTTTCACCTGACGAAAAAGACCAATTTGCCACAATATTTTCATTGATACCAGGGTTTTGTACATTTGGATCATCTATGGCATATCCAATACCATTATTACTCGTTGTAAGCCATGAATGATTAAATCCAACTTGCGTCCATGTCGTAGCTAAAGAATTATCACTTGGCACAAAATAGTCTACCAAAGTATTTGGATCTATAAAAAAAGTTGAATCAGATCCAATGCCTAAACCATAAGAAACATCTTGAAACTGCTGAGGAAATTCAGGTAAGAATTCTGAAACAATGGTCAAACCATCAGGCTTGACTAATGCCAAATATTCTCCATCAGAATCCAGACTAAAAGTCGTATGGTAATACCCCTCTGAATCCTGGTAATCTTGATTGTCTTTATTTGAAGCAAAAACAATCATCGTTTCTAATGGCCCTAAAGGGGCGACATCATCAGGAAATTGCCATTTGGTTAGATTTCCTGACTTATCTGTAAGATACCAGTTACTCAAATCAATCGCATTTGGATCCTGATTGTAAATTTCTATCCAATCGGAATATAAACCATCGCCATCAATCTGTGACTGTTGATTACTTGCCATGAACTCACTGATCACTGGATCAGCATATAAAAAAACGTTGCTCCATGAACAAATGATAAAAGCTAACATGATCAAAGAACAATGAATGAAGCGTCTTTGCCTGTTATACATGGTAAACCTCCCAAGGTCTCTTAAAAAAATTGTATCCTTTACAGGATCCAAATGAAGTAAATTTTTTAAACCGACTCTTTAATTTAATCGGGCGTTTTTTTCATGAAAATTATTGAAAAATAAGGTGCTTAGGGTTAAGAGAGTAATGATAAAGCCATAGGCTATAATCAACCGTGATTTGGCATCGAAATTCCATTCTCCCCCTCAATCTCTACAAATTTATCGAGAAAATAATATAAGTTTGTTTATATTATAGGACGCGAATGTTGCCACGAATCCCCCCGACATCTTAGAAAATACTGCTCCCTTTTCAACTTAATTGTTCCTACGAGCTTAAGTATAAGGATGGTATCAAAATCCTCCAGGTTTGCATTGGGTAAGCAAGTAACTATTACTCCAAAAAAACGAAAACAAACAGATAAACATGAAGCATAATTCAGTATAAAAAACAGACTTACAATAGTTCATATTTTTGCACCATTATATTTAAAACACTGAAAGTTACGTAATTTAATCAGCTACTTTCATCTTGA
Organism: Sedimentisphaerales bacterium; assembly: GCA_028281535.1. Classification (GTDB taxonomy): domain Bacteria; phylum Planctomycetota; class Phycisphaerae; order Sedimentisphaerales; family SM23-30; genus JANQJS01. The sequence continues at coordinate 52,810 of JANQJS010000024.1, read as the reverse complement.
CAAAGGTCGCTATTACTGATACTTTTAATTAGGTTATTTAGATTTGAGAGAATTTTTGAGAGAGAGTATTTTTACAAAAAGTGCTCTCTCTTTTTTTATGTAAATTTAGATAATTAATTCTTTTCGCAATGCAAGAGATAAAATCTGGTAAGCACATCAATGAATTCGCGTTAAGCGGTTTTAAACTGTTCTGTGTAAAAGCGTAAACAAAGGAAAAAAGAATGAGGAGGCAAAATGATGTTTAAGGACCGTTTGCCTGAAAGGAATTCGACAAAATCCATGAAGACGATTACCAGAGTCATCGTGCTGTTAATAGTTTTTTCAACAGCTCAACGCAGCGATTACCATTAATGGCCGCAGAAGATATGCCGCTTAAATATATCAGACTTTCAATTAGAATAGTCTGGTCCTCTAATGCTGATCGGTGGTATAATACTATCGATCAGCTTTTTTTGTGAGGTATATCAATAGGTGGCAAGATGATGATGTCACCAAGCTTTTTAATGCGACTTGTGATATGTGCAAATGCCCTGTTGCTTTCTATGCTCAACTGTGGCCAACAAATAACCCCAAAGTTGAAAACATCCCCCACCCCATAATAACACAATCGAATACCATGATACAAAAATCAATCACAGCGTCAGTCGTACAAGATAAAACTGAATACAAGTTATCAGAGCCTATCGAATTTTCCTTCAATATATCCAATAATAGTGATAAGCCAATGACACTTTGGCAAAGCGGTTTTTGGCCAAACCACATTATTGAAGTGTATAATTCAAAGGAGATGAACCTGAAATCACGCAAAAAGGTGATTTATGTCAGAAAACATTTGCGTCATCAGGTTCTAGGCAAAAAAATTCCCCGTTGAACGACTAGCCAAATCACCTACAACCACCGGCAGCTTCGATGTAAAGCAATTGTATAATTTAACACCCGATACTTACTCACTGAAAATAACCTATCATGATGAGCAAAAACCAACCCCACAAAAAGTATCAGCGGAAACCTCATTTACAATCACACCTTAATTATTTCCAAGGATAAAGCAGCACTTTCCCACATTGCCGAGTCAATTGCAATTTCCAGGCATCTTCAACCTGGCTCATACCGAAGGTATGCGTGATCATTTTATCAAGCAAATGCCCTTGCTCACGAACGACCTGGAAAAGCAAAGGAATATCATTCAAATTATAATGCCATATGCCATGTAGCTTTAACCCATTACGAATCAAATCATCACTCACCTTCACTGTCAAATCATCAGACTCACCGACAAAAGAAACCTCACCATTACGACGCGTGCCATGGATACATAATTTTTGAGCATCAGGATGGCCAGCACAATCGATAGATTTATCCGCACCTTTTCCCCCCGTCAGGTTTTTAATTTTTAATAAAGCATCAGCATCATTTGGATTTACAATAGCGTAGGCCCCTAACGATTTGGCCAATTCCGCCCGATAGGGATTACTGACAACAGCAATGACTTTGGCGTTGCGATGAACCGCATTCACTATCCCCCCTAAACCTACAGGCCCCATTCCACTTATTAAGACAGTGTCAAACGCAGAAACATTCATCCTTTGCATTGCACCGAAAGTTGGGCCTAATCCGCAACACAACATAGAAGCATGCTCATAAGAAATATCCTCAGGAATAACAGGTAATAACCAATCGTGTTTTATAAGACACTGCGCATAGGTATCTTGACCTGCACTTGCCCCAGTAAACTGATGGATATCGACGACATCTTCGCAATGAATATATTCTCCCTCAATACAAAGAGAACACTCACCGCAAGGATACTGCGGCATCACAACAACACGATCACCGACTTTAACAGGACCAGCCTGAGCGACTTCAATGACTTCACCTGCAGCTTCATGCCCCAGACAATCAGGATTTTCACCGCTATCAAATGCTTTATACTCTGTACATAGAGGAGCAACATGAATCTTTACAACCGCCCAATGCCCTTTGGCCTTCGGTTCTGGCGTATCGATCAATTCAGCAGATTGTTTACTCCGGATAACAACTTTTTTCATAAAATATTCCTGTTATATTCAAAGTAGTTGATAATCATTAGACTGTTTACTAAAACAATTCACATATTATATCTGAGTTTCTTATGTCAACCAGATTATTATCAACCGGAAATCACTTTAATCCATTTGATGGAAATATCCAGCTCGAACAATATTTCCAGAAAGTCCATGATGACATTTGTTGACTAAAAAATGCTAAATAATAGACTTAAAAAGTAGATCTCGTGATCAGGAAAATAAGATCCTATAATTTATACAAAATTTGAAAATATTTTTTTAATGTCAGGGATTTCCTGACCCGTTATTATAGGCCCTACCAACGATTATTCCATTTAGAAACTCTTGAAATATACAGATATTAACCCAAAAATGAACATTTATTCCATATCATTTCAAATTAGTGTATCAGAAAAATAATATTAAACCTTACATATCATCAAAGACGATATTTCTTAAACAGAAGGAAGACAAATCTTAATTTTTAAAAGGGCGGTTAAAAATTAGCGATTGTAGACATGTAAGATTGGAATACAAAAGTTACTATTTTTTTGAATAACTAAATTAGATTTATATAACCATTTGAAAAGTAAAAAGCAGTTTCTTAAGAATTGATTGCGATATTTTTTTGATCTTAAGTACATCTCTCGGTTGAATCAATATGCTTACTATTGATGGAGGGAATGTATATGAATAATCAAAGGCCTATGCTTGAATCTGGTTTCCCCATATCCCCGACCGGCCAGATTTGACATAGGCCACTTTATTATCCAGCCGGAAATTGTCAGAAAAATGACTCAGGAACGAATCGTTCGTAGCACTTTTTTATTGGCTATAATGGTTCTTTCAATATCTTCACTGGTATGAGCCATGGAAATAAAGAAAGCTTCAAATTGGGATGGCGGAAAATAGAAGCCCTCACTCAGCATGGCCTGATAATATCTGGCAAACATGTCTGTATCACAGGTCATAGCATCATCAAAGTTTTGGACGGCCCTATTTGTAAAAAATAAACAACCCATACTTCCGACTCTTTGATACTGAAAAGATAAACCCAAATCTCCTAAATTTTCTCGAATCCCTTCCTCTAAACGGGCTGCTAGCTTTTCCAGTTTTTGGTAAACATCGGTATTAAGCAAATTTAATGTCGTCAATCCTGCAGCCACCGCCAAAGGATTACCAGACAATGTCCCCGCCTGGTAAACAGGGCCAGCTGGGGCAAGCTGATTCATTAATGTTTTTTTACCTCCTAATGCACCTATGGGTAATCCTCCCCCAATAACTTTACCTAAGGTTGTTAAGTCAGGAATGATTCCATAAAGCGATTGCGCCCCAGCTATATCCACACGAAACCCAGTCATAACTTCATCAAAAATCAATATGATTCCATGCTCTTCAGTGATAGCACGCAATTCAATAAGAAATTCTTTGTTTGGCGGTATCAATCCCGCATTTCCTATAATAGGTTCTAAAATTAATGCAGCAATCTCATCAGGATGTTGATCGATTAATTTCTTTACCGATTCAATGTCATTAAAATCCGCAATCAATGTATCGCCTGCGGTGGAATCTGTCACACCTGGCGAATTGGGGACTCCTAAAGTCAACGCACCTGAACCAGCCTTAACTAAAAAAGAATCTGCATGGCCATGATAACACCCTGCAAATTTTATTAACTTATTGCGAGAGGTTGCGGCACGTGCCAAACGTAATGCGGTCATAGTTGCTTCAGTTCCGGAATTGACCAATCGCAACATTTCCAGATTTGGCATCATTTCAAGAACACGTTTTGCCAAATCAATCTCAGCAGTTGTTGCGGTTCCAAAACTAGTTCCAAGAGTCGCCGAATCTATAATAGCTTTGGTAACATCATCATGTGCATGCCCTAGAATCATTGGCCCCCATGACCCCACATAATCGATATAAGCTTTATCGTCATGATCGTAAAGTCGAGCCCCCTTGGCTTTCTTCATAAATATCGGTGTTGACCCTACAGAACCAAAAGCTCTCACAGGTGAATTTACACCTCCAGGAATGATTTCTTTAGCTGTTTGAAGAAATACCTGATTCAATGATGCCATCTTTGCGTTTTCCTCTTAATATGATAATATGGTTTTTATTAAGCCATGTATGGTATGCTCCTGGGCTTCAACAACATTATTTATTTCAGCTTTAGATAATGTTGTTGTAGTTTGAGGACCAATACTGGCGATTTGATATTTATTCGATGAATAGTTTTTCAAACTAATTTGGTCGGTAAAATTTTTCACCGTGGAACTACTGGTAAATACAATCCAATCGATTCGATCTTGGTCTAAATATTTTTCCAAAAGACTTTGGTGTTGAAAATCTGGTTGGGTTTGATAAAACACAACATCATCAACACGCCCCCCATGTTCTTTTAATGCGTCAGGTAACTCTTTTGGGGCAATATTGGTGCGAGGCAACAAATAACGTAATCCCTGTATATCATCAGATTGACGAAGAGCTTCCACTATAGCTGCAGATGTAAAAGTTTCAGGAACAAGATCAGCACTAATACCATAGTTTAATAATGCTTGCGAGGTCGTTGTACCAACCGCAGCAATTTTATTTTTTACCAAATCTCGCCCATCAAGCTGGTACAAAAATAGATATTTAAAAAATGCTTCTACACCATTGGTTGAAGTAAAAACGATCCAATCGTAATCCATTAGTTTTTCAAATGCCTGCTGAATCTTCTCAAGATTATCAGGCGGAGCAATTTTAATCGTAGGAGTCTCTAATACATGAGCCCCTAAATATTTTAATTGTTTTGTCAACTCACTGGCTTGTCTCCGAGCCCGCGTCACTACGACCGTTTTACCCAGGAGTGGACGCGACTCGAACCAACTAAGATCATCGCGTAAAGCAGCTACTTTTCCAATCACAATGATCGCCGGCGGTCGAATATTATTATCTTTAACTACTTGGCTTAAATCATCTAAAGATGCCGAACAGGTCATTTGTTTGGGAGTCGTTGCCCAACTGATAATCGCAGCAGGCGTTTTTTTATCCATACCATAATCCATCAATCGTTGACAGATTGCTTCTATTTTCGTGACAGCCATATAAAAAACAATCGTACCACGCCAAGCGGCAAGAGCTTTCCAGTCAATTTGCGAATCATCAATTCGCGTAATGTCCTCATGTCCTGTGATAAACGCCACATCACTTGCCATATTGCGATGTGTAATCGGAATACCCGCATAAGAACACGCGGCAATACCTGCTGTAATACCAGGGACTATTTCGAAAGGGATTTGAGCCTGTTTTAATGCTAAAGCTTCTTCGCCACCACGCCCAAAAATACATGGATCTCCCCCTTTCAATCTCACAACAATCACACCTTTTTTGCCATGCTCAATCAACAAGGCATTAATTTCTTCTTGAGAATATTGGTGCCGACCAGCTCTTTTGCCAACGTAAATTTTCTCTGCTGCTTCACCGGCAAATTGCAACAACTCTGGAGCTACCAAGTTATCATATAAAATAACATCTGCCTGACTCAATAACTCATGGCCACGTAACGTCAACAACCCTGGATCACCAGGGCCTGCACCAACGAGAAAAACTTGCGGTTGTCCAAAATCATTCATAAGCTCCCATTTTAAACAATTACCTCAGAAAGGTCATGAAAAAAAGCCCCTATATACTCACTCGTAAATCAAGAATATCGCGCAGCTAATCTTGATATTTTTGTGAATCCGATTATAATGATTATGTCGGCGGCACATTAATTACATTTGTCAGAAAAGGAAACATAATGAATTGCCCAACATGTCGAGGAATTTGGCTCGATCGCGGAGAATTGGACAAAATTATTGATCGCACCAATACAAATAATTTAAACCATAATGTACCAAAACAACAATGATGAAAATGAATTATGGTTGGAAAGAATTTGGAATATTTTCGATTAACGATTCCTAAGGCGTATGGTCAACCGTAATATTTTTATGCATAACATTACCTGATGCATCACTGATTTTAATTGCAATAAAATGTTCACCAGGCTCTTCTAAATCTACATCAAAAACGACTGACTCATGACGACTATCATAAACACCATCACTGGCAATAACTTTTCGCCACTGGTCACTGCTATTGACGGTATACTTCACATCACCGATAACACTGAAGCTATCTGTTAACTCCATACGAATATAGACACTATCATTATCTAGTTTATAATCTAATTCATTAACAACAGGTGGCGTGTTATCTACAACGATGGGTTGACTAATCCGGCTATGAGTTTTGGCCTCATTTTTAATATTGCTTATTTCGTCACACGCCTGAACTTTAAATTCATATCGCCCATCTGCAACAGTCAGGCTATTAAAATCATATTTAGTTTCAGAGATCTCTTTCGTCAATCGAATCCATCGCTGTTTACCAATCATTCGCAAGAACACATCATACGTCAGCTGGTCTTTATTTTCATCGGAGCCTTTCCATTTAAGGGACCATTGGCTACTGCTGCCATTCTTACCCGTCTTTTCAATTTTGACATTTTTCACTTCCGGAGCCATATTTGGCCAGCGATGTGCCATTTTAACAGATTTAACAACAGCTGTTTTCTCTCCTGAGTCACTACTCAAATCAAGTCGGTATTGGAGAAAACGAGCCCCACGTGATTGGATAGAAATATCCTCCTGTACATTAATAGGCTCAGTCCAATCCTGCCATCCGCCATTGTCAGGGTCTTTGGTGTTGCCACTTCGCGTTGCCACTTTGAGTGAAGCGCCCTCTGGAATATCAGCTTCTATTTGAAGTTTACCCCACTGAGTGATTTGCTCAGCATCAATCACTTCGGACAAAAATTGGCCTTGCTCGACAAAATAAGGTTCTATTGCGAAGAGTTGACCAGGATTAGCACAACCAACATAGATCACCCCTTCAGTATCAGCCAATAATGACGTCACTTGCAACGAAGGACTGGCATCATGCAACACAACGGCTTCACGCGTATTCACATCCAGACTCATCAGGTTACCTTGATTGCCACTACCAATCAACAACTCGCCATCAGCGACGTATTCTAATGAAAGGACAATCACTTTCTTATTAAAAAGTTTTGTGACATACCCTTCATTTGAAATCTGATAAACTTCATTAACTTTTGTAGGACCGCCTGCAGCACCGCCGCCGCCACTTGGCTTCTTACCTTTGCCACTGCTTTTACCTGATGTCGCGGGTGGAACCAATTTTAATGGATCTTCAGTATCATTTTCAGCAGAAGATTTTTCTGAATCACTTTCACCAGATTCCTCCTCCTGAGAATCGTTATCTTTTTGGCGTTTCTTACGATTAACTTTATCTTCACTACTGGACTCATCGGCACGATCACTTTGCCCATCGGATAAAATCAATTTTGCCCCGGGTTTTGCCGTTTTGGTATCAGCCGTCGAGGCATATAGCATGCCCTTTTCATCAAAAACCAACCCGCTGACTTCTCCTTTTTGAGAATCGAAGGCAATCGTTACTTTTTGACTGCCTGGATCAATCCGATAGATCAGTCCATTTTCATCTCCACCAGCATACAAAATACCATCTCGATCTAATGCCAGAGAGAGAATATTTTTTTCTTTTGCAACGAATAATTCTTCAACATCTTTGCCTTTACTATTCATCGTCAGGACTTTTCCCTTTGGACCGGTTGCCAGGAATATGCGCCCCGAAGGCCCAACAACTATATCCCAAATGTATTCGACATCCTCATGTGTAAATAGCGTTTTCGTTTTGCCTTTTTGATCAATCATCAAGAGGTGACCTTCAGCGCCACCTGTCCCGGCAAGCAATTTCCCCCCTGGCGTCATTGCCAGACTGAATACATGCCCATGATCACTCTCCCCTTGGCCATAGAGGACTTCAGTATCCTGGCTATCAGAAATTTTATAGATAAAACCAGCCCCACTCGTGGCAACATAAAGGCTGCCGTCAGAACCTTTGATCAAATCATTAACAACCCAAACGTCAGACTCATTGCTGATTAATGTTTCAGTTCGATAAGACAGTGAAATCTCACCCACACTACTAATAAGCAGTTCATTGGGATCGCCGTTTTTGAATGCCGCCTCGCTACCATGTTCTATGTAACTGGTCTCTACGCCATTAACTACAAGCGGGGCAAAGAGTAACAGAGAAATGACCAAAAAAGCACTGCCTATTCTATCCATCGATATTGTCCTTTACAAATTCGGGGCATATTGTCGTTTCCATACGATAATCGCCTACACTAACATAATTTAGCCCATTTGGAAACCCTCAACTTCTGAGCAGATTCGGCCTAAGCCCAAAAACTCCAGTTCGTGATAACCGAAGGAAATTTTAACTACTACTTGTGGCTATTTTGAGTATAATTTTATCTATTAACAGCTATCCAAACCAGCTACAAACCAATAATCGGAGACTAAATCAACGAATAGGTCATCCACACCTATTCTAAAAGGGATATCCGTCCTCTAACAATAATCAATATAGTCAGAAGTCTATTTATTGACCAGTTTCTGGGCATTTCCATGATTAATTTCCATTGAACACCTAAACATCGAAGGAAGTAGAATGATCTCATCAAAACTCCCACCAATTGCAGCCAAGATTCTTTGCTTTGTGCTTTTTGTAAGCACTCCAGTTAATGCATCAAACTTTTATGCCTACCATACAAAATTACAACACTCCGCCACAGATTATCTTGGGGGATATAGCGACTTAGTGGTCGTTCTTGGTAAAGATAAACAGCTAGAATTTCCCCGCAAAACTGGCTATCAACCTTTATGGTGCACCCCAACATTTACAGGCCAAATAGATGACTTTTTCCCCGACAGAGATAAAGACTATAACTTCTATTATACCTATGTTCGCCTCATCGAAAATTCCCCAGAAAAAATCATCGTCCATTTACGATATTACAAAGATACACAAACATTAAAAAAATCAATTCAGGAACTGGACTCAGTAATCCAACATGGCTTCACAGGTGTCGTCCATGAATTATTTACCATTTACCCCAATGGCACCATAGATCGTTTAGTGAAAGCGGCCGATAAAACACGTAGTGAAGATTGGAATCATCCAGGATTTGGTATTAAGCAAAAAATCACCCTGACGGATCATGCCATAGACCACAGTAAAGTAGACTGGGGACTACCCGCTCCACTAAAACGTGACCCCATCGATGGCAATCCGATCATCAAAGACCCAAAACTTCCTAGACCTATCGCTGGCTGGCGATTGGATGAAGGATTAAGAGAACGCCGCGACTATGTTTACCAGCTATTTAACGAAGTCGTCGAAAACGATGACGACGATGAGTATGAAACACCGCTGCACGGTCTTATGAACACCTTTAAAAAAGGGGTATCAGGAACAGCGTTAGCATTTGATGGACATACAACATCATTTAGTTATGACATTTATTCGGAATACGAATATGAAGAAGATGAAGAGAATGAGGATGAAACACAAGAAAACCATCTGATGACACTTCAGGCATGGATCGCATTGGACGTCTACCCATATAATGATGCTCCCATTATCCATGAATCAAAAAATATTGGTGAGCAAGGTTATTATTTCGGTATCGATGCTTATGGGCACTTAATTTTCATCGTAAATGGCTCAAGAGTTCAAAGCGAAAATAAGATTCCACTCTACAAATGGCACCATGTCGCTGGGATCATTGATGAGAATCAGATTCATTTGTATATTGATGGAGAAAAAATCAAGTCTGCGAAACTGGACAAACCATATCAGCCGCTTGAGATAAATACAACCATTGGTTTAAACACTGAAAAATTACGCGGTACCGATTATGTTCGAGATTTTGACCAAAACCTTCCATTCATACTCGGCTTTCAAGGACTCATGGATGAATTGCGAATTTATGATCAAGTACTAACTGCTAAACAAATTAAATCATTTTATAAGACTTACCTACCGGAAAATCGCACAAGTGATTTAACCAAAGCCGTTCTTCCAGGTGAAGTTGGACAAGCCACTCAATTTGGAGCAACCTACAAGAAACTAGTATTCCATGAACTATGGGACAACATGTGGCGCAATACAAACTACGCCGATATTGTGGTGAAATTTGACCAAAATCCATGTAGTGTCGTTTATTGGCGCGGTACCAATTATGCCGCAAACTGGATAACGGATAAAAACAATTGGATGGCAGATCAAAGCTCAGAAATTTTTACTAAACATGGCTGTTCAGAACATATGTCCGACAAACAAACACGACACAGTTATGCCCGTATTATTGAAAACTCCCCAGCTCGTGTCATAATTCACTGGCGATACCCATGCGTCGACATTGCCTATATTTGTCCTGACCGGCTTCACTGGACAGACGAATACCATACCATTTATCCTGACGGCACAGGTGTACGCAAAGTCATCTGGAATAGAGTGGTCGATCAGCCAGGATTCCAGGACGTCCAATTATTCACCAACCCTGGCCAAACAGCGCTCGACGTGGTTGATTTAACGGCAAAAACAGTGGCAAATCTCGATGGAAAAATTGGTCAACTCACTTGGAAAAAGCCTAACAGAAATCCTAGAAATCCAATCAGAGATTCTAGCATAGAAATCATTAATACTAAATCCGATTATAAAGTCTTCCTGGTTTATTCCAGTAATGGCAGTGGCACCTGGGGACGACACGAACAATCAGAATATACCGACGATCCATTTGCAGGCCCCTGGAATCACTGGCCAATTTATTTTATCCCCTCAGATGGCCGCTTTGCCGTCGACACAGATCGGGTTAGTCACTTTGCGCTAGGCGGTAATGGCGACACTAAAAGTGGCAGCCGTGTTTTATATGGTTTTACCAACCAATCCATCGACAAACTTGTGCCATTGGCACGCAGTTGGCGAAAACCTGCTAAAGTGATCAGCGTCAAAGGTGCAACCTCTCACGGATTTAATGCCGACCAGAAAAGTTTTGATTTCGATCGCGAATCTGATGACATTTCATTCACGATCCATGCAACCAATGATCACCCAGTTGTTAATCCCTGTATAAAAATCAATAACTGGCAAAGCGATGATTTTCCTGAGGTTAGCATAAACAATACAAAGATAGATTACGGACCGTCATTAAGAAAAGGTATCGTACGTGACACCCAAGGACAAAAAACACTTTTATTATGGGTTGAAAAACAAACAGAAAATGATTTAAACATCCAAATAACGAATTAATAAATGGTCTAATCCCAGCTATTTTTATCGTTTTATTCGCTTTCTCTGCAAAATGGTGTATTCTTTAAATAGGCTATATAATGATTGCGATTAAACAATAGAAAGGGGTTTGTGCCATGCGTGCTTTAAAAGTAAGCTTATGGATTTCGGGGCTATTATGCCTGTTAGGTGTTGTCGGATTGGTCCTGCCTTTATCTGTTTTTAAAAATCTGGCTGCCGCTTTCGGTATTGATCAAACACAATTTCCCAGCTCCCCATTAACGGAATATATCATTCGACTCATGTTGGCAACCAGTGTGATGATCGGGATCTTTTTCATCATGCTGGCAAAAGATCCCATGAAATATGGTATTTTCGTTCCCTTCGCAGGACTTGGCACTCTTTTTCTAGGCATCGCCTGCATTCTCACAGGTTTTTTTGTCAAGATGCCGACAATCTGGTATCTGGGAGACTCCCTTCCCTGCATCATCCTGGGAACCTTAATATTAACATTTTGGAATAAAGCCAAACATGTATTAGAACAGTAAAATATTGCTAATGATGTGTTGATCCAATTGGCCAAAGCATCCGATACCGTTTCAGTAAATGTCAGCGATTTCACAACAGCCTGTTCAAAAATCACCAATAACAGTAACGCACACAACAAATCACAAATAAATAAAAAAGCGATGAGCTCAATAATATCGAACTCATCGCTTGAATTTATAATTTAAACAAACCGAACTTAGGCTTATTCTAGTTCATCATCGGGTGGCACTTCGCCTTTATCCAGGAAGCCTTGCAATTTTCTACTTCTAACCGGATGGCGTAATTTGCGAATCGCTTTGGCTTCGACCTGACGCACACGTTCGCGAGTCACTTTAAAAATACGACCCACTTCTTCGAGCGTATAGGTATAACCATCACCGATACCATAACGCAATTTGATAATTTCGCGTTCACGGTAAGTCAATGTCTTCAGGACGGTATCGATTTTTTCTTTCAACATTTCCTGAGTCGCAACATTAACCGGAGACTCCGCACCTTCATCTTCAATGAAATCACCGAAGTAGCTATCTTCACTTTCACCCACTGGTCGATCCAGACTGATAGGATGACGTGAAATCTTCATAACACGCCGCGCTTCTGAAATCGGCATATCGGCCGCTTTGGCAATTTCTTCAATGCTAGGCTCAACACCCAGTTCTTGCTGAAGTTTCTTACTGATATTTCTCAGACGACTCATCGTCTCAATCATATGCACTGGAATACGAATCGTACGAGCATGATCAGCAATCGCACGGGTAATCGCCTGGCGAATCCACCAAGTCGCATAGGTACTGAATTTATACCCACGGCGATACTCATATTTATCCACCGCACGCATGAGACCAGTATTACCTTCTTGAATAATATCCAAGAAACTTAAACCACGATTACGATACTTCTTGGCAATCGAAACCACCAAACGAAGGTTACCACCGCTCAATTTACGCTTGGCATCTTCATATTCACTGAACACTTTTCGCACAGATTCGCAACGGAATCGCAACTGCTCAGGCGTTTCCAGGCATAAATCCTGAAGCCCTTCCAGCTCTTCCTGGATAACCATGACATCTTCATCGGTCAACTGATGATCTTCAGGTTTCTCCAGCATTCTGGCCAGTTCGTCCATTTTCTTAAGCGTGCTTTCCAAACGAATCATCATCGGACGAACACGGCTGGTTCGCAGTGCCAACTCTTCTAAAAGAGTCGCGGCACGACGACGACGCTGAATCATCAAACTCTCAAGCTGCTTACGATCTTGAGCATCTTTCGTTTGAAGTAAGGTTTCCCAATCATTGCGGTTACGCTCCATGATCATATGGACGGTTTTGATATTATCCGCCATGCGTCTGATCACAGACATTTTTGCACTGGCATTCGCGGTAGAAACACGCATGGTACGATCAAATGGCAGCATGCCCGCTTCCACTTGTTCGAGGATTTTCACCGCCATGCTCATGCTGTAATCGCTTTCGAGCACTTTGCGGCGAAACGCCATACGCGCCAACTCAATTTTCTTAGCCAGGGAAATTTCACTCTCGCGATTGAGCAAAGGAATCTCACCCATCTGAGTCAGATACATACGCACGGGATCATCGATTCGACGGTCGCTTTCGCCACCGGTCAGAACTTGTTCCAGCGTCGCATCCTGGGCAACCATGTCACCTTTGCCATCTTTTTCATCGTCCAAACCACGTTTTTCGACATCGGCCTCATCGATGAGATCGATACCAAGGTCGTCCAACGTCATTAAAAGACTATCGAGATGATCTGGAGAAAGGTTTTCATCAGGCAGCTCGTCGTTCATTTCTTCATAAGTAATGAACCCTTGCGCCTTACCCTTTTCTACAAGGGCTTTAACGGTATTGTCACCTTCAACAACGCCTACACTACCAACAACTGCTGGCTGTACGATTTCGCTGTTTTCGGTTTTCTCTTTAGTTTCAGAAGCTTTTTCATTTGCTTTAATCAATGTTACACTCCTAGCACAACGATCTTGATTAAAAGATTTATTTTTAATTATTAATATTTTAGTTTGACCGAAATTTTCGGTCCCAATCAACCACCAGGTTTTCTTGGATTGTTTTGCATCTTCGCTTGAATTTCCATCAAAAGCGCGTTTTCAACATCCTTGCCATAATCCTTAGCGGCTGAAGTCACCTGCTCACGCAGCTGCTTCCTGGATTCTTCCAGTTTTATATATTTTAAATACTCTAATGCACCAGCGATGGTTTGATCGTAATTTTCTCGCTTCGATCCACGCTCGGCCATATCGGTTGCAAGGTCACTTAATGTTACATCTTCAATTGTTGAGATGATTTCGTGGGTTTGACCACGTCCGCCTTGCTCGCAATAACGCCAAATCGTTGAAGCTATCTGCTCTAAGACAGGATCACCAAAATCCTGGGGCATTATTTCATTATTCACTTGTTCAAACATTTCAGGACGATTCAGCAACACCTCTAAAATTTCCTGTTGCGCTCGTCTCGTGTTATCCATATCTAAGGCATCTCGCTTAACCACCACAGTTTCTTTTCTCCGTGGCGACTGGCCAGCTTGACGCTCTAACTGCTTAAAGCGATCTCTAATCATGCTCGCCGGTTGATCTAACAACTTGGCAACATCATTAATGATCAGCCCGCTCTGTACAACGTCCATTTTTTTAGACGCCATCGCGTTTGCGATAAATGATAAAAATGTTTCAATAGCTTGCTTCCGGCCAGCGACCGTGTCAGTTTTCTCAAGCCTGTCCAACATTAATGTCCATTTATACTCCAGGGCATCGGTGGCGTTTTCCAATATTTCAAGAAACGCCTCGCGTCCCATCTTAAGTAAAAAATCACTCGGGTCGAGCCCGGTGGGCAACGATGCGAGCCGAACTTCAATTTGCTGAGCAAAGAAGATCTCCAAGGCTCGGTCTGCCGCTTTCTGACCCGCTTCATCCGGATCAAAAAGTAATATTATTTTGTCTGCATACCGCGACAACGTCTTAGCATGCTCTGGCGTCAAAGCCGTCCCCAGCGTTGCCACCACATTGGCCACATCAAACTGATGCGACATAATGCAATCGAGATAGCCTTCCACAACGATCGCTGTTCGCTGCTTGACGATCTCGTCTTTGGCCAAATGCAATCCATAGATTGCCTGACTCTTATTAAAAAGTGCGCTTTCAGGACTATTCAAATACTTAGCAGGATCGTCGCCAAGCGTACGTCCACCAAAAGCTATTACGCGTCCAAGAGCATCGATCACCGGAAAGATGAGTCGCTCTCTAAAACGATCGTACACACTTCCATCACTTTTTCTAACTAACACACCCGTTTGGACAAGTTTCCCTGTGTCCTGATTCTGCTTTGCGGCAGAAGCGGTCACATAATCCCACATCGGCGGTGCCCATCCTAAGCCAAACTTACGAGCAATCTCATCAGTTAAGCCTCGCTCGTCAACGTAGCTTCTTGCTCGCTGACCCTTTTCCGCATCTTCATAAGTACTGCGAAAAAGCCGGGCAACCCAAACGTTTGACTGCTCCAGTTCCTTTCTACTATACTCACCTGACCGAGTGGGCTCTGCTTTTCGCTCTGGCAGCTGCACCCCATTTTGCTGCGCCAGAAAGCTTACCGCTTCCGGAAAGGTCAGTTGTTCGCGACGTTGTAAAAACTTAATCGCATCGCCGCCAGCACCACAGACAAAACATTTAAATATCTGCTTAGCCGGACTGACGTACATCGAAGGACTATGATCGTCGTGAAACGGACACAACCCGACAAAGTCTTTTCCTTTCTGCTTCAATGCGACATAACGGCCGACCAATTCGACAATGTTTGTCGCCGCTATGACTTGCCTGATATGGCTATCATCAAAAAA
This sequence comes from Sedimentisphaerales bacterium, assembly GCA_028281535.1. Taxonomy (GTDB): domain Bacteria; phylum Planctomycetota; class Phycisphaerae; order Sedimentisphaerales; family SM23-30; genus JANQJS01. The sequence continues at coordinate 37,148 of JANQJS010000024.1, read as the reverse complement.
GGACACTTAAATTCCTGGCGTCTTTCTAAATTAGCGTCAGAATTTTAAGATATTCTTGTAAATTCTGCTTTGTTTCTGCTTATTCTACTATTAGGTTTATGCCTACCACTTGTAAACCTTTTAAGTATATCACCAGAACCATATTTTGTCAAATAAAGTGGGGTTATTAATCATGAAAATAGATGAATTTAAACACATTTTCATCGTTAAAATATTCACAATTGGCAAAACAGCGTTACCTGTCTCGTGAAATCTTAACACCACTTTTCCTAGTCGTTTTAAATTACCTAGACTGACAACTTTTAGGTCGTAAGTTCTGTAAATTTTGTTGGCTAAGCTATCATCTTTTACACGTCATTTGCAAATGTAACAAGCCTCGCCTACATACATAACAAATATTAAAATACCATTATCGTAAGAAGGCAAAAAAACAAAAAATTTTTTACTATTTTATTTTACCCGACTAAAAAGTTTTCGAGAATAAAACAAGACGTAAGAATCCACAAATGCTATGATGCCCTTTTGAAAATTCATAAACCGTTTACAATAAATCAAACAAATGAGTGACAAACCAATAGTTATCGGAACCAGAGGATCCGCCCTGGCCTTGTGGCAGGCCCAGAGTGTTGAAGACATGCTAAAACAGCATTTTCCAGAAACCACGTTTCAGCAAAAAATCATCAAAACCACTGGCGACATAAATCTCGAAACACCTCTTGCTGAAATTGGTGACAAAGGTCTCTTCACCAAAGATATAGAGCAAGCCCTGCTTGATGGCTCAATCGACCTGGCAGTCCACTCCTATAAAGATATGGAAACCGCCTCCCCAGAAGGCTTGATGATCGCCGCGGTACCGACACGTCAAGATTGCCGCGATACATTGATTATGCGTGAGACAAACTCGATAGACCTATTACCGAAAGGAGCCAAAATTCTAACAGGCTCACTCCGACGAGCAGCGCAAATCAAACACTTACGACCAGATATCCAAACCGAAAATATTCGCGGCAATGTCCAAACACGCTTGCAGAAATTTCAAGAATCAGATGCTGACGGCCTACTCATGGCCAATGCTGCAATTGCACGCCTAGAAATTCAACTCGATCATCATCAGATTCTTTCGCCCATTGATTTTCTTCCTGCCTGCGCCCAAGGCGCATTGGCAATTCAAACAAGAATCAATGATCCTGAGAAGTTAAACATGATCAAGAAACTCAATGACCCCAGCAGCGAAATCACCGCACTAGCAGAGCGATGTATGCTTGCTACATTAGAAGGTGGCTGTCAAGTTCCCATCGGTGCGTATGCACAATTAGAAGGAAATCGGCTAACGCTTTACGGAATGATTGCCAACCTAGATGGCACAGAATTAATCAGGGACCACATAACGATCAACTTACCGAATGATGATCGAGTTTCACATGCGACAAAACTTGGACGCGACCTGGCAATCAAATTATGTGAAATCGGTGGCAGGAATATATTAAACAAAATTCGCAATAATAACTGACTATGCCCTTTTCCTCCGACTTAAGCCAATGTGATTATTTGGATACTTGACAAATAACACAATTAGAAAATTCACTCCTCATAATAAGAGACACTTTAAAATGGTTTACAACACGGGTTTTAATTGTTATACTATGTGAGATATAGGAGTCAGAGACAAAACAAAAAATGTGTGTTGAAAACTTGTCACGTCTACTTACCCATCACTCCTAGTGTTACCTAATTTATCGTTCAGCCAATTATTCTTTGCTAGAGAATGGAGATTTGCCAATGCGCACGGTATTTTACACAACACTTACCCTATTAAGTTTCGTTTATTTTAACACTTTTAGCCTTGGTGCTTGTCCTCCTGGAGACATTGACAATGATTGCCAGGTTGGTGTGACAGACTTAGTCATCATGGCGTCACAATGGTTAAATCCTTCGGGTGGCAGTGCAGATATCACGGGCGAAAATGATATCAATCTAAAAGACTTTAGTATTGTGTCAAATTCTTGGCTACAATCAGGCCATCCAGTGGTGATTAACGAGTTCATGGCTTCTAATGATCCAAGCAGCGGAATCTCCGATCCGCAAGGTGAATATGATGATTGGTTTGAAGTCTACAATACCGCCAGCGTTCCCTACGATATCGGAGGTTTATACTTTACAGACTCTCTAGGTAATCCTACTAAGTGGCAATTCCCAACGAATGTGCCAGCCACGTCTACAATTCCAGCAGGAGGCTTTATTACCATATGGGCAGATAATGACACCTCTGACGGGCCGTTGCACGCAAACTTTAAATTAAGCGCATCGGGCGAATCGCTTGGTATCTATGATGCCGCCAGCCAAACATTCATCGATACCTATGCCTTTTCATCTCAAATCACAAACATTACGACAGGCCGCGAACCAGATGCAAGCCCCAACTGGACGACTCTGATTCCTACGCCAGGTGCATCAAATAATAATTCGTTCTTCGGTGTTGTTGCCAATCCACAATTCAGTGTTGATCGCGGCTTCTATCAAACGGCATTTAATGTCGCCTTAAGCTGCTCGACCCCTGGCTCAGTGATCCACTACACCACCGATGGCAGCAAACCGACCAATCCTCCGACAGGCACAACATCGGTCTACTCAAGCCCTATTAACGTTTCATCGACAACGATATTACAAGCCATAGCTTTTAAGGCGGGATATCAAACCAGTACAGCCATTACGCATTCATACATTTTTCTGGCAGATGTCATTACCCAACCCGCTCAGCCTGCTGGCTGGCCAACCGTTTGGCATCCAGGTTTCGAAGTTAATTATGAAATGCACCCTTTGGTGACCAGTCAATATGCTGCCCAAATGAATGATGCGTTACTTGCGATACCGACCATGTCAATCGTTATGGACCAGGATGATTTATTCGACCAGCAAACGGGCATCTATTCTAATTCTCAAGAACGAGGAGTTGCCTGGGAAAGACCCGCTTCCGTTGAGCTCATCTACCCGGACGGTAGAAAAGGATTTGACATCAACTGCGGTATACGTGCCAGCGGTTCTGGAAGTGCGATTCCTGAAGTCAACCTGAAACATTCCTTCAGATTATTATTTAAAGGAATTTACGGACCGACAAAATTAAAATTCAAACTCTTTGAAGACACCGATGTTGATGAGTTTGATACCCTCAGGCTTCGCGGCGGTTCAAATTTTTCCTGGGTACACCGCATGGATGAATTGGAATGGCAACGTGAAGGTGCCCAATATATCCGTGATATCTGGGGACGAGATACACAGGCCGCGATGAACCAACCCGCATCCCATAGTACTTATGTTCACCTTTATTTCAATGGACTTTACTGGGGCCTCTACAATCCATGTGAACGGCCCAGTGCGCCTTTTATGGCATCTCATCTTGGCGGCGAAAAAGAAGATTATGATGCTCTTAAAAGTAAAGAAGGCGTCGCTAACGGAAAACTGATTGATGGGACTAGAGATAGCTGGGATGCCATGTTTGCCATAGCCAATGCAGGCATGAGTTCTGCTTCTGCCTATAATGCCATGCTGCAATATCTTGATGTAGATAATTTGATTGACTATGCCATCATTCAACATTACATGCAAAATGAAGATTGGGGCCCATGGAACTGGTATGCCGGGCGTAAGCGTGAACCTGGTGCAGGATTTAAGTTTTTCATGTGGGATGCAGAATTCAGTATGTTTGATGAATTTAATAATATTACCACTTGGGGAAATGATGAAGATAACCCGCAAAGTCTTTATCAAGCCATGCGAGCCAACCCAGAATTTCGCATTCGTTTTGGAGATCGCGTTCATCGCCACCTTTTCAATAATGGTGTATTAACTCCTACGGCTTGTATCAATCGATATACCGCACGTTCTAATGAACTGGACCTTGCCATCATTGGTGAGTCCGCTCGTTGGGGCGATAGCTGGATGTTTCTTAATAATAATCAACCCTACATGAAAGATAGCCATTGGATTCCAGCACGTGATTGGATCCTTAACACCTTCTTGCCCGTTCGCACAGCAATCATGATTGGACAATATCGTGATATTAATCTTTACCCTAATACCGATGCCGCAACATTTAATCAGCATGGTGGCTCGGTACCGACAAATTTCAACCTGACCATGTCAGCACCTGCGGGATCGATTTATTATACGCTTGATGGCACAGATCCTCGTACACCTGGAGGAGGAGCATCAAACGACATCACGTTTGTAGCCGAGAATGCTACAAAAAAAGTTCTTATCCCAACAGCGATCAATCCGAGTAACACCCAATGGCGAACAGATCCAGCCTATAATGATACTGCTTGGAATAATTTCACTTTTATTGGTGGAAATGATGGAGCTATTGGGTATGAAAATGGTTCAGGCTATGAGGATTTCATCTCATACGATGTGAATTCACAAATGTTTGGGATCAATGCCAGTTGCTATGTCCGTATTCCCTTTAGTGTCACTAGTAATGACCTTAGCAATATCAATAATTTGATTCTAAGAATGAAATATGATGACGGCTTCATAGCCTATATCAATGGTATCCAAGTGGCTCAAATCAATGAACCAGGAACATTATCCTGGAACGCTGAAGCCGATGGTAACCATGAAGGAGACATCTTCGAAGATTTTAATATTAGCGCCCATCTTGGCAATCTTCAAGTCGGCAGCAACATTTTAGCTATCCACGGCCTTAACGATTCGGCAGGTGGCAGTAGCGATTTTCTTATCTCTGCTCAACTGATCGGATCCAATGTTGTCCCAGGTGGTATCTCCCCATCTGCGATTCTCTACAGTGGTCCAGAAACATTAACGGAAAGTGTTCATGTAAAATCCAGAGTGTTAAATGGCCCCGAATGGAGTGCATTAAATGAAGCAACATTTGATGTCGGACCGGTTGATACCAACTTACGCATTACAGAAATCATGTATCACCCACAAGATCCAAATGCAGAATTTATCGAACTTAAAAATATTGGCCTTGAAACCATCAACCTAAATCTGGCACAATTCACCCAAGGCATTAACTTTACATTTCCAAATTTTAGCCTTGTCCCTGGTGCTTATGGATTGGTGGTAAGAAATCAAAGTGTTTTCACAGCAACATACCCTAGTGTCAATACGTCTTTAATTATTGGAGAATATACTGGAAATCTAAATAATGGCGGTGAAAATATTATCCTTATCGATGCTGACGGGAACAGCATTCACAACTTTAACTATAAAGATGGTTGGTACCCTGTCACAGATGGGTATGGGTTTTCATTAACAAAGATTACGCCTGACAGTAGTAATATCACCAGCTGGGATAGCAGATCGGGTTGGCATGCGAGTACAATATCAGGTGGAACCCCGGGCACAAATGATTTGGGTAGCTTCTTATCAAATGGATCCATTGTCATCAATGAAATTCTAGCTCATTCGGATACGATTCCTAATGGTGATTACCTTGAATTAGTCAATACCACGGGATCACCCATTAATATCGGAGGCTGGTTTCTCAGTGATAATAACAACAACTTGAAAAAGTACGCCATACCAGCAGGAACAACCATATCAGGCAATGGGTTCATGGTCTTTCATGAAGATTTAACATTTGGTAATTCTATTGCACCTGGGGCTTCTACAACATTTGCGTTTAGTGAAAATGGTGAAACAGCTTACCTAACATCTGGCGATGGCATTAATTTCACTGGCACCTATAGCACAGATGAATCCTTTGGTGCGTCAGAAGCCGATATTGCCTTCGGACGAATCCTTAAAAGCACTGGTGCCTACAATTTTGTTGCAGCGAGCACCAACACACCCGGTAGTGCTAACGCCTCTGCTAAAGTTGGTCCTATTGTGATCAGTGAAATAATGTATCACCCGGCAAATAATGGAAATGCTGAATATATTGAACTTACCAACACGAGCGGTTCGTCAATCACTTTATTCGATCCGAGTACAAGCGAACCTTGGAAAATCACACAAGGAATTGACTTTACATTCCCAACGAGTCCAATGATTACCATGGCTGCCAATGAAAGAATATTACTCGTCAAAAATATCGCCGCATTTAATTCGGAATATGGTGCCCCAGTTGGAACGCAAATTCTCCAATGGTTAAATGGCAGTTTGGATAATAGCGGAGAAAAAGTAGAAATTTCTATGCCTGGTGATGTGAATGGCCAAAACGAACGACAATATATTCGTATCGATCGAATCAATTATAGTGATGGTGCTCATCCAGAAAATTTTGATGGCATTACAGATCCATGGCCTACAGGACCTGATGGAACTGGACCTGCCCTACAAAGATTAAACCTGACCACCTATGGCAATGATCCGATTAATTGGAATAGCTCTATAGCAACACCAGGGCTCTAATGATACATATAAAAATTAAAAGATAGACTTAATAATGAATTACAACTCATAAATCTATCTTGATTCATTCAAATTTGATGTGAATAAACCCCACTAGTGCAACCAGGCTTTTGGTGTCTTTGGCATTGTTCCTTTCTTCGATGAATGCCAGGATGTCTTCAATCGCTTCCTGTCTTAGCGCATCATCTTCAGGTTGGCTCCAATCTCGACCGTGCTCTTTTCCCATATCGCTATCCCACCAATGTAGGTATTAAAAGTCATCCTCCCATTGATGTCATTTAATACGTTCTATTAAAAATGTACGATTCATACTGATTTAAGTCAAATACCCACTTAAAATATCGATATTTAATCTATTTGATTTTAATATATAATCCGATACAATTCACAAACCAATGAAGCATCTCGCTACCCAAATCTGATGAACAAAGGAAAGAAATATGTCTTTACAACCCCACAATATCGTCTGTTATTTCATTGGTTTTCTACTATTAATGTCCACCATCCATGCAGAACAACCCTCTCAATCAAAGTCCCTAACGTCAAATAATCGTCACCCTTGGACGCACATGAATTGGAATAATAATCCAGAGAATTTCCAATTTGTCATCGTTACCGACCGAACCGGAGCAGAACGAGACGGCGTGTTTGACATTGGTATTGAAAAAGTAAATTTACTTCAACCAGAATTTGTTGTCAGTGTTGGCGATATCATTGAAGGTTATACTGATAACACTCAACAGATTTACAAAGAATGGGATGATTTGTTTAAGCTTTTAGGCAAATTGGACATGCCCTTCTTTTTTGTACCAGGGAATCATGATATTGGCAGTGTAGAGCTTGCAAAAATTTGGAAGGAAAAATTTGGCGTTAGTTATTACCACTTCGTTTATCGTGACGTGTTATTTTTATGCCTTAATAGTGAATGCGATGAAATGGAAGAATCAGATCAATCTATTTCTAAAGAACAAACTAAGTATGTAAAGAAAGTTCTTCAAGATCATCCCGATGTTCGATGGACGCTTGTTTTTATGCATCGTCCTGTTTGGCGATATCCAAAAGGAGAACAAACGAATTGGGAACAAATTGAATCGCTATTACAACATCGCAAACATAGCGTTTTTGCCGGACATACCCATACCTATCGCTATGAAAAGAAACATAAGCAAGATTACATTACACTAGCGGCCATGGGAGGCGGTCTTAGCATTGGAAATCCATTCATGAAGTTTGATCATGTTCTCTGGGTCACCATGACAGATAACGGCCCGATCTTCGCCAACCTCATGCTTTCAGGTATTTGGGATAAAGATTTTACAAAAAAAGATGTTCAAGATTACCTTACGGTTATTACCAGTGACAAAGCCGTTCGCATTGAATCGAAAGGATACGAAGATACACCGTTCAAAGATTCGCCAATCAAGTTTCGACTCTATAACTCTCAGGATATCCCGATGCAGATCAAATTAACCTTCGATGAAAGTCATTATGTCAACTATAGCCCTGCAGAAATCATTAAAACCATTGCTCCCAATAGTGTAGAAATGGTTCCTTGCAAGATTCTCCTTAATAAAGACCAATGGCCGAACATTCCAGAGAAACTCATAGAAGGTGAAGAGATGGAAGAAGACGAAATGGATGAAGCCTTAATCCGCGCGATTGAACAATTATGGCCACTTCGCGTTCGCTGGGAAATCACCTATGATTTCAAACAATATGGCAAAATACATGTCCAAGGTTCTCGTGAACTGTATTGATGCCACTTTACCTATAAATATTTTCTTTAATCTTAATGTATTCGATATGAACAAATACTCTCGCAATGCTTGTATTAAACAACAAACTTATTATCATCGACATAAATATAGAACAATTATTATGATGACTGGCCAACAAGATAAAAGCAGCAAAAAACTATTCTCTTTTAAAAATAATTCTTTTGTGTTTCTTTCCAAACATAATAACCCTCTAAATCATCCTCGACGACCTGACCATGCTGAATGAAGGTTAACTTCCAAGACTCAAAATTTTGTTTTGCAATAGGTACATGTGAAATACCAGGGTCCGTGTTTGGCTGCTTATCCAACAAACCGACGATAACCAAAGCTGTTTCATCAATTTCAACCGGCATATCTGGAAATATATTACTGTAAACTTTGATATGGTATCCACCATCATCAATTTTTAACAGTTTAAGCACATTGTACCCTGGCCCTTCATTCCGAATAGAGGCATAGATTCCACCGACCTGAAAAACCGATGGTCCTGAATCATAGTAGGGTTCGACCAAATAAAATTTTATAAAAAAAGCGACCCCCAAAATCAGAACAAGCGCTAACCATGGATTTGTTTTCTTACAAGCTACATTTTGCATGCCAGTACTATATCATATCAAGATAGGTTTGGCTAAAGATAAATATAATGGTATTGAAGTAGAATCGACGCTCACGCACTCTCTCGATTTCCCCCTGATGATTACCCTGTAGATATTTAGAAAAAACAATCAAACTCAAATCGTTTACTCAGACACATATGGCTTCTTTTGCAATTTCAAATTAAATTCCATCGCTGCCTCATTACTATCAAAAACCTTCGTAAAAGCAGGTAAATAGCCTTCGGCTTCAATGCATAATGATCGGAACTGGTGATAATTTTGAAAGGTCAACTCAAATTGTCCTTGAGTAAATGGAACAGCATTTTGATGATTTAGTTTTGCAGGACTGGACAGATCTGAATGCATCGCTTCAATCACTCTAAAACGCTTAATTTTCTCACCTGTTTGAGCATCAATGACATTCCCTTTAACGTTTAATAAGTTAGGTAGAGTTACCCTCACCGTTTTCTGGCCACCACGCAAAGCGACATTACGTAGTGTTGAATATTCTCCATCTTTAAAAACAGAAAAAGTAATTTCGTCTAATGGCATATGAGGAAAATAAAAATTACCTTTTTCATCCGTCAGAAACCTAACGTCCTCAAGTGTTCGGTGTCCACGCCATTGATCCGCCATAACAATAGCCCAACGAACCGGCTCTCTTGAGGAATTGACCACGACTCCTTCCAGCGGTATCCCAAAACCCAAATGAAAATCAACAGATTGCTTTTCTATCTCTGTTCCCACAGTGATTTCTTTTAAATCAGGAGAAAATTCATCATGAAAAACCGTTAATACCAATGGACCAGATGGACAACGATTAAACTGATAATAACCATCGGCATCTGTATAAGTGCTTATCTCAGGAAACACCTCTCGTAAACGAGGACGATCATGAATCAATTCAGGAGAATAATTACCAAACAAATCAGCTCCTTTAACAACACGAGCGTTAACTATAGGTGCCCCAATCTGGTCGACAACTCTACCCCGAACACGGTACCCTTGATGCATGACCATGACACCTTTCAATTGTCTTAGCTGATCAATTGAAGAGACATCGGCGACATCAATACTTGTATGCCTTATATAACCTGGATGGTTTAATCTCATCTGAATTTCGTTGAGTTTTTCGGGAGCATTGTCACAACGCCACCGACCATCGGCATCTGTTCTTACATGATAATTCGTTGGGAAGGTAAAAAAGCTATTTGCAGCTTCTGCACTCTTAGGAATCCTAAAGTCAATAACAACATCCTTAATAGGTTGCCCTTCTGTGTTTATTACAATACCTCCAATAGAATAACCTGGTTCTAATTCGAACAAAACCTCTCCAGGCATATCATTTTCACGAAAAATATTATTCCAGGACATCCCATAGCCCCCATATCCATCTGCACTTACACTAAAGGTCATTTTATTGTCTTTTGACGCTTCAAGCTCTACTAAAGTTTTTCCTTGTTTATTGGCAACTTTACTCCAGTAGACAAACGTTTGATCTATACCAAAAACAGTCGCATGAGGAATAGGCTTTTGCGTTTGTTTATCTACAACCGACACACGAACATTTTTACGAATACGACGAATCTTTTTAGTAACAGGTGTCAATTTTGCTTCAACCCCCGCCATCATTGGAAAGCTATTAAAGCAATAAGAAATATACCGCCGGTATTGTACTCTAAGCGATTTAATATCACTCGCCTTAACTGGAAATTCTAAATTAAATCGAAAATCATTCCCATTAAACAATTGCTCAGAACGGGTAGGAGCAATCACATCACCATTGTTACTAATTGCCACGATACGACCATCTAAAGATAAATCAAAAAAAGGTTTTGAATGCCATAATGCAAGCATCGTACGATTTTTCTTCGAATGGAGCAATTGACAGCTCGGATAGTCTTCCCTTCTTTCTTTAGCAAAAGCACGATCAAGATCGATATCACGATATAAATCATAGCTGTTCCACGCACCACTGGCTAAAGCTATTTCAACATCCATTAAAGGACTAAATATTGTCCCTTCTATCGAAATACCCCATAATTGAATATTTTTCTCTAGATTTGCTAAAAGAAAGGTTTTCACATCATCCTGAGGTGTCACGAATTTTAAATTATAGTGATCAGGAACCTTAGAACGCGTAAGCATATATAAATATACATGATCATGCTCAACAGAGCCAAATGTATACGTTTCGGTGTTTTCAGAAAATTCTTCCGGTGCATGTGGCAACAAACTTCCATCCGCAGCCCACCATAATTGTGATGGCCACAATGGATAACTTGTTATTCCTAAAATTTCTATTTCAGCATCCTGATCAGGCCGATAGACAATTCTTCCATCTTCTGCTTTCATTAGTTGCCCAACCGAAGCAGAAAAGGTCTCTTCATAAACGTAACCCGCCATGGGCAAGACACACATTAGCATTGTCACAAATGTGATTGCGATGGCACTCAAACGGATTTTGGGATAACGCCAGGTCTGTTTATCTAACCAGCGTAATCGAACAACCAATCGATGCGAATCCTCAAAGAGCCCTAACAAGCCCATCCCCGGCTCTACAGGTTTTGCCACCAACGCTTTCGCGGTTTGAATTAATGTCTCACGATAATCTTTTGTTTTTTCCCGCAAAAAATTTGAAACAGTCGCATCACAACACAACTCTCTTAAATGTTGCAAACGTTTTGATGTCCACCAAACCAAAGGATGAAACCAATAAAGAATCTGCAATGCCATATATATGGCATGTAACCACAAATCCTTACGTTTAATATGAGCAAGCTCATGCAAAATAATATGCCGTCCTTCAGCTTTTGACAAATAACAGATTTGGTTTGCTGGCATTAAAAAGACAGGCCGAAATACGCCAAAAACAGCTGGGCAGTGTACTTTTTGAGATAATATAATTTTTGGCTTTCGTTTTAATTTTAAAAGAGCACTGATTTCATCAAATTGCTCGTCAAACCAGTCTGGCAACTGTACGTCCAGACTGTCCTGAAAATAACATTTCTGTAAGTTTCTAAAACGAATAAATAACCACACACTGAAAAAGCATGCTCCCAATAACCATAATAACATCAGGTAACTTTGCAGTGACATCTCTACCATATCGGAAGTTGCAGCCACACCCCCCTCTGAAGGACTTACCTTTTCTTCTGCTAAACGTTCAGGCTGAACAACATTACTACTACTGCTAATAATATCTGGGCCAAGATCCGACCCAATAGAATCTGGAGGATTCTGAGAATAATCAAATAGCTTTATAAGAGGTGGTTGAGACGTGCTAATGACACTCCTTGGTACTGTGGCAACTGGAACCTCAATCATCTCATTTTCAATTAAACGTGACGTCACACTAACAGGCGAGGAAAACGCCGGAGGTAAAATTAACTTTAATAGGATCAATAACCATAAAAGATAACGAACCTGCGGCCAAACCCATTTATGAATCAGTAGATCAAATGCCCAGACAACAATAACCAATAAACTAACTTGCCAGAACATCGGTAACATCCAACTCCACCAGATACCAGCAAAATGATTAATTACTTCGATCATAGTTTCCCACACCTAAATCCCTATGATTTATTCTTCCTTCTGCTCTTCTTCATGAAGAATTTTTAAAATTTCAGCACGTTGTTTTTCTGTCAAAGGTTGATCATCAATCAAGAAATGCAACATGGAACCAAAAGCGCCGTCAAACGCTTGGTCCATTAATTTAGAAAAAGCACTTTTTCGCGCTTTTTTTTGGGACAAAATGGATGTGTATTGGCTCGTATTCCCCACTTTTTCTTCTGCAATACACTTCTTCTCAACCAGCCGTGATAATACTGTCTTTAAGGTAGTATAAGCCCATTGAACTTCGTCAGGCAAATTCTCAGCAATTTGCCGAGCTGTTGCAGGCTGCCTTTCCCACAGAGCATTCATTACTAACCATTCAGAGTCTGTTAACTTCATATGAGGCCTCTTCCTACGACAAATATAATACTACAAAAATAGAATTTCGTCAAGCAAACTTTATACATTTTCAATAAAACACATAAACACCAGAACAAACAATGCGTTAAGTGCATTATTAACAAATAGATAAATTTTATACTAAAACTAGTTTACTTAATACTGGTATGATGTTCAACTAGATATTATTTCAAAAAAGTAGGCAATCTCAACACAATTCGCTTTTTGCATTTTCTCGTTAGAGTATTCTAAAGCAATTGAATTTTGCTCCATTTAATGAGCTAACCACTCACAACCAATCTTTTGATCTAGAGGCTTAAAAAGTTTTGTCACTCAAGCCACTAAAATTTTAATTTTGAGCAAAGCCTCTATACCTTCGTCACTACGTGGGTTCAAATAATCTGCAGTAAAACTTCCCTTTTCAAATTTCAAGCTTAACGATTTACCTTCCGGTTAATAAATAAGATAAATCTGCTTTGATAAACAAAAAAGTTCACGATGTATCCGCTATCACAAACAAAAGACAATACTATTGTTAACTTGCTCAGCTCGACACCTATTGTTAGAATGTGCCCATGAAAAATCTCATAAACATATTCATATATAGCCTACTTCTAAGTCTACCTTTATATGCAGAAGATTGGCCGCAATGGCGAGGTACACAACGAGATGGTGTTTGGCGAGAATCCGGAATCATCACCTCATTTCCTTCCAAAAAATTAACCCCTATTTGGAAAGCAAAAATTTCAGGCGGTTATAGCGGACCATCAGTTGCCGATGGCAAAGTATATATTACGGATCGCATCAGCGAACCGCAAGAAATTGAACGTGTTCTTTGTTTTGACGAAAAAACAGGTAAGAAAATCTGGTCACACGAATACCCATGCGTTTATAAGGAAGTTGATTTCCCTATCGGACCACGGACCAACGTGAGCATAGATCATGGCAAATGTTATTCACTTGGAACCATGGGACATCTATTCTGCTTTGACACCTCTAATGGACACATTGTTTGGGAAAAAGACCTGTATAACGAATATCAAATTCGCATGCCAACTTGGGGCATTTCCGGCTCTCCTTTAGTTTACAGAGATTTAGTGATTGTGCAAATCGGCGGCAAAGACAATGCATGCATGGTCGCATTTGATAAAAATAATGGCAAAGAAATATGGCGTAATCTTAAAGACAGAAACACCTATGTCTCCCCCATTATCATCCAACAAGCAAACCAGGATGTGTTGGTCACTTGGACTCGCGAGCGTGTTGTCGGCATGAATCCACTAACTGGAAAACTTTATTGGCATGTCCCCTTCGAATCACATTCAGGTATCACAACTCCGACCTATGACCCACCTTACCTGTTTGTATCCAGCTTTGATCATGGCGGATGCACCATTAAAATTAATCCAACAGAATTAAAAGCTGAAAAGCTATGGCTGCGAAAAGGTCCTACATCGATCCGAACAGATTCACTACATAGCCTAATCTCAACACCAATCCTCAAAGACAAACACATCTATGGCATTGACTCTTATGGCCAATTACGTTGTTTAAAAACTGAAACGGGTGACCGACTCTGGGAAGAAACGTCAGTTGTACCTAAAGCAAGATTCGCATCAGCACACTTGATTCAACACGAAGAGAAGACATGGATCTTTAACGAACGAGGTGAATTAATCATAGCCAATCTTACTCCAGAGGGCTATAAAGAAATCAGCCGCACCCAACTTATCGAACCGACTCGGGGCCAATACAATAAACGAGGTGGAGTCTGTTGGAGTCACCCGGCTTTCGCCAACAAACACGTCTATATTCGCAACGATGAATATCTCATCTGCGTCAGCTTAGCGAAATAATTACCACCTCTAGCGATCTTTTATTTTTCCTTCTTGTCATCTAGGAATTCCCCCAAAAAGATCACGGCTTAAGCCACTTATAATCATCTGCCTCCAGGTTCGTAACAGCCATGATCTCTTCTCGGTAATGCTTCGTATAATTTCGATGCCATTCAAATGACCATAAATCTACCAAGGCTACCCGACTACAATGACCATCTAAAAATGCTATATTAAACTCAAGAAATACTAATTACTCTTAAAATACTCTTTAAACTGGGAATGACTTAACTCATAAAATTTGGAAATAATAATATGTGCTTCATCAATATTATTTGTACGACAATCTCCTTGATATAGCCCTGTAACCCCCAATATTTCGGGTTCAGGTGATTCATACCTAATATTAATATCATTTTCACCATATATAGCTATTTCAATAAAAGTCGATGGCCCTTTCGATAATCCGAATGAACTCATCGAGATATGTATGTTAGAATCTGCATAAGGATCGCATGATTTTGATTTAATCATATAGCCATCCATAATCTCCATAGCTTCACTCAGAGTAACAGGCCCTTGCTCCTGGACCTTTGCTGTTTCATCAAATAAGTAAAAGCTAACCTCCTGATTTATGGTAGATTCAGATGTAACTTCGATGGTTCTATTTTTTTTCCTAAGAAAAAATAATCCTAACCATAGAAATAGGACAGCCCCACCTCCAAACAATAAGATACGAGAATAAGATATTTCAGGCAACAATAGACTCGACTCTTCAGGAAATTCAGGATTAAAATAGACTTCCACTTGCGATCCACTCTCAATAATGGCCATGGCTACATCAATGACCTTTTGATTAAAAGCTTTGCGTGGTATTTTTAACTGATCTCCTCTATACTCTACACCATTGTATTGAAACACATAAGCAAGTTTCACTCGATAGTTACTAGATCCGAGTTCTTTATATACATCAAAGGTCTCAAGTATCGCTTGTGTGCTCACCCATTTTTGACTGCTCATCAATAGACGAACATCATTATAGACAAGCCAACTTCCACGGATAGCTAATCCAATTAGAAGAAACCCCCAAACATAACTCGACAGCCTATGTTGCCTTACAGTTTTAGGTCTCAACTTAACTTTCCTTACAAATGAAATACTTCATACTTATAACATCAGATATCCGCATGGTTATACGACTAATAAACCTTGTATTACGATATAAGAAACTAATGATATTTTTTTCTTAGAGAAATAATAACACTACCCACTCCCAACAAACTCACTGTTAAAGGCTCTGGAATATGTGCAATCCATGCCTCCTTCTGACCATCAGGATTTTCCCCCAATCCAATCATAATATTACCTGCATCATTGATATGACTAGCATATTGTAACGTCCAGCCGGTCAAATCAAGATTGTATTCACTTATCAAAACATCCTGTAAAGATCTAGCTCCATTCACTTCATCCCAAATAAACGCCTGTCGATCAACATAATGATCAAAAAGATCGAAACTTGTTCCACCAACGATAATCGAACCACCCCCAGATGCACCCAATGGCTGAATATAATCACCATCTAAACGACCTAAAGACATCAAGATACCATTAACCCAACGCACGCCTTCAAATCGATTATTTTCACTACCATCCGAAGCGGTTCCAAAGAGGACTGAACCATCACTTGAAATGCCTTGGGCAAAACTCGAAGTACCACCATTGAGATACCCCAAACCAACCATCTGACCATTTTCCCAACGAAATGCTTCACTCGGAGTCGCCCAATCACTATTATTTGAAAAACCAGCCACAACCTGTCCGTCGGCTGAAATCCCTGACGCAAAGCTAGAATTATAAGAAGGTAATATTCCCAAGCTGGAAATAACACCATCATCCCACATCACAGCTTCACGGTAACTGCCATTACCACTAATAGCCCCACCCACTATACGATGTCCATCAGCAGAGACCCCAACCGCTGCTGAACGTGTACCACCATTAAGGTTTTCCAAAAAAGTGACTGTGCCTTTGACATCTTTATAAGCTTTATCCTCAAGATAAGGAGTATTGCCGACTTGAAGTTGTAATGCTCCAACTTTAACAGTGCCATCGGGCGTGATATCAGCCAAAAAACTGATAAATTCATTATGAACAGTCGCAACTTCTGTATAGGTATTGTTCTGCCACACAAATCCTGTATTGGCATAAATGATGGTATCTGAACCTGTCGAATGCTCTAAGACTTTCGTAGATGACGATTCCCCCACAATAGTCGTTCCATAGGCATCCATCGCCCAAGGATGTTGATAATCTCTTCCCTCAATAAGACCCAATCCTTGAAACGAAGCTCCCACACAAAACACTGAATGCATAAGAATAATAAAAGCCGCCTTAACAATCTGACACTGTTTCATCATGATATCTCCGACAATAACTAGCAACTCGTCCTAATCAACCGGAATCGATTATAGTTTAAAAGATATCAAATACAAGTCATTAAAGAATGTATTCCCGAATCAGCGAATTTATATTTAATCGCCATAGGCGGTATAAAAATATCAAACAGAAAAAAACAACTAATGATTTCAGGATAGGAAAATGAGAAGGATCTGAAACGTATAATGCAGTTAAGCCACTAAAATTTTTTAAAAATGAGGTGAGCGAATCTTTTTTCGAAAAGATATAACACCACCTAATAGAAGTATTGACAACGTTGCAGGCTCGGGGATTTCTTGATACTCAACATTCAAATAGATCGGGGTAAAATTATTATTCCCACTAAATATATTTTGGCTATACATCGAAACACTACTGGCGGTTTGTAAGGGGCCTGAAATCACAGCCGTCAGACTGATAAATCCATCGGTTAAATAATTCGCTTGAGCCGCAGCAGTCACATCGAATGCGTCAAAAATTGACTCCGAGAAAGGTTTTTCACCTAATTTATCTGCCTGTGTAAAAGTGGGTCTATTATTATACGTAATCGTAGATTCATCCCAGTTATCACCCATTTCAAACAGACTAATCTCAGGTGAGCCTGTAAATGTAAATGGATCTAACAGAATCGTAGCAGATGTAATAATTTGATTTGCAGGTATAACACTTAAATCATATTTAAAATGCGCTTCTGCAGATGAGATCGATTCTGAATCAACAATAATCCGTTCAAGAAAAATGATATTGTCATCCAGATTACCAAATTTCGTATCTGGTGCCGCAACGCGCGTATAGGCATCATCAACAGGCAACAACAGAGCAGAATAGGCTCTATCAGTACTGACAAACACAAAAAGTAAAACCATTAAATGTAAATAGACGCATTTATAGATAGAATATTTTCCCATTTTTTTCTCCCATATGGATATTTAATCTATTATCTAATCTATTTCTCTCTCTCTGACCTAAACGCAGTCTATAGAGTCATCGGTTGAATCACAAGTGAATAATTAATTCTTGCCAAAGAAAAAACTATAGGACGATAATTCAACCTTGTCGGAATGATCGATTCAAAAAACTTGGTTATATGGAACGTTTTCCATAACTTATCTTTTCTTTTTTATCAATTTTCTATTAATTCTCTATACTGATCCATTCTTGACTAACATTTCAAATAGTCATTTTCAATAAATTAGGTCATAAAAAATATTTCCATAATTTTCTTTGTCACCTTTTTTGTTCTGAATTTTCATTATTATAGAGATTATAATAGTATCCAGATAAAAAGTGAGATAACTTAAATGACTACAATGATTAATGACGAGAAAGTGCTAAAAAAATGCCTCAAGGGAGATTCCGCAGCCTTTGAGCTTATTGTTGAAAAATATCAAAATCTGGTCACATCGATCACCTATAGTGGTACAGCTGACTTCCAAATTAGTGAAGAATTGGCTCATTTAACATTTGTCAACGCATGGAAAAAGCTGGGACAACTCAAAGAACTTCATAAATTCCAGCAATGGCTTAGCGTCATCGCGCGAAATAACGTAAAGGCTTATTACAGAAAGCAGCAGCGAGATGTCGTTTCAAAAGCTCAGCCAGTCGAAGAAGCATATGACGCGGCATCAGTACAACCGGATCCACTTACCTCTGCCATAAGCTTGGAAAATCAAAAGCTGGTTCGTGAAGCAATTGAGCAGATACCGGAAAGTTACCGTGAACCCATTGTTCTTTACTATCGTCAAGGGCAATCTGTTCAAGAAGTGGCGCAATATTTAGGCTTGAAAGAAAATGTCGTACGGCAACGATTGCATCGGGGCCGCGGGATGATCAAAAAGCAGTTGAGCAGCCTGGTCGAAGAAACGCTAAAATCTACACGCCCCTCCAAAACTTTTACGACAGCGGTGGTCACATCCATTTCAGGTCTGGCTATCGAAGGTGCTGGAACCATTGCCGCAGGCCTAGCTGCAACAAAAGCATCTGGCTTAGGCGTATTGGTAAGTGGTGCGACGGCAAAAGTCATCACTGCTGCGGCAGTTGCGATGGTTGCGATCGGCTCTGTTGTTTACATACAAAACACTACCCCCCCAGCAGCTGATAAGAGCAAACAAGTTGAACAACCAGCATCTCAGCAAGTAGCAAAGTCAAATGATGCCCAGTCGAGGTTTTCCACTGCTCCAAAAACATCAAGTAACGCAGATCAGGACAAATCATTACAACAAACAGATGAGACATATAATACTGAATCCAATCAGGTTGAAGATATTATTCCCAACGATTCTGCCAATACCCAAGTGAATAACATAACACCTAAAAATAATGAGGATGAATCTGAAGAGTCACAATCAACAAACTTAGAAACGACTGAAGAAAAAACAGAGTATGAATTTCAAGCCAAAGGTGTATTAAGTGGACTTCTTACTGATATTGATAGCGGTATCCCCATTGTAAATGCAGAGGTACGGCTTTCAAGTTCCGGTAAAAATTTAACGGTAAGTAGCGACGAAAATGGATTCTATAGTTTTGATAAGATCGAAAAAACGGGTGACTTTCGACTTTGCATCAACTCATGGGATTATGTTTGTATTCTTCCATTTACACCCGAATCTCCAAATATTCGCTTAGAGCATGATGAAAAAATAGTTCGCCATTTTAAGTTAGCGAGGGCATGCCAAGTGCAAATGATTATCAAAGATCATGAAGACAATCCATTGGAAAATGCGAGGGTCCGTGTGACGAAAAAAACAGACAGAAATAAAGAGGTTGGCGCCGAACCATATCATAACCGAGGAAATTTAACTGATGAACAGGGAAAAGTAATGCTAGGTGGGCTAGCAAAGAATGATCGATATTTTATTACGGTCGTACACACGAATTCAGAACGAAGGCAATTAGACGAAGGCATCTATACCAATGTTGCAATTCATAATTATGCTCCAGAAGGACTTGAAATATTTTTGGATAACCCAGACAAGGTTGAACGGCTTGAAGTGTCATTAGAAAAGATAAAAGGATTTCGGGCATTTTCTTATTATAAAGATGGCCAACCCAACAAAGAGATAGATATCGGAATCCTACCAATATGGTGGAATTCGCCCAGCTTAGGTCCATCATTCAGCCCTGATGAAAACGGCTATCTCAATGCTGAAAATATTAAACCAGGTCTATACAATATTACAGCACGTGTTCCTATTCGACATGGTGGTAGATCAGTATATTCTTTACTTCAGACAAAATTACCACCCAAAGATGGTGAGATATTATCCATTGAACTTCCATTTAATTCACCAGCAGCTAGCACTGCAGTCATTGCAGGTCATATTGAATGGGTAGGTGATGGTCAGCCTGGATATATTGAGCTAGAAGCTAGACAAAGCTTTGGTAACCGCTCCTATTCAACGTCCTTAAGTATTCATGAAGACTATTTTGAATTGGAAGATATTGAACCGGGAACCTACACAATACGAATCGTCGGTCAGGGAATCAAGCCCATCACATTAAATCAAGTCAAAGCCCCTACGGAAGAACTGGATATCGTTATTGAAACCTTTAACAAACCACGCCTGCAAGGTGTTGTCGTAGACAAATTAAATGGTGTCCCTGTTGATGAATATGAGATACGAATCGTAAAAGTGAAAGACAAACCTGGATTGCGAAGTAATATCACCAGCCGATGGGTTACGCTATCTGGTGACGCTGGAAAATACGATCTAGAGGTAAATACACCAGGTTATTACAAACTATGTGTTCGAGCTGAAGGGTATGGGATTACCTGGAGTGAAATGATAGATAGTGATTTAGAAGAACCAGTTAAAATAGAACTTTATCCCGGTGGTAGTCGAATTCAGGGCAAGGTACTCAACGAAGAAGGAAGGCCGGTCGAAAATGCCCAGATTATTGCTTTATCAAAAGCCCAGGGACTACGATCTGATGAAGGTACACAGTTTGTTTCAAAACAAGGTGCTGTACAAACAGACTCCCAAGGCAAGTTTTTCATTGAAAATTTACCCGAAGGCCATGAGACGCTTAGAGTCGTCCACTCTGATTATACTTTTATCATCAAAGAGGATATTCCAGTTAAAAATGGTCTAACAACACATGATGTCGACATTATTTTACCACAAGGCGGCAGCATTGAAGGCATCGTCTATGATCAATTAGGCAAGCCTCAAGAGGGACAAGTTTTGTATGCCCAGACTCGTCCAGGAAATGCCATTCGAATCAATGATTCAACGGTGATGGCCTCTGCGGTCACAGATGCAAATGGGTACTATCGCATGGATGGCCTGCCGGAAAATATTTGTTATTTAATCCATAAAGATGAGTACAATTCCTATGGCGTGACACAGCGTAATTTTGTCCCTCAAAAAGGGAAAATGATGCGGATAGATCTCGGTGGCCAAAATGAACTGAAAGGTCAGCTTATCTATGATGGCGTGCCACAAGCTAATGTCAAAGTTGTCTTATCTAGCCCCTATTCCTCGTGGAAGCTCGAAGGATTAAGAGCAAAAACCTTTACAGATTCAAAAGGCCATTTTAGTTTTAAAGGGATTCTACCTGGTCATTACGGCTTGTTTAGCCATGTCGGATTTCATAACCACTATAAAGTCAAACTGATGGATGTCAATGTTCCAGAGGGTGATCTGGATTTAAAAATCGTACCGAAATCAAGCCTGAAGTTAAATCTAGCTGTTGATCAGGCAGATATAAATTGCTGGCTAAGCCTCGCGTATGTTGGCACAATGAATACCATCCCGTTGCCTTTTGACAAACTCAAAAATCCAGAAGCCCCATTTATGGTAAGTCCACTTCAAGCAGGCCTCATTAATGTGCAATTAAGTCGGAGTGGTAGTATTTCATATAATCATCAAATTGCATTAACCACAAATTCTCAGGATGTGACCAAAATCTTTCAGCTACCGGATGATCGCGGCGTTATTCATGGTAAAATTAGTGAAGATATTAAATATATCTGCATTGAAAGTGAAGATGGACGTATCCAAAGTCAAATCAATCAGCTTGATAATGGCCAGTATAAATTTGAACATTTACCGCCAGGTGATTATCGACTGGGTTTATATTCTTTATTACCAGGCAATTCAATCAAAATCTCATTGGCAGAAGATGAAAGCAAAAACATTGATATCAGCTCACAAACATTTGACGTTCCTTATCATGCAAGCAATGTTACAGTATCCGTTGTATCTGAATCAGGATTTCCTTTTCATGCGAAAGTCACGATGCATGGACACGACATCATTGAACCGGATAGCGAATTTGGCTGGCAAACAACATTTAAAGTATTGCCTGGAAATTATGTCGTGCAAGCCGTTGCAGAAGGATATCAACCAGTAGAAAAAGAATTTAACGTAAAAGCTATCAACAACACCGAAAAGACATTCTCCATATTTAATAATCAATCCGTTTTGATTCAAATGAAGAAAAAAAATTAATCCATCCCTTGGTGGCCCTATTCCGACTTTACCAAAACCGCAGGACATGAAGATTCACCCAGGTACCAATGATCGTCAAAATACTCTAATCGAATATGCTCACCAGGTTCAAATTCCTTAGAAAAAACAGAAATGGTATCGGCGAGCATTGTTAAACAATCTTTTTCACCGGAAATCATCAAACATCGATCATCAACAGAAAAACATACTTGTTGCCCTTCGACGAGTTGTACACGAACGTCTGACAAAGCCAAATCATAATCATCTGGATTGGCATTTCCATTGCTATCATACTGTTTTTTAATATCACACTCTTTAATAAAGTTCGCAAAATGATTAAGATCAACTTCATTGCCACAAAGACTTAATTCATTCAATGATTTTCCATACAAGATATTAAGCACTGTTTACCTCATAGTATATCTTTCATATATCGTTACATTTTATATTATACAAGCTGGCATGTTATTAACCATACAATTAAATATATTGAAATAACAATATTACATATATAATACCATTTATTCTCAACCTAAACTTTTTTCTTTAAATATTCGTTTACAAACGACTTGCCATATGATTAAACCAATTATCCCAAAACTGCAAAATACTGTAGGAATCCCCCATAAATCACTAAACGTATTTACATCCACTCTCGAAGGGTTCTCAGGATCATATAGAATCTCTATGATATCTCCTACTTTACCATGAGGTGGATAAGAGGCTATCATTGAAACTGCTGAATGATTACCCCCTTTATCATCGACAAAACTAAATTCATGTTTATAAAATAACTCACCATCCTCATCATAGGATTCAATCAATCGCACGAGTGTTGCCTGAGCAATTTTCGAATTACTGACAAACATAGCTCGCCAAACAAAAAACGCACAACCTGAAACTAGAAAGAATATACATCCTAATGGTATTCCATAATATACCATTGTTTTCCAGTTCATCATATTCTCCTACAACCGATAAATTATTTTATGTTTTATAAATCACTAGTCATACAAACGCCTGATAAACTGATCAACATTAATTGTCACATCATCTTCACCAATCCCATCAAAAGGATTTTCAAGATGATCCTGAATATTGGATAGACTCACCAGAATCAAAGAAAAAAGCACCGGCATCACATAGGTCACATATTGTGTATATTGCGAGGCTTCACTGGCAAAATAAGGACCATACAAAACAGGTAAAATTGTAATAAAAATCGAACTAAACGCACGCAGTGTTCGGGGGGTGCGATATTGAAAAATATGCTTGGCATCTTCAAAGGCCGTAAACATTTTGCTTAAATACTGATTGCATCGCGACACCTCACCCGTCGCCAGACCGCCACCTCTCAGATCAGTTTTGATATAGCGTGATAATTCTGAAAAAGCGACATAAACCTTTTCTTCATTTTCCCGAATATCATCAACATTGCCCGTAAAAAGATCTTTACAAGACTGAAATAAATCTCGCAGCTTACCTTTTACCTTTGCCAACACTTCATCAGATGGTTTCTCCAACCAATCCCGCGTCACAAAATAGATCGCCTTTCCATGCGATTTTAAGCTACTGTATTTGGTTAATGTGATTTCACGTCGCTTGTAGGCACCATTGATAGAAAAAACGATTGGAAAAATCACCGCCGTTGCGATCAGGGTTAAGGGAAAATCTGCCTTCACATCATATCGAATACACAAATAAGTTGAAAGTACCGACAATGAGGCAATCAATAACGTCTTAAAATTAATAATTAAAAATATCCTTTTCATACATTCCTCTTCATTATACCCAGCATGTCTAATATAGTATTTTATAAGATATGGATCCGTAAACCCTACATCCCAACATAAAATAATTATACCCAAGACATAAATATTTATAACATAATTTTTTGGATTTATTTACGGCGACCATTTGGCGGGATCGATAGACAATCGCCTTGTAGACGAAATTGAATCGGGTTGTATTTTGCTCACTTAAGTTGATTTACAAATGCCGCTTTATTCAATTTAATAAATGTCGCCACTGAAAATAATGTCCCCAGAGGAAAATTAAAAAAAGCAATGATACCGATCGTATTCCCAAGAATATGCCCCACTTTTTTACCCCTACGACACATAATTCCTGCGTAAAATGATAATATAGACAAAACAACAAGGTATAATATTATAAAGATATTAACTAAATCTAGTTTAATTGTACCATATTCACTCATGGCATATATGGACAAACCAAGCAAATAGATAGCATTGAGAAAACCAATCGCCCATACAACATTACGAGCATCTTCCAAATAATATTCAGGTCCGACATGTTTCATTGAAACCGCCTCTGTTATTCAAGTAACTAAAGTTGTGCGTTTTTGATTTCTAGCTTACCCTTCTCTTTCTAGAAATCATTAGCCCACCTATCCCTATGAGTGAAATTGTGAGAGGTTCAGGAATTTCAACAATACGACTGACCTCTGTCATCCCATTAACCGCTTGTGCAATATAGAGTGCTCCGTCAGGCCCGAAGGTAAAGTTTGTTATTCTCTCACCAAAAAGTGTTGCCTGACCATTAGGATTGACTCGCCATAATCCCCAATCAGGAGAACCATAAATATCTGTTCCATCAACAAACATATCGCCACCAAACATAGCACCAGTATGATCAATATCAATAAATTTTGCTGCGCCAATCGCATTTGTAAAACGTGTCACATTACCATTAGTATCTATCTCAAATAATCCACTGTTAAGTGACGACGTCGTAAAATGCCCCGTCAAAAACATGCGACCCGCCAAAGGACCTGTATTTCCTAATTTCATGGCCATATCTTCAGGACCACCACCGCCGGTTGGGGTAGGCCATGGATTAAATAAACTAATCTGATTGCTCGTATTGATTTGATAAAGCGCATCTTGACCACTGATACCAAATATCACATTACCACCAAATAAGCCAGAGCGATCGATTCCCATAAATGAAGGTTCTGTGATATTGCCTAGATGTGTTATGTTACCATTTAAATCTATTTTTTTAATACTATTGGGTTTGACATTAACATATAAATGATCACCAAACGCTGTCCCTCCCGTCCAAACAATATCATCAATGCCATGCAAACCACTGGCAAAATTAGTCATCGTTTTATCTGGAGCGATTTTTGTGATATTCCCAGATCCTTTATGAATGGTATATAAATTACCAGAATCATCAAACGTCATATGTTGCGACCAACCCGGGGAAAATGTCACATAATGCTCCACAGTGTATCCCGGCTCATATATAGTATATCCCCAACTGAGTTGACTCAATATCATCAACACCAATAAAGATAGTAATGGCTTTTGCATAATTATAAGCTCCTCTGAAAAATAGGATATTATTCATATACGGGAATAGTTAAAAAGACAGGGGTTTACTGCCTGCTAAATAGTTACATTAATTCAAAACAGTAAAATTTCCTTAAGATTCGATAGATATCCCGTATCTCTCTCATTTATCTCTGAACAACCTTATACACTAAATTCAATTCGTTTTCAAGAAAAATAAAAGATTCAAATATCTCCCATTCCTCTTGATCGGCAATGGAGAATCGACCAGGCTTTTACTTTATTGAATTACTTTAATTATGGGAATTAGGAAATGCCTTTAATTCGTTCCTAACTTTTTTAAATGTGCCTTTTGAACCCATTCATAAGCCTTTCCCAGACCTATTAAATAATCATGATGATTAAAGCAGATAAGAAAATCACTATCTTCATTTGTTAAATAGAACTCATACCCAAAAGTTTCGCCATAAACTTTTGACACATCTCGAAGATTATTAAATCGAAACATAAACTTACTTTCGCGTTCATTGAAGAACATTAAAACAGGTTTGGTGTATGGAAAATTTTGGATGACATACCAACCGTTTTCATCTTTAAAGCTATATTCAAGGTCTTGCACAAAATTTTCCCAGTGTATTTCCCTATAAGATGGATGAACATACTTTTTTTTGACGTCATTTCGAATTTTTTCAGACTTCTGTCCATCTAGTTCTTCAATTGGACACTGAATATTCTTCACTTCCTCTAAAATCTCATTTGCGACATAATCTATCTTTTTCAATATAACATAAAAGGAGTCATCCTCCTCTATCTCTTTATATCGCTCCATTTTGACAACTTCAAACAGCCCATCAACAATCGCCTTCAATTCTTCTTCCAGGTAATAAACAAATCTTAATCCGTGATTCATTTCTTCTTTATCGCCATGCCAAAAAGAATGAAACAATAGACCATTTTTTCGGAGAAGCCTTGTTTGGTTACACAAGGAATGTTGTAATTCATCTTTAGTCAAATGGTGTAAAACTTTATTAGAATAAATACAGTTAAATGTTCGATCCGTATCAAGTGTAACGGCATCCAACAATAACAGATCTGCCTCTGGATGCTTTTCCCTATAGAGATTAATAAACACTTGTGAAATGTCAGAACCCGTCGCTTTAAAACACTGATTCAGGATATCCAAATCCTTACCAGGCCCCATACCTAATTCCAGAAGTGCAGACTCATCAGGTAAATAATCTTGAAGAACTTTGATCAATGCCGCCCCATCATAGCCATCGACCATTTCGATATAATCCTGCACATTCTTTTCGTCGTCAAAATATCCCATCGTATTACTTCCTAAGGTAATTAAAGGTACCAGGTACTTTAAATTCTTCCCTTCTTTGGTGAGTTTTCCTTCATTATACATATCTCGAAAACTAGACAACTTGTATAGCTCTTCATTTTATATATTTTCCATGCCACGGCAAGGCTGCAGAGCCCGAAAAAAACAGAAGTCAACTCACCAACCGCAGGAATTAAAGCCCAGGGATGAGACATCAAAGCAAAAACCGTTAAAATCAGAAGAAAAACTAAAATAACAACAAGAAATATCAATGCCCCCAAAAAAGTGCTGGATTTTCTAAATAAATGGGCAACGAACTAGAGAGTTGAAAAAAAACTCATCGAGACTATAATTGAAGGCAGAACGAATATCCCATTGGCGACTACTATATGGAGAAACTGCTATGAAAACAATGAGAGATTTCAATACATTATCAAGTTGGATGCTGCTAATTAGTGTCATTTTTTCCCTGGCCTCCTCGGCAAATGCAAATTGTAACCCTCCCCTCAGTCTCGGCGACACGGTAAAAACCCTGGTAGACGATCCTTCGGGCGCCAATGCCTTACCGGCAGGAACGCTGGGAACCGTCGTCTGTATCACTGCAGGATCTCCACCGATTCTGGTCGACTGGGATGGATGGAGCAACGGCCATAATGGCAACGGTTTTTGTACGCCGATCCATCCGATTACCAATTCAGCCAGCTTTGTGCATTGTAGCGAGATCGAACTCATTCCAGACAATGATAATGACGGGTTTCATGAACTGATCGATTGCAATGACACCGACCCTAATACCTACCCTGGCGCCCCGGAACTTTGCGATGGTATCGATAACAACTGCGATAGCGTCATTCCAAATGATGAACTGGATGTCGATCAGGACGGAGTCAGCCTCTGCCAAGGCGATTGCGACGATACCAATCCTGGCATCTTTCCAGGTGCAACAGAGATTCTTTGCGATGGCATTGATAATAACTGTAATGGCGACGCGGATGAAACACTCGGTCCCATCGGTCCGGACAACTATGGTTATACCGCCGATTGCATCGCACCAAACTTTCGCAACATCGGCGGCACAACGTGGATTCCAAGTGTGAATAATGCTATCAGTGCACCAATTGAAATCCCATTTGAATTTGATTTCTACGGCCAGCTAGTCACGCAACTCTTTATCTCGACTCACGGCTTTATTTATTTGGATAATCCTGGTGGTCACGGTTGCTGTGGCGCGGCTGTACCACTAGCAGATGGAATAAACGGTCTGATTGCTGGCTTCTGGGAACAATACAATACAGATGAGGACTCAAGTAGCATCTTTAGATATCAAGTCGTGGGAACGTTTCCCAATCGGGAATTGGTCGTTGGATTCTACAATGTTCAGCATAACGGCCCACCTCCTCTACCTGTGACTTTTCAAATAATCCTGCACGAAAGAACCAGCCATATTGAACTGCAGTATCTCGATGCCCCATCCCAGGGCGACGGTCAAAGAACCTCTGTTGGCATTGAAAACTTCGATGGCACAGACGGCCTGCAGATCGCCCATGGCACCGATGTAGCTTACAATAATCAAGGGTTCCTCATCAAGCATCCTTGCGCTTTCAAGCTACAAGGCGACGCGAATCGGGACTGCATTTTCAACTTGACCGATTTTGCCATTCTTATAGAAAACTGGCTAACCGACTGCAAAACCGATCCGAACAATCCTTCATGTGTACCGCTTTAAAAAATTGAGACTTAAAAGAATCAACACCTTTAACGACTCTAAGTAGGCGACAACAGAGCCGGATTACTGCAAAACCCAAGAGCTTAAACAGGCGAACGCCTGAGTGGCAGCCTCAGTTCATCAAAGATGAAATGGGGATGGTGCATTAAAACTACTCCTCGATTCCGGGAATGCCTCTTGCGGCGTGCCAAACACGAATGATTTCAATCGTCTTACTATCAGAGGAAACACGATAAACAATCCGGCAAGGCTTACGAAGAACTTCTCGAATTGATGGATTATTAAATTCCGGTACCACTCGACCTGATTGTGGGAATTCGATTAAACGTTCGACCTCATGAAAGATTTTCTGTATAAATTGCTTGGCGTGATTTGGACTGGCAGGAGCGATATAATTAAATAGATCAAGCAGGTCTTGTCTAGCGAGTGGAGCCCAGACTAGTTGATGAGCCACTGCGAAAATTCCTCTTTGATTCTTTCATGGGAAACACCCTGGCCGGAATCTAACTGCTCAAGTCCCTGATGAACACCAGATATAAAGTTGACTCGTTCGATAATCTCTTCAAGCGAAATATCGTCTGGCAACTCGTTAATAGCGTTCAATATGATTTCTTTATTCGTTGGCATAAGACCCTCTCGATTAAAATGGTTTGGCTACTATTATACAACAAATCTCCCACAATTCAAGTATACAATTTTACATATCGAGTATGCATCTGGGTGGTAGCCTCAGTTCATCAAAGATGAAATGGGGATGGTAAAAACGTATAAACCAACTCTGTCTCGCCCACAAAGCAGCGAACAACGGGAGCGGTTTACTTACACAACCCAAGAGTTTAAGCAGGCGAACGCCTGTCGTGGCGTTAGAACATACGAATGTGTGGTCTGACTATCCCACGGAAGGCGGAAGTGGAGTAAAAGACCTCTACCCGTCCTAGTCAGACCTCTCCGTTTTTATCTAGTTCGTATCACCTCCCTTCTGATTTTTCCTTTTATACATTTCTCACTTTATGACCTGTCCACAAATGGAATCCCACACACACACGTTTGTCATTCCCGCGAAGGCGGGAATCCATGTTTTTATTTCTAACCACAGATTTCACAGATTATCGCAGATTGAATTAAAACCATTTCTCTTTTGTTATTTAAAACTAAAACATCATGTCTTTTAAATCTGTGAGCATCTGCGCAATCTGTGGTTAAAACTGTTTTATGCCTTTCGTTTTCTCTGCGCGCAGGTTAAGCACCTCGTATCAATACGTTTTCCTTTTTTAGATTCCCCACTCACATGTCTCGCCCACAAAGTAACGAACAGCGTGAGTGGGTTACTGTATAATCGTCGCGGCGATCTTAATCCATACGAACGTATGGGTGCTCGGTTGTCCCGTCATGTAGACAGCGTAATCCCTACGCAACCGAGCTTATGAGATTATTTGTAGGTACTCTTTTTACGCCCATGTCTCGTATTCTGTAGGCCGGGCAGCCTCTTGCCCGGCAATCAAACCCCAAAAGCAAAAGCCTATGGCACCTCGCCCACAAAGGAGCGAACAACGAGAACGGGTGCACGTCGTGCACTTTAAGAACGCCGCGACCTGAGCGTAAAGAACCCGCTCACGCTGTTCGCTGCATTAATGCGAGACATGAAGGTTATGTCCGCGCGCAATAAAAGAGCACCGCCTACCCTGTGCTCAGAAAAGGTTCAGCAGAACCTAACCAAGAACACAAAAGCAAGCGATGCTCTTTTAGTCTATGACGTGATAGACACAGAGTCATCGCGAGCTATCCAGTGCCTCTTGGTAAAATCTCATAACAAAAGCTATGAGCTGCTGATTTATTCTGAGACAGCTGAAATCTCTAACGATTTCCGCATATTCAATTGTCTATCAAAGGAAGTTTTAAATTGAAGCATTTGCCTCTGAAAGACCCCTTTGATCGTTTTCAATATACACCCTTTATCGGTACTTTTGCAAGGAAAATTTGAATCTATTTCATACCCAATGGTAACTATATTACTCTACGCACTCATCACCATACAAGGCACGACGTATCATAGTATCACGTCTATCCATATCACCACAATAACATCTTAAATGCTGGGGAATTACTTCATAAGATACTCTTAGCTTCTCAAGGTTTTCGCTATTTGGATTATTTTCGTATTCTTCGAAGGCTTTTGCACAAATAGTTACAATAGAATGCTTGCCCTGGATTCTATTATATTCATCTTGAAGCTCTAATTTCACATCATTTAGATCAATGAATCTCGAATCCTCCCCAACAACAAACTCTCCAATTTCTGACACAACAAACTTTTCACCTTGTTTAGGAATCGTAAAGAAAGAACCATTTTCAAAACTACCAAGTAATTCATTAAATGTCATTTCTTTGTCATGTGGCAAACCAACAATCCGGACGATATCATTTTCAAATAGATGAACAGAAACCAAGTAGTTAACATTTTCATATTTACATATAGCATAGCGCGAATCACCACATACTTCTTTAGGAAAAACATGATCTGATGTATCTATCCACAAGGGTTTTGGTTCTCCCCGAGGAGGCCATGTATAACGAATACCATTCCTAATTTCTATATCACGATTATGACAATTAAATATATTTTCCATTCTTGGATTTAAGGACTTAACAATTGACGTAATATATTTATTATAGCTTCGTTTATTGTACTTCCAATTGCCTTCAGTAATTTCAACATATCCTACATGATGTATGTATAAACGTTGATGATTTGAGATTTCAACGACAACCCAATCTGTTTTTAGCTTATTTTTAAACTGTTTTAAATCCACCATATCCCAACAGTTAATTAATCCATCTGAATATACTTCAATGTCAGTAAAATAATAATTTCCGTTGTAGATAATCCCGTGAGTTGTAACCCCCTTGACCTTAACAGTTCGCATCATCGTTGGCGAGATCATATCGTTTCCTATCAAAATAATTAATTCCCTTGAGCCATTTACTAATGGATTCTATCCCCCACAATCTCTTCTGGCAAGAGCTTATTGCCTTTCTTTCGGGATCTTGGTGTGTTTCCCTTCGACTACGCTCAGGGCAGGCGGTGGTTCAAATGGCTTTTATTACCCCTTGGAATCAAATCATTTCTATCCCCTTGCGAACCTCGACAATCCACTCTATAATGCCATAAAATGTAATAACAAAATTACTTACTATATATCAATCACAAAAGGGGAATTTATTTATGAGCCCATTTAATAAACCTCTTGATCAAATTTCACTGGAAGATATTGAGCGACTCATTCAAGATAATGTTCCAGAGAATCGACAAATTGAATATAAACAAGGATTATATGGAAACCAAAATCAAGATAAAGTTGAATTCCTTAAAGATATCAGTGCCTTTGCAAATTGCGTAGGAGGTTTTCTTATTTTAGGAATCAGAGAAGAAGAAGGTGTTCCAGTTGAGATTATCGGCATAGAAACTGACATTGACGCATTGAAATTACGATTTGAAAATTTGGTAAAGACTGGCATAGAACCATCGCTCAGGGGAATTAATTTTAATGCTGTTGATGTGGATAAAAAAAGAAAAGTAATGGTCATAGAAATACCTCGAAGTTTATCTCGCCCGCATGCTGTAAATTCAAATCGCCATTTTAGATTTTACATGAGACACTCTAGCGGGATTCATCCCATGGATGTTGACGATATAAAAAAATCTTTTCTTTCTAGTGAAACATTGGCAACACGTATACGTAATTTCCGAAATAACAGATTAGCTCAAATATCAATTGGCGAAACACCTGTTCCATTATCAAATAAAGCTAGAGTGATTATGCATATATTGCCAGAAGAGTCATTTGAGATAGGTAAAAAGTTAAACTTAAGTGGCTATCTGCACAACAAACTAACTTTAATTTATGAAAACTCAATGCTTAACAAATCAGGCAAATATAATTTTGATGGTTATGTCTCTTATTTCAGTTTAGATAAAAAAGAAAAACATGATTCATATACTCAATTATTTCATAATGGAATTACAGAAGCAGTAAACGCCGATTTGCTAAATTTTTCATCAACAGAACACGACAAAGTGTTATACCCTAAAGCTTTTGAAGAAGAGCTGTCGCATGCATATGATCAATTTGTTAAGCTGCTTAAAGAGTTACAGATCGATTCTGCTATCTGGATTTGCCTTACACTCCAAGGTGTATTAGGTTATTGGTTGAAACGCGATCAATACAGTGGAAAAGATAGAGATGCTATAGACCGTAATGAATTAATAATCCCTGAAATTCACTTAGAAGATATGAATATAGAAGGTGAGTATGCCTTAAAACCAGCCTTTGACTCTGTATGGAACGCTTGTGGTTACGAAAGATCACTTCACTATGATGATAACGGACTATGGAAAATATCAAAAGAATAAATCGAGGAGTGGCCTACTAAAACACTATTTTTGTATGTTCAGTTTTTAATCCAATTTATATTTAAGTATAAACTTACTCATTCTAATTACAAGACGAATCACTCTACCTAAATCAGAACTCCCTTATTCGTAGCCTCTAAACCTCAATTTGAGCGTTTCATCTTTATCAAAAACCACTTTCCATTAATCAAATCGCCCAATTCACTTACCAAAAAACACTCGCAGCTTAGTAAAATTACCAATCTGCTTACCAAAATGGTCAATTTGGTAAACACCGAGCACAATTTACTAAGCAAATCGCTCGATCTGTTGAGCAAATCCCTCAATTTGCCTAGTAAAACGAATAATCTGCTAAACAGAATTGACTTTTAGGTAACTAGAGAGATAAGGTACTTTAATTACTTCAATCCACATCTTGATAAAATGAATTATCATATCGTGGATTTTCCCCAGGAAGTAGATCCTCAAAAATATCAGGTGTGATTTCCTTTTTATATACCTGCACTAAAAAATCAACAAAACAAAGATCATAAAACTCCCAATTTGTTGATCGAGTTTCATTGATAGTAATCCCCCATTGATTCGGATCATCAGATTTGCAATGCCAAAAGAGTTCATCGCCATTATTCGTTCGCGCGAATGGCATAATGGGACGTTCTTGAAGAAACCCTTTAAATGGCCATGCACTCTCATTGCGACCCTCATAACCATGTTCGTAAACATCATAGATGATTGGAATTAAATGAACAAGATTCGTAGGAAGATTATCCGTAAAGGGATTATAAATATGCAGAAAATCCTCAAACGATCCACTGCCATAAAGCGATGTATACATTTTATAGTCCTCAGGAAAAATCAGATTCGACTCACGTTCAAGACGCTGCCATTGTTCATCACTGCCAGCATAATAAATCTCTTCCGGAGGAGGAAACATTGCTATTAATTCATCTAATCTCATATTTATTTTTTCGACATCTCATTTAATCCGCATCCCACAAACAACGTTTTTTATTTCCTGATGTAAACAAATAAACGCAAGCACTATACTGCCCTTCCTTGATATTTCGAATAGGATGCTCCGGTAAGCCATCCCAGATGAAATCTAAATCGGATATATCTTGATCTTCTTGAGAAAAACTATTAATAAATTCTTCCTTATCTTCAAAATCAACTTTCGAAGCGATCTTTTCAAACACACAAAAATCATTACCTTGAAACGGCCATTCTAAATCTTGCCAAGTCGGTAATTTGGGCGTCATATAGACAATCTGATTGATCACGGCATGCCCTTCTTGTTCACCTAATACTTTAATGACTTCACTTTGATTAACAACATCATTCATCCAAACATCAAGATCAATGAGCTTACCCGCATTTAAACAATCAGGACAAATGGGCTTATCTTGATCATCCTCACCATAATAATAAGGCCACCGCCCTACTGCAGAGCAAAATGAACATGGCATCGGCTTATCTACCAAATAAGTAAAATTCTCATAATCCCTAAAATATTTAAAAGTCATTTCAGTATCTCAAATTCAATCTTTACCTGTTATCAAATAATAAATCCTTATAACCAACATAAATAATCCTGAAAAAAACCTATAACTGTAATGATAAAGAATTAATGCAAAACCAAGTGACATAAATATAATATCAAATGAAATGACACCACCCGATGCATTATAAAAGAGAAGATTCAGCACAATCATTGCTAAAACAACCATAACTTTAACAATTCGACAAAGAATATTATAAGCTCGGCCATAATGCTGATCTAAATATTCATAAAAACACTTAGGACTACAGAAATTTTCGCTATGAGATTTCGTCTCTGCTGTCAGTTGAGCTCGACAATTTTTACAATATATCACAAATCTCATAAAGCAACATCTCACTACAACAGAATAATATTAAAGAAGTAAGACAACTTTCACTTTTACCACTTAATCCCAAAAATTAAATAAGATTTCACTAATTGTTTTTGGTTTCCAATATTTTATTTGATTAAGCTCCGATCCCCATAAATCTCTTATACACTCACCCGTAACTGGCTGATTAAATTCTTCCGCTGTCAGACATTTAAAACCACTGATCTTTTCAACTAATTCAATAATCGAAGGTATTTCAATAAAACGATCCCAATAATACCCACAACGTTCATCGTCACTTTCATACGAATAGTGAAAACCATCGGATAAGGCAATAATGGGATAATGCATGTTACATAATACCCATAACTTTTTGTCCCCTTTAAGAATAGCACGGTAAAAATTATCATTATATTCTTCCGGTTCTGAAGAACATTTTGTAACTTTCATTCTCAATTCAATCGCAATGGCATAAACAACTTGTTTATACGCTTTAAAATCAATGTAAGGGGGTTCCGTATTCCCATAAAATCCAGTAACACCAGGCTTAAGCTTAACCATCACTTAAATCTCTAAATCATAATCTCAACAAATCAAAATAATAACCAAATATCGCCAACCAAGAAGTGAACAACGTGAACGAGTTTACAAAAATTCCTAAGAGTTTAATCAGGCGAACGCCTGTCGCGGCGTTAAATCACACGAACGTGTGCGCAAAGAAAAAGACCAGCTTTGTTGGCTGGTCTTCTTCATAAATGCTGGCAATTACCTACTTTCACGCTCACGCACTATCATCGGCCCTAGTGCCTTAGCTTCTGAGTTCGAGATGGGATCAGGCGTTTCACACCAGGTATTGTCACCAACAATTTCGTTAGTAACCCGAACGCGTCGGGACTCTTTCAAATTGTTTTGTGATCTCCTTTAGCAAATATTTCACTAAAAGAAACTCTATTCACTTGTCTTGCCCTTGGGCAATCGAATACTGGTAAAGTGTTTTCTTTTGAAAACATTTTTTAGCAACTTAATTTAAATAAACCAAAAAATGATATGGTCAAGCGATTGTTCGTTAGTACAGGTTAGCTGAGACGATTTCGCGTCTTACACACCCTGCCTATCAACCTGGTGGTCTACCAGGGAACTCTCGTCCCGAAGAACATGGAATTCTAATCTTGGAGTGGGCTTCCCACTTAGATGCCTTCAGCGGTTATCCTTTCCGAACTTAGCTACCCAGCGGTGCCCTTAGCAGGACAACTGGCGCACCAGGGGTTCGTCCAATCGAGTCCTCTCGTACTAGGATTGAATCTCCTCAAAATTCCTACGCCCACGGAAGATAGGGACCGACCTGGCTCACGCCGGTCTGAACCCAGCTCGCGTGCCACTTTAATGGGCGAACAGCCCAACCCTTGGGACCGCCTACAGCCCCAGGATGTGACGAGCCGACATCGAGGTGCCAAACCGCTCCGCCGCTATGGACGCTCGGGAGCGATCAGCCTGTTATCCCCGGAGTACCTTTTATCTGTTGAGCGACGCCCCGTCCACAAGGAGGCGCCGGATCACTAAGACCTACTTTCGTATCTGCTCGAGTTATAGCTCTCGCAGTTAATCACCCTTATGCCTTTGCACTCTAAACCCGATTGCCAACCGGGCTGAGGGTAACTTTGCACTCCTCCGTTACTCTTTAGGAGGAGACCGCCCCAGTCAAACTGCCCATCTAACACTGTCCCGTGCCCTGATTCAAGGGTCACGGTTAGAGGACTAACACCACAAGGGTGGTATTTCAAGGATGGCTCCATAACTACCGGAATAGCTATATCAACGCCTCCCACCTATCCTACGCATGAAATGCCAGGACTCAATATCAGACTACAGTAAAGGTTCACGGGGTCTTTCCGTCTTTCCGCGGGAAAGTGGTATCTTCACCACTACTACAATTTCACCGAGTCCGTTGTTGAGACAGTGCTCCAGTCGTTACGCCGTTCATGCACGTCGGAACTTACCCGACAAGGAACTTCGCTACCTTAGGACCGTCATAGTTACGGCCGCCGTTTACCGGGGCTTCA
>JANQJS010000012.1 GCA_028281535.1 Sedimentisphaerales bacterium | reverse complement strand
TGTGTCTCAGAAAAACACCTTGTTGCATGGATGATGTAGGCCCAACCAGGATAGACAATTATGCTCAAAATTGATCAACGTTTTTTAAAAGAATCAGGCCCGGAAATTTTCACCGGGAATGAATTGCTAGTGAAAGGAGCTCTGGAAACCCCCGGCGGTGTTCACCTTTTTACTGGTTACCCTGGTTCTCCTATCGCCCCATTTTTTGATACCCTGGAAAATATTGGCCCTCTCCTGAAAGAAAAAGGAATGGTTGCCAAGTTGGCTAACAACGAAGCGTTGAGTGCCGCGATGGTCAACGGTAGTCAAATGGCCGAATGCCGCGCCATGGTAGCGATGAAAAACGTGGGATTACATGTGGCCAGCGATGCATTGGCATTGGGTGTGCTTGCTGGAACCAAAGGCGATGGTGGCGCAATTGTAGTTTGTGGTGATGATCCCTGGAGTGATTCAACTCAAGTCCCTGCCGATAGTCGGTTCCTGGCCGAACATATGCGTATGCCTATGCTTGAACCCAGCGGACCGCAAGAAGTCAAAGACTGGATTGCTCATGCCTTCGAACTTTGCAAAGCTGGACAAATTTATATCGGCTATATGATGACGGTCAATAATGCCGATGGCGGCGGCAGTGTTGAAGTAAAGAAAAATTATTATCCGGAACTTAATACACACCAGAAACGTTTATTAAGTTACGAAAAAGATATCAAAGACAACCTGGACCAATTTGTTTTATTGCCACCGCGAACCTGGAAACGGGAATTGACCCTGGAACATCGATTTGAGATGGTGAACCAGAAGGCTCGACAATTAGGTTTAAACAAAATTATTGGTAAACCTGCTGATGGCCAGAAATCTCCAGTAGGTTTTGTCGCATGCGGTACGAGTTATTCTTACCTGGTGCACGCCCTTTGCGAAATGGGACTGGATCAAAAAATCCCCATTCTAAAAATTGGGTTAAGCTATCCATTAGACAAACAAATCGTCAGTGAATTTGCGGAATGCTGCGAAGACATGATTGTTATCGAAGAAAGACGAAGTTTTCTTGAAAAACAAATTCACGAAATACTTGCTACACAAATTCAAAATCAAACTTTAAGAACTAAAGTTTGGGGCAAAAAACTACCAGATGGCCTGAAAGGCATCCCAGAAACACGAGGACTAAACCCCTCTATTTTGATTGAGCGACTAGCTCCATACTTTCAAAAGCACCCTGCTTATCAAGCAGAAGATATTCAAAAATGCCTGCAAGAAGAAATGGCATTGCGTAAGGAAACAACGTCGGTCCAAATCAATATCCCTGCCCGAACACCAACATTTTGTCCTGGTTGTCCACACCGCGATTCATCCAGTGTTCTCCTAGAACTACGCAAGGATTTACGCAATCCTGATTACATGAAAAAACACTATAATCGCAAACCTGTTGATTTAGTGGCTCATGGCGACACTGGCTGCTATACCATGTATATGTTCGAGCCGACCATACCACTCATGCACAATTATTCCGGCATGGGATTAGGCGGAGGAACCGGCGGAGGCATTGATCCATTTATTGACAACAAGCAATTGGTCTTTTTGGGCGATGGCACTTTTTTCCATTCAGGACAAGTGGCCATCAGCCAATCCATCGCATCAGGCCAGGACATTACCTATTTTATTTTGGATAACAAAACAACAGCGATGACTGGCCATCAAACCCACGCAGGCGTAGAAACTGATCTGGTGGGTAATCCACAAATGGCCCTGGAAATCGAGACCATTGTCAAAGGCATGGTTCCTGAGCATATTAAAAGCGATGTCATGATCGCCCGACTAAATCCGGCGGACC
The DNA here is from genome assembly GCA_028281535.1 of Sedimentisphaerales bacterium. Taxonomy (GTDB): domain Bacteria; phylum Planctomycetota; class Phycisphaerae; order Sedimentisphaerales; family SM23-30; genus JANQJS01. The sequence continues at coordinate 192,869 of JANQJS010000012.1, read as the reverse complement.
GAGAATCCTATCGCAAAACAGCTGAAAAAGCGATCATGGCCGATGGCGTAAAAATTGTTATCGCAGATAAAGAATGCGGCATTACTTTTCATCGCCGCCGCAAACGCGAAGAAAACAAAATCATCAGTAAGCAGGGATATTTAAATGTAAAAACACACATGAATGTTGCGACAGAAGTGTGCGAAAACTGCCTGGAATGTACAACCCAAACGGGATGTCCTGGTTTAACAATCACCGATACGGACTATGGGCCAAAAATCCAAACAGACTTTTCATGGTGTGTTAACGATGGTGCGTGCCATCGTATTGGTGCCTGCCCTTCTTTTGAAGAAGTAACAATTTTACGTAAACAGCCTCCTCGCTGGGGTGACGAACATGTCGATCTAGCAGATATTCCTGAACCACAGCTTCTTCATGAAGGCAATGATAGCTGGCGATGCTACATGACGGGTGTCGGCGGTATGGGTATTGGAATTTGTAATAAAATTCTGGTCACCGCAGGTCACCAAATGGGCTACAAAGTTCAATTCCTTGATAAAAAGGGACTGGCCATTCGCAATGGTGGCGTATACAGCCAGGTCCTATTTACCAAAGATAATAGTATTCGAACAAAAACAACCCCTGTGATTTCCAATGGCAAAGCAGATCTCTTATTAGGCATTGACCTTCTGGAAGCATCACGTGCCATCGACCCTAAACAACCGTTTAGCATTGCATGTACAGAACGAACCGCTACGGTCATCAATACAGCTAAAACGCCAACCATCTTAACTTTGATGGGACAGGAAGATTTTAACTACGAACGACTGGAAGGCACATTAAAAAAATATACGCATGAAGGTCGCTACTTTGGCTTCAACGTTGGCGATCTATGCGAACGTGTTCTGGACTCAAAACTTTATGCTAACATTATGATCCTGGGTATTGCATTCCAAAAAGGCTACATCCCCGTCAAGCTGGAGATTATTGAAAATGCGATCCGTTCGATTATCCGCAAAGACACCGAACGCAACTTACGCGCATTTAATATAGGCCGTAAGATCGTATTGAACCCAGAACATTTTGTGGTAGAGCCAACACATGAAGTTGAAACGGCTCGCAAAGCATTTCGTCGCAAAATCAATATGATCCGAAATAAACATCGCGGCAAACGAGGCAAAATGCTCGCCAAACAATTCCGCGTATTAATCCGACAAACCAATCGTGCTACACGCGGATTACGCATTGACGACAAACTCATGCGAGACGTGGTCATTCGAACCTATGACTGCTTTATCTGGGGTGGCATGGAATATGCCAAGCAGTATTGTCGGCACCTCGTTGACGTCTTTCAGAAAGATGATCCAGCTCAAGGCTATGGCATTACACGAGCAGTCGTTTGGAACCTAGCTAAAGTCATGCTGATCAAAGATGAAGTCTACTGTGCGGCCCTACTTACCTGCCCAGAAAAATACAAACGTGACCGACGTCGCTTTAATGTGAACCCTAATGTGGGTGACAAAATCATCTACGCCCATCATAACAAACCTGAATTTGAAATTCTTGGCAAGAAAATCCGTTTCAGCTGGAAAGGTCGTGATTGGCAATTACGTCTCATGAGCAAAATGCGATTTCTACGCAAATGGATGCCGAAGTGGCATTACCGAGAAAAAGATTTTCGTGATTGGTACGAAATGCTGATTGGCCAACTGCAATATGATGGACCAAAAGATTATAAACGCTGGCAAGCAATCCTATCTGTACCAGAAAAAGTCACTGGTTATCGCGAAGTGCGTTATCCAAAGATGGAAAAAGCTCAGGCCAAGGCGATTGAATTATTGAACACAGATCCTGAATTATTTGAATTGGCTGCCCCCCCTACAGAACCACACATGTCGATTCAGGAAATATCGACATCGAAACTCTATACCCCCAAAACTAAATCACAAATTAAACCGATGGCTTAATTGAGAATTTTTTTCTCTGCAAATCGTGTTTGATCTGGGCCACCTTTTCTTAATGTAAACTCTACAATTTCTGATGAGCAGAATGTACGAATAGGCAACATGCTATAGCCTATCCCTCGCGTGGTATAGGTCACCCCATTGCCAACCCGAGACAACCCACTGGCATATTTCTTACCGGTCAAACTATGCGTCATCACTGTTTTACCGCCAGGTAAACAGACCTGACCACCATGCGTATGACCTGCTAAATTTAAATCAACCCCAGCCATTGCCAACGGCTCTGCCATCTCAGGATAGTGACAACTACCAAGTGTAAATAGATCTGGATCAAGATAGGAAAGCGTCTTAGGAATATCGATAGGATCTCGATCATAACAATGTACACCAAAAATATTCATTTTGGTGCCCTGAGGCGCAGGCACTTGGATTGCATAATTTCTCAAAATATTAAATTTCAATTCAGCCAGAACGGGTAAGATTTCTTCTGGATCATGATTTCCTTGCACAGAAAACATGCCATAAGGAAATGTAATTCCTTCGAACATTTTCTGAGCGACTTCAGTTGCCATTTCAACATCAGGAGGCAAATGAAATCCTTTCCACCCAAAGCCAATATCGTGCGAATGCAAATCGGCAGTTTTAACGAGTGGATTGGAGATTCCCATCTGAAAACAAAAGTCACCACTAAAGAATAGCAGGTCAGCACCTTGCTCAATCACTTTGCGCGTGAGAGCTTCTTTTTTGCCATATTTTCTGGTATGTAGATCACCCATATGCAAGATGCGGAATCCTTGCAGTGCGGACGGAAGGTGTTCGTAATACAACTCAACTTGGGATAACTTGATCATGAGTTTTCTAACAAATCAGTTCGGAATTACTGGAAATATCCTAAATCTTTCAAACGCTCGATAGTTTCATTATCGACGGATTGTGGGGCGGTATCGACATTTTGCTTGAACTGATTTATTTTATCGGTCAAAGCAGACCGAAAACGCGATTCATCCTCCAGGCCAGTTCCTATAAGATTATTGACCTCATAAGGATCCTGGGATAAATCATAAAATTCATCCTCTCCTACCGTTTTGAGGATATATTTATAGACTTCATTTCGAAGGGCAAATTTCTCGCCATCTTCAAAATTATCTCGAAATGCATCGACTTTTTCAGGTCGATTTTTTGGATCAAAATGTCGGCGAGTTATAAAGGCATATTCTTTATTAAAGTCTAATTGCTTTTCTTGCAATAAAGGCACAAGGGAATCCCCTTGAATTGGCTGACTTTGTTCTTCGATCGAAGCATTGGTTAAATCCATAATGGTTGGAAAAATATCAACATGTTCAACAAACTGATCGATTTTTATGCCACGAGTTGAACGTGAAGGAAAGTGAAAAAGTAAAGGAATATGAGTTTGTTCCTCATAGAGATTTTTCCCATGTCCCATCCAATAATGATTGCCTAATCCTTCACCATGATCTCCGGTTAAAATCCATGCCATTTTTTCATTCATCGCAGGTTGCTGTTGAACAAATTTATAAAACCGCCGAATGTGAGAGTCCATATATGAAATTTCTGCATCATAGGCATCAAGGATTTCCATCATCTCCTCTTCGCCACGATCAAAAAAGTCAGCATTGACTTTTTGATGTTCAAGAAAGTACTCTTTCTGCTGCTGATGATCTTGAAGTGATTCTTTTTGTAATACATCACATTTAGATAATGGCGTTTTATACGGTTCGTGAGGATCAAATAAATGAATCCAAATGAAAAACTTTTCATCTGGCTTCCGCTGTGACACCCATTCCATCGCGGCATTAATTGTATGTTTTGCTCTTCGATATATGTAATGAGAATCACTCGGCTCATCAACATGATCGAATCCCCCTACTATATTACCAGCAACAAAATGACGATTAGTACTAACAAATGCTGCAGTTGAAAACCCTTGCTTTGCAAGCTGACCAGCAATTGTCATAAAACCATCGTTCATACGATGCCCATTTTTTAGAACATTGTGCTGTACAGGATAAAGCGATGTAAAAATTGAGGCATGTGCAGGAACCGTGGTTGAAATTGATGTTGAGGCTTGATTAAATTGAAACCCATTGGCAGATATCTCATCTAAGAATGGGGTCACTGGCCTTGGGTAGCCATAACAATGCAAGTGATCTGCACGCAAGGTATCAAGCGTCATCAAAATAACTCGATCCACCTGTTCGGTCTCTTCGCCAGGTAAACTCCAATCTACCTGGTCCTTCGCAAGCGTACTCTCGAATCGAGCTCCAATTTTTTCTAATAAAAAGTTAAATTTCTTAGACAAGTATTTGTCCTCAAATTATCAATTAGATCATTGTTTTTTCTCAAGGCTTAACCCATTCAAAACGAATAGATTCAATTACCCTATACGACCGGGATTATAGAACCATGCATGCCCTGATGCAAGAGAAATCCAATCCCAGAATTGAACATAACATCCTATTAATGGAGAACATAGTCATCAGTGAATTGAAACCCAAAGGGCATTTTGACTTGACAATACTATTAGAAATAACTAGGTTAGCTTATTGGATTTTGAGATAATGGCTATTGGCTCTCTACATGCATAAACTATTCCCTCAAAATAATTAACAACTTCCAGTCACACAATATATCTAAAGTTTGGAAGCAATTGAATGGCAAATGAAACACCCATTTTATCACTAGAAAAAAACAAACAAATAAGCGACTTGTGTGCCTGGAAATCTACTAAACCACAAATTTAAAACACCACCTACTTTGGAATCAGTATGCCATTTGAAAATGAATTAAGCGTTATAAAAAAAGCCGTCTACGAAGCTGGAAGTGCCATCAACAAAATTGCGCAAGGTGATTTTGAAACGACCATTAAAGAAGATAACAGTCCATTAACGATAGCTGACCTTGAATGCAATCGGATTTTAAAAGAAGCGGTTTCAAACAATTTCCCAGATGATGGCTGGCTATCTGAAGAAACCGTTGATGACACCACTCGACTTGACAAAAGTCGTGTTTGGATCGTGGACCCAATCGACGGCACAAAAGAATTTATAAAAAACACTCCGGAATTTGCTATATCCGTTGCATTAGTTGAAAATGGTAAACCAGTATTAGGTATCATTTACAATCCATTAGCTGATGAATTTTACGAAGCAAGAAAAGGGTGCGGCACAAAATTCAATGAACGCCCTGCAACGTGCAATCACAAACTTGGCGAAAAACCACTATTGGAAGCTAGTCGTTCTGACATGGAAAAAGGTCGTTTTAAAGATTTTGAATCAACCCTTGAGATCAAACCATGTGGTTCGATTGCTTATAAATTAGCTCGTCTGTCCAGAGGCTGCGCTGATACCGTTTTTAGCTTAACCCCAAAAAATGAATGGGATTTTGCTGCAGGAGTTATTCTGGTTACTGAAGCGGGTGGCCGTGTTGCCCGACGCTCTGGCGAACCTTTTACTTTTAATCACCCCAACACTTTGGTTGATGGTATTATTGCTGCAAGTAGCGAATCATATGACAAAGTCATTGACCTTATTAATACTATTTGTCATGCATCTAATTAAAACATATGAGCGACCAACCTAAATCAAAAAATATTACCTGGCAAAAAGGCTGCATTCGCCTTGAACGTCGAGAAGCACTCCTCAAGCAAAAAGGTTGCATTGTATGGCTAACCGGGTTAAGCGGGTCAGGCAAAAGCACACTCGCCTATGGACTGGAACAAGCCTTAATCGAAAATGGTCACCTCACATATGTGCTTGATGGTGACAATGTACGTCATGGTCTTAATAAAGACCTTGGTTTTTCACAAGAAGATCGCCATGAAAACATCCGACGTGTCGGTGAAGTCGCAGCGTTATTTGCCGATGCAGGATTAATTACTATCGCGGCATATATTTCACCATATCAACAAGGACGTGAGCATGCTCGTAAGACGGTTCCAGAAGGTCGCTTTATCGAAATTTTTCTCGACCCCCCTATCGAAGTGTGCGAACAACGCGACCCAAAAGGCCTGTACAAAAAAGCACGAGCTGGTGGAATTAAAAATTTTACCGGCATTGATGCTCCTTATGAAAAGCCTGAACACCCGGAAGTAACCATTAATACCGCAAATTTGGATACACAATTATCTCTCGAGAAAATTTTATCCCACCTCACTCAGGCCGGTCTACTGAGCTATAACGACCAGAGTTAGCCGAATCCCCAACTGCCTAACATTATCTAACCTAAAGTAGTGATATCAGGCTATTTATGTGCCCAAATCGTCATATTTAACTGATTGATATAAAACATAATATTTGTTATAGTATCGATTTAAAATTGAAGGATTTATGTATTATATGACAAATAATGACCAAGAGCCTATTTCACTAACGATGCTCATCATGCACCGTCGACAAAAACGTGATACCATCGAAGCTTTCCTTCAATCCGATGTATACACCTGCATTCTCATCGCTATGGTTCAAAACGGTTTTATTACTAATGGACAAGCATGGATACACTGCGATCAAGAAGAAACATTTACCTATAAAGGTATTACCGTACGATTAATCAGTAATTTTGACAACAAAACCATTAACCCAAATGATGTTGCGTTTGTACGTGGCGATAAAAAAGTTTTTTTACCCACTCTTAAAAATTCACATCCTCGTCGACTGATTTTTTATGGAGCCAGCACCCGTGGCATTCCAAGATATTGGCAAAAATTCCATGGCATCCTCGTCGACGATGAATGCCACTTACCGGTTCTTAAGCAATTTTTCCCACATTGCTATACGGGTATTTTTTTCAAAACAGCGGCAGAAAATATTTTTCACCCGCTGGAAGATACCCAAAAAGAGTTTGATGTTTGTATGGTCCCTACTAGTCTAACCTCGCCTCATAAACAATTAGACTCTATGATAGAAGTTATTAAGGCCTTACCTGAAACACGGTTTGTCATCTGTGGCAGACCAGATCCACAAACAGAACAACGACTGAGCGGTAAACCCGGCCAAGTTGTATTTCCCGGTTTCATCCCACAAACAGAACTAAACAAGATATATAATCAGTCTAAAATTGCCATCATGTGCTCAGGTAAAACGGATGCTTCCCCTCGCGTCTTGCTTGAATTCATGGCGGCAAACTTACCCACATTAGTTAATGAAGATTTATGTGGCGGCACAAAATATGCAATAAAAGGTTTTGGGGAAATGGCCTCCACAAAGGACTTCATCAACATGATCCCCCAAATGATCAACTCGATAGATCAATATCAACCACAACAAGTGTTCAAAGAACATTTTTCACCCAAAGTGGCGGCAAAAAATCTATACCACCATATACAACATGTTTTAGAGATGTCTGCAGTGGCTCCCAAACCATCATTGAAGGGGCATCTATCTCGCTTTTTCAAATTTAGAGTAGATCAAGAATATAAAAAATTAAAAGGCACTGCATAAAGAATGGCATTAGATAATAAATTATTAATCTTAGGCTTGGATTCACTTCCACCAGAACTCACGAAAACCTTAGCAGCAAATGGCACGATGCCCTTTATTCAAGAGTTAATGAAATCAGGTTCATTCGGACCCCTACGATCTATTATTCCAGCTAACACGGGCGGTGCCTGGAACAGTGCATGGACAGGTATGGGACCGGAAACACATGGTTTTTTTGGATTTTATCATTATGATTTACATGATGACACCATACGAATCAGTACCGCGGATCGCCTTAAGACGAAAACGCTTTGGGAAATGCTGAATCAAAATGACAGCAAAACGTTGGTTATAAATTCGCCCATGCAATTCCCTGCCACACCTGTTGATGGTTTTATGGTAAGTGGCTTTATGACCCCTGCTATGGATCTATTTGCAACCTGGCCAAAAGAGTTTAGCGCCGAGCTGAGCAAAGAAATCCCTGATTACATTTTTGATGTTCGATGGCAAAAAAATAAATCAGATGATGAGACCTTTGAAAAAAATATCCAATCGGTTATAACGGCATTCGAACAACGCGTTCAAGCTACAAAATTGGCCGCCGCCAAAGGGCACTGGGACGCATTGATAATCGTCTTCAAATCGATCGACAATATGCTGCATTACACTTGGGATTACCTCGACGAAAACTGCGGCAATCCGAAACGACACGATTTGACATTAAGCGCATTTCGAAGCTTAGATCAGTGCTGCAAAGAATTAGCCGAACTGGCAGGTTACCCAAAGACAAATATTATCGTTTGTAGCGACCATGGTCACGGCCATATCAATGGCCATCTTTACATAAACCGCTTGCTGGCAGAAAATGGCTGGCTCAGACCACAGAAAAAATCCGGGCGGTTTTTCAGTAAACTTATTACCAGCTGCCGCAAGAGATTGGGTATCGACAAAAAGAAAAAGAAACCCTCTGCCTATATTGGTCGGCGTTTCACGGTTGACTGGGAACAAACGAAAGCGCTAATGATCAGCTCTGGTGTCATTTACCTGAACGTCAAAGGACGCCAACCCAACGGTTGCGTTGATCCACAAGACTATCAAGCTCTGCGAGATCAAATAGCAGAAACACTGCGAAACCTAAAAGATGATCAAGGCAATCCAATGATTATGGAAATTCAATGCCCTAAAGAAGCAACCACCAACAAGGTCGAACCTGGTCAATTCGCCGTGCCAGACATTCTGTTTGAACCTGTCGATGGCATCGTCCTTAGAAGTTCAACCAATAAAGGTACTGTCTGGTTTGCTGGACACCCAGACAGCCTTCAAGGTTGCCATCGAATCGATGGAATAATTCTGGGAAGTGGGCCAAATATGCATTCAGAAAAATCAATCCAGGCAAACCTCTGGGACATCGCCCCTACCGCCCTGGCAGCCTGTAATCTTCCGATTCCAAACGGTTTGAAAGGAAGACCGATTGACGAACTCCTGAAGAACGCTACAATAACTTATATTGATGACAACGATGATTCTAAAAATTCAACCTCATCAACTAAACCCGTATATAACAAAAATGAAGAAAATATGATTACCCAACGGCTCGCTGATTTGGGGTATCTAGAATAAAAACATGAGTGAAACAACCAAACGCCCAAACATATTTGTGATAGTTGTCGACTGCCTTCGCACGGACCGCTGTCCAACGGATCCAAACAACACCCAATTAACCTGTTGGCCAAAGTTATTACGCAAAGGAACCTATTTCACTCAAATGGTCAGTACGGCCAGTGTGACCCCTGTTTGTTTTGCCAGCATGCTAAGCGGACAATATTCCCATGCTCATGGCATTCGAACCATCACCGGCCCAGCAATTAATCCGGAAGTTCCTACCGTAGCAACGGTTCTAAAAGAAAATGGCTATTCAACCCATGCCTTTATGACGGGTCCACTCGATCCTGTATTTGGTTTGAATCGTGGTTTTGATGAATATGATTACCGACCACGTCAAGATTGGATTTATACCGAATGGGGCCAAAAATTATTTAAACGCTTGCCAGACATTTTTGCTCAACCTCAATGGTTTGCTATGCTGCATTTATTTGAAGTACACTATCCCCGGCAAGTGCATAAACATGTCGCCCCACGTCGATCGACGCTACGATATGATTACTCCTGGCAAGAACTTGATGAACAACTTGATCGCATTCTTGAAATGATACCTGATGATACCATTGTCATATTAACGGGTGATCATGGCGAACGCATGCAACGCCCTTCAGACAAAACACTGCATGGCTTTCTCTATCGAAAGTTTCGCAAAAAAATGAACCTACCCATGAAACCCAATGCTGGTAGAGATCATGGTTTTCATGTCTATGAAGATTTAATTCGTGTGCCTTTCCTCATTGCTGGCCCTGGCATTCCAGAAGGCAAAGTGATTGACCACCAGATCCGCCAAATTGATATGATGCCAACCATCCTAGATTTGGCAGGACTCGAGTCCCCTATGCGAACACATGGCACATCCATCAAGCCGATGCTCACTGGGCAACCCATTGAAGAATTACCTGCCCTATTGGAAACAGGCAACGATGATGTTGCTCGCCACTGGATTGGCCTTCGAAATCATCCATGGAAGTTTATCAAACATGCCTCCAATCAGACATTTGACGAAAATGCACCCTACCTCTACCACGTTGAAAACGACCTAAAAGAAAAGCGTAACGTCGCCAAAGAGAACCCAGACATTTCTGAAAAAATGGATAAACTTATCGAGTCAATTGTCACCGATAACCCAATGGGCGACCAAAAGGGACGCAAATTGACCGATGAGGAACAAACCGATCTCAACCAGAAACTCAAAGCTCTAGGGTACTTATAACCCTTTACCAGTATCGATAAACTTCTGGTATGTTGAGCCTCTATATCATATAATATCGATCTACCCAAAATTAACTCATTCAACAGGAGACTTTTATGCAACGCTTGAGATTCACTCTTTGCGCCTTATGTCTAACATCATTACTAACCCAATCATTCGTATCCGCAGAACAAAAATCAGACACCTCTTTTAAACCTTTATTCAATGGCAAAAATCTTGATGGTTGGTTCATCAAAAAAACTACCGAAGATAAGGACAAAACATTCTGGACCGTGGAAAAATCTGCGATCACAGCCAGAGCTAAAGGTGGCCAAGGTGGCGCATGGCTCATTTCAAACGAAGAATACAGCGACTTTGAATTAAAAATCAAAGTGCAAAGCTACAAAAGCTCACCTGGCAATAGCGGCATCCAGATTCGAAGCCGCTTTGATCAAAGCAAAGAATATATCAACGGACCACAAGTTGACATTCACCCTCCCTATCCTTGGCGAAGTGGGCTTCTATATGATGAAACCACCGATGTGCAACGATGGCTTTTTCCAGAAGGATTATGGGAAGATTTAGAAGAAGAGCAAGAAGAACATGACGAAAACTCCGAAGAAGAATCTGTGGAGCAAGAAGAGGAAAATGATGGACCAAATCCTGAAGACATCGCACCTCCAGGCTTGCCACAAATAGACTGGTTCTATGGCGACAAAAAAGATCTCTGGAACGACATCCGAATTATTTGCAAAGGTACTTCAATCACAACCTATGTCAACGGTGTCAAACTCACAGATTTCGATGGCAAAGGTATCCTGGACGATAAAATCCACAAAAAATACAATGTGGGCATGAAAGGCCACATCGCTTTGCAATTGCATGCCGAAGATGAATTGCTTATGCGATACAAAGGTATCGAAATTCGCGAAATTAAGTAATCAAAAATGTCGATAATTATAACAGCAGCGTGATTTTGGTCATGCTGCTGTTTTTTATGAACTGATTGAATTCCATCCCATTTTGTCGTATAATATATTATGAGATGAAAATAAAACGAACCAAAACATTACTGATTTCCTTCTTAGCCGTAATGATTGCCTGCGCAGGTGTCATGCCTCTATCAGTCTTGGCCCAATCGGTAAATATTTGCATCTCAGAAAGTTGCGTTGATAAAATCATCGAAAACTGCTGTAAAAAACAGCCGCAATCGACTCAAAACAGCAGCCAGGAGCAACCAAATTCCAGCACATCAGGCGAGTTGCCCTCTTGTTGCTTCAAAAATATCTGCCATGTGGTTATAGGACTCGATGTAACAGCAGAACTCGTCACATCAACTAATTATCCTGAATCCAATCTAGTTGTCGTCAATAAAGTCGACTTAAGCTTTTGGCAGAGTGATATCCTCCGTCCCCCAATCGCATAAATTTATTCTATTGTGTCTATTATTTACAAGTAAATACAAGCTGTATTTGCGCGCAAAAAATAAATGATATCTCTAAGGATAAATTATGAGTTTGCAAAAACTATCAAACAATAGCGAGTCTAATATTCCTCGTCCAAAACAACACTGGTTTTCCTACATTGCCCTACCATCTGGGATTGTTTTTACAACCATCTTATTGCTAGGATACACGATGTGGGACTCTCTTTGGGCCACGACCGATGTACCTGTCGTGCAAGTCGTCGCAAAAGAAGAAATTTTAACAAATTCAAACACACCACAATCTGTGATCGTGCAAGCTTCCGGCTGGGTCGAACCAGACCCTTTTCCCATTGAAGTCACTGCTTTAATAACTGGTTTTGTAAAAGATATTTTTGTACTGGAAGGCGATTCTGTAGAAGCAGATCAATTGATAGCAACACTAGTCGATGATGATGCAAAGCTGCAAGTAGCTGCAGCAGAAGCGGAACTTGCCCAACAACAAGTATTACTTAGGGCCGCTGAAACCATCTGGAAAAATCCATTTACACTAGAAAAAAACCTTGCCGTCAGCCAAGCTCAACTTGCTGAAAGCCAGGCTCAATTAATTCGATTAGAAGCAACCATACTTCAACAGGAATCGAAACTAAAAGAGCTCGATTCTATTTATACACGCTTAGGTAATGCTTTGCCGGAGGCTATATCTGCATTAGATCTCGATCAGGCAAAACATAAAGTCTCTGCACAAAAAGCTGTTCTCAACGCAACCCAAAAACAGCGTGCTGTGATACAAGCTAATATCAACCAACAAGAGGCAATAGTCAGCGCCGCAGAGACTCAGTTACACCTACGTATTGAAGATCGTAAACAACTTGATCAAGCAAAAGCACTTGTTCAAAAAGCACAGGTCGCACTAGAAAACGCTAAGCTTAACTTAAATCGCACGCAAATTCACAGTCCTACATCTGGCATTGTCATGCATCGCCATGCATCACCCGGTTCAAAAATACAATTCACTACGGACTCAATGCACTCAGCGCATATTGTCGATTTATATGATCCGAAAAAATTACAATGTCGCGTAGACGTACCCTTGGCCGAAGCGGCTAAAGTAAGCGTTGGCCAGAAAGCAGAGATCATTGTTGATATTTTACCTGACCAGACGTTTAAAGGTATTGTGACCCGATTTGTTCATCAAGCGGATATCAGTAAAAACACCATTCAGGTCAAAGTCGCTATTGACAATCCATCTGAATACTTAAAGCCTGACATGCTGGCTCGTGTTAAATTTTTAGGGTCTTCAAACAATACCAAAGGTTCAAAAGTCTCAGGCTTAACGATTTATGCTCCTCAAGAAGCGATCTTTGAAAAGCAAGGCGTGGCGAACGTTTGGCGAATTACTCCAGAAACGTCTCGTTTAGAAAAACGTTCGGTCCAACTCAGTGATAAACAAATAGATGGATGGATCGCTATTACCGAAGGTTTGCATCCCGGAGATCTTTTGGTCACAGACACAAGTCTACCTCTTAAAGAAGATCAACGCGTTTCTGCCATAGAATCAGGAGTATAAAATGTCACTTATTCAATGCACAAACCTGACCAAAGAATATTCCAAAGGCGATAACATTATCCGTCCATTAGACGATTTAAACTTAACGGTCTCTGAAGGAACATTTCTTGCTCTCATGGGCCCCAGTGGAAGCGGTAAAACCACTTTATTAAATTTGATCGCTGGCATTGATCAACCCACCTCTGGATCACTTATGATTGACAATCATGAAATTTCACATTATTCACGCAGCAAATTAACCGCATGGCGATCAAAATACATTGGTTATATTTTTCAGCTTTATAATTTAGTACCGGTACTCACCGCCTATGAAAATGTTGAACTACCGCTATTACTTCACAAAATGTCTCGCAAAGATCGCCATGCAAAAGTTGCCTCGGCACTCGAATTGGTGGACATTGCCGATCGCCATAGCCATTATCCACGACAACTCTCTGGCGGTCAGGAACAACGCGTGGCAATTGCACGGGCCATCGTCACGGATCCTAAAATCATCGTAGCCGATGAACCCACGGGAGATCTGGATAAAACATCCGCAAACAATATTATGAATCTGCTCGTACAGCTTAATAAAGAACTGAATAAGACGATACTCATGGTAACGCATGACCCATTAACATCAGAGTATGCCTCATTAACACTTCACCTGGATAAAGGTCGACTGGTCGAAAAAGAGGTGCATGCATGATTAACTTGAAATTTATACCTCTGGTCTTAAAACAAGTGGTTCGCCATCCTGCCAGGAGTCTGCTCACAATTGGCGGCGTGGCAACGGCGATGTTTTTATTTATGACCATCCAGGCCATGCAGCAAGGCGTCCAGGAAGCCACGCAAATCAACGCTCAAGATAACACACTCATCGTCTATCGCGAAGATCGCTTTTGCCCTTTCACCAGCCAACTGCCTGAATATTATTTACCCAAAATCCAAAAGGTCGATGGTGTTGCGTCGGCCGTTCCCATGCGAATCGCAGTGAATAATTGTCGAGCCAGCCTGGATGTCGTCACATTTCGTGGCGTACCATTAGATCCTTTTACAAAGGAATACTCATCACACTTTAAAATGATTGATGGCACTTTGGAGCAATGGAAAAAACGCTCCGATGCCGCAATCTTGGGAAAATCATTAGCCAATCGACGGGGCCTGAATGTTGGTGATCGTTTCGATGCAGCAGGTGTGACCAGTTATGTCGCAGGCATTATCGATTCGGATCATCCGCAAGATGAAAACGTCGCTTATGTCCATCTGGATTTTCTTCAGCAAACACTGGACCTAAAACTAGGCACCGTGACACAATTTAATGTCAAAGTAAATGACCCTGAAAAAATGGATTTAGTCGCCCAGAAGATTGATGAGCTATTCCAATCATCGGAATTTCCAACATCCACACGAAGTGAAAAAGCCTTCGTTGCACAGGTCACTTCAGATATCATTGAACTCATCGATTTTGCTAAAAACCTCGGCTGGGCCTGCTTAATTGCTGTTCTGGCACTTATTGTTAATGCAATTATTTTAAGCGTACAGGGACGCATCAAAGAACATGCTATTTTACAAACATTAGGTTACCAAAGCGATCTAATTGGCCGCCTGATTGTTGCTGAAGGAATCCTATTAGCATTAGTCGGCGGCATACTGGCCAGCTTAACGGCATATGGTCTGATGAGTGGTTCAAAATATAGTATCACCATGGATGGCTCAAGTATTCCGATTAACATGGATATGACTATGCTCTTTTGGGGACTACTCATTTCTACGGCATTAGGCGTCACGGCAGGACTCGTCCCTGCATGGCAAGCAACACGCCGTCCTATTGTCAATTGCTTTAGAGCTGTATAAGGAAAGACGATGTTAAAAACGCTACCATTTTTCTATTCTCTACGAAACCTGGGAAGATCGCCTTTGCGATTAGCCATGAGTCTTTTGGGGTGCATG
This sequence comes from Sedimentisphaerales bacterium, assembly GCA_028281535.1. GTDB lineage: Bacteria > Planctomycetota > Phycisphaerae > Sedimentisphaerales > SM23-30 > JANQJS01. The sequence continues at coordinate 177,709 of JANQJS010000012.1, read as the reverse complement.
CTGGTCGTGATACTCGTTATCATAGCAACATCCTTTATTCGTGGGATGGAAAACAGCCTTGCTCAAAGTGGTTCAGAAAATAATGTTATCTTTTTAAGCGCTGGCAGTGAAGAAAGTATCGAACGAAGCGAAATCTCTGCTTCTAGCCCATCACACATTGCTGCAGGGATTACTGGTTTACAGAATAAACTGAGTGTCAGTTACGTATCACCTGAAGTACACATGGCCTTGGGCGTATCGATGGCAGAAAATGAAAAAGCTCAACACCAAACTATTTTTCGTGGCGTAAAATCTGAGGCGTTTCTGGTGCATCCGCAAGTTCGCATGCTATCTGGTCGTATGTTCAATCCGGGAGCCGATGAAATTATCGTGGGCAGACAAACCCATACCCGGCTAAAAGTTGAACCTGAAAGATTAGCAATTGGTAATCGTCTTTGGATTGATGGACAACCATTTGAGATTGTTGGAGAATTTACCGCACCCAATACAATGATGGATGCTGAAATCTGGATACCTCTGACCAATTTGCAGATTCTGACGAAACGCGATTCACTCTCATGTGTGATCGCTACATTGGACGAAGCCGAATTTTCGGATGCGGATCTCTTTACAAGAATGCGTTTGGACCTAGAATTGATCGTCATGCGTGAATCAGCCTATTATACGAAGTTGATTGATTTTTACCGACCAGTACGTATGATGGTATGGATAACTGCGGCATTAATTGCCATTGGTGGTATTTTTGGCGGCCTAAATACCATGTATGCCGCATTTGCCGCCCGAATTCGAGAAATTGGCATGCTGCAATCTTTAGGCTATTCTCGCCGCAGTGTGATATGGAGTTTTATGCAGGAATCGCTTATCGCCGCAGCGGCTGGCAGTCTCCTTGGCTGTGTCTTCTGCCTAATATTGATTGATGGACATGCCATCCGATTTTCGATGGGTGCTTTTGGTTTGGCGATCGATAGCGTGACGATTTTATTTGGCCTACTTGCTGGCTTCATTGTAGGTTTGCTCGGTGCACTCCCCCCAATGATCCGGTGTATGAAATTGCCCATCCAGGAAACACTGAAAGCAAATTAATAAATTAAATAACAGAGTAAGTTAATAGTGAAGTGTAATTAACTCTGAATTTTAAAATAATATGGATAGTGGATTATTGGCATAATACCAGAAAGGAAAATGAATCATGAAAACGTCAATTAGTGTGCTAACAATTTGCCTGCTTACAATGATGAATTTCGTTGGCTGCGGCAAAAGTAAACCAGCTGCGACATCCAACCCCAAAGCGACCGAAACAGTAAAAAATGCGGCCAACGCGATCAAAGATTCTGTGCTACCTTCATCTGTTTTTCTAAGCAAAAAACCTGCCAATGCCAGTTCGATCCAAGACTTGAAAAAAACCGCTAAAGAAGGTGACGAAATTGTCATAGAAGCATTTGTCGGTGGATCACATAAACCTTTTATAGAAAATTTCGCCATCATGGAAGTCGTCGATAAAGCGCAATACAATCGATGCTCTGCATCAGCAGATGATCACTGCAAAACCCCTTGGGATTATTGCTGTGCCCCACTGGATGAACTTAATTCAAATAAAGCACTCGTACAGATTGTTGGTACAGATGGCAAGCCATTAAAAGTGGATCTGAATAAATCAACCATGATTAAACCCCTATCACTTTTAACCATCAAAGCCACTGTCAACCCAAGACCTAACCCAGAAATCCTGGCCGTCAAAGCCACTGGAATCTATGTCAACTAAACAAAAATAGAAATAAACGGTGCATGCTCATGCAAGCGTGAGCATGGTTACCAATTAACCTAATAAACCGGCAATCCACTGATCATCGATTCTCACAATAACTTCTAAGCAAGTTGTCGGGTGACCTACTTAAGTTAAACGTTAATTTAGAGGTTGGTAATAAATATGGATCCAACAATTAGACAAGCAATGTGTGATCTCATGGACAGGATCGATGAGCTCTGGGATGACTTGATTGCGGTGGAGTCGTTTTGCAAAACAATTTATGCCTATGATCCTGTGATATTAGAGTGGTTAACCTATTATTGTGCAAAAAGATCCTTAGCTTGCTGGGAATTTCAGCATGATAGTAAGCAGCCTAGAGACTATGTAGATCAAATCAGCTATTATTTTAACAAAAAAAGCATTGTTGATTGGAAAGCGTTAACTCAACCTATACAATCTCCCTATGGTGATTGTCGATACTCTGAAATGTCATCTGTTTCATATGCAATTAGTGGGTGTGCAAAATATATCTATGGGCATGATCCTGTAATGGCGGCAAATTCTATTGTCTCAGTTGACATCGCTTTTGATCATGTTTTTACAGAAGATAATTTTAGACTTTGGCTCATTGATATTGCAACAGAGATAGCTTGCGAAAAACGTGACATGAATGAGAGTGAACTTAATGCTTTACGAGTCAGTATATAGATTTATTTTATCGATTGGTAAATTTTATTTACCTGTGGCACGACTAGTAAATCACATATCAAACTTACAAGATGTAATCACAGTGACACAAATACTATCTCTAAAACATACTAGCCAATTATTTAATAAACTCGGTAAATATGCCCACATAAGTGTGGGCATGGCACCTATAACACAATAACGGTCGAAATATGTTAACTAAAAATATCAAACAATCCATTGATTTGTGTGTACTTTGCTGGTTGGCAACGATCGACAAAGATGGCAATCCCAATGTCTCACCCAAAGAGGCTTTTATACATGATAACAACGACAAGCTTCTCATCGCCAACATTGCATCCCTCGGTAGCGTTGCAAATATTCACAAAAATAATTCTGTCTGCGTCAGCTTTGTAGATATATTCACTCAAAAAGGATATAAGCTTAAAGGACGAGCAAACATTGTCGAAGAAAAGGATTCTAACTACTCTGAATTGAATCAAAAACTCAAGAAAGCTATTGGCGATACGTTCCCAATTATTTCAATCATTCAAATTGAGATAAAAGAGATCACCTCTATCATTGCACCCAGCTATAAACTATTTCCAGAAAAAACAGAAGCGGATCTCATTCAACAGTCACTTAAAACCTATGATGTTGAAAGAATTGTAAAAGAAATACACTCTTAACAGGTAGAAACAGAAAGCGTTTTTTGCAACTCAAACACTTCGCCTGTCAGAACGTCTGTAAAAGTAAGCTTAAGGGTCAGATTGGAATGTTTCGGACATTGGCCATTGGGCCAAGGGAGGATAAATTTATAATGATTGCCGCCAAAACCCGGTAGCCAGTATTTGCCGACATCTTTTAGTTCAATGCTTTTGCTATCAAACAATCGCTCACCATCGGGTTGAGCTAGATCCCAGATTTCAATATGCACTTTACCGGCAGCCTTGATCACATCGCCCTGCTGATCTTTAAGGACAAGGTAGATATTGACCCCATCATCACCGCCATCTTCATCTTCATCGAATGGCTTGGTAAATCGGCCAAATTCAATAGAGTCGACCTGGGTAACATAGTCTAGACGATAGCGATCCATACCTTGCAAGTTGACCATTTTCTGCTGAAGCTCTTTTAGATCATTTTTAAGCGTGCGATTTTCACGCTGGAGCATTTCAAGTTGAGCTTGAAGAGAAACAGCTTGGGAATCATCTTGAGAGGATTGTTTTTTGGCAGACTCACACCCAACCGCAAAAAGCGTCAGTAATAATAAAATGACAGTCGCTTTTGTTTGCATAATCCACAACGCAAGCCAGACTAAGTCTGGCAGTGAGAAAACCAAAGCAAGTCAAGCAGGGCCTGACCTACCAAAAACTATTCGGACTTTTGGATATCTGGAATCTTTTCCAGAATCTTATCAGCCACACCATAATCAATAGTCTGCTGAGCATCCATCCAATGGTTACGATCACAATCTTTGGTCACCGTATCCATATCTTTGCCAGTATGATCCACAATAATATCATACAAGCGGCTACGTACTCGCAGCATTTCTTCCGCCTCAATTTCCAAATCGGTCGCTGGACCGGTAATACGACCGCGAATGAGAGGTTGATGCAGCATCACGCTGGAGTTTGGCAACATATAACGCTTACCTTTGGTGCCACCCATCAGCAAAATAGAGCCCATACTTGCCGCCAAGCCAATACAATAGGTACTGACATCACAGCGAAGATATTTCATGGTATCATAAATTGCCATCCCGGCAGTCACACTACCACCAGGTGAGTTGATATAGAAATGAATGTCCTGCTTTGAATCTTCATTACTCAAAAAGAGCAACTGAGCCACAATCACATTGGCCACTTCATCCATGACCGGACCGCCTAAAAAGATGATGCGATCTTTTAATAAACGTGAATAAATATCATAGGCGCGTTCGCCGCGACCTGTAGTTTCAACAACAATGGGTACTAAACTCGACATGGCAACTTATTTCCTGTCTAAGATTTTGATTCGTCTTTGTTCTCGTCTTTTTTGTCATCTTCTTCATCAAGATGCAAGACTTCATCCACAACACCATACGCCTTGGCTTCATCCGCATTCATATAACGATCACGTTCCGTTTCTTCAGCGATCTTACTTTCATCCTGACCAGTATGATGCGACAAGATGCCATTAAGCATTTTTTTGGTCTTAATGATTTCTTCAGCCTGAATCTGAATATCAGACGCTTGTCCGCCAACACCGCCCCATGGCTGATGCAACATCACCTGAGAATGCGGCAATGCAAAACGTTTTCCCTTAGCTCCGGCAGCTAAAATCACGGCACCACCGCTAGCCGCATGACCAACGCAATAAGTACTGACATCGGATTTCAAAAATTGCATCGTGTCGTAAATTGCCATCGTATCATCGACACTGCCACCTGGGCAGTTGATGTACAAATGTATGTCGTTACCTGGTTTTAGATTATCCAGGTACAACAATGATTTCACGATAACAGAACAGATGGTCCCCTGGCCGGTCACATACGATGGATCGAGCGGCATATCCAAAAAGATAATACGATGCTCCATCAGCATTTCGTTGAGGCCCATTTCCCGCATTCGCTGAATGCCATGGGCAGCCTGTGGACGTTGAAGATTTGACATCTCTGGCCGAAGTATATTCATAAACTAAACCTTCCTTGGAATATTCCTGATTGTAAGGCTTTAATTGCGACTAATCATCTGCATCCTTTTTTGAAGGAGGCTTGCGTTTGACCTTTTTGCGAGCCTTTTTAGCAGTTGATTCGTCTTTATCACTGTCTTCGCCTTTATCTTCGGCTTTTTTAGCAGCTTTCTTCGTGGTTTTTTTGGTGGTTTTCTTCTTTTTAGCGGTTTCTTTCGGCGCTTTATCGGCCTCTAGCGGTTTATCGACCACTTCGGCCATTTCCAGAAGCTTATCGATCGCCTTCTCATTTCGGATTTGATCCTGAAGGTCCTCTAATCTACCTTGACTTCTGAGCTCATCGCGTACTTTTTCAGGACGACGACGGTTCATCATGGCAATCTGAGCCACCCAACCATTCACCTCAGCATCGGTGACAGCAATTTCAAGCTGCTCAGCGACTTTTTCCATGATAAAGCTCATTTTAAGCTCTGCCATGGCCTGCTCGCTGGATGCTGAGCGTAATTTTTCAATATTTTCTGCAATTTGATCCTGAGCCACACCATTTTGCATCAACTCATAATAACGCCTCTGCAATGCACGAGCCTCATGGCGAGCCAAAATCTTCTTAGGCAGTTCAATGTCAATTTTTTCTGACAAAAAGTCCATAACCTGACGAGACATTTCCTGACGAACTTCGTTATCGGCCCGTCGCTCCATATCTTCAGAGAGATATTTCCTTAATTCTTCTTCATCCCCAACACCTAATTTATTGAATAAATCATCATTCATTTCAGCAGGGATCATACGGCGAATGGCTTTGATTGAAATTGAAAAATCAACCTTTTTGCCCTGCCACTCTTCATTATTGTGTGTATCTGGAGCTTCAGCACTACAGGTCTTCGTATCGCCAACCTTAGCGCCTTTAAGAACCTTTTCAAGATCTTCAACCCAGACCCCTTTGATACCACCTTCATAAACACGAAGCGGATGATCTATTAAAGTCTCCTCTTCTTCAATGCCATCTACTTTGATCGTCACATCACTGCGAACGACATCTTCAGCAACAGCTTTGTCTTTTTCCTCTAAATCTTTGAGCGTACCATAACGCTTGCAAATTTCTTCAATCGCATCATCAAGCTTATCGTCGGTTACTTCAAAGATGGGCTTTTCAACTTTAATACCTTCAAGTTCTGGCAGATCAAACTCGGGCTTGACTTCAACTTCATACTCAAAGGTCATATCGCCTTCATCTGGCAATACGATATCGCCAGGATCAAAATCTGGCTCTCCCAAAATTTCAAAATCCTGATCATCTTCAACCTGCTCAAATGCACGAGCCAATAAACGCAACTTGGTCTGCTCAGTGACTTCATCACCAAAACGCTTTTGAACCAATACGCGAGGTGCTCGACCTTTGCGAAAACCTGGAATCTCAGCGGTTTTTGTCAAATCGCCATACTGCTCGCTCATTGCGGCATCAATCTCATCGCGAGGGATCACGATGGATATTTTCTTTTGCCATGGACCGCTGTCACTTAATTCAACGGTGCAATTAAGCTTGTCTTCTGATTCTTCGGTCAAGATTGCGTCATTTTCACTATCTGCCATGATAATTATTGCTCCATTCTAATCTGGCAAGCCATATAAGCTTTCACAACTGTCTAATTTAAAAGGGTTAACAAAGATACTGCATCAAACAAGGGCAAATTTTATGTGACAGCGTGATGAAAAAGCGGGTGAAGGGATTCGAACCCTCGACATTCACGTTGGCAACGTGACGCTCTAGCCGCTGAGCTACACCCGCATCTAACGGCATTTTTTACAGAAAGGCGAGTATAACAAGACTTACATCTCTTGCAAGCCCCTTTTTTACAAAATTTCCAGTGACAAATATTGGCATGTTTAAAATCAACCAACTTGTTCAATATTTACCAATTCCAAACACAATGATTTGATCTAAAAGAACTTTTAGATATAATTGTACGTACACTACCCACCTACAGTCTGATCCAATTAAGGTTTTTGATCAACATTTAACCGGAGTAATTATAACATGTCAAAAATCAGCCAAAAAATTCGTGTGCAAGCTACCTTCTCAACATTTTTCCTCATGACATTATTCAGTGTGACAGCCTACAGTCATGGGCAACACAATTCATTAGATAAACTTTCTATGACGCAACCGACCCAGGGGTACGTCAGTTCAAAACCAGCCAAAAGATGGGAACACTCCATGATCACAGGTAACGGCACCGTAGGTGCTCTTGTGCCTGGCAATGCCCTCAATGACGCAATAGCATTGAGCCACGAAAGATTGTTCTTCCCTGAAAACTACCCAGTCGAAGCACCTCCTACTGGCGACCATCTCGATAAAATTCGTGAGTGGATTCTTAATGGCCAAGGCCATAAATCAGCTAAGCTTATTGAAGATATAGGAAAAGAAAATGAAATCCCAGGCATGGTTTGGACAGACCCACTCATCCCTGCTTGTCAGTTGCATATTGAAATGCAGAACCAATCCGAAATAAAAAACTATGCACGCTCAACAAACTTCCAAACCGCTGAAACCACTGTTGGCTGGGAAAGCGATGCAGGTATTTTCCAAAAACAAATGTTCGTCTCACGAGCAGATGGCTTTGTAGTACTAAAAATCTCGAGCCCAAACAATACCCCAATCAATTGCCGTCTACAACTCGCCCAACTCCCACACGCTAGTGAAGTGGAGGAAGAAGGAGAGGAAGGCGACGAAGAAGAAAGCGATGAATCTGATTCAGAAGAAAACGATGAAGAAGAGCACGAAGAGGATGATGATGAAGGCGACGAAGAAGAATTCACAAAGGAAGGTGAAGAAGATGAAGAGGAAGAAGTAGACGCTAGAATTCCAACAGAACAAGTCCTCAAAGCCACGAATGCCATCGCTGCTAACAATTGGCTTGAGTATACCACTGAATTTAACAAACATTGGGATCATCAGATCCACGGCTATATCGTAGCCGCTAAGGTTACCACTAAGAATGGAAAAATCACTGACGGTGATGGCTGGCTAAACATTTCTAATGCTAATGAAGTTTTATTGACAGCCAAAGTAGAGGTGCTGGATGATTTTTCTCCAAAACCCATCCAAGAAATAAAACGCTCTATTGCTAAAAGCTCAAGGTCCTACGATAAATTGCTCAAATCACACGTTGCGATTCATAGTGATTTATTTGGACGTGTCAAACTTGAGTTAAATGGCAATGATGACGATCTCACATCTGAACAACTATTAGCAAAAGCTAAACCCAATGTTGAAAAATTATCGTTCCAACAAAAGCTATTCGATGCGGCTCGCTACGCTGTCATTTGCAGCACAGGCAAGATTCCACCAACCCTTCAAGGGATCTGGGGTGGCACTTGGCGCCCGGCATGGAGCAGCGATTTTACATTAAATGGGAATGCTCCAACGGCCATTGCTTACAACCTGGCTGGTGGTTATCACGAAGGCACACTTGTGTTCTTAGATCACTTTGCACAATTTATGGATCACTATCGTAGCAATGCCAAACGATTATTTAACGCTCGTGGTATCATGACACCCTCTCGTAGCAGTGATCATGGCCTGAACAATCATTACGATGGCTATTTCCCACACATCTTCTGGACAGCCGGTACACCTTGGATGGCTCAATTCTACTATGACTATTGGCAATACACGCAAGATGAAGAATTTCTAAAAACACGCGCATTGCCATTCATGTTGGAAGCGGCCCTATTCTTTGAAGATTTCCTTACTGTTGAGAAAGATGGCAAACTGGTGTTTGTTCCTTCCTATTCACCAGAGATTGGCCCTAAAGGTTCAAAATCGACTGCGACACCTAACGCAACCATGGATGTTGCTGCAGCAAAACAATTATTCCAAAACCTCATTACACTCAGCAAAGATGTGGAGATTGATCCAAAGCGTGTCAAAAAGTGGAAATCCATGTTAGCAAAAATGCCAAATTACATGATCGGTGAAGATGGTGCACTTAAAGAATGGCTCTGGCCTGGCTTAAAAAATGATGATGAACATCGTCATGCTTCACACTTGTACCCTCTCTGGTATGAAGTCGATCCAGATATCAAATCAAGCCCTGAACTCATCGAAGCAACCAAGCAAGCGATTGAAAACCGCCTGGAATATCGCCGCGGTAGAAATGGTGCTGAAATGGCATTTGGTATCGTACATCTTGGATTAGCCGCGGCACATATTCAAGATGTCAAACGTGCTTACGAATGTGTCGACTGGCTTACCAGCAAACAATATTGGACCCCCGGCTTGGTATCCTACCATGATCCAGACTCTATTTTTAATGTCGATATTTGTGGTGGCCTACCTGGATTGATGATTGAAATGCTCATGATGTCAGAAAAAGGACATATTTACCTTCTACCCGCCCTGCCAGATGCATGGTCAGCAGGATCCATTGAAGGCACCGCCGCCCGCGGTGGTTTTAAAATTGATCTGACCTGGGATAAAGGACAATTGAAATCTGCATCGATTAAAAATCCGCACGGCGTATCTACCAAAATTCACTATAATGGCAAAACATATTCTTTAAGTGCTAAGACAAAAAGCGTTAAACTTGGCATGAAAGATTTTAATTAATAAAAATGCTTTTCCTTAAAGAAAGGATCATGTGAATATGGTAATTTTCAGAACATTACCCATGCTATTGCTAAGCTGTATGACCCTATTATTTTTAAATGGTTGCAGCAGTAACTGCGAAACGAAATGTCCTATCACAGCAATAGGATCGATATTCTCAAATGATGAATATGTATCATTGTTCAACGGAAAAGATCTCACGGGCTGGGAAGACAAGACAGGACTTTGGCGCGTTGAAGATGGAGCATTAACTGCGGGTGATTCTGATACAAGCATAGAAGAATATCCTGTCATGTATTCCACTGGTGTCTACAAAAATTATGAACTTCACCTTGAAGCGAAAATGACTGGCGAACTTAATCGTAACAGTGGAATCTGGCACAGAGCTAGACCGTTTGCTTATGTCGAAGAAGAAGAGGATGAAGATGAAGATGAAGATGAAGATGAAGAATTTGAAGACAATGGCGAAGAAGAGCCTGAACTAGAGCAAAGCGAAGATCTAGACGATGAACAAGCAGATGATAACGATGACGAAGACGAAAAAGATGCTGAGCGTCCTGTCATTGTGGCTGTGACTGGCTATGAATTCGATATCTACTCTATCGATAGCGAAGAAGAAATCAAGGATGAAGGCCTCTCTGAAATGACCCATTTCTGGGGCACACTTCACGATTCCTATCGACGCGATTTGCATGAGTTAAAAACGGAAAATCTCGACGAGGTCAAAAAAGCCTTTCATTATAATGATTGGAATAAAGTCGTCATTCGCTGTGAAGGCAACCGCGTGCAACACTGGATAAATGGTGTGCTAATGGTTGACTTTACCGACTCCGACGAGCTCGCTCCCCTGGCTGGAAAAATTGCCCTGCAAGTTTTCCAGGGTGCAGACATGAAAATTCAGTTTAAGAATATTAAAATTAAAGAATTGTAAGTTACCGCTTACTTCAGTATAAGATTATTTGTTCGCTACCCAAATAGAATACAGAAGAGTCCATCGTTTATCTTCCCGAGAAAGGAACCATGGTATGTCTCGAGTTATATCTCAATCTTTTATCCTCACGCTTTTAACCCTATTATTATTTAATGGTTGCCAAACAACACAATCCTGTTGTGATTCTGACAAACGTGGATTTGTCTCACTTTTTGATGGCAAAGATTTTACCCATTGGGATAACAGCGACGGTGTTTGGTCGATTGAAGATGGCGCCATGGTCTCTGGAGACTTGGATAAAGTAGCAGAAAAATTTTCCTGGCTCTATACCTACAATACCTTCAAAGATTTCGAATTGCACCTGGAGGCAAAAATTGTAGGTGATCTCTATCGCAATAGCGGTATTTGGTATCGTGCGACCCCATTTCTCTTTACAGGTCACGATGAAGATGAAGAAGAGGATGAGCAAGGCGAAGCAGACGAACCCAAAGAAGAAGAGATGGAAGATGAAGGCGAACCAGAAGAAGAAGATGAATGGCAACCTTTCATGGCCCCTGCTGCATACGAGTTTGACATGTTCGTCATAGAACAAGAAGAATACGACTTAGAGCAAGCAGAAGCTCAAGAACACGAAGAAGAGATGGATGAAGAGGAGTCAGAAGAAGAGGATGATGGTTTTGAATGGGTCGTCGGTAACTACTGGGGTTCTATTGGAGATTGGTTTGTCCGCCCGAACTATCGTCATCTCGGTGACCAAGAAAAACTAAACAAAGCATTTAAACCACTCGGTTGGAATAGCATTGTCATCCGCTGTCAAGGCAATCACCTGCAACACTGGGTCAATGGCGAGTTGGTTCTGGACCATGTCGATAATTCACCTCAAGCACATACAGAAGGTAAAATTGGCTTACAAGTGCATGATGGCACCAAAATGAAAGCCTATTTCAAAAACATAAAAATAAAAGAACTGTAGGCGTTCGCCTACTTTAAGAACGCCGCGATTATGGAGTCACTAACCCGGCTCCGTTGTCGCCTACATTTGAGCGAGACATTTACAATAAAGTATTTGAAGTTTTATTGGTCATTAGATGGATGGTTAAATATCCACTTACCAGGTTAATATAATTCTTTTTGTACGCGAGAACCCAAATCCGTAAATAGACATTACGCGAAAAATCGCGTCACAGTTGGTACAAAGTTAAAATATAAACTTATCAAAATTACCATACGACCACTGTACCCGCACAGCCCACACTTGGTAATGCATTCGCGCAATCTCAGCGCAAAGGAGAACCAGGTATGCTCCAGTTGAAAAAAATCGTTGTTGTATTTTTTATCATTTCCCTAGTGTCCTTTTCAGTCGATGCATCATCAAAATTTCAAGCCATCGGCCCCACTGAAAAAATCAAACAAAAGCCTCGCTTAAAAGAGGCGGTCAAGGTCACTTTCGACCTACTCCCCACCGAAATGCACTTTGATTTGCCCTGCTATGTCCATAGTGTCACAGAAAATGGCATCAAGTATATCAATGGTTGGACAGAAACCTATGATCCCAAAATCGAAGATGGCGGCATGACCTGTGAAATCTTAAATGACAAAAATAATGTCTACACACGCATGTGGATCGAAAGCCAAAATGATGCAAGAATTATCGTTCGCTGGCACAGTGCCCTTAGCAATAACGAAGATAAAATCGCTCACACCTATATTCACAGTAACAGCCCTTATGGCGATGGCGATTGGGTGGATGAATGGTACACAATTTATCCAGATGGCACGCATATTCGCCATGCAAAGATTTACACCGGTCTGACTGACTGGAGTTGGCCTGTCACCGATGGCGATGCTCGCGAAATCATCCCCAACGTCGTCCATGAATTTCACGAAATGCTCATCTATGGCCGACCCAACAAAGACCCGATCGATGATATTGAAGTGAATGCTTTAACCCTACTTAATATGGAAGGTGAATATAAAGATTTTTCCTTTAAACCCTATCCCAAAAACTTCGATACATTCCGTTATGCCAACATGATGATCCTAAACCTCAAATCAAAATACCGCCCCTTTACTATTGCGATCCCGCATGGCGCTGAAATTGAACCTTATGAACCGGAAGACAATCTCCCATTGATCTTTCAATGCTGGGGAAGTAAAAAACGAGGTTACGCCACTTCGCTTGGCCATATTCTCAACTGGCGATTCTATCGACAAACCAATTACACACTCGAACATGTTTACTTTTCCGGTATGATCAAATCAGATGAAAAACCCGAAAAAGTTATTTCGCTTGCTGACTCATGGATAAACGCACCACAGTTTATCATGGAAGACTTCGAGCCCACCTATAAAAACCCTGTTTATGACCATCGCCAAAAAGCCTATGTCCTCGAATGCAAAAACAATAAACCTCAAACGTTTGAATTTCAACTCGGTCCCTGGTATGAAGGTGGTGACCAATTTGAATATTATGATGAGGACAAAGACGCCAAAAAGGTCACCATCATTAACCCGGCATTCGTTTTAAAAGGCTGGGGCAAAAAAGGTGTTGAACTTAAAATTGATGGCAAACCCATCAAACCAGGAAAAGATTTCCGTATTGGATATGAAAACAAAGACAACCAAACCAACCTGGTCTTTTGGCTTAATTTCAAAGCGAACAAAACAACCAATTTTGTCATCACACCCACAAAATAATTAAATACAGGTGGCAGCCTCCGCTCACCGTAGGTGAAATTGGGATGGCCTGCTCGCATTCCACCATCCCCATCTCGATATATTGAGCTGAGGCTGCCACCCAATACTCTTATTATAACGATCATATTCTTCCCCCTTGATTTCCCTTGAAAATTATGCATAATAGCCTTTGTCGTGATAATGGTTATTTAAATGTCGAGAAAACAAGGGGCAATCTCTGATGAAAAAATCAGACGTAAATTTCAACATTCGTATAGCATGCGGGCTTTTAATTCTTTGTTCAACCGCACTCTTGGCTTTTGCTATAGATAGAAAAATCAAAGTGCATAAACATAACATTGCTATTTCACCTCCAAACTCAAAAGGCATTGTGCAAATTGAAGGACGGGCAGGAAGTATCGAAACATCCAGCCCTGCCAAGGTAGAAATTCACATCACTCGAAAAAGCGAACAAGTTGCCGTCGCTGCTGATGGTAGCTTTACAACACACATTCAAGCCCAACCCGGAGATAAAATAAAAGTACAAGCCACCAATGAACAAAAAAAGAAAAGCTATGGCACACTCAACATCCCGCAATCCAATCCTTTGACGGTCAAAAAAGAAACGAAAACATCTAAAGTTGTTCCCGCTATAAAACAGACTCTTATCGACACAAAACCTATCATCGCACTTGATGAAAATGTTATTATTGATAAAAAGAAAGAAACACCTGTCATTGTCTACATCAATGTCGTTAATCCAAACACCGGCCAACTACTCGGCAACCAACAAATCCAAACAAGCTTAACCAAAGGTGGAAAACTCTCCTATCAAAAACAAATCGAAAAAATGCTAGAAAAAAGTGCATCCGGATTCCAAACCACCACAGAAAAGGAAACCCCCATTCCCATCTCAATAAATTGAGCTGAGGCTGCCACCCTTCTCTTGATAATCATGTCGATCACGTTTATAATGTTGATATGTACAATATAAACAATGGCGTATGGCCGGTCATGTTCACACCATTCCGAGAAGACAAATCGATTGACTTTGATGGCATCGATGCATTGGTGGATTATTATCTACAAGAAAACGCTGCCGGGCTCTTTCCCGTTTGCACATCTGGTGAATTCTTACATCTTTACGACGACGAACCGCTTCAAATTGCCCGCCGCGTAGTTGAACGCACCAATGGCAAAGCCAGCGTGGTTGCTACAGGAAATTTCGGCAAAACCCTTGACCAGCAAATTGAAACCATCAAACGCATGGCTGATACTGGCATACAAGTCACCATCATTGCCACCTCCCTTCTACCAGACTTAGAGAATATGGAAAGAGACATTCTCACCATCGTAGAAAAAACGAACATACCCTTAGGCATCTACGAAGCCCCAATCCCTGTCCATACGACCTTGCCACCAGAATTTTACAGTCAGCTGGCTAAAACCCATCGCTTCTATTTCTGCAAAGAAACCAGTAAGAGCCATCAAATCAATCAACAAAAAATTGACGCCGTCAAAGGGTATGACTTTAAAATCTTTCAGGCCAACCTCAACGCTCACTTTGACGGGGGTACCAACTTTTCCAGCGGCTTTTGCGGCTGCATTGCCAACACTGCCACAAAACTCATGGACCATTACATCAAAGGTCTAACCGATCCGCCTAAAAAAGAATATATCGAAATAAAAAATATCATCCTGAAAATGGAAGAAATCCTGCAAAACAACCTCTACCCCGCCTCAGCTAAATATTACCTCAACCGAATCGGACTACCCATCAAACCCATCTGCCGAGCCGATTATGCCCAAGGGTTTTCAAATGTGCATATACAAAACATTGAACACTATTTATGTTCGACGATAAAAGATTCTTTTGAGTTATAAATCTATCAAGCAATCATGATAAAAAGTTATTAACTTTAATTTACTTAATACGGCAGATTGCTTTTCCCCTCTAAATAAGACTATCATCTGTATGCTCAACGATCTGATTGACAAGGCGGGTCACGTCGGTGATATTTTTATCTCGAGCGAGGTTGTTGATGTGGCCGAAAAGATAATGGAGCTGCTTGTTAACAAGTCGATAAACCAACTTTTCTGCTTGCTGCTTTGCCATCTCAGGCATGTTTGGATGAGCATCCAAATAAGCTTGTAATTCAACCTTACTGATTGCATGGAAATTTTCTTTGAGCTTACCAAGCAATGGCCCAATATCCATCATATCCAGCCAGTCCATAAAATCAGACACCGCTTGACTGATGATGCGATCGGCCTGATCTCGATCCGCCTGGCGTGCCTCGATATTCGTTTGAATCACCTGCTCCAGATCATCCACGCTATAGAGATAAAAATCGTCCAGTTCATTGGCTTGTGGATCAAAGTTACGTGGCACCGCAATATCTATCACAAGTATCGCTCGACTGCGACGCTTCTGCATCAAATCGCGGCAGAAAATGCCATCAAACAAATAATCATCCGTTGTCGCCGCAGCAACCACAATATCCGTTTTCTCCAGACAATGATTCAATTGCTCCCAGGGTCCAACGCTAATATCATATTTACTGGCGATTCCCTCTGCCCGCTGCAGCGTTCGATTGCAAACGGTAATATCGCGGCAATGATCATCCAACAAATGCTTAATCAGAAGTTCACCCATATCCCCCGCACCAATCACGGTCACTTTCGCTTTGGTCAAATCCGCAAATAACTGCTTGGCTAAATTCACCGCCACACCTGCCACGCTCACACGCCGACAGGAAATCGATGTTAACGTATAAACATCTTTACTGGCTGAAAACGCACAATGGAAGAGTCGATTCAAAACTTTGCCCGTTGCATTCGCTTCACAGGCCACATGATAACTTTCCTTGACCTGGGCATTGATCTGGGCATCACCCAACACCATACTATCCAGACTGGAAGCCACCTCTAGTAAATGACGAACCGCCTCATCATCATAATGGACATATACCAAGGATTGAAATGACTCCGTCGAGATGTTCTTATATGCGGCCAATCTCTCGACAATCATCTCGCTGCGAATACCGCTCTGCTGATCATAACCACAATAGACTTCCACGCGATTACACGTTGAAATTAATACAAATTCGACATCGGCAAAATCTTCTTTCAGCTTACCAAGCATCTGCTGAGTCTGGTCGTGATTAAACGCCAGCTTCTCACGGATATCCACCGTCGCCGTCTTATGATTTAAACCAACTATAAATACTTTCATGCAGTTACTCTTGTATGATTTTGATCGAAGCTGCTTGCGATTGCGGCTCCTGTTTAAAATCATGCTTGGATGTGCTAGGGCACAATTCTCCAATAATCGTCAAAACCAAGGTAGCCATAATTAAATAAAATCGAACCTTCCGGCTCAATCGAGTAAATCGTTTGATATATAGAATCGCTGCAATCATCCCCCATACGACAAAAACAGTCACTACTTTTGGGTCACCAAACCAATCCACAAATTCAACCCCCAAATTGGTTGATCGCAGATACGCCATCCCAAAACCACTCAAAAGCCCCAATGTTACAAGGATAAAAGCATAAATCACACCATAGTGATTCATACTTTGCAATTTTTCCATATTGGGAACAATCCCAATGACTTTAAATATCTTTTTCTGTTTTAAATGATGATCGGCTATCAAGTAAACAATTGCTGAAATTGTGGCAAATAAAATCATCACCTCCGCCAGGATCATCATCAATGCATGAGCATAGGTCCAAGGCGTCATCGCCACTTCTTGTACTTGGCTTGCAGGTGTCGCGACAAATGCCGTTATGAGAATCATCCCCAACAACACCCAACTCATCACCGAACTGAACCAGACCTGCTCAAATGCGATCCCCATCAACAAATAGGTCATGCCAAAAATCACCGTCAGGACGATCATCGACTCAAAGGTTCCTGTTAGAGGAATCGCTTGAATCGCTGCGGCACGAAAGACCATAATCACCACTTCAAGCACAATCGCAACGGAAAAAAGATGGGTAATAATGCGGCTATAAGATTTGCCATTGGGCCGGATTTGTAGCCAGCCAAAAATCGCGGCCGCGATGTAAAATAGCAGTACCGCAACAAGTAAAATCTGTTCTGGTAAAGGTAAGCTTGTCATATTTCTCTCTAAACTATCATTATAGCAGATACTATGAAAATTCGGAAAATATTATTAGTGACAATCTTTTGTAAAACACTGCCCCTCTTGCATCGCATAAACACCTATATATCCTTAACTTAAAACCACCAAAACCAAACAAGACAAATAAAACAAAAGATGATACACTCCTAAAACTCACTTTTTAAAGGATAGAAAAATGACCCCACTCACACAACTTCGCAAAGAACTAAAATCGCATGCCCAACCAGAACGCGCCAAATTTCATGCTCGATTTTTCAAAACCGGTCCTGGAGAATATGGCGAAGGCGACAAATTTCTAGGCTTGCCCGTACCAAAAACACGCAAAGTCGCACGCCAATTTCGCGAACTTAGTTTTGTCAATATCGAAAAATGTCTCGCCTCCAAATGGCACGAAGAACGTTTCGCAGGCCTACTCATCCTGGTCGATCAATTCAAACGAGCGAAAGATGAAAAAACGCAAAAAACGATCTACCAATTCCTCATCAAACATGTAAATAGCATGAATAACTGGGACCTGGTCGATACCATCGTCCACCATATCATTGGCGTCTATCTCTTTGAGCGAGACCGAAAATTACTCTATCAATATGTCAAATCCAAATCACTCTGGAAACGACGCATCGCGATTATTTCAACTTACTACTTTATCAAAGAGAAGGATTTCGATGACACACTAGCATTAGCTGAAATCTTACTCCACGACAAAGAAGACCTCATCCACAAAGCCGTCGGCTGGATGCTACGAGAAGTCGGCAATCGCGATCGAAAAACCGAAGAAGCTTTCCTTAAAAAACATTATAAAACCATGCCTAGAACCATGTTAAGATATGCCATAGAAAAATTCCCAGAGACATTGCGTAAAAAATACTTACATGGTAAAATCTAACGACCCCAAATTTACAGATGCCCCTGTAAACCATTTTACACATAAGAGGAAGCTGTTCATGTCAAAATCGCTAGAAGGAAAAGTCGCACTTGTCACAGGCTGCACAAAAGGCCTGGGTAAAGAAATCGCATTTACGTTCGCTCGTGAAGGTGCCAAAGTGGTCATCAATTATTATCGCGATCAAGCCACCGCCGAATCTGTTTATAAAGAATTACAAACCATCGGCGGCGAAGGGATCTTACTTAAAGGTAACGTCAGTGACGAACAAAGTGTCAACGACATGGTAAACTCTATCGAAGATCAACTCGGTCCAGTTGACATCCTTGTTCCCAACGCCACACCTGACATTCCCGATAATCCGATTGAAAACTATACCCTTAAACAATACCAGGATATGATCGACTTTTTTATCATCAGCCCTTTCCTCCTAACCCGTGCGGTCGTACCTGCCATGAAACAAAAAAAATGGGGCCGCATCATCAATATTGGCAGCGAAGTCTACGAAGAAGCCCGTCCAAACTTCAGCGCCTACGTAGCCGCCAAAGGTGGCCAAAAAGGTTGGACCATGAGCATGGCCAAAGAACTTGCCCCCTACGGTATTACCGTTAATCTCATCTCACCAGGATGGGTCCCCAATTTGCGGCACACCAATGACCCGCAATCCGTCAAAGACGATTACATTAAAACAGTCCCCGCCGGTCGATGGGGAACCGAAGCAGATATCGCCGACGCCGCCCTCTACTTTGCAAGAGACAACGCCTCCTTCGTCAGCGGGCAAACCCTCTGCGTCAACGGCGCCCGAACACCATGGTAATCTCAAAAAGAATCCCAACAAAACGACCAAAGAGTAGTTTTATCGAATGATTGATGCCTAATTTACTCTTTTAAAGCAAAAAGCGGCTTGATATAATACTGGGAACGAAAGGGCAAATACCATAACAATATTTAACGAACATCATTCAGTGAAAGAAATAGTTTTACCTATGAGAACATATCACATCTTAATTTTTTTATTTTTATGTGTTATTGCAATACCAAACAAAACAAACACGCTCTTTGCACAATCAGATTACTACGCAAAAATAGCCGTAAAAAAAACAGTGAAAATAAATGTGTATGACAAACAAAACAAACTCCTTCGCGAGGGACGTGGGGTTTTTATCAGTAAGAAACAAGAAAAAGTTCTTACCTCTTACAAACTCGTTCAGGATGCATATAGTATTGTAGTCACTAATTGGAACAATCAAAGTTTTAAAGTTGATTTCATTTTTGGATATGACAATGACAAACGTACCATTATTCTAATGATCAATAATTCAAAAAAATCATTTCAACATGATACAAAATTCGATATGAACAGGATAAGGAAAAATGAACGCGTTTGGGCTTTAGATTTCAAAGATGAAAATAAAAAAGACATTTACAAAAATAGCGCATTAGTAAAAAAATTATTTACAAATTCTCGCCAAGGTTTCCATCAAACTCGACAGTTTGGTGGCTTACTAAATTATCCCGAAAGCATTGAGTTAATAGCAACAGATTTCGACAACTCACTTGAAGGAGTAGGAGTTTGGAAATTTGAATCTAACCAACCCATTTGCCTGGGCATATTAACCATCGATAACAAAAAGGCGCCATCTAAATATGCGGTTATTGGTGGCTATCACTATCGCCAGGCAAATGCGTCAAATAAAGTTATGACTATAAATGACTGGATTAGCTCACGCAATTCGACCCAAAAGAGTTATAAAGAAAACCCAACCAAAACATCCCCTGCCACACTGGATCTACCCAAGTTAATAGAACTTACAAGCCCAAGCATAGTCACTGTCATTGTCAAAGACGCGCGTGGAAACAAAATTGGATCAGGTACTGGTTTTTTTATCAACAATGGGGATATAGTTACAAACTATCATGTACTTGAAGGAAGCGGAAGTGCTGAGATTGTAACGAAAAATGGTTTAACTTATCCCATCGGGAATGTCATAGCAGAAAGCGAAGAATTCGACCTAATTCAGGTCTCCCTAAAACGACCACTTAAAACAGCACCAAGTTTAACGCTTTCTCACAAACCACCAAAACAAGGGGAAAAAATCACCGTCATCGGATCACCTTTTGGCCTGGAACAAACAGTCAGTGAAGGCATTATTTCCCAAATTCGCGATTTTAGTTTTAGCAGTCATTGGATTTCAAAAAACCAGCAAAAACATCGAGAGTATCTAAATAGTAATATCCAGAAAAACCAAATGATACAAATTAGCGCCCCTATATCACAAGGATCCAGTGGTAGCCCTGTATTAAATCAACAGGGTGAAGTTGTCGGCGTGGTCAGTTTCTATTTAACCGAATCGCAAAATTTAAATTTTGCTGTTGCTATCAATCGTTTAATCAATATTTCAAAAGCAACTATCCCAAAACCGCTCGATAAATGGGCTTGGGGTGTTTCGATCATCGACGAAACAAAACAAGAATTTATTGAAGAAGAGAAGCCTCGTGAAATTGGCCAAGAATGGGTAAAGTCCTATACTGAACAATTAGGATTGGAACAAATATGGAATGGTCGAAAAATATTAAACAAAAGACAGTCAGATCAAAAATTTCACTCCATCAAAAAAATGACCAATACCAGGCGACATCAATTAATCTACCCAAGCCTCCTATTGTTTGACAAAGGTTATTATTTGCATGATGGATATCTATATACTGAAAATGAATTTCCAGCAATTCAATCGGACATTAAAAGGATTATTAAAATTGTTGACTCTGTCGAAGTCTCAGGAAAATATGTAGGTGGGCCATTTGATGGCAAAACCTTAATTTACGTACCTGAAATGGACGAATATATCTTCTTAAATAAAAATAATATGCCAAATATCACTCACAGAAAAGAATACCTAGCTGATAAGTTTTATATGATCCCTACTGGAGATGAATATTATTTTAGTATGAACAATGATCTCTATCGTTTTTCAGAATATGATTATGTCAAACAACCGATAAGCCGCCCTGTTGAAATGGATCTCTACCCAGAGCCGGTCGACATCAATAAACATAAAAAAAGTATTTATTATTCTGGATTGGTAAAAGACTTTAAAAAAGGCTACATCGAACCGCAAGCCTCTTGTGATGTTTGCAATGGGAGCGGACATATCAGTTGTAAATTATGTGACGCTACAGGGTTTTTAGTTGTCCAAAATAATATCGTGAAAAGAAAAAATATTTCAGACCTAATTCGACCAAATGTTCTGGGAAATATACGAAACAGTTCAAGTCACTTGAGAACAAGATCACCAAATTCCTTTCAAGCAAACCAAAAACAAAAAAAGGGCAAAAGAATCCGCTGCCAAATACAATGCGACAAAGGCAAACTATATTGCCCAAATTGTGTGCTTATTGACCGCCCCAAATACAAAGAATCATTCAAAGAAGTCTATTTAAATCGTTGGAATAATTCTGATTCGAATTAGCTTCTATGATTTTTTAGACCAAATTTGACAAATCCTATTTTTGCTTACAAATCACACCCATATGATCACTAACTAAATGAGAACACAAAATTAGCACATACGTATAATCACTATGGTTATGAATCTTATACAATGAAAATAACTATTTACAATAGCTAGAATTTAAGATAAAATCTTTTGTTGAAAACAATTATAAAAATAGTGTTTCATATCTGCTGCCCAACAGCCAGAAAAGTGGAGATTCTATGCATTTGCAAATAAGACTATTAGCAACCTTACTACTTGTACCACTGATCCTGACCTCATGCCAAAATTCAGGACCGAAGAATACCAGTATGAACCTCTCAAAGAAAATTCCCCTGGTCGACATGAACCCAGATCCAGATATTGTTGAAGTCGAACTCATCGCGCAAGAAGGCCAAGTATCATATGTCTTTGGCAAACCCACCAACGTCTGGTGCTACAACGGCTCCGTCCCCGGTCCGATCATCGAAACCAAAGTTGGCGACACACTAATCGTCCACTTCAAAAATAATTTGCCCGAAGCGACAACCATCCACTGGCATGGCGTAGAAGTCCCAGCCATCATGGACGGTAGCAATATTTCCCAAAAGCCAATCCCACCAGGCGGCACGTTCAAATACGAATTTAAATTAAACCGCCCAGCAGTCTATTGGTATCATCCACACTTCAACACCAACGAACAAGTGGAAAAAGGACTCTATGGCGCATTAGTCGTAAGAGACCACCACCTTGAAATGAAATTAAAACTTCCTGAAAACCAACGTGTTGTCATACTAGATGATGTTTTACTAGACGAACACACCTTTCAACTCGCACCAGCATTTCCCACAACAGTTCTCGAACGAGCCAGCACGAAAGTTAATGGCCGCGAAGGCAATGTGATGCTCGTCGATGGCAAAGTTCGTCCAACACATGAAATCGAAATCGGTGTCCCCTATTTATATCGTTTTGTCAATGCTTCAAATGTACGTTTCATGCGACTCTCTGTTCCCAAGCATCGCCTCTGGCACATCGGCAGTGACCTGGGATTACTTGAAGAACCTCTGCCTATTGACCCAATCAAACAAGTAGAGACAAAAATCTTCACCAGACTCATGAAAAAACGTGGACACACCCACACCCCCATGATGACGAGCATGATGCCTGAAACCATGTCTAACTTCGATCCTGACGATGGCGGCATCATCCTGACGCCTGGAGAACGCGTCGATATCATCATTACCCTTGAAGGTAAACCAGGTGAAACGATTCCACTTGAATGGCATGATTATCCACGTGGTCGCCATTTAACTAATATTATTTTTCCTCCCCATAAGAAGAAATATGATTTTGAGCATCAACACAACGATGGCATGTTGCCACCTGAAAATTTATTAAAATTTAAATTAAAAAAACCAAAACAAATGGTTCACCAACAGTATGCTCCACCAAGAAAGTTGGTCGATATTGAACCCTATGATATTGAAAATGCTGAAACAATCTTAGTCACAATGGGTCACGGAAAACCCGATCCGAATGGAGATGTTACTTTTTGGATGCATACTGCTGAAAATGGCGATCCTCTCCCATTTCCCCAAATCACCCCAAAGGATGCTCCAACGGTAAAACCTGGAGATACGGTCATCTTTGAAATTCATAATACGACAGGTGGCGATCATAATTTCCATTTACATGGTTTCACTTTTCAACACATTGACACCGTTTGGATTGATAAAGGACGTATCATTGAAAATGGACGTAAACATGTTCCTGCCAATCATCTGGAAATCATGGATACCATCCGGATCCCAGGCAAACTCAGTATGAAAACTCAGACAGCAAAAACCATTACGCGCGTTGTTGCCTATATTGATGACCAAGGCCGCGAAGGTGAAATTGAAGCTTTTGGAAAAAAACCTGGTGAGAACTCATCTGGAGGTTGGCTCTACCATTGCCATATCCTCGAACATAGCAAAAACGGCATGATGGGATACCTTCAAATAAAAGATGATTAATATGAATTGTAAAGTGATGGTTCTAGCTTTAAGACATCACTTAACACACTAAATGCCTGACAATTTTCTTCCCATAATTTAGGGTCGGCAAGATCATCAAGATGTAACTTGTCTCGATAATATTGTTTGACCCACATCTTTAATTTGTCGTAAACGATTTCATCGAAAAGAACTCCAGAATGACATCCCACTAGCTGCCTATCATTTAAGACAACTCTCAAACGTAAGCAAGCTGGCCCACCGCCATTTTGCATACTTTGCCGGACATTAACATAATGAACTTCTTGGATAGGATTATCTTTCTCCAAAATTTCATTCAAAAGATCTTTAATGTGACTAAAATTTTCACAATCACTTGGGCAAATCAATGCCATTTTTTCATCAGTCACTGATATTAGCTGACTATTAAACAAATAAGACGCTACAGCGTCTGCTAGTGAAACGTGATTTTCTTTGACTTCAATTAAATATAAATGAGCCTGACAATGATCTTCAAAAGTTTTCCGTATAGCGGATACTGCTTTCTGAGTTTCAACAAATGCTTTCTCGTGATAAAAGAAAACGTTTAAATTACCAACGGAAATAACATCATTATGAAAAACCCCTGCATTAATTGCCTCTGGGTTTTGTTGAACAAATAGTGTACGATCTCGATTCAACTGATGGGACCGAGCGATACACTCAGAAGCCTGTAAAGATTGTCGTATGGGATATTTTGTTGCTGGTAATTTAGAATGGTTATCTTGCCCAAAAACAAACACTTCAATCCCTTCAGAATCATAATCTCGACATAATCGAATATGATTAGCAGCACCTTCGTCACTAAAATAACGCTCGCTAGGAAGAGCAACATGATGTTGAAAAATAGTTAAATCACTAAAAACTGATTTTAATAACCGAGATGTCCAATCTTTTTCCATTGAACGGTGCAATTGTGTCGCTAAATTTGCCGGGGTAATATGAATTTTCCCATTCTCACAATCCTTACTAGGAGAAATCGTTGCAGCATTCGCAGTCCACATATTCGAAGCACTAAAACATGCTGACAAAAAGCCCATATCTTCTTTGGCAATTTTTTCGATGATTTTTTTTAGCTGCCCACTATAACCTAAAGCGTTTAGATATCGTAAATCAGGTCGCTGCTGAGGTGGCAAGAAAGCTTGCTTCAGTCCTAGGTCATGCAGGAATTTCATTTTTTCTAATCCCTGAAGAGCGGCTTGTTTTGGATTTGAAATTTGGCCGGAATGTTTTTTACTGGCGATATTGCCATAAGACAATCCGCCATAATGATAGGTTGGCCCAACTAAGCCATCGAAATTGACTTCAAATCCACCACTCATCCATCCATCCCTGGCGTAAGTTTTTCAGGTAAACTCAAGCCATCCTGTTCAATGGAACCTACAGGATAGCAGCATAAATCGACAGTAAAATACCCACAAGGTCGATGATTCCCACTCTGCCCAATACCACCAAATGGAAGTGCTCCGCTCGCACCAGTAATTTGACGATTCCAGTTTACCAAACCAGCATTGACTCGCTGACGAAATTCATTATATAAACTGGCATTATTGCTAATCAAACCAGCAGAAAGTCCATAACTTGTATTATTTGCTTCTTCGATTGCAGTATCATAATTTTTTACTCGGACAATTTGTAGTAATGGGCCAAAAATCTCTTCATCTTGCCGATCGCAGATCTCAGTGACATCTATCAAACCTGGAGACAAAAATGAACCATGCTCTAAAATAGGTGACATTTCAATAATTGATTTTCCACCTCGATCTTGCAAGCTAGCTTGTGCTTCCAATAATCGTTGCGCTACTTGAGATGTTACAACAGGTCCCATGAAAGGTTCAGGATCTTGCGTATAAGGTCCAACTTGAATTTTTTTCGTCCAATTAACAACATGATCAATCAGTAAATCACCTTCTTTACCTTCGGGAACAATAAGTCGTCGAGCACAAGTGCATCGCTGGCCAGAAGTAATAAACGCTGATTGCATCACCAAATATGCCGCGGCATCCAAATCTACCGCCTGATGAACAACTAAAGGATTGTTGCCGCCCATCTCCAATGCCAAAATTTTCCCAGGATCAGATGCAAACGCTTTATTTAATTCAACGCCAACCTTAAAACTTCCAGTAAAAAATAAGCCATTCAAATTAGAATGCTGACATAATGCTTTCCCTGTTTCCCCGCCCCCCTGTACCATATTGAGAACACCAGCTGGAAGACCAACTTGCTCCCAAAGCTCAATCAACTTTTGGCCAACTAAAGGAGCAAGCTCACTTGGCTTAAAAACGACCGTATTGCCCGCCAACAAAGCAG
Organism: Sedimentisphaerales bacterium; assembly: GCA_028281535.1. GTDB lineage: Bacteria > Planctomycetota > Phycisphaerae > Sedimentisphaerales > SM23-30 > JANQJS01. Next base: position 151,536 of record JANQJS010000012.1, on the reverse strand, counting down.
GAATAATTTGACCATGAGTTATATGTCCCGGCAAATTAAATGGGCCGATGATTCCAATGATACCATGAGGTTTGTATCGAAGAGCCTGGGTAGTATTACTCGATTGATTGACATGATGGTTTGTGCGATCTTGATAAGCTTTGATCGTCAAATCAATTTTTCCCAGCATTGCTTGAACTTCTGTTTTAGCTTCCCAAAGAGGTTTGCCATTTTCTTTACTAATCGTCTCTACCATTTCATTTTGGATTGAACGCAAAGCTTCTTCGTAAGCTTTGAGGTAGCCAATTCGTTTTTCCAAATCCAGATTGGACCATGCTGGCAAAGCCTGGCAGGCAGCCTCAACAGCTTGATCAACGAAATCCTTATCCGCGGCAAGACCCGTCCAAACAGGCTGATTGGTTGCAGGATTGAGAGACACAATCGTTTCAGTCCCACCGGATAGCCACTGATTATTTACATAATGGATATTTTCTGACATGCCATTTCCTTTAATTAACCGTTTGGGCGCAGTAGAACAAATCGGCATTCATCCCCAATGTTTAATTTTAAGGCTTGAGCAACTTGCGAAGTTATTCGCACTTTACTACTTCCTAATTTTTCAATATTTCCCATGCATGCACGAAATTCTTTAGAATTATTGCTAATCATATAAATGTCAGAATTAATTTCAGTATCAGAAATTTCACCGATTTTCATGACTTTACTTTCTTTGATGGTTCGAATATTTTCTAATTGGCAGCTCACCGTTGGGCCAGCTTCAAATATATCCACACTATGGCAATATTCAAAGCCTTCTTTTTCCAGAATTTTCATTGCTGGCCTGCTTTTGTCATTGGGTTCGCCAATGACATCTTGTGCGGCTTGTGGCAATGTTGGAATATAAATGGGATGCTTGGGCATCAAGTCGGCGATGAATTTTTTATCCACCGCACTGAGTTCATCTGCGGTATTAAAGTCGAGAACAAAGAAATGACTCCCCAAAGCATCCCAGAAGGGCGAACCTCCATTTTCATCTATGACGCCGCGGATTTCTGCGATAACTAATTCATCAAAATAATCCGGACATTGCGCCATATACAAAAATCGTGTTAGTGAAAGAAATCGGCCATTGCCGCCTTGACGATAATCAGGATGTAGAAACAATGTGCCAACTTCGCTCGGCCCATCATGGTCAACGACCAGATGCAAAGTAGGGATTTTCCGGGAAACTTTTAGAGATTTCGATTCATGAACCGAATCTTCAATCTGGTAAGTATAAAATGGCTCGAAGCCACCCACTTTCGAATGAATACCACTTACCCCAACGAGTTTCTGTTTCTCCACATCTTCCAGTACAAATAAATATTGTTCGCCTGCAGGATCATCTTCTTCTGTCAAATTGAATCCACGCTGAGCACTGAGAATTTTTTTACGCAGCTGCTTTTTATCCTTGGGCAGCGACGTGAGGCCAACACCACGGAGCAATGCCAGCTCGTAGAGTTGATCTAAATCTTCTATTGTAATAGGTCGAACAATATTCATTTTCTTTTTTCCAATTATGCAATTTTCAAAAGAATTGCTTCAATAATTTCACAAGATTTTTTGATATCGTCTTCTGTGATTGATCCAATAGGCGGTAAAAATCGCACGCGGCGTGGCGACGTACCACACGGGAATCCAATCACGCCTTCATTAAATAAAGTTGTGATGAATTCTTTGACTTTGGCGCCATCACCGCCAAAAGGTGTGAAAGCAATCATACCACCAATGCCAAAGGGGCCTGAAATCAGGTCAGGATGTTTCTCATTGATTTTTTCAAATTCGCTGACAAAGGCATTGTGAACTTGAACGATTTTACCATCATCGCCAAAAATATGTCCTTCATTCAATTCTTTCAAAATAGCGTTTGCTGCCCAAATAGCGCCTGTGCCGCCCGTAAAGGTTTGGCTAATCAGACCCGGTTTTGGTTTGTAATTGTCTACGTAAATTGTGGCACAGACCTGCGACATTTTACCAACCGTTACTATATCTGCGTATTCATCTAAACTAAAATGTTGGAAAGCAAACGGCTGGGTTGTGCGTCCAAAAGTTTGAATTTCATCAAACATCACAGCGATATTATTTTCTTTGAGAACGTCGATTAGAGCGATAAAGAAATCGCGATCACCAGAATAGTAGCCCCCCTCTCCTTGGATGAGTTCCATACACATGACGGCATGCTGATCTGGGTAACGCTCGATAAGTCGCTTTAGAACTTTGACGGAATGTTCGATACTTTTTTCTGGTTGGTCTGGATTGAAGAATGGGACGTAATCGACATCGATCACCGATGGTAGTCCTTGGCGGTAGGCGGCGTTATCTGTAATTTGCGATACGGCCAGCGTTCGTCCGGCAAAGCATCGTGAAAAAGCTAAGACACGTTGACGTGGATGATTTTTTTGTAATGCAATTTTTAGTGCATTTTCGTTTGCCATTGCTCCACTGGTGGATAGATAGCAATGCTCCAGCTTGGAGCCATTTTTTTGTGCAAGTTTGACAAAGCGATCGATGAGTTCAAATGAATCTGTATTCTGCTGAAGGTTGCCCTGCATAATGGTATCTTGCAATGCGGCATCGAAAGAGGCCTTTACCATGTCAGGATGGCTGTGGCCCATCCAATGGACGCCGATGCCGCTGATGAGATCGTACTTGACGCTGCCATCAGCAAGCTCGACCAGGGCACCATTTCCCAGACCGCTGCCAAGATAAGGATAGAACAAGCCACCGCCACGCAATTGACACATTTCTTTGATGGCTTGTTCATAGGTTTGTTTTCGCTCAGGATCGGCGGGTTTTACGCCAATAAGCGATTTCTGAGCGTCAGCCAGGCTATCCAGTATTAATTGCCTGGCTTGCCCAATCCTCGGGTCTGACATAAAGCTTTCAGCTGCTAAAGATTTCATAAATTCTCTCTCTATCTGCTTAAATTGTCATTGTTTAAGTTTAACATTTAAACTCGTTGTTTGTTGCCAATTTCAGTAGAAAAAGGCACGTCAGCTTCGCACGCTCGGTCAGGCTATTGATGAAGAGTGTTTCGTTTGCGTTATGCATATTCTCTCCAACAGGGCCTAAGGTATCGATGGTTGGCAAACCGGCTGCGGCCAGTTTATTGCCATCGCAGACGCCGCCACTTGATTGGTAGGTTAGGTCCAATCCAAGTTCTTTGCCGCAATCTGTTATTTGATTCATAAATGTTTGTAATTTTTCTGTTAACATTTTTGGTGGACTCAAAAAGCTTCCCGAAAGTTCAAATTGAAATCCTTCTTTTTGATTATGTGTTTCAATCAGTTGGTTTAGTTTTTGTTCGATTGATTTTTGATCATCGATATTTTTAAACCGAATATTAAATTTTGCAATCGCCAAATCGGGAACAACATTAACGGCTTGGCCGCCTTTGATTTCACCGATGTTTACGGTGATTTCCTTTTGTTGATCATTAAGTTTATTTAGTTCAATGATGAATTCGCTGATTGCCAGGATAGCGCTGCGCCCTGAATAGAAATCACGTCCAGCATGAGAAGCTCTGCCTCGTGCGACGATAGTGAAATTTCCTGAGCCTTTTCGACTGCTGATCAGTGAACCGTTTGGTAAGGCGGGTTCGTAAACAAAACCTAGTTGGTTTCGTTTGGCTGCTTGTTGGAATAACGGTGCTGAACCAGGAGAAGCGATTTCTTCATCTGGATTGATGAGTATTTCCCAGCCGATATTTTTGGCGACTTCTGATTGCTCAAAGGCTTGCAGTGCGATGAGCATGACGGCAAGTCCGCCTTTGGCATCGATGACGCCTGGGCCATTTAATTTATCCTCATCGATCATTTTGCTTGATTGGAATGAATCATTTTCTTTGAAAACGGTGTCCATGTGGATGCCTAGAAAAACAGATTTGTCTGCATCTTCTCGTTTAGTGATCGAGATGGCCTGACCTAATTGCTGCTCTTTAGGATTGCCCTCTTGATCAATGATTTTATATGGTTTCAGGTCTAACATCTTCATTTGACCATCCAGAACCTTAAATTCATCGGCGAGTTTCTGGGCCATGGATTTAAGCCCTATAAGATTATAGCTGTGGGAATTGACGCTGGTCCAATCAGTTAGAAGGGTCAGCATTCGCTCCTGTTGGCTATCGATCCATTCAAGATGTTTTAAGTGGTTCTGCATAATATAATTATCGTGTTTTCAGGCGTTCGCCTGTATAAATTACGCCGCGACCTTTTGGTTGGGAACTCGCTCCCGTTGGTCGCTACTTGGTTGGCGAGACCGTTAGCGTTTATACGTCTTCATTATGCGCATACATTTATTATTACGTTTTTAAAGAGAATTGGGTTTCGGAGGGACGTTGAAAGTCGGTTCAGCCCATGACCTTATACTTTATAATTATATCATATAATTATGCAAAGTCAACAGGTGGTAAAAATAAAAAGAAACTCAGTTGCTTATTGCTTCATTGAGTAATGGTTTGTTTTTCTGTCGTGAACTTTTAAGTTTTCTACATTTTGAATTTTTTGGTTCTTACTTTTATCCAATCGTATTTAATTAATTGTAGGTTTTAGATTTCTCTAATTCGTCCCTTTGGGACTTCAGTCGAAATAACTTATGTGTGCATGTCGTCTGAATGTTTTGGGTGGCACTTTAGGTAGATAAACAGCTCTATCTTTGATCGCTTATTTTTACTCATATATATATTATCGTTGAGGTTATCGTTATTATTGGGTTAAAAAAAATCGACCTTTTTTGATGACGATTTGACCGATTTTTTCGAACCCGGGATTTTTTGGGGCGTAATCTTGGTACGGACATCGCAATGCTAACATAACAAATATCACGATGTCTTTGACAGGTCGCTGAAGTTATCTCGACAAAGAAAGTTGAGATTTAAACGCGAATAAAACCGAATGGTTTTTTAGATTCTGTGTATGAATTAGAGACTATAAAAATCGAACAATTTATTACGGATAGTTTTGAATATCTGCCCTCAAACCTATTCCCGAACTCGCCGGGCAGGACAGAATGTGGATGTGTTCTGCCCGGAATTTTATGTAAGAGCAGAGTTATTATTTATTAATCAGGTAGTCACTCATGAAACAATTTTACTTTTATTGTTGTTGTCCATCTCGCTCCGGGATGACATACCGAGTGGCGTTAAGTGACCTGAACCTCCTTCTGTAGCTAGCTTAGCTACCCCCCTCTCAGCCAACTTATCAAATTTCGGTCAATGGACTCACTAAGACGTACGCGCTGCTTGCGCTGATTTGTGACAACACATCTGATCGTAAAGTTTTTTACTTAAAAGGAAAGGATTTGCCATGGAAACGAAAAATTTGGAAAAACATATTCGAACTTTAGCTGTTCTCGAAGAATCGGAGGCACCGATTATCAGTTGTTATATACATGTTGGCTCTGGAGAGCATCATTATAAAAAATATCTTAAAGAACGTTTGATTACACTGAAGAAGAGCTATTCTTCCAAGGAGTTAAGTGTTCTAAAAGAATCACTCGATAGAGTTCAGCGTTTCATCAATAAAGAAATTGATGAAACATCACAAGGTGTTGTTTTATTTCATCGCGGCGGCAAACACCCATTCGAATTGGCACTGCAATTCGAGGTACCGCTACCAAATGAATTTGCTATCGACACAAAGCCACATATATACCATTTGGTAGAGTTGAAAGACAATTATGATCGTTTCATTATTATGTTATCGACCCAAGAAAGTGGACGCATTGTTGAAGTATCTTTGGGATCGATTACCAAAGAATTATGGTCCAAGATTCCCGAACTGCGAAATGATATTCGTCAGAAATGGTCTAAGGAACATTACCAGAATCATCGCAAAGAACGATCGAATCGTTTCTTTAAAGAAAAGGTAAAGATCTTAGAAGATCTCGTTCGGCAAGGCGGTCATTCGCACATTGTCCTTGCAGGCAATCCTGCGATAACGTCAAAGATCCAGAAGTTATTGCCTAAGCATTTGCAGGAGAAACTGGTTGATATTGTCTCTGCTTCAGGCAAAGAACACATATCTGAGGTAGTGGCTTCATCGCTTTCATCGTTCATTGAGCATGAAGAGAAAGAATCTTTAGCAGCTGTCGACCTTCTTTTACAAGAAGTGCATACGGCCGGTTTAGGTGCAGCGGGTGTGAATGACACGCTCGAAGCACTGCAACAAGGCAATGTCGACATGCTCATTATAGAGAATAGTTTTCAACCGCCTCATGGGTATCGATGCTCTGGCTGCAACGTGCTTCTAGCCACTGAAAGCCCCATAACGCATTGCAAGCATTGCGTAGGTGGCTCGCTTCAAGAAAGTGACTTGAAGCAGGAGATGGTCGCATTGGCCCAACGAGATGGTTGCCATATTGAAGTAGTTTTACAAAGCGATGCCCTGCTCAATCTTGGCGGCGTCGGATGCTTATTACGATATCGTTTAAATTGATGTTTGGTGATTAACCGTTTTTTTGATCGACACTTAATTGTCGAAGATAGGAGTTTGTCATGAACCGTTTACAATCAATAGTCGTAGGAATGGATTTTTCGAACTATTCCGAGCATGCTCTGGCGCAGGCCGCGCGTTTAGCCAGGTGGAATAAAGCCCGTCTTTATGTTGTCCATGTGGTTGATGAACGGCTCGTGCAAGAAGTCCATTCGGTCATTCATAAATCGAGTGACCTGGATCATTTTAAAGAAGAGATCCATGAACATGAAGTCGCTGAATTGGAAAATGAAGTACTGACCGTCATGGCACGAAATGAGATGCCAGACGATGTTCAAGTGGATGTTCGGATCGGCACTCCGATTGATGAGTTGTTACAGAAAGTCCATGAAGTTTCAGCAGATTTGTTGGTCCTAGGTATGTACGGCGCATCGACAAAGCCAGGTGGCAATGTTGGTGCTCTGGTGACAAAATGTGTGCGTAAAATACCGGCTAAAGTCATGTTGGTTCGTCCTGAGCATACAGTAGAATTCAAGCGTGTTGTTGCATGCATTGACTTTTCTGATAATTCACTATTGGCGATTCAGCAAGCGATCCATATCGCCAAGCAGGATCAAGCACACTTGCATTTAGTTCATGTCTTTTATGGACCATGGAACCATTTGCACTATATGTCGGCGACCTCTTCGAGTGACCCAACCTATCAGCAGCAATACAAGGATTTATTAAAAGTTAAGCTGAATAATTGCTTAAAAACTTTTAAGAATCAAATTGAGGATCTTGAAGTGACCTGTGATCTTTATGAGCATCAAAATTATGCTGAAGGTATCAGTCATTATATCAAAGAGAAAGACATTGATTTGGTAGTGCTTGGTACGCGAGGACAAACCAAATTAAAATATGTCTTAATGGGTAGTACGGCTGAGCGAGTTGTCAGAAATTCTGGATGTAGCTTGCTTGCGATCAAGCCGTTTGGTTTTACATTTTCTCCGAAACAATTTAATCGGCCTGACGTGGGCTAGCGTTCGATCAATGCTTTGGCAATCAGGATGATTTCTAGACAGGCATAATAGGTGAAGCGATGAATAAAGTTATTTTATATACCATTTTGTTAATTATAGGATTAGTTGGTTCTCAATTTTTAGCCAGCAGCTTAGGTGATTCTTATGAAACGATCGCCTATTTAATTCGAATTCTTAGTATGGTCGCATTGGCCTATATTATGATTCATGTTGGCTTTGAGTTTGAGATTGATAAATCGAACCTGCGACAATATGGATGGGATTATGTCGTGGCAATGACTGCCGCGGCATTCCCCTGGATTTTTGTTGCCCTATATTTTGTTTTTGTGATGCTGCCCTCTGAGACGTGGGGGTCGCTTCAGGCTTGGAAGGAATCCTTACTGTCTTCCAGGTTTGCGGCTCCCACCTCAGCCGGCGTATTGTTTTCCATGTTAGCTGCAGCAGGATTGAGTGCAACCTGGTTATTTAAGAAAGCGCGAATTTTGGCGATCTTTGATGACCTGGACACCGTCCTGTTGATGATTCCATTGAAAATGCTCATGGTAGGACTTGCCTGGCAGTTGGGTATTATTGTTATCGTCATGTTTGCGTTGCTTTGGGTTGCCTGGAAATGGCTGCACAAAATCCCGCTACCTGTAACATGGAATTGGGTCATGATCTATTCGGTGATCATCACGATTATCTGCGAGATCATTTATAAGTCGTCAAAATTGATTGATGATACTGTCCCTATACATATTGAGATTTTATTACCGGCGTTTGTTCTGGGATGCGTATTGAAAATCCCAGAGAACAAAGATACAGGTAATGAAGCAAATGATGGACATCATTCAATTTTAGAGACACCGACCGAACAGCGCGTCTCAACGATTGTTTCAGCCGTCTTTATGGTATTAGTAGGTTTGTCACTGCCTTATTTGTTTGGAGACACCACGGCGAGCGAACCGTCTCAAACAGTGGCCGTTTCACCTGAAGTCGCTAATGTTGAATCGGAAATGGTTTCCTCAAAGCAGCCGATGCCACCCTGGTCAACCATTGCCTGGCATGTATTGGCCGTAACGGTACTCAGTAATTTAGGAAAAATGTTCCCAGCGTTTTGCTATCGTAAAGAAGCTCATTGGCGCGAACGTTTGGCTGTTGCGATTGGTATGTGGCCTCGCGGCGAAGTGGGTGCGGGTGTCTTGCTAATCAGTTTGAGCTATGGCATCCAGGGCCCCATTGTGATCGTTGCGATGTTTAGTCTGGCGATTAATCTTCTGTTGACAGGATTTTTTATCATGATCGTTAAAAAATTAGTTACGTTTGACCGAAAGGAGACCACTTAGACCTTACTTTAATGAAAATAAGTTTTTGTTGTAATGCTCCTGGAATTGTTTATAATTCCAGGAGCATTTTTTGTTCGAGAGAGATGGTCTTTATTAATCACATTTTTGGGAGAGTCAGAATGAAGAGGATACATTTATTATTTTTGATATTGAACCTGTGTTTTTTTAACGTACATGTTCAAGCCAGTTTAGTTGCCCACTGGGCTTTAGATGAATCATTTCCAAGTGTTGTCGCAAATGAAAGTATAGGAGATTTTGATGGGAGTCTTCAGGGATTCTCTGGAAACCCATGGATATCTAGCCCTATCGGTGGAGGGCTTAATTTTGATGGTGTCAATGATCATGTGGCTGTGGGCGATGTGGATAGCTTGGAAAATTTTAATCAAGTTACTTTATCCGCCTGGATTAATACTGAAGGATTTGTTTCTGATCGCCATGGAATTCTCGTCAAAGAATTTGCTTACAAAATTGATCTAGAAGGATCAAAAGTTCGTTTTCTTGTAGGGCGTCTATGGGATAACTGGTCAGGAGATAGAATGTTATCGTCAGGGGATATTTCTTTAAATCGTTGGCATCACATTGCAGCAACATTTGATGGACAGTATAAGAAAATTTATATTGATGGTCAGTTGGATTCGACGTTATTTGCACCAATCGTGGGCGACATTGGTTCAAGTACAAATCCAATTCTTTTAGGAGCACGACAAAACTCTTCAGGTTTAGGCAAATTTTTTAAAGGTTCCATTGATGATGCGGCTATATTTGACCATGCCTTATCACAAAATGAAATTCAATATATCATGACACATGGAGCCACTGCTATTCCTGAACCGATAACATGTAGCCTGCTTGCTTTAGGAGCTTGCGTTGTTGGGAGAAAACGCCTCCGCTAAGCTTCTATGACAATGTTATTATGTTTTTTTCTTTTGGGTACTTTCGAAAATTTTGTCAGCAGATTTTGCGATAAAACCATGAAAAAGGTTTCCATTTGGCAAAGGATAGCGTCTGGCGAATTCATAATAGCAGCTTGGAATGTGTTTGATACCGTTGGTGAATTTGACTTCGATTTCGGCTGCCATAGAAGATGATTGTTCCAGATAGGTTTCTGGGCTTCCCTTGATTTCGCCACCGCTATCATTTAATTTGATATCGTTATCTTTTAGAAAATTATTTAGGTCTTGCAATGATTCAAACTGGTTAAGTTCATTGACAAAGATCGTAAAATGATTTGCACAAAATCCGAAAGCGGATACCCACGCGGCGTATTCGCTTTCTTTTTTCAGGGTTTCGTAATCTTCGAAAGAAATGTCCCAGCTTCGTTTGCTGGCACAGAAATCCCACTGTTTAGTCAGGTCCTCTGGGATTTGATCGACAATCGTCTTGACGATCGATTGGAGTTTATCGGAAAATTTTTCCACGATCAATTCGCTAATAAAAATTTTAGGGAGCTTTTCATTTTCATGCTGAAAATGCTGGGCGTTTAGTTTTTTCTCCGTAAAATCATATTGATCCTTGGGTTGATAACCAAGGTCGATGAATGTTTTTGCTAGAACACGGATGTTCACTTTAGGCAAATTATAGGTGCGAAAAGCGATGTGATCATTAACAATCGTTTCGCCTTTGGCTTCTATCAAATCCTGAATGGTTTTAACTTGGGGGTTCAGAACAAGATAGTCGTTTTGTAACTGGCTTAATAGATCCTCAATAGACATGGCACATCCTTTTTGTTAGATTTCCATTACTCATCATCTTTACTCATATCGGTTATTTTATCGAATGACTATACTCAGGCTAATGTTTATGGTATGATAATCGTTTAGTCGTATGGAAGATAATAACCAACCAACCGCGGTTTTAAAGCATATTCCCACACTGGATGGTGTGCGTGGCCTTGCTATTGCGCTGGTTTTGTTACATCATTTTACCCAGGCGATCAAGCCACGACACTGGGGAGATCACCTATTTTATCTTCCTGGCCATATTGGCTGGACGGGCGTGGATTTATTTTTTGTCCTGTCAGGCTTTCTGGTAACGACCATACTCATTCGCACAAAAGAGCGTGCCCATTATTTTTCTAACTTTTACAGCCGCCGTTTTCTGCGAATTTTTCCACTTTATTATGGTGTATTGTTTTTCTACTTTGTCATCTTAAGCTCTTTGCCTATTTCTTTTCCAGAAGGATTATTTGATCACCAGCTATGGTTCTGGTTATATGGCGCCAATTTTTATACTGCTATTGAAGGATGGCCCGTTCGTCCATTAGCCCATTTTTGGTCGCTAGCCATTGAATTACAATTTTATTTGATCTGGCCAATTGTGATTTATTTTATTCGACAGCAGTGGCTGGTTTGGATCATGATAGCCCTGATTAGTATTTCAGTTATTTCAAGAGGTGTTTTAGCTTATCAAGATTATGCTGCCCATGTTATGTATTCATTAACATTTTGCCGCATGGATGCGATGGTTGTTGGCGCTATGTTGGCTTACTTTTGCTTAAGGCATTACCATTCCGCTCAGTTTGAACAAATTTTAAAGAGATTATTATTTGTTTCAGCGTTGTTGGTCCTGATAGTGTTGGCAACCTCGCAGTCTTTGGATTGGAGAGAGTGGGGAATTTTTAGTCAAGCGACAGGATACACTTTGATCGCTTTATTTTTTGGGTGTTTCACAGGATTAGGAATTCTTGCAAAACCACAAACCCTATTCTATCGCTGCTTGTCATCAAAAACATTGCGATTTTTAGGAAAATATAGTTACGGTATTTATGTATTGCATGTTTTTTTCGATGCGGTTGCTCGCATGTATGAATGGCACCCTTCAGGGCATGAACGCTTTCAAGACCATCTTATATTATGGAGCTTGCTTTATATCACTGTCTTGTCAGTCATCTCTATTGGCGTTGCTTATCTCAGTTGGCATGCTTACGAGAAACAATTCTTAAAATTGAAAAAATTTGTTTCCTATAAATAGTTATGCTTAACTTGTTTTAAGGCTAATTTTTCTTCTTTTTATCAATGCGATACATCCTAATGAAAGCAATGAGATTGTTCCTGGTTCAGGAATAGGTGCATCATACAGAAACAGCATGTCAGGATTGTTTGAGAGGATTTGTGGAATATGTGTTGTATATGCCTGACTGTTTAACGTATTTCCTCTAAGATCAATTCCTACGAGATTGTGTAAATTTGTTAGAGAAGAGATATCACTAATACTATTATCATTTAATAATAGAACAGCCAGGTCAGGGAAATTTGATATTACTGAGATATCTTGAATATTATTTTCATGTAGATTTATAACAAATAATTTTGTTAAAGGTGCAAGCATATTGATATTTGATATCGAGTTATCATATCCATATAGTCGCTCAAGATTGACAGCATGCTCTAATCCAGTCAGATCTTGAATATTACTGTTTTCTATATGAACAGTGGTCATTAATTGAAGTGACGCCTGGTCATTCGGTATTATTAATGCGAGTTGTGGATCGGGAATATTAACGGGTTGTGCGGATGCGATAGTGATTGTCATCGATAGCATGAGTAGTATTTGGAAACATTTTATTTTCATCTTTCGACCTTTCTATAATCATAAAAAAACCCAGCTAGAGAATGAGCGATTGTCTCTCTCTAGCTGGGTCTATTAGTTTGGGGATTTTCCTCTTCCCATAGATTCCAATTGTCAATTATTTTAACATAATGATTTTTTCGATCAACAGAAAAACACCTTTTTCTATGGTTTAAATAGTGGTAAAATGGGTTGTTTATACGAATATGCATAATGAGAAATAATTATGAAGCGGCATAAAATTGAATCACATAGCTTAGAGATTCTGGAATTTGAACAAATTCGCCAGATTTTAAGTTCCTTTACTGTGAGTGAATTGGGAGCAGTTGCTGCGCGGCAGTTGTACCCATCGACGGATTCGAGCTGGATTAGTCAGCGGTTGGATGAAACCAGTCAATTTAAGTTATTAATTGAACAAGGCCAGCGATGTCCTCTTTCTGGATTGCATGACCTAACAGTGGTCTTTGAACAAATGACTGGTAAGCAAACGGTATTTGAGCCGCAACAATTATTGAAAATTGCTGAAACCCTGGATGCCAGTGGCCGCCTGAAAAACTTTCTCAACGAACTGGATTCGACTGAACTTGGTCAAATAAAAACGATGGCAAGCCACTTGGCTTTTTTCGACGACTTGGTCAATCAGATTTTTCGAACCGTGGGCGAAGAAAACAGCTTAAAAGATGAAGCATCTGAAAAACTTATGCAGATTCGACGCACTATCCGAGACATAAATCAACAAATCCAGGAAAAATTTCGTGGGATCCTTTCACAGCCCGATATGTCCAAAGCGATTGAAATTGATCGTTTCTTGACACGTAATGGACGTGCCGTGATAGCGATTAATGCCAATTATCGCCAGAGCGTTAAAGGGATCGTATTGGATCGTTCGCGTAGTGGAGCCACGCTGTTTGTTGAACCTTATGATATCATGGAATTGAGTAATTCGCTGGAACAAGCAATATCAGAAGAGAAAAAAGAAGAATGGCGAGTTCTTTGGGAATTAACCCATATTGTATCTGAACAGAAAAAGCAAATTATTGATGCATCCAAAGGCTTGTCCTTTATTGATCTAGCTGTTGCTAAAGCCGAATTCAGTTTAGCGTATCACATGACAGCACCCCAAGTAAAAACAGATGGCTCGCTTAATCTACGCCAGGCTCGACACCCCCTACTGTTAAAACTTTCGGGAATGGATAACCCGGAAACACGGCGTGATGCGTTAAAAAAAATTATTCCAATTGATATCCGATTGGGAGACGACTTTGATCAGTTGGTGGTAACGGGTTCAAATACAGGTGGAAAAACTGCGATGTTGAAAACGGTTGGCCTACTGAACCTGATGGCACAATCGGGTTTGCATATCACAGCCGATGCCGAATCGCAGGTACCGATCTATCGCCAAGTGTTTGTAGATATTGGTGATGAACAAAATCTGCAACAAAGCTTGAGTACCTTTTCTTCGCACATACAGCAACTTGTTAATATTATCAAAAAAGCCAATCAGCGAAGCCTGGTTCTTCTCGATGAACTCTGCAGCGGCACAGACCCTGCCGAAGGTGCTCCTTTGGGAATTGCAATACTCAATTATTTAAAATCACTTGAAGCAAAAGTGATCGTAACGACCCATCTGGGACGACTGAAAGAATATGCCTATTCACAATCACGAGTTGAAAATGGTTCAGTCGTTTTTGATGGCATGACTTTGAAACCAACGTATGAGTTGCTGATTGGCACGCCCGGTACAAGTCATGCATTAAATATTGCTCAACGATTGGGTGTCCCCAGCAAAATTATTAAAGATGCTAAAGTCAAATTAGAACAAAAAGACCAGCGTGAGAAAAAACTGTTTAGCCAGGTCCAAGCGCTTCGTGTTCAAACAGAAGAAAAACATCAACAAACACATGCCCTTTTGGAACAAGCCAAAGCCGTTCAACGCGTTGCCTTAGAGCGATTAGAAGTTTCAAAGCAACAACAAGCAAAATTACAACAACGCGCAGATGAAGAAATCCAACAAACAATGCTGCAAGTGCAAAAACTCTGCGACCAGTATACCATCGAAATGCAAAATGCACCTAAATTATGGAAAGATACTGGAGAGGCGTTTATTAAACAGCTGTCTCAGCAAGTCTCACAAACGAACCTGGCACAACGACAAGCAGCCTTTTTAGAAAAGGTCTCAGCAGGTGATCGGGTTTATGTCGATTGTTTTTCCAAAAATGCGGTTATTGAAAAAATACGCCGTAAAAAAGAAAGTGCGGTTGTTCTAATTGATGGCAAACAATTAGAAGTCCCCCTAAAAGAGCTGTGGCAAGCCATGCGGGATTCCTAATACTTTTCATACATCACGTATAATATTGATTTTTTGTGACATTGACGAAGGATCCAAGCTCGGGTATAATAGCCGACTACCCAAATTACAAGTCCAAGAAACTATTAAGGAAAAAAGAATGAATTTTCAAACACTATTGAAAAAACGTGCTTATCTGTTTCGGGTTTCTCTATTAATGATCGCTGTAACTTGCTTTGCGGGCTGTCAATCTGAGCAAATGGCTGAAAAAGAACAGGTTGAAGCAATCAAAGATGTCAAACTCTATCAGATTACCGAGCCACACCGTTCTTTTATCGAACCTATCGAAGCAGCTCATGGCAAACAAACCTTGCTAACGAAAGAGGTCTTTAAATGCGACATTCGACTGACCACAGAAAATTTCGCTGAAAATGTCTTTAAATGCCAACTCCGTATGACCGTCACTGGAGACAAGATTCGCATGGATTATGAAGATGGATCAAGTCTTTATTGGGATGGCAGCAGTGCCTGGGTATATCCATCTGCTTGCGACAAAGAAGATGCTCGCTTTGACCTTTTGACCTGGTCCTATTTCATCCTGGCTCCATTTAAATTGAGAGATCCTGGCACGCATATGGAAATGATTTCTGATGGTTTTGTTTTTGGAACCGCTTACCCTCGGGCAAAATTGACTTTTTCCGGTGAGGTAGGCGACACGCCTGATGATTGGTATGTCGTTTACCGTCATCCCAAATTTGATACGATTAAAGGGTTAGGCTATATTGTCACCTATGGCACATCGGTTGAAGAAGCCGGCAAAGAAACTCATGGCGTCACTTATGAACGTTATCGCTCGGTGGGTGATTACACGCCAGAACATTATGTGCTGATGCCAACCATTTATAATTTCTGGAAATGGTCAGAACAAGGAGATTTTCAAGGATTGCCACACAACTCATTGGAAGTTTCTAATATGGAATTCCAATCCTATGACCCAGAAGTATTTAAAGTCCCTGATGATGTTCGAGAGGATGTATATCCAAAATAATCCATACTCAAACCAGCTATTCAAAAGGCATCAGTACAGCAAATACTGATGCCTTTTTTATTTTAAACGTACAATGTTTTATTTATAGAGACACAAGTAAGATGCATCCCGAGAGACTTTTACTTGGAATTTATGGTTGGCTTCGACCTTAAAAGTTTCATTAGGACCATATGTTTTCCAGTCCGATTCGCCTGGAAGTAAAATATCCAAAGAACCGCTGGTCACAGTCATAAATTCGACCGTCGACGTGCCAAATTCATATTCCCCTGCTGCCATGACACCTACCGTGGCTGCGCCATCGGCCGTTTTGAAGCTGATTGATTTTACCTTACCATCGAAATATTCATTGACGTCGAACATTTAAGTCTCCTGTTAAGTATATTGATTTTCACATTCCTCATCGCCAAGCACTACTTGACGCTGCCACCCATTTTTTATACTCAATATTAGGTTTAGGAATGGGGGTATTTAATCATATCCTGAGGAAAAAATCACGGGTAAAACTTTTTTTGATAACCTGGCGACTCTGGGTAAAGAAATGGCCTAAAAAAGCCGATAAAATCACAATCGTCAATATTAATATTTGATATTGATTAATTATATTGTTATAATACAATCACGTAAGCACGGTACTATTCCGAGGGTGGAAATAGAAGGTCATTATGAAGCAAGGAGACAAGGACAACTCGAGACAACTGGATTACAAGAAGTTTAAGGGTATAAACCTGGACACTTGGGCCATCGGCAAACTCGATGAGCTGTGCGTAAAATTCAGTAAAGCAGGCAACAGCAAGGACAAAGGCATTGATAGTGTGATTGTTCATGCGATGTTGCTGAAGTTTTTAGACTGTAAAAAGTCTGAGCAAAAGGAATATGTGGAGAACGCACTGCAACTATCAAAAAGCTGGAAGATGGAAATTGAGGGCCAAAACGCGGCTCGCAACGGCCAAACGGCTTATGAGTATAGCCAGGCCAAGGTGAAGAAGTTTATCAAAGACATAGAAGCAGCTAATCTGTAACAAAGGCTGCTTTGGGATTCAACAACTCCGGGTGATCGGCATAGATGCCCTGATTGATGCCATGTAAATATTCTTTGGGACAACGTACGGCGTTGCGATGCAATTCCGTGATTTCGATGAGGTTGTCTGGGTAATGTTTCATCACGTCAGGGTCTAAATTTTTGATAGAATTGATATACTCGATATTTATTTTGAGTACGAATTGATCAATCATGGCCCAAGCTTCGGCCTCACTCATTTGATCAAAATCAAAAATGCTACTGTAATCGCCATACGATTCCTGGACCTTGCGTATTTCGCCAGCGACCTTGCGATAGCATTGCTTCCACTCTCGTGGCATCTGATTGACGAATTCCAAAAAATTTCGTGTCTGATCGTTCAATGAATCCCCTTTTACACTAATTTATAAAGTGAACTTACCCAGTTAGTATCGACACAATTGCAAAGCAAATTAAGGACCGATAAATAGAAACTGACAGAAATATCTAAATAACCCTGACTATCAAAAACCGGAATGTATTTTCCGGGAAACGTAGGGCGGGCATGCAACATTTAACCCTTCATTTTCCCTTGTGTGTCCGCTCTTTTTTTTGGTTTACTTCAGAGAAATAGAGGGATAATAATTTTGATGCAAATGCCGGCTAGAGGCTGGGCAACCTAACTTGGTAAATTTTATTTTAATATTTCAAGTAATGCTTTTCTATCATATCAACAAGGATCTGACTTTTCTCTTCAGTCACAGGAATTTGAATGACCGTTGAATCATTTTTATAAACACTCAACATTCCAATAATAGTACCTGTGGGATCACTAGCCGGAAGATTACCTCTTTCCAGATTAATACACGAAACCTCCTGAGACGTAATCAATCTCTTGCCCAACAAGCGGATAACGTAAATATCAGGACCGACTTTAATCGCAAGAATAGAAAAGAGCTGCTTAACCGTAAATCCAAATGAAAGAAGCCCCATGCAAATAGTCATAATACCATAATTCCGCCTTGCGCTTGGATTAATATTACCAAGAGTTTGAACCATAAAAAGGGTAACAATTAGAAAAAGTATTGCAGGCACCAGAGGAACCAAAGCTCGGTTATAATTAGTAATTTTAACATATCCACCAACTTCGTCTGGTATATTTTCTGGTCCAATTTTAGCGCCAATAATTATACCAGCCAATGCCCCAGAAATCGCTCCGGCAATTAACCAACTAGCCCACATATTTTGTATTTTGCCTACTCCCTGGAAAATCAAAATTAAAACAACCAGGATAAATGCCCCAGAAAAAGCCCCAATTAACGCACCCTTGTTTGATCCTCGTGCAATAATTTTCGCTATGAACTTACTAAAAAGTAAAATGATATAAACAAAAATTATCCTAAATATCGCCATTGTGAACTTTTACCATGATATAAAGTCGACCTGAAAATGAAATGGAGCCGAAGGGACTTGAACCCTCGACCTCTTGACTGCCAGTCAAGCGCTCTCCCAACTGAGCTACGGCCCCTGGTTTGGGTCATTGCTAAGGTTTGCCTGCAATGAGGTTGGCCATTTTAGCCGAGTCGACGGGCGATTTCCAGCGGGAAATCATGATTTATGAGGAGAATTTTTGAGTTTTTTACTAGCCATGAGTGTTGTAAGGTCAAATAGATCAAGACTTTCTGAAAATCAGCGTTGACATCACCGGCGGATTACGGAAAATAAGACCTTCTTAGTGCGAATGGAGACCTTTATGAGCATTTTGTACCAGCTTTGCCATAAGCCATGGCAATCATATAAGCTGAATCATTATAAAAAAATTGTCCAGCAGACGAATAAACTTGAATCGTCGGTGACCAACTTAAGTGACAGTGAACTGGGTGACAAAGTTGCCGAGCTGAAACTTCAGGCGCGAGCTCTACCTAAAATTACTCCTATCCTGCCTGAGCTTCTTGCCATTGGACGAGAGGTTTCAAAACGCATGCTTAATATGCGTCACTATGACTGCCAGCTCATCGGTACCCTGGCACTTTATGAAGGACACATTGCCGAGATGGATACGGGGGAAGGCAAAACGCTCATGGCTCCCCTTTCGGCGTTTTTGCATCATGCCAGTGCGGTTGATCGATGTTGTCATATTGTCACGGCCAATGAATATCTTGCCCAGCGTGATGCCAATTGGATGGAGCCGCTCTATAAAGGGTTAGGTTTGACCGTCGGGCTCATCATGCCACAATCGGGAATGCAGGAAAAAATAAATGCGTATCAACAGCATGTCGTTTACTCAACGGCACGCGATATTGTCTTTGATTCACTGCGTGAACCGGTGCGCAAAAGGCAAACTGGCTCAGTGGATGCGATCCTTCGTCCCGACAAACAACCGGAACTGAACCCCAAATATGATTTTGTCATTGTCGATGAAATTGATAGCGTTCTGATTGACCAGGCACGTAGTCCTATCTCACTAGCGGGTGGCACACGGGTTTCTGGGCAAATTGCTTTATACGAAAAAGCGGATGAAATTGCTGGTCAACTCAATCGTGGCGAACATTTCCGAATTATGCAGGATGATCGCAGTATTGAACTTAAAGATGAAGGCAAAGCAGCATCCCGAAAAAATGTCGGTGCTTTATTACGAACACTACCAAGTGGACATCGCTGGGAACGCTATATTACCTGTGCGTTGGCCGCTCGATACATTTATAAAAAAGATCAACACTATGTGATCCAAGATGACAAAGTTGTCTTGATTGATGAGTCAACGGGCAGGCTCATTCCGGGACGTCAATTGCCTGATGGCATTCATCAATCCATCGAACAACGAAATGGCTTGCAGCCTTCAGCGGAATTAAAAGGGACTGCATCCACGACCTTCCAAACATTCTTTCGCAAGTACCCGAAACTTAGCGGCATGACAGGTAGCGCCTCCGTTTCCGCCCGAGAATTTAAATCGGTTTATGATTTATCGATTGTACCTATACCTCCTAACAAACTCAAGCAACGCAAAATTCTTAACGACCAGGTTTACCGCACTCTGAAACAAAAGAACCTGGCGATCCTCGAAAAAATAGAAGAAATTCACAAAACGGGACGACCGATTCTCATTGGTACTGGGTCGGTACTTGCTTCAGAACGCATCAGCAATATGCTCACAGAACGTCAACTTGAACATGATGTTCTTAACGCAAAAAATCATACGCGAGAAGCGGATATTATTGCACAAGCCGGTCAGGCCAATCGTATTACAATCATTACCAATATGGCCGGGCGTGGCGTCGACATATTACTAGGTGAAAATATTGCACAGCAAGGTGGTATGTTTTTGTTAGGCACTGACCGATCCCCCCTGCAACGTCTCGATGAACAGCTCACAGGACGTGTTGGCCGGCAAGGAGATCCGGGTGAATGTCAATTCTTTTTGTCCCTCAAAGATGATGTACTAGAAAACGCTGATCGCAAAAAGATCTGTCGTTATCGCAAAGCAACACGACAAAAACGCGATCAAGCCATCCAAGAATCTGGTGCAGTGAAAATTTTCCATCAAACTCAAAAACACAATGATAAAGTCGCCCGCAAACAACGAGAAAAACTCTACCGCTCTGAAAAACAACGAGAAAAACTCAAAGAACAAGGTCTCTGGGAAGACTGGATGGACGCTAGGTGACATTCGTCACTTTTAACGCCGCGACCATTCTGAAAGTAACCCGCGCCCGTTGGTCGCTGCCTGGTTGGCGAGACTTTTATCAATTATACATTCCCGCTATCTCCACTTCACCAAAAGCATTTACTGAATTCTCCATCGCCAAGCTTTGCTTGACGCTGCCACCCACTCCTTTTCATTAACTACCTGAATTATGTCCTATAATCTTTCTCGCACCCTTTTATCCTAAAGAAGTTATAAATGTTATTCACTCAGGTTTAAAGGTGGATAGCAGACTATACGATTATAACAAATGGACCTCTGTATAAATTTAGATTATCGGTCTCACAACGATCGATGTTTCTCACTGGAGAAAACGGTTTAGATGAAAAAAGATGGCACATCCAGCCTTTTGCGAGATTTGGCAAAACCATTGTTTTTGCTGTTGATGGTCTTATGTATTGGCACATTTGGATTCATGATCATCATGGATTCATGGGGGTTCTGGAAATCCCTCTTCTTTACAGTGATTACCATTACCACTGTTGGATATAGCGACTATCAATTAAGCCCGGCCGGTGAAAAATTTGCCTTACTGATGATGCTGTTTGGTATTGCCGCGGGAACGTATGTTTTTAAAAATTTAATTCAATCCATTGTCAACCAACCGGCTTTATGGAGACAGAGAATGAAACGTAATATTGATGCTTTATCTAATCATACCGTCGTATGCGGCTGGGGACACCTGGGACGCATTGTTTGCGAACGACTCATTGATGCCGACAAACCTTTTGCCGTAATCGAACAAGATGACAAACGCTTTGAAGAGGCAAGCTTTTTAGGTCACTTATGTATTCAAGGTGCCGCGACCGACGATGTCACGTTACTTCAAGCCGGTATAGATCGCGCCAAATGCTTGGTTTGCGCAGTCTCTTCTGATATGGAAAATATTATCATCATGTTAAGTGCACGTGAATTAAATCCTGACCTGAGAATAATCTGTCGTGTGGTTGAAGAAGGCAGTGAACCAAAAGCCCGTCGCGCCGGTGCTGACATGGTGGTCTCCCCTGCTCAAACAGGCGGTGAAGAAATCGCCGAGCTGATTATACATCCCACCTTGACCGAAATTTTACATCACACCAAAGAAAATTTCGATGGGATTGCAATCCACGAAATTGACATCGAGGATGAATGTGATTTGGTGGGACGTACTATAGAGTATTACGAAGAAAATGTCGACGCACTCGTCTTTATCGCCATTAAATCAAAAGATGGCGATATCAATGTCCGCCCAGACAAAACATTACAATTTAAATCTGGTGACGTACTCATCGTCGCCGGTGATGCCGAAGCAATTCACCGGCTCCGTTATGATTCAATACCTGCTCAACCCGTCGAGGTTTAATTATTGCCTGTTGGCCACCAGCGAATCAACCACAGATGGGTCAGCTAAGGTTGATGTATCACCAATTTGATCAACGGCATTTTCAGCAATCTTACGTAAAATCCGACGCATGATTTTACCACTACGCGTTTTTGGTAATGCTGGTGTAAATTGCAATTTATCCGGGCTGGCATGAGGGCCAATTTCACTACGAACCATTTTGACCAACTCGCCAGTAAGATCGTCAGTCACCTCTTCCCCCGTTTTGAGCGTTACATAGGCATAAATGGCTTGGCCTTTTACATCATGGTCATATCCAACCACCGCAGCTTCGGCAACTTTAGGATGTTTACCCAAAGCACCTTCAATCTCAGCGGTACCTAGTCGGTGTCCAGAGACATTAATCACATCATCGACCCGACCTGTAATCCAATAGTAACCATCTTTGTCACGACGACAGCCATCACCACTGAAATATTTTCCTGGATAGGTCGAAAAATAGGTTTGGACAAAACGTTCATGATCGCCATACAAAGTACGCATCATACCTGGCCATGGGAATTTGATGCAGAGGTTTCCGCTGACATCATTACCTTCAAGTTCAGTGCCTTTGTCGTCTACTAATGCTGGCTGCACACCAAAAAATGGAAGCGTCGCTGAACCAGGTTTCATTTTTGTCGCACCAGGCAATGGCGTAATCAGATGGCCACCCGTTTCGGTTTGCCACCAGGTATCAACGATCGGACATTGTTCTTTGCCAACGATTTGATAATACCAATGCCACTCTGGACTTTTAATGGGTTCACCAACCGTACCTAACACTTTCAATGTCGACAAATCGTATTTTTGTGGCCAATCATCGCCTTCTTTCATCAATGCACGTAACGCAGTTGGCGCGGTATAGAAACTATTGACTTTATGCTTTTCAACCACCTGCCAGAAGCGACCAAAATCAGGATAATTCGGTACTCCTTCAAACATTAAGGTTGATGCGCGATTACATAAGGGACCATAAACAATATAACTGTGCCCAGTGACCCAACCGATATCAGCAGTACACCAGAAGATATCACCATCCTGATAGTCGAACACATATTCATGCGTGATGGATGCAAACAATAGATAGCCGCCGGTGGTATGCAAAACACCTTTGGGCTTTCCGGTTGAGCCGGAGGTATATAAAATAAAGAGTGGATCTTCAGCATCGACCCGCTCACATTCACAATCTTTGCTAGTCCCTTCAGTAATATTATGCCACCATATATCACGCCCCTCCTGCATGGGAACCTGATTACCTGTACGTTTGACAACAATCACTTTTTCAATGCTGGGACAATTAGCAACAGCTTTATCCGCATTGGTTTTCATGGGAATGTCATTCTTTTTGCCACGCAAAGCAGTGTCTTGTGTAATCAGAATCTTGCATGAAGAATCGTTAATGCGATCGGCCAGTGAATCGGGACTGAACGCTCCAAAAACAACGCTGTGAACTGCACCAATACGTGCACAGGCGAGCATTGCAACAGGAAGCTGAATGATCATCTGCATATAAAGACAAACACGATCACCTTTTTTAACACCTGCCGCTTTAAGGGCATTGGCAAAACGACAGACTTCACCTAAAAGTTGACGATAAGAGATTTTTGAATCTTCGTCTGGACTATTGCCTTCCCAAATCAGGGCCGTTTGGTCGCCATGCCCAGCTTCGACATGCCGATCCAGACAGTTATAGCTGACGTTTAATGTTCCCCCTTTGAACCATTCAATATTCGCTTTGTGAAAATCCCAATCCAATACCTTATCCCATGTCGAATACCAAGCGAGTCGCTCTTTTGCCATGTCCGTCCAAAAACCTTCTGGGTCTTCGATGGAACGTTGATACATAGACTGATAGGTAGCCTCATCGATGATGGTTTTACCTTTTATTGCATCTGGAATATCGTAAGTAGGATTATCTGATAGGCCGTCAGTGGGCATAACCGCTCTCCTTTAAAAATCGCAAAAATAAAAATCAAATAAAATACCTTTGGGTCATCTATTGTATTATAATCAGAAATTGCCTGGCAGCAATATGTATTTTAACCAATTTATAATTTATCATTTCATTCTTAAAAGGATTTTTGACGATTTAACATTTGTACTGAAAAGGTTTTATGTTCTATATGTTTCTTTATAAACTCAATAACTACCACAAATGACTTTTTGGATGTTTAAAATACCATTTGTAGAATTCATCGACGAATTATCATTGATTTTATATACGACAGAGTTAAGAAATTTGGATATGATAAATAGAACAAAATAACATTATTCGATAGTAATATGAGTCAATCACAATCACAACCCATTCCAACCGCCAGTGAGCAAACGAAACCCCAAATAACACCACTACGTTTGGTGCTTCTAGCTGATCAGGATAGCTTAACTCGGTTTGGCCCAGTACTCCGGCGTCTAGCTGTTGGACTCATGGATGAAGTGGTGGATTTAAGCCTGGTTTGTCTGGAACCTAGCCAAGCACTTGATTTTGTTCCCAGTCCTCCGATTCGACTAATTACCAAAAGCGAGCAATTCGAAAAATTTGTTTCCAAAACAGCGGCTAACATTGAACGACGCGTTAAAGTACAAATGTCTAAATTTCATTTATATGATAAATTTTTCCCGCAGCAACATTATGAACGACTGGTTGATATTTTGACGGATTATAAACCAACGATCGTTCATGCGATGAGTGAAAAACAAATTAAACTAGCACGATATTTAAGCCAAAAGCTAGATATCCCCTATGTAGCATCACTATTAACACAAAACAAAAACCCAAGTTGCCTGCATGATAAACATTGTCGCGGTATTTTCCCATATCACAGTGGAACCGTTCGCGACATCCGACAAGCAAATCCAGAAATTCTTCAGCAAGTCCAATGGATTCCTATTGGTTGCCATGTTTCGGAAAAGAGCAGTTGTTTCAATCATCAAAGTAACTCTGCACAAGTTTTTTGCTGTACCTACCTAAAACACAATCGCGGTATTTCGCAACTAATTAATGCTGTTAAAAGAATTCTCAACAAGGGCCACAAAATAGAGTTAACGATAGCAGGCAAAGGCAGCGCAGAACATGATTATCGACAACAGGTCAAACAACTAGACATATCCTCTCATGTTAATTTTATTCCGCCCATTACTGATATGATTTCGGTCAGTGATGCTTATAAAGTGGTTTTAAAGGAAGCAGATATTTTTGTTCAACCCTGGCCACAAAAAAAATGGCACCCTCAAATGCTCGAAGCAATGAGTATAGGTAATGCTGTGGTCGCCTGTGAAGAACAACATAACGATTTATTAATCGATAACAAAACAGCTCTTACCTTTCCTTTTCAGGATGAAGACGCACTCACTGCTTGTCTCGAAAAACTTGTTACAGACAAAGAATCAGCCAAAACCCTGGCAGAAAACGGCCAAAAGCATTTACGAAAACATTTCTTAGTTAGCCAAATGATATCAGAATTGGTTAAATGCTATCAAATGGCAGTCAACCCGAACGAGTCTTAATTTAAGATACAGACCTTAACAAACCATAATCTGCAAGAATTTGCTCTAACTGAACTTTTTTATCATTATCAAGTGGAACCAATGGCAAACGAATTTCTTCCGGGCATAATTTCATAATAGCCATTGCCGCTTTGATGGGAATAGGATTGGTCGACATACTCAATAGAGCATTCGAAAGCTTGAATAATTTGTTGTGCCATTGTCGAGCAGAAGAAAAATCTCCTTCCAGAATTGAATCCGTCAGCGCTTTGACATCATTAGGAATAATATTCGCAACAACGGAAATAACCCCTTTACCTCCAATTGAAGCCAGAGGCAGCGTTAAACTATCATCACCTGACAATATGGTTAAACCGCAGTTAATGGCAATCTCAGATGCTTGATCCAATTTACCTGTCGCTTCTTTGATGGCAACAATATTTTCCAACTCAGATAGTCTTATAATTGTCGCAGGGTCCATATTGATAACACAACGTCCCGGAATATTATATAGCACAATTGGTAAATCGACTTCATTGGCTAACGTGGCAAAGTGTTCGTATAAGCCTTCCTGAGTTGGTTTATTATAATAAGGTACAACTTGAAGTGTACCATCAGCCCCCACTTCTTTAGCATAGCGGGTAAAATCAAGCGCTTCTTGGGTGCTGTTTGAACCAGCACCAGCAATAACTGGAATTCTTCCAGCCACTTCCTCTACAACAACTTTGACAACTTGTTTATGCTCATCATGCGAAAGAGTCGGTGATTCACCGGTAGTGCCAACTGGCACAATACCATCAGTTCCTCCTTCGATCTGAAAATTTACTAATTCTCGAAGGGTTTCAAAATCAACCTGGCCATTATCAAATGGGGTAACTAAAGCCACCAAACTGCCAGTAAACATAGTCGGTCTCCTCGTATCAGTAGACAAAGCTTATTTTAAATATCAATTACTTGGACTATTTTTTTCAATTAATGCGATCATCTCTTTTGCGGCTTGACGGAGTCCAACAAAGACCGATCTAGAGACAATACTATGGCCTATATTAAAATCTGTCAATCCCCCAAGTGCCGCTACAGGACCAATATTTCGGTAATTTAATCCATGCCCAGCATGAACGACCAACCCTTGCTCTAGACCATAATCCCGCGCCGATTCAATATCACGTAGAGTTTTAGCAATCTGCCGATCACTTTTAGCATTAGCATACATGCCTGTGTGCAATTCAATCGCATCACACCCCGTATCACAACTCGCCTGGATCTGATCTGCCTGAGGCACAATAAACGCAGACACTTTAATTCTTGCCTTATTCAATTTTTTAACGGCATTGCCTAATCGTTTCGATAGCTTGATACAATCAAGCCCGCCTTCCGTGGTTAATTCTTCACGTTTTTCAGGAACTAATGTTACCATATCTGGTTTGAGCTTAAGTGCAAATCGAATCATTGGATCGGTGAGTGCAATTTCGAGATTGCATTTTAACCCAGTTACTTCATGAACCAATTCAACATCGCGATCCTGAATATGCCTGCGATCTTCACGCAAATGTAGCGTCACACCACTGGCTCCAGCCAATTCGCATTCGACAGCCGCCCACACCGGATTGGGTTCATCCACTTGGCGTGCTTGGCGGATCGTCGCAACATGATCAATATTAACATTTAATTTTGACATAATTACTTATCTAAAATCTTTCATTTGATGTTATGATTTTTGCCAGTGCTCAGCACTAATCGCAGCAGGATTACTTCCATCCCAATGGTGCTCACCAATGACTTTCACAATACGTTGAGCTAGCTCCATCGCGGCAATCGCATCTTCAGCAGATACTTGCGGACGAGATCCTTCAGCAACAGCTTTGACAAATGCTTCCTGCTCTAAATGCAGCGGCTCGCGTTCATCAATATCTAGATTTTCAATATTAACTAACTCGGACCAGTTTGAATTTGCCACATCGATCTGGCCATCTTCAGTTTGCTGACGAATCCATTGCACCATATCGATATTCGCCGCCTTACTAATAACGACACCGCTTTTGCGAAAATAATCTAATGACAAATATGCATCTTCACTGAAAACACGGATTTTGCGATCGGTTTTCATTGCCAGGCGTGACGCAGTTAAATTCGCTACGCATCCACTTTCAAAGGTTAAACGTACGTTAGCAATATCTTCATGCTCACCTAAGACATTAACTCCTACCGCGGAAACATCTTTTACTGGGCTTTGAGCGAGGGATAAGATGATATCAATATCATGAATCATCATATCTAACACCACACCAATATCCGTCGAACGAAAAGTGTAGGGAGAAATTCGCTGCGACTCCATAAACCGAGGGATAAAATCCAATCGCTGCATAGCCTGAACAGCTGGATTAAATCGCTCAGAATATCCTACTTGCAAGGTGCATTCATTTTCTTGTGCCAGTGATAGCATACTTCGGGCATCTTCTAAACTGGACGCAATGGGTTTTTCAACCAGCACACCGATGCCTTTGGCCAAAAAGGGCTGCGAAACTTTTGCATGATATTCCGTCGGAACCGAAATGGTCACCGCATCAACTTGATCTAGAATATCTGCAGGATCTTGATAGGCTTGTCCTCCATATTCACTCACCAGAGCCTGGGCCTTTTCAATCTGAGCATCGACAACACCAATTAAATCAACATTGTCCATTTGACTATAAATACGCGTATGAAGCCGCCCCATTTTGCCAGCTCCAATCACTGCGGTTTTAAGTTTTGACACGATATGTTTTATCCTTTTACTTTTTGTTGAATTTCCACGGGTGATCGATTCTGACGATCTGCCTGAGTGTCATGACGATTGTTTTCCTGACTACGATGAAAACGACTTTCACAACTATTACGTGTAAATTCGCATAAATACTTTACATGTTCAGTCAGTGACGATTGACTTTGTAATTCATTTATTTGATCGATTAAATTTTTACCATCACCATTACTACGAAACAGTTTTTTGTAAGCTTCTTTTAGCGCCAAAATCTCAGAGGCATCAAATCCATTTCGACTTAATCCCTCAGAATTGACAGCTCGTACCGCTTCAGGATCACCTGCGATTTTCATAAACGGGGAAACATCACGACGTATTGCCGTCATCCCAGCAATATAACTATATTTTCCAACCGTCACAAAATGATGAATTCCAACGGAAGCTGAAATAACTGCATAATCTTCCACCTTCACATGACCAGCAAATAGAACCTGATTACCAATGAGGATATTATTTTGAATAATACAATCATGAGCGACGTGAGATCCTGTCATAAACAGATTATTGTCACCAATAACCGTTTTTCCTCCACCCAGTTCGGTCCCCCGATGCACGGTACAATGTTCGCGTATCACATTATTATCACCAATGAGGGTCAATGTCGGCTCACCTTTGTATTTAAGATCCAATGGTCGAACACCCACAACGGCATAAGGATAAATCACATTATTTTTTCCTATACGGGTATTTCCATCAAGGGTGACACTATTCATGATTTCTGTGCCCTCTCCGATTTCAACATCAGGACCAATGACACAAAATGGGCCAACGGTCACATTTTTGCCGATCTTGGCGGCAGGGTCTATCACAGCTAATTCAGAAATATTTGACATAAACAACCTTATATTTAAATTCTATTTAACTATTTCCTTTTACAAAGAACTAACGCTTGAGTTCGAGATAGCGACCAAAACGATGCTGGCAACTTCTATCGATGAAATCAACCAGATATTGAACATTTGAATCTAACGACTCTGTCGCCTTCCATTGCTCTAATACCTGAAGAAAACTTTTACCTTCACGATGCTTGTATAAATCTAAATAAACTTTTTTAAGGGCAGACAGTGTGCTTTTTTCAAATCCGGCTCGTTGCAATCCAATTAAATTAAGACCATGCTCTTCACACGGATAAGCTCCGGCGACCCGTACAAATGGAGGCACATCTTTGACAACGGCACTGGCACCACCAATATAAGAATAACATCCAACAGTGGCAAACTGATGAATTCCAGATACGGCACCAATCCAGGCTTTTTTCTCTACACGAACATGGCCGCTTAACTGGGTATAATTACTAATCACCACATTGTCTGCGATATCGCATCCATGACCTAAATGAACGCCCGCCATGAGATAACATTGATGACCAATTCGAGTCACTCCACCATCAATATGACTGCCGCGATTGATGGTCACATTTTCCCGAATGACATTTCCATCACCGATTTCTACGCTTCCAGCCTCTAACATATCACGATTCAATATTTGAGGCTCTTCACCAATCACACTATTTTGAAATATCACATTATTCTTACCCACGGTAACGCCTGCATGAATATAAACATTTGGTTTACATTCTGTGTGATCACCCAATATGACACCAGGACCAATGACACAACCTGGACCAATCGTCACATGATCACCCAACTGGGCAGAATCGTCTATTTGTGCGGTATCAGCAATAGAAACCATAAGGGTTCACTTTCTCTATATTACTGTGGATCAGCATCCACTAACATAAATCGTAATTGTGCTTCTGCGGCAACCTGGTTATCTACCAAGGCTCTGCCTTTACAAACACCTGTTCGCGTTTTCATACGTATGGCTTCAACTTCAAGAAAAACTTGGTCACCGGGGACAACAGCTTTTCGCATTTTGACTTTATCCATACTTAACAAGACAGGTAGCTGGCCAATATGCTCTAAGGTTTGCGCAAATAACAAACCGGACATTTGCGCTAAAGCTTCAACAATTAAGACGCCAGGCATAATCGGTGTACCAGGATAATGCCCTTGAAAGAAAGGTTCATTCATAGATACATTTTTTATACCAACAGCACGTTTATTTCCTTCAATCTCAATCACACGATCCACCAGCAAAAATGGATATCGGTGAGGTAATATTTTTTGGATTTTTCGGATATCCAGTAAAGCGTCGGCCCCAATTTTACTCGCCTGACTTTTTTTACTGGCTTGCTCAATCAATTTTTTGACTAACAATTGATTGCAATTATGGCCACTGCGATACGCGATTAACCTGCCACGAAGGGAACTGCCCAAAAGCATCATATCTCCCAAGAGATCCGCTATCTTATGGCGAACACATTCATCGGTATAACGAAGCTCATTATCTACGGGGCCATCTTTACCGATCACCAGAACATCTTTTGTCGACAAATGGGTACCGATGCCACGGGCATGTAATTCTTTTGCCTCTTCTTCGGTACTAAATGTTCGAGCTGGCGAAATTTCACTTTGGAAACTTTGAGGCGACAATTTGAAACGTCTAAGTTGACGACCAATCACAGGATGTTCATGATAATCGAGATCATAAATGATACTCAATTCATCATCGCGATCAGGCAAACCATATAATTTTGCATCACCATCTTCAACCACAACCGGCTCGGTGATGATAAATGGCTCCTTAGGACTTTTTTGATCAATCACCTTACCTTTCAATAAGGCCTGTGTAAAAAGTTCACAACTACCATCCGTATTGGGTAGTTCACCCCCATTGAGTTCGACTTCGAGATTATCCACATCCAACCCATGTACGGATGCAAGAAAATGTTCTGTCGTTTCTACTGAAGCTTTACCATTTTGAAGCGCTGTTCTTCGTGGTTTAGAACTCACTGATTGAATATGAGCAGGAATCCGAACCGGATCTTCTAGATCTGTTCGCACAAAAACAATCCCAGTATTTTCGGCCGAAGGTTTGATGGTCATGACAACATTTTCACCGCTGAACAGACCTTTTCCTTCAAGAGACACGGGATTTTCTATGGTTTTTTGTAACGTCATAATGCCCTATTTATTATTTATCTTTTTGACATCCTGGATAAGTTTCGGCAACTTTTTTACCATGGCTTGCTCACGCAAAACCTGATTCATATCACGAGCCGGCGTGCCCCACACAATCATGCCAGCAGCAATATCTTTTATAATGCCACTTTGGCCACCCGCCTGTACACCATCGCCTATTTTCACATGGTCTTTCAAACCAGTTTGACCACCGAGAACCACATAGTTGCCTAATTGACAGCTGCCAGCAATTCCTACCTGGGATACGAGAACGCAGTGATTACCAATCTGTACATTATGAGCAATTTGGACCAAATTATCAATCTTTGTTCCAATGCCAATTCGTGTTTGACCAAACTTAGCCCTGTCAATACAAGTATTTGCGCCAATTTCAACATCATCCTCAATCACAACGATTCCGATATGAGGAATTTTTTGATGCTTGCCATCCACAAACCGATAGCCAAAGCCATCTGCACCAATGGTGCTGTTAGGATGCACTTTGACATTATTTCCTAATTGACAATTCTGCTGAATAACAACATTCGGTGCTAGAATACAATGATTACCAAGCTGAACACCTTGCCCGATGATCACACCGCTATTTAAAATACAACCATCACCTATTTTGGCATGAGCCCCAATCACCACATTGGGACCAATGGCAACATCTTGGCCAAGGGTCGCCTTCGAAGAAACAACCGCTGTTTGATGAATGCCATTCTCAGCATGATCTGGCTCAGGTGAAAACAGGTTCAACAGTGTCCCCAAAGCATCACTGACATCTTGAACAAAAATGAAATTTCCAGTCTCATCAACATCATTGTCTTGAGAAACTAAAACAGCCCCGGCATTCGATTCTTTTAATTTTGATATATATTTCGAATCGGCCAAAAAGGAAATATCATTTTGAGAGGCGCGTTCCAATGAGGCCACGGAGGTAATGGCACAATCACCATCACCTTGTAGTTGCCCCCCTAGATGTTCTGCTATTTCAGATAATTTCATGCCATTTTTCACTTAGGGTTTTATAAAAATGACAACAACCCGTTCAGTAACAATCATCTTGATGATTATTTAGAATTTTCAAATACCTGGTCCATTTTTTCGATAACCAAACCGGTAATATCAATGGATGCTTTGTTATATA
Organism: Sedimentisphaerales bacterium; assembly: GCA_028281535.1. Taxonomy (GTDB): domain Bacteria; phylum Planctomycetota; class Phycisphaerae; order Sedimentisphaerales; family SM23-30; genus JANQJS01. The sequence continues at coordinate 119,319 of JANQJS010000012.1, read as the reverse complement.
TGACCTTGCGAGTCCGAATCATATCAAACAGTTCAGACATTTTGGTTGGTTTAAAATCAGAACTATCTTTATCTAATACCAACGTCAATTGTTGCTGGCGAGCAACGGTGGCGGTTTGGTCAATTAAAGTTTGGTACAATTCTTCAATCCAGGCTTGCCGCTCTGAGGAGAGCAGTTCTAGTTGCCCTTTTTCATAAGCTTCCTGAAGGGCTTGTTTATTGAACCATTCCTGCATGCTTTTTTTATGCTCTTCGGAACCTGGTTTTAGGCCCATTTGAATTTCTTGCTGAAGGGCTTCGATTTCACTTTTTAATGTTTCCAGTTTAGCTCTGATTTCCTGACTTTTTTCTTTAATGACTTTGTCATTTTCGACACTTGCCCGGCAATCTCTCAGAACTTTAGCAACATCCACTACGCCAATTTTAACAGTGGCTGGCGTCATACTGTCCTGAGCAACAATCGATTGATATCCCAATGCAAAAATGAGTGCAACGACCATACAGGTCAAAAAACTTATAAACTTATTCATCGTAATTCAGCCTTTCAAGAATCATTTATTTTGTTTATAAAATTATAAATTCAAACCAAACGAGAAGCTAAAGACTTCCGTTTCATCTTCAGATTCACGACTAATAGGAATACCAAAGTTCAGCTGCATCGGCACCTGCTGAAACAATTGAGGTATATAAATTTCAACACCAAACCCTAATGACATACGAATACCCCCCGTATCAATCAATGCCGTATCATAGAAGATTTTGCCATACACAGTATCTTCATATAGAGGGTGGATAATCTCAGTACCCGCAAGCAATTCAAAATCACTTCCCACAGGATCATTATCTCGTATTTCTTTTTCTGGTTCTGGACGATAACTCACACCACGATAATCAAAGCCACGCAAGGATCCTATACCACCAACATAGAAACGTTCGAAAGTTGGAGCATCTCCAATAATACCACCATATTTAACACGTGCAGCCCAAACGGTTTTTCGACCACTTAAATCTTCACTCAAAGGTTTGTAAAAACTAGCGGATGCACGAATTTTTGAAAAATCAAATTCACCTGCTAAATGACCAAACTGTTCCCAGCTACCTGTCAACTTGTATCCTTCTGTAGGCCGGTATATGCTATCCGTTTTATCATATCCAAGACCAACCTTAACACTGGCAAGCATGTTGCCACCTTCAACAGCTTCAACATCTCTTTGAGCACGAACGGCCTTGCCTTCAGAAACAAATCTCGGATCAATTTTCTGCCTATCAAACACCTCTTTGTCATTAGGGTCTGTGGCACTAACAAAGTCAACCATATCTAGATCAGACACAATAACACGTTCAACCTTTAAGCTGACATCTGCACTCAAAGCATTATCAAATCGATGCCCAATCGTCACGCTAACTCCACGCCGTTTCTCAAGATGAGACTCACGATACCGGCGTGATAAATAAGCATTGAAATCAAAATAATAAGGCTGATCAAATAAGTAAGGTTCTCTAAAGCGAATACTACCGCGCGTTTCTTCCGTTCCAGGAAACAGGTTCAACTGCAAACTCTGGCCGCCACCACGCATGTTACGTTTTTTGAACCAATCTTTAGGATTTTTGGGTAATTTGGAAATATCAAAGTTACGCTCCTGAACACTAAACTGCCCAAAAGCACCATTATTACTACCCACACCTAAACCAAAAGTTAACAGACCTGTTTGACGCTCTTCAACTTCAATTAACGCATCACGCTTTTTAGGATCATTTCCAATAGGTGTAACTCGGATATTGCCAAAGAGTCCACTTTGCTGCAATCGCGTTTTCCCTTTATTTGCGGCATCTGTGTTATAAAGTCCACCCGGGAAAAAACCATAATAGTCAAAATTCCTTCGAACCACTTTATCTCGGGTCACAGAATTCCCTTTGACAATTAAGCGTCCTAAATAGTAGCTATCCCCCTCAGTCACATTAATAACAACAATGACTTCACCTTCATTGTCAGTAAATTCCTGTTCGATCCTGGCATTTGAATAGATATACCCTTGCTCCCCATAGAGACGTTTGATCGATCGAACAGCAAACAATTGCGTCTCTTCACTCAGCACATCACCAGGAACAATATTGGTCGTCTCTTTAAGTTTCTCATCAGAATAGAGTTTATTACCAACAAATTGAACGGCAATAATATGATACTTAATACCTTCATCAACCACGAATTCAACCTGAACACGATTGCCTTTTTCATTAAACGTCGTCCGTGAAAAGACCTGTGCATCCAGGTACCCCAAAGAATGATAGTAGGTTGCCAAAGCAAGACTGTCATCTTCTAATTGTTTTTGGTTTAACAAACCTTTGCGGAAGATCGGGAAATAAGGTTTGGATTTCACTTTACCTTTCAGTTTCCAGGCAATAACCGATTTATTTCCTGTAAACTTCAGTTTGTTAATCCGAACTTTGGGCCCCTCTACAACCGTGTAGACTAATACGAACTCTTTGTTTAAACGTTCTTCATTAACCGAAACACGTACTTTATGGAAACCTTTTTTGCGATAGGCTTCTTCAATCGCCGTGATCCCATTATTGATCAAAAAGGAATCGAGAGGATCACCTGATTTTATTTTGACTTCACGATTCAGCTTTTTTGTTTTTATACTTTTATTGCCTTTGATTTCAACGGATTTTATCACTTTCGATTCGATCACAAAATAAATCAGTTCAACCCCGGAGTCTGTCATACTGGCTTGCCACTTGACATCAAAAATCTCCGGCATCGTTAAAATATTGCGAGCGTCGCTACTGATTAACTTTTCGTTAAACACCGCCCCTTCACGACTGGTGATCTTGTTTGAGATTTTATCGGCCGAAACAATGGTATTTCCAATAATTTGTACTTTGCCAATCGTTTTGCCTTCAAACGATTGATTTGTTTGAGCCTGCAAAACACCCGGTGTAGCAATGAACAAAAGCAAAAAGAAAATCAATACAGGCAAAAATGCCCCCGCTTTAGACTGACCTTTTAAATATTCCAAAATAACTTTTTTCACCTCATTAACTTAATTTCATTTGCGAAAAACAAAATTAATAGGGTTCTGGCGATTTAGATAAGTTTTCAAAACGTGTCCATTGCCGATGCCATGCAAGTTCTACAACACCCGTTGGGCCGTTACGCTGTTTAGCGATAATCACCTCAGCAGTATTCGTTGGCTCATAATCCAATTCATTATGAAAATAATCTTCACGATGCAATAACATCACAACATCCGCATCCTGCTCAATATTACCACTTTCACGCAAATCACTCATGCGAGGGCGATGGCCTTCGCGTCCCTCGGGACCACGATTCAATTGGCTCATCACAACCACAGGAACATTGATTTCACGTGCTAATGCTTTGACATGTCTTGAGATGATACCAATCTCCTGCTGACGCGATTCCGCGCCTGGCACATACATGAGCTGCAAGTAATCAATGATCACCATCTGAATATCATGTTTCATTTTTAAGCGACGCGCTTTGGCTCGCAGTTCCAAAGGACTCAAGTGGGCTTGATCATCCACAAAAATATTTGCTTCAGAAAGCTCACCAGATGTTCCTACCAAAGCTTCATACTCTGATTCTGACAACATACCTTTTCGTAAATTATTCGAATCGACATGAGCCCGGCCACACAACATACGTTCGGCTAATTGCTGACAGGACATTTCTAAAGAAAACACCGCGACAGGAATTTTGTTATCTGCACCGACATGTTCAGCAATATTCATACCCAATGCGGTTTTACCCATACTGGGACGAGCAGCAATAATAACCATCTCCCCTTTTTGCAACCCACTGGTCAGTTCATCCAATTCAAAAAATCCTGTTGGCGCCCCCGTCACACCTTGGCCACGCTCTTCTATAGCAGCAAATACCTGCGTCATAATTTCATGCATGGACGTTTCATTGCCTGAAATTTTCTGCTCAGTTACCTCGAAGATTTTTTCTTCTGCCTCATTAAGAATATTGCCTACATCACCATGGGCAGCGTAAGCATTATTGCTAATATCATTCGTCACAGTGATAAGGTTTCGAAGTAATCCCTTATCGCGAACAATTTGTGCGTAATAAACGCCATTCGCTGCAGAAGGAACACTTTCAGCAATTCGGACCAAGTAATCAACCCCACCGACTTGTTCTAGTTGGCCCTGACTTTGAAGAGCATCACGTAAAACAATAAGGTCAACAGGTTTATTCGCTTCATACAAACCTAAGAGCGATTCATAGATCAATCGATGATCTTGACGATAGAAATATTCTCCACGAATAATTCGAAGAATATCACCAATAATCTGACTATCTAACACCATGGACCCGAGCACGCCCATCTCAGCTTCTAACGACTGAGGCGGCAAACGCTGCTCCGATCCACTCACAGTGTCAAACTGTGGTTCAATCGCTTGATTCGGCCTGATCGTCTTCTGTTGTCTCTGTGTCATCGCTCTGCTCCTCCGGGCGAACAACATGGAGTTGAATGGTGGCTTCTATATCTTCGGCAAACTGCAATAATACATCAAAATCACCAACTTGTCGAATAGGATCATGCAGAATAACATCCCTGGCCTGCACTTCACCGCCTGCTTCGCGTAAAGCCTTAGCAATGTCACTTGGGCTCACAGAACCAAATAAATGTCCTTGGTCATTTGCCAACACTTCGATAGTGATTTCTTTGCCATTCACGCGCTCGGCTGCACCAACCAAAGCTTCTCTAGCTAATCGACGCTCTTCCGCTTTTGCGGCACGTTCTTCTTCAATTTCCTTAATATTTTCTTCCGTTGGAATCACTGCCAAACGTTGCGGCAACAAACAATTGCGAGCATAGCCTTCTGACACTTCAACCACATCGCCAAAATATCCCAATTTGGAAACATCAGCATGTAATAATAACTTCATATGAATATCCTCCAGTCTTCTTTCCTGGGACTAGTTTACGTAAGGCAATAACGCCATAAAACGAGCTTGCTTAATTGCTTTTTGAGCTTTACGCTGACAATAAGCACAGTTCCCACTTCGTTTACGTGAGAAAATCTTGCCACGCTGCGTCAACAACTTTTGCAAAGTTTCGATATCTTTGTAGTCAATATAGGCACGTTTTTGATCAGTACCTTTGACTTCATCACAAAAACGACAACGTAGTCGTTCACGAACCGGTTTCATGCGTTTTTTAGACTTGGTTCTCATTGCCATAAAAATTCTCCAATACTACTTTAATTCAAAGTGCTAGTTCATTTGCAGAAATAACCAGCATGTGTTCACTAAAACGGTATATCATCATCTGGCACACCACCTGGTGCACCTACATTACTATTGTCATCACCAAAAGATTTCGATCCGCCGCCTCCGCCAGCACCACCACCATCGACAAAGTTAAATGTCTCTACCGTAATACGATGCTTACTGCGTTTGCTGCCATCCTGGGCTTCCCACTGATCGAAGCTCAATCGCCCTTCTACCATAAGAGGACGACCCTTTTTGCAATATTTACTAATATTTTCTGCCATGCGACCGAACGCACGACAATCGACAAAACAAGTTTCTTCACGGGCTTGGCCATCATTGCCTGTCCAACGCCGATTGGTCGCTAAACCAAACTCAACCACAGGTGTCTGACTTGGCAGATAAGACAACTGAGGATCTCGGGTCAAATTACCCAGCATGATCACTTTATTAAAACTTGCCATCACATATTCTCCTTAACATCGACGAATCGATTTATGATACATGTTTTAAACGTGTCATTGATGCTTGACAAACCTACTCTGTTTCCAGGTCGGCTTCTAAAACATCAATACCAGCATCTGGAATCTCTTCTGATTCCAAGACTGCAACATCTGATTCAGCGGCAGGTGCAGCTTCTGAAGCAGCTGATTCCTGTGCGGCCTTTTCTGAATCTTCCTTTGCTTTCATACAAGGCGTTGGAGCAGCAAGCATCTCATCAGTAACATGCTCACCCGATAGAACTAACACACGCAAAAACAACTCATTTAATTTTACGTCACGTTCTAAACCTGTAATCGCATCTGGCAATGCTTTGAAATAACTCAAAGCATAAACACCATTCGCACATCCATCGACGGAATAACTTAAACGACGCTCATCCCATTTACGCGTACTGACGACTTCAGCGTCCGCACGTTTCATAATGGTATCGATCGCAGCCATCACGCCATCCCAATCGGCAGATGCAATCGCTGCATCAATCAGGAACATCGCTTCATACAATCGTTTTGTTTGCTCAGCCAAGGCAACACCTCCTGCACACTTGAGTGCAATTCTGTTCAATCTTATTTCTTTTAATCATGTTTATCTTATCCTAAATTTTACTATCAAATTATGTCTATCTGGAATTCCTGCGTTAATCATCTTGACGATTATATAAATTCATCGCAGCCTGAACGCCCTGCGACAACCAGCACTCAGCCGCATCAGCGACTTTGTTGTAGGCTTTTTGCATAATGTCATTCTCTTCAGCGTTAAAGTTACCCAAAACATGTCCCACTTGATTGCCAAACGGGCTGTTTTCGATACCGACACGAAGGCGACTATATTTATTGGTACCCAGCCAGGAAATAATATCCTTTAAACCATTATGACCGCCAGCGGTCCCCTGGTTTCTTAGCCGCAACTGGCCCAAATTCAAATGTAAATCGTCAACAATCACTAATAAATTCTCAGTTTCAATTTTATAAAAACTCATTGCATCTGAAACACTGCTACCACTTCGATTCATATAGGTTAAAGGTTTCATCAGCATCACTTTTTCCTGCTGAAAGAGTCCTTTACCAAAAAGTGCTTTATGCTTATTCTGTTGGACATCGATAGCCCAACGCCGAGCAATCATATCAATGGCTGCAAAACCGACATTATGCCGACTATTCTCATACTCAGCCCCGGGATTTCCTAATCCCACAATTAACTTCATGCTCGTCTCTTAATTATTCAGCAGTTTCTTCATCATCTTCTTTGTCACTGGCGCCAATCACTTCAGGCTCAGCTTCATCACCTTCAAGTGCTGATGCGTCCACTTCGCCAACCACACGCAATGCTGCGACAAGTAATTCTGAATCCGTAACTAAAACAGCACCCTGAGGCAACTCAACATCTTTAGCCAAAATGGTATCACCCACCTGCATATCAGAGACATTGACACGAAGGCTCTCTGGAATACTCGTCACAAGACATTCTAACTCAATGTCAGCTAGCACCTGATCCAACACGCCACCTTCAGACGCACCAGCAGGTATTCCCTTCAGTTCAACACTGACCGTCACGGCAACACGCTCATCCAGATCAACACGCGTCAAATCGATGTGTAAAATCTTTTCACCGATATAATCATACTGAACATCCTTGACCAAAAACTGCTGCTTAGATCCATCTAACTCAACATCCAACAAGCGATGATGATGCTGCAGCTCAAGTGCAACGTCATGGTAATTCAATGAAATCGCGATGGGCTCTTCTTTGTGACCATAGATCACTGCTGGCAAACCACCATCACGTCTCAACTTCTGAGAACTTCCGGTACCGCACTTATCTCTTTTTTCTGCTTTTAATACAATTGTTTCAGCCATGTCTACCTCTTAAATCATTATCCTATTATCATCAATTAATTATATTGCTTAAAAATCTCACTCACTGATTTATTCTGGTGAATCCGAACGATCGCTTCACCTAACAACTCAGAGACTGTCAATACTTTTACTTTATCCAATTCCGCAGCTTTCCCGTTCAAAGGAACAGTATCTGTAATAACCACTTCATCAATCGGTGCCTGCTTGAGTCGCTCAACGGCAGGACCAGCAAACAAGCCATGTGTCGCAGCAACATGAATACTGTTAACACCATATTCTTTTAACAAACAGGCCGCAGAACAAACCGTTCCAGCCGTCGTCACCATATCATCCACCATCAAAGCATTCTTGCCTTTGACATCACCGATAATACGCGTAGCAATCGCTTCACTACCACTTTTACGACGCTTATCAATCACAGCCAACTCTACGTCCAACTGCTGTGCATACGTACTGGCCGTTTTCACATTACCAACATCAGGTGAAACCAGAATCTTATCTTCCAGATCCAGCTTGCGGAAATAATCCACAATCACCGGCACAGAATTCAAATGATCCACGGGAATATCAAAAAAGCCTTGAACCTGCTCTGCATGAAGATCCATCGCTAACACACGATCAGCACCTGCGGTCGTTATTAAATTCGCCACAAGCTTAGCACTAATCGGTGTACGACCTTCGCTTTTACGATCCTGACGAGCATAACCAAAATATGGTAATACCGTCGTAATTCGCATCGCACTCGCCCGCCTCAAGCAATCAATAAAAATCAATAATTCCATCAAGTTGTCATTAACAGGTGGACAGGTCGATTGCACAATATAGCAATCGCGCCCACGCACATCATCTTCCAACTTGACCAATGTTTCACCATCTGGAAAAGGTTCGATCTTTGTTCGACCCAAATCCAATTTAATATAATCAGCAATTTTTACTGCCAAATCCGGATTCGCTGTACCACTAAAAATACGGATGTTCCCGGGTACTACCATCTAAACGCCAGCCTTCCTCGCTACTAAAAAGTCTTGCTCTTGGCCATCACAATAATAGGCAAACGGTCCTATACGACTTTGCGGCGGCACAACCATCGGCCCTTCAATATAAGTAAAAGGTTCAATAATTGTATCCTGACCAATTTCTACACGGTTGTCGAGCCATGTGGTTTCCGGATCAATAATCGTCACACCGGAAGCCATCAGTTTTCGCTGCACTCTCTGTTGCATCATTTTATTAACAACAACCAACTGATCCCGGGAATTCACACTGAGAACATCTTCAGGATCTACCCCTTCGATTGCCACAGCCTTCTTACCAGAATCAATGATCATTTTTAAAACATCGGTTACGTAATACTCCCCCTTGGCATTGTCTGGTTTCACTTGCTTTAGAAGCTCAAATAACAGCTGATTGTCAAAACAATAATAACTGGGATTGATTTCACAAATTTTCAGTTGCTCATCGGTGCAATCATTATGCTCGACGATACCCAATAACTTGCCGGACGGGTCTCTATAAATTCGCCCGTAACCTTTTGGATCATCCACCATGGCAGTGATCAAGGTAGCCTGGGCGTTTTCTTCGGAATGGGTAGAAATTAAAGTGTCAAGTGATTGACTTTGAATCAAAGGGCCATCACCACAAAGCACGATCGTTTGGCCATCAAAATCTTTCAATTCGTCTTCGCAACACATCACAGCATGACCAGTCCCCAACTGCTCGGTTTGCTCAACCCAAACAATATCTTGATCATCTTTAAAAGCATCCATAATAATCTCTTTGCCATAGCCAACAACAACGACCATTTTCTCAATGCCTGCTTGACGACATGCATCCAAGACATAGGCCAACATGGGACGATGAGAGACCTTATGCATCACCTTGGGCAAGGTGGTTTTCATACGGGTACTTTTACCCGCAGCCATAATGATTGCGACGCTTTTACTCATGACATTTCACCAGACGTTAGAATTAAAATTTAGAGCTACCCGACCTGGACTCGAACCAGGAATGCAAGTACCAAAAACTTGTGTGTTGCCAATTACACCATCGGGTAACAATATTCTATTATTTGGTTCATCGAAAAAAATTCTCGATAGTCTGTCTGATATTTAAATAGATCAGACGCGGTCAGGTTTCCAAAAAACCTACTGTAGACTTTACCGGAGGCTTGAGCTGGCCTGCCGCGTGCATCCAGCCCCACATGAAGTATCACACTACCTCGTGCGGTAAAGAATAGAGAATTCTACAGAGTCATCCGGATGATTTCAATCTTTTTTTAATGCTTATTTGAAAATATGTTACCGAACCTGATTTCCTCCCAATTCACTTAAATGGTCTAATCAAAACAACTCAAAACTACCCACCTTAACACAACATGCACTTTATTGTAAACAAAACAACACCTCCTTCCAGCCTCTTAATTACTAATGACTTATGAATACGGAGCCTCCTAAGGTCCGATAACTGTGTGTTTTCTATTCAACATCCAGCACAATCGTTACACGTGGAAAAGGCCTGACTTAAGATTTTAAATAACATTAAAGTATTGATATATAAACACATACGATTTATCTGAAGGTGGTTTTAACGCTGGCACCGGCTTTGCAATTTATAAACACATAAGATTTAGTGTTACACATTTCAGATTTGACTAAGGAGTCATAAATCATGAAAAAATTACGTTACTTCGTACAAGCATTGGTTATTTTTGCATTCGCTGGCAACGCATTCGCTGGTTTCACGACATTTGATTTTGATCACAGCAGCGTTACAGCCTACCCCACTGGCAATCACAGCTCTTCTCATGCCAGTGCATATATGACCAACCATTATGGCTCAGATGTCACAGTTCGCTATGGCGTAATTGGCTCAGACAGCTCATTTAACAACACCCAATTCCTGACAACGGTGAATTCAAACTATTCTTATGCAAATATTTACTTTGCCAACGCTCAGTTTGATACCATCAGCTTTGATTGGGCTTTATTTAACCCAAGTGCAAACTCATACTTTATGTACACAGCCTATGATGTGAACAACAACATCATTGATCAACAAGAACTCTCAGCGAGCTCAACAAGCTCATCAACTTATTCCAAAGAATATTCTTCTGCTATCTCAAACATTTGGTTTGGTGGCGAAGGTGTTGATGGCATCGGTATCGACAACTTAACGATGCGTACCTATGTTGCTCCTCAATTAAGTCCAATTCAATATCCAGAAGATGAATTTGACGAAGGCTCACAAGGCCCTCCTACCGTCCCTGCTCCTGGTGCATTATTACTGGGGTCTTTAGGTACGATAATGGTTGGCTGGTTGCGTAAGCGTCATCAACTATAAGATTGTATATGTCCCCGGTCCTCAAGCCTTTGGCAAATATGCCAAAGGCTTTTTTTATGCCCAAAACACCACCCACTAAATGGCGACTTACCACTTGTCATTATCATCAATTCTGATATACTGTATGTTGCGTCGGCAGAATTTTCAGACAACACCTAAATGGCTTTTATATAAGCATTTAACAAATCGTATATTTTGACATTAGAGGCTATGATGACCCAATTCAAACGAATCGTTTTACTTATCGCTTTATTTTTCATAACGAACATGCCACACCCCATCATGGCAGATTCCGTCTCAGACCATTACACCTGCGAAGAACTAGAATTTCTAACCTATTTAGATCTCAGCTTTAGCAATATAACCGATTTAAATGGCATCGAATGCGCTACAAGCCTGACCAACCTCAACATTAGCTTTAATTCCATTGCAGATCTATCACCATTGGAATCACTTACAAATCTCGAAATCTTGAAAATAAACTATCCCGACAATCCAAATCTAGACCTCTCAATACTTACCAACCTAACCAACCTCAGGCACCTAGACCTTGAAGGGCATAGACGGAGAGATATATCTGACTTAAAAAATCTAAAAAATCTACGACAATTGAACCTTAGACAAAATAAAATCAACGATTTATCTTCCCTAAAACCATTAACGAATCTAGAAAGATTAGAACTATCTCAAAATGAAATTATTGACTTGTCCCCACTAAAAAACCTCACGAGTTTATACCAACTGCAATTGATCAACAATTTAATTCAAGATATTTCGCCACTTGCTAATCTAACACGCTTAACCGAACTTCACCTTACCGCCAATAAGATTGATGATATCTCTGATCTAGAGAATCTGACAAATCTCAGAATATTGGATTTAATCTTCAATCATGATTTTGATATTTTACCTTTAGCCAATCTAAATCAATTAGAAGAACTTAGCCTGGGTGAAATCCAATTAAACGATATCACGCCATTAAAAAACCTAACTGAACTGAAAAACCTAAGAATAGTTAATGCCCAACTCGAAGATATCACCCCTCTACAGTACCTAGTTAACTTAGAGACACTCTCTCTTAGCGAAAATAGGATCAGTGATATTTCGCCATTAGAAAACTTGACAAACCTAAGATCTCTATACTTAAGTGACAATCAGATATCTGATATTTCCATCTTAACATCCTTGATTAATCTAATGGACTTAGGCCTAACAAATAACGCAATCAATGATATTCCTGATTTATCAAACTCAGATGCCCTTTTCAATCTTTACCTTGGTAAAAATAATATTAATGATATATCTATCTTATCAAATGTACAGTCTATTCGTAGGATAGATTTGTCAGACAACCAAATAAATGACATCACACCACTATCAAATCTAACGTTGATAAGATCTGTAAACCTAAGCAATAATCTGGTAAGCAATGCTTCAGTACTCGAAAATTTTATCGCAATTGAATCGTTATATTTAGAGAATAATGAAATCAGCAACATATCATTCCTGGAAAACCTTACCAATCTTAAATATCTCTATTTACGTACTAATCAAATAGAAGATATTTCAGTAATAGAAAATCAAACGGGATTGCGTTCACTACATTTAGACCAAAACCTTATTGATGACATTTCTCCAATAACTCAATTAAACGAACTAAACTGGCTCGATCTAGCAGAAAATCCTTCAAACAGCTCAACCTTTTGCGAAGACATCCTGCAAATAAAAGATAATAATCCCCATATCAATCTAACGTTTACAGAACCAACCATTTCACCAATATGTGGGTTCGACTTAATTCAAGACATGCACCTAAAACAAGCCGTTGAAGACGCACTGGGGATTACAGATCCAATATGTAAAGACCTGGAAAAACTTACAACATTGGACTTGACCGACTTGTCAGTTAATGTTAGTGAACTGGAATGTGCCATTAATTTAGAATCACTGAATCTAAAGTCGGCTTATATTCGCGGTGAACTGCCTTTGTCGCGAATGAAAAAATTGCGCTATTTAAATTTGAGTTCCAGTTTTTTCCCCTTTTTTAGTAATTCTGAAATTGATTATGACGCCCTAGGTCAACTCACTGATCTCAAGGAATTGTATTTAACAAGTTTCTCACCAAAAGATCTATCCTTTTTAGAAAACTTAACCAATCTGGAAATTTTACATTTGAGATCAGATAAAGACTTTATCGACTTAACCTCATTAAACAACCTGACAAAACTGCGTGATCTTTATTTACGAGAGAAACAGTTAGATGATTTATCATTTTTAGATTATATGCCAGATCTTGAAATATTAGACTTATCTGGAAACAGCATTACCAATGTCCCTGCTCTATCAAATCTAACTCAACTAAAAGAACTGGACCTTTCATACAATAATATATCCCAAATTGTTATCCTTAATATTCCATCACTTGAAATCCTAGATCTTATGGACAATCAATTGACTGATATTTCTGGATTAAGCAATTTAACATCATTATTAGAATTAGATTTAATGGTTAACCAGATTTCTGACATCACACCGTTAAGTCAATTAACCGAATTAAAAAGATTAAAATTAAACCATAATCTAATCTCTGATGCCACCCCGCTTAAACATTTAAATCAACTTGAACAGTTACAATTATCTTCGAATCAAATTCAAGATATTTCTTCACTCGAGAATTTAGCTAGTTTATCCCTTCTTTCTTTGAGAAATAACTTGATCACAAACCTTGAAACAATACAGAACTTGTCAAACCTGGAAGGATTATATCTAAGCCATAATCGAATAAATGACATTTCAACACTTACCAATCTTCCCAAATTAAAGACTTTATACCTACAAAATAATCTAGTGGAAGATATTTCTCCCATAAACCACCTGCCCCATCTTGAGCATCTGCACCTAGAAAACAACATGATTAGCGATATACCTGACCTCGCAAGCTTAGAAAAGTTAATATCTTTAAATATGCAAAACAATGTAATCAGTGATATTTCATCCTTAAACATGCTATTTCAATTAGAATGGTTAGATTTAAGTAATAATCGAATTAACTCCATTGAGCCGTTATTGAACCTGGATAAAATCACGGATTTATATCTCAATGACAATCAAATCAGCGATCTCTCTGCCCTGACCAATCTTCAAACGATAAAAAGACTGGCAATAAACAATAATCTAGTCAGTGACCTTGCGGCGATTACGCAGCTAAATTTTCATCGACTATCAATATTAAATAACCCACTAAGTCCACAGGCCATTTGTGAACAGATACCTGAATTAAAGAAAAATATAAGACCGTACAATTTTGACTATAATATCCCCTCTAATTTAGAAGCACCCTGCATCCTCGATGTCCAAGAGCTAACCGTCAAGGCTGGAAAAAATCGAACATTATACAACCAAAAGGATAGCTTTCAAATCAAAGGAAAATTCTTTGCACCATTTGAGGCGATTCAATCTGCAACGAATTTGAACATTAGATTAGAATCTTGGGGCTTAGTATCTATGGACTTACCCATCTCTTCTACTAATTTCAAAAAACAAGGAATATTCCACTTTAAAGGACTCACTTCATCAAATTCGCAAGCCATGATACTTTTTGATTTTAATAAAGGTAAATTCAACATATCTGTTAAAAAGGTTAATTTATCAAGTTTCGCAGACACCATTAAAGTAACACTTGGTTTTGATGGTTTTGAAATAAGTACGCATAATCATTTAGACGAAACAATTATTAATGGCGACCAACCAATACCTGCCTGCTTTCTTGGTGCATCAAGTCCATATATCAACATGATGACCGTTAACTCAAAAACAAACACTCAGTCTAATTTAGAAACCATATATGGCATCGTAACTAAACCTGATAATGATATTGATATTACATCGCTACCCTTTACGGTTTCCTATGGAGAAAATATCAAAGAAACACTACGATCTGGCGCATTTGATAAACATAAAAAAAATAATCTTTATCAATATATAAGACCGCAAAACCTTCATGGTTTTATATCTGAAATCTTATTAGACTTTGACAATTGTTACTATCATTTAATTGTCGACAATACGAAATTGCCAAACAACTCCCAGCCCGCTTTCCTCGCTGTACGACTAGGAGAAGATCTCATACTCTCACACTCGTTCGACGACCTACTCTTCTCTGTAAGCCAAGCAGAGATATTAGCCGAGCATGACTTAAGCAGTCCTCTGGATGGCAAATCATTTATTTTTGGTGGCCGTATTAAAAATAACATCCAGGGCATAGGTACCGTTCAAGATATCGGTCTCGTTGAGTTAAAGTTTGGCCCAGATCCTAATTTAACTTTAAATGAAAACCAGTTTATCTTCAGAGATGATTTTGGAGATTCTTTCACCGGTAGCTATTCAGTTAATGGCAAAAATAAAATCCAACTTGACCCTAACACAGAAAGTTTAAATCAATACTTATCAAGTTCTGTCCGAAATACGCTCTATAATATAGACGACGATTATTTGAATACCAGCTGGCCTGAAACCACTCAAGAAAACGTCAATATTAATTTAGATTTAAAAGAATCAACACAAGGCATGACCCTAACATTAAACTCAAAATTTACGGCTGAATGTCAACTCGAGGTGAATGGCACGCCAATGACGGTCCATGCTACATTATCGACAAAAGCGGAAAGTTATACGCCAAACAATCCCATTCTTGAAGAATCCACCTGGCAAGTAAATGAAAAAGGGAAAATAACATTTGCCATAAAAAAATCTGGTGCAAAATCTGAAGCAACCACTAGCGTAAAACAAACGAATTTACGCACATTGCATTTCGGTCAAAATAGCACATACAATTTAAGTAGCAATGAATTTAATTTGACGAATGGCACAGAAGAGCTTTTCTCAGGCAATTACGTTGCCAACGAAAAAGGACAGATTCTTTATTTCCCTAATTTTGATGAATTAGCACAAACCATTGAAAATCTGTTAATTCAAAATATATCAAAAATTGCTAAAAAACAGGGAATTTCCACAGTCAATCAAGTGAGTATCTTTAGCGTAACAGCATTTAATGCGAAAAGTACTGGCAAAGTGATTCCACAAAAAGGTATCAGCCAAAAACTCAGTTATCAATTTGAAATTGACCTATCCATCAACGGAACAGCTTACACGATTACAGGGGCATCGTCATTTCAACTAAAAAGTATGACTAGGCCTTAGAGAAATTCTAAAGTGTATTTAAAATTTCACAGATGGCCTGGACACTCTTTTGGGTAGCTCCCTGGTTGTCTTTGATGACATTACGTGCATTTGTTGCCAAATTATTTGCCTTCTGCGAATCCGTAAGGAAATCACATACCATTTGAGCTAACTGCTGTTGGTCTGCGACGACTTCGATAGCGTTGCCTGCCACAAGCAACCTAACGCTTTCCAGAAAATTATCTGTGAAAGGCCCGACGATAACAGGCTTGCCGAGTGCCGCAGCTTCAATCATATCTGAACCGCCCATGGGTACGAGCGATCGGCCGACAAAGATCACGTTTGCCAGGCTATAAAATTTTCGCAGATCTCCCATTGTGTCGCCCAGGATGACAGCTTTGTTCGCTTCAGTTCCTAATTGCGCCCCTTTTTTGATTTCGCTGTAGCGAATTAATTTATGTCCGCTGCCGCCAATGAGTCCGGCGACTTCGTCAAAGCGTTCTGGCTTACGTGGAATAATCGCTAAACGTAGATTTTTTTCAAATCGTTTTTGCACCTTTTCGTAGGCTGCCAAGATGATGGCTTCTTCATCGATGCCAGTGCTACCAGCAACCCAAAGTGGTTCGTCTGGTTGCAATTGCAGTTGGCTTGCGAGTTTGTCAGCGCCGTTGACCTGGTCGGTGATTTCAGCGGTGTCATATTTTATGCTGCCGACGACCTGGACATTTTCTGGTGCGACGCCTAAAAAGGTAAATCGCTCGGCGGCAGTTTGGTCTTGAGCTAAGACTAAACGCAGACGGCTGAACATGCCACGAACTAAAGGTGCGATTTTTTTATATCGAGGCCAGCCTTTGCTGCCGCCGACTCTGCCGTTGGCAACCACCACTGGTATGTTCAATTTCTTAGCGATGGCTGTAAAATTGGGCCAGACTTCACCTTCCATCATCACGCAGACGCTTGGCTTTAGACGCTTGAGGGCTTTGCGAACGGCAAAGCTGAAATCCCATGGATAAAAGCAAATGGTGTGCTTTTGGCTGTAGAGATTTTTTGCGCGTGCCATGCCGGTGTCTGTGGTTGTTGTGATGACGATCTCACAATCGGGAAGTTCCGATTGAAATTTATCGACCAAAGTTCGCGAGGCATTGATTTCTCCGAGGCTTACGCCATGAATCCAGATGCGTTTTTTGCCAGGTTCACAAATGGGCGCACTACCGAAACGCTCTGACCAGCCGCCTTTATAGCGTCGCTGAAAAAAACGCCGCCATAAAAGAAATGGCGTCATTACAATCAATATCAAGCCATACAATAAATCACGAATCAATGTCATGGGGCATATTGTAAGGACAAATAAACCCTGTATCCAACATTATTTTCAGGCATTCGCCTGCCTAAGTACGCCATGACTATTTATACAGTAACCCGCTCACGTTGTTCGTTTCTCTGTACACGAGACTTTATATACATCTTTACTATTGATTAATTCATATGAGTTCCTTTCAACTTAAAGTTTAGACGTAAAACATCTATTCAGGTTTAAAATATTGAAAGGGTTTCGGAGTGACGTGGAAGTCGGTTCAGCCCTTGACCGTTAATAATAGTATAGCGTGAATGGGTTCATTGTCAAGAATTTTAACCACGAAACACACGAAAAAGAATTTATAAAGGACTAAACTTTTGATCTACATTATTCTGTTAGCCAGTTGGATGATAATATGGCGAAATCTGGCATGTTAAAAATGCCGTCGCCGCCGTTTGGTGTTAGTTCGGGTAACGAGGTTCCATTCTGAAGCCATTCGCTTAAGAATGGTGTGATCTCTGGGGAATCGTCTGATGCCAGGATGACAAAGTCGGACATGTTCACTACGCCATCGCCGCCATAGGGATCTTTGTCAAAATCTAATTGACGCATTAACCAAATTTCGGCTAATGTCGATAAATCTAAAATATCGACGCCATCGGGACAACTAATATCACCTGGCAAAGATTCCTGCCAAACGAGTTTAGGATAATTAGTGGCGTCACATATCTCCCAAATGTCCTCTGTACCATTGGCTGTTTCACCTACAAAGTCCCAGCCTGCATTTAAAAAAGTACTTGCAGCTTGCAGCTCTTCAGTTGTCAGACCAATTCCTGATTTACTTACTGTTATTCCACTTGTTTCAATATCCCAAAAACAATTTTCTTCACTTCTACCAAAACCAAAACCATTTCTATCGTATAATGCAAAAACAGAACCCGTGGAATAACAATTTGATATGCTTCCCGAAAAACCTGTAACAAAGCCACCACTAACTTCCCAGGCACTCACTGAGGCCTTTGAAAAACAGTTTTTTATAGAACCTTGAGAAATTCCTACCAAACCACCCGCGGCTCCGTATCCATTTACAGATCCCATAGAGTAACTGCTCGTTATACTCCCATCAGAATAACCAACCAAACCACCAAATACATAAGCTGGCCACCCAGAGGGACCTACTACTCCCACAGCATAACATCTCGTAATACTTCCATAAGACGTTCCTACCAAACCACCACTGTGTTCAAAACCACGCACAGACCCTATCGCATAACAATTCTTTATATTTCCATAAGACGTCCCTGCCAAACTACCAATAGATCTATAGCCATTTATATTTGTATTGATCAGCCCGAGATTTGATATGCTAAAAAAATCAGGATCACTTGGTTCTCCTACAGTGCCAAATAATCCTATATTAGAACCCCTACTGGAATCAAAAGAAAGGTTAGAAATGGTATGACCCGTCCCATCAAAGGTTCCTGTAAAATTTATAATTGAATTTCCGATGGGTGATATGTCAACATTGGCTAGATCAATATCCGCTACAAGCTTAAAGTGCTTACTCCAAAGACACTGGAACATACTTAAGTTTACTAACTCCTGGGTAGTTGAGATTAGATAAGGATCGTTAAACCTACCACTTCCCCCTGAAAACGAAATCGGCTCTATAATTGTTCCTGGTGTATTTTCCCAAACAAGTCTGGGAGTATCTACTCCCTGGTTAATTCGCCAGGCATTATCACAAACCCAGCTGGAATAGGTACTGATTTGGCGCATTTCTGCGTTTGTCTTACCGTTACCACCAAAGCTTGTTGCCTGTCCACTTGTTTCGATATTCCAAAAACTGGCTATCGTTCGAATAGGGTAATATCCCCCACCCACCAAACCACCCACGTCAAGATTGCCACTGACAAATCCAACAGAATAACTATTGGTTATATATCCCCGAGAATGTCCTACCAAACCACCTACATAACTATCGCCACTCACGGATACTGTGGCATAAGTGTTCGTTAGGCTACTACTCTCCAGCATTTTTCCCACTAAACCACCAACATTGCCAGCACCACTCACTGATCCGGTAGAAAAACAGTTTGATATAACCCCCTCATAAAAATATCCCACTAAACAGCCAACCTGGGTATTGCCAACGATATTCGGATCGAGCAGACCAAGATTCGATATGGAAGAACTGGGATCATTGGGATCACCCACACTCCCAAATAAACCCACTCTGTTTCTCCATGGGAAATCCATAGTCAGATTAGAAATGGTATGGCCATCGCCGTTGAATGAACCACAAAAACACACATTGGGATCACCTATCGGTGTCATGGCAACACCTGTAAGATCGATATCATCTGTTAATTGAAAATGCATATCCCAGTCTGTCGATGTTGATGAAAGATGTTGTAGGTGATTGGGCTCGGCGATTAAATAAGGGTCATCAGGATCGCCTGTGCCGCCGGCGTATTGGGCGTGCAGGATGGGGTTAGAGATAAAGAGTAGTAATGCGATGGCAATCCATTGATAGCAGCTAAACAGTTTCATCCTCGACACCTGACCTTTGGGGTTGCAAATATTTATTTGTTAGTGAGATAAGTACCTAAAAAGCCCGACAGGACCATGAAAAGATTCTCTACCTGGACAAATATCATATAGGATTTCTTTACATATAGCAATCATTAACTTGTGAGTATGTGGCATGATTCACAGGACGGAAATTCACCGCAGAGCCGCCATCGCTAATGCTATGGCGAGACAAGTCACACAGATTAAAAAGGCAAAAAATCATAACCAGTTTTAACCACTAAAAACTCAAAAAATAAAAATAGGATTCTATAGAGAGCTGAATCATGATTTATTCTAATTTAAGGTAAAATTATTTAAGAATGTGGCTGTTTAGTTGGTTTGTTTTTCTTTTTAAATTTTAAGACAAGATATATAAGAATTATAGGAAACACTAGATACAAAAAAAGATATTTAGGGTCATGCAATCTCGCTTCTGCAATATGACTATCTATACGCTGAATGTAACCAGCTAAAATATCTTTGTGATGCGAGTTTAAGTCAATGGCTTTTTGGAAGGCGGCTTTGGCCAGGTTAAGGTCTGAATTTCTCAGGCAAACGACTCCGAGCATGGTAAAGCAGGCGGGTTGGCTTGAATTTAAACTGGCCATGTAGATAACACCTTCCTGGAATTTTGGATCGCGTCTGAGATTCCATTGACAACGATAGGCTGGTGGCAAATCTCCTTTGAATGCCATTTTATATTTTTCTTTATCTGCCTCACAAACCTGTATCAATTCGCCCCCCCTTCTAAAATGATGGAAACTTTTTTCCTGCATGAAGTCTTGCGAAAATTCATCGACATAGAGATGTCGTTTTTGGTAATCGTCATCTTGTTTGAGATATTGTAGTAGTGCGAGGTGATATTTTTCGAAACCAAAATGCGCATCGGGATTGATTTCCAGGTCGCGTGCGATGTGCTTTTCAGCTTTTTCATACTTACCGAGCAAATGATAGGCGGTGCCAAGATTGGCATGGCTGGCATAGTTATCTGGGAATTTTGTGAGAAGCGGCTCGAGAAGCTCGACACATTTTTCCGGTTGGCCTAATCGCACATAGGCAACACCCAGGTCATTCCACCACTCGGGCGTCTCTTTTTGTGGGTTTTGGTTTAACGTTTTGATTCGGTCGTGAAGTTTTTGAGTATCGACTTTGGGCGGTTCTGATTTAAAAATCACAGCTGACATTTCTGGGCTTTTATGTTGCTCACTCTTAAGCGTATCTGAATCCCAAAGACATGCGTTTGCAACACTTGTAAAGAGACATAACCAGACTACTATCATTTTCATAGATCTATCCTCGACGGAATTGAACCTTTGTAGCTATTGTATTGCTGAGGTATATAGTAAGTCAAATTTAATGTTTATTAAAGGATGAAAACGCTTCCAATTTCCTGAGCATACTAAGTTAATTCCTGGTTTTTTTATGACGATTACGGTATTATTGCCAAAACATGGAAAATAAACTCACATCCCATACGAAAGTTTTATCATGGCTTGATCTGGCTGTAGGCCTGGTCTTATCCATTCTTGTGATTTATACACTTAGTTTATTTTATCAACATGCCGGTGGACTTTGGCGGGATGAAGTGAGTGTCGTGAGCGTGGCGAATCAACTGACACTCTCTGAGATGTGGACACACTTACAATGGCATGTATTTCCAGTGATCAATTCTGTAGCGCTTCGATGCTGGATGGCAATCTTTGGCGATAGTGATTCTGCGATTCGTGGTTATGGTTTGATGATAGGACTGCTAACACTATTGTCATTATGGTTGATAGCCCGACTTTACAAAAGCTCTGCTCCGCTTTTATCATTAGGTCTTTTCTTACTCAGTCCTCTAGCGATTCAGATTGTGCCATCGATACGGCCTTTTGGCATTGGTATTTTAATGACGATTGTCGCTATGGCGTTTGCTTGGAAAGTTTGCCAGGAATGCAACAAGAAGCATATTGTCCTTGCACTTATCTTTACAATACTGAGCGTACAAACACATTTCTCAAATGCCTTTCTCGTCTTATCGATCATGCTCAGCAGTTTTATGGCTTGCCTATTACAAAAAAAAATAAAGCCAGCTTTAATCCTGGCAGGTATTGGACTGATTTCAGCTCTAACACTTTTGCCCTATATCGGAATTATAAGAAACTCCGGGCAATGGTCGATGTTGACAAAATTCGAAAATGTAACACTCGAGTGGCTTTTAGATACGCTTCAAGGGGCACTTTCCAGCGGTGGGCAATGGATGTTTTATCTTTGGATTGGCGTGATAACTATTTGTCTACTCATCGTCATTTGTGTTTATGTGCCCCGATTAAAAAAATATACCTCACAAGAGCAAAGAGGACTGATCTTATTTTGTATTCTGACCTTGTTTTTTAGCTCGGTCATTCTTGTTCTGGCTTTTTTGAATATGAAGATGATGACACAATCATGGTATTATCTTCCACTCATTGCCATAGGAGCGATTGCAGTAGATACTATTTTGCAACAAGTGAAGTACAATTCTTATATTAAATATGCCATCCTGTTATGTATCATTTTTATGACCTGGCCAATCGTGATGGAGAAATCCCAAACACGCAAAACCAATATTGATCTAGTCGCCAAGCAACTCGCAGAGCAAGCTGATAAAAAAGATTTTGTTCTGATACTACCCTGGTATCATGGTGTAACATTTCAGCATTATTATGATGGGAATGCGTCTTATGCCACGGTGCCTGATATTAAAGAATTGAACGTTCATCGGTATGATTTGATCAAAGAAAAAATGGCGCAAGAAAAACCGATTCAACCTTTGATACAATCGATCGCTAGAACATTATATTCAGGTCATAAGTTGTGGATTGTAGGCCCCTTTTATACCACGAAAAATAAAAAACAACCCACCGACTTGCCGCCGGCTCCATTAGAAAAATATGGATGGGCTTATGGCATGTATTTAATGAACTGGCAAGAGCAAATCATGTTTATCTTACAATACAAATGCACCAAAGCTCAGCAGCTACCTGCCCCTACGGATGCTACAATTAATCCCTTTGAAAATACGCCTCTATTTGTTTTGGAAGGTTGGCGAAAATAGATTGCCTCCTTAAAACAGAATAATGTTTTGACTTCACCCTTCATTTCCCCTATAATTCAATCAGGAAAATGCAGGGAATAAATCCCATAAAAAGAATATTAAAAACCCGCTAGAGAGAGAGTTATGCTCTCGGTCTAGCGGTTTTTTTTTTATGCCTACCTTTTTGAACATTAACACCTGATGTGACTTTCCGGAGGAGGAAACCAGCAAACAGGTCAAATATTTAGTATAAGGAATTTATTGATGAAGAAGTATTGCGCATTATTAATCGTACTGATTATGACAACCGTTACCCAAGCAGAGGTGGGATGGCGCGTTGCTCCACTAGATGCCGCCCCAAGCTACTTACCTAACCAAAGTATCGAAATTCAGTTATATTCCGATGTCTTAGTTTCTTCATGGTCTATCAATAATATCACAGATTTTGGAGCAGGTGGCATTGCAAGCAACAACACCATTGATACCAATTTAGGTTTTGGGATTCCTGGCACACTGGAAAATACTAGTAACACACTCATTTCAGGCGCTGCGACTTTTGGTATATTTGGTTTCTTCGACTCAGGTATATTATATTCATTTGATTATCTTATCCCTAATGTCGCAGTACCCAGTCAAATTCAAATTGGTTCAGACTTAAATGCCCCTATTGCTCCGCAAAATAATGTATTTTTGCAATTTTCAACTGTTGAACCTGAAAATACATCTATTCAAGTCATTCCGGAACCCACAACAATAACCTTACTGGCATTAGGTGGCCTCACAACTTGCCGAAGAAAAGCTTAACAAATGATTTGACGATAGCAATTTGTATGATCGCAGAACATCACACCAGACTAGGTTTTTAGGCAAACAAACCTGGTTTGGTGTGGAAGTGGGAAAATTTCTGGTAGTATCTGTTGATACCAAAATCAATGGCGACAAATATAAAGCAAGCGACACTAGCATAAAAAATCGAGAGCAACATAAAATGTATACCAGGCCCCGCCACTTCTGGTATAAGATTACCTGACAATTTGACCAGCCCAACTATCCATCCGGTCAGCCCAACTATCAAACTATAGATTCCCATAGCCAACAAACTTTCTTTATTCATAAGTCTGAATAAAATCCAACCTGCAAGCAATAATGCAGCCATAAATACAAACGGCTTGAAGGCAATGAGTGATCCTAATTTTACGATGGGAGAAAATTCAGGATACGAGGACCAGAATTCTGCACTTTTATAAATCGATAGAACTTTCCCTTGGAGAAATTCCTGTTGTGAAACCTGCTGTATCGTTGGTTCCAGGCTCATAAGCCAATTTACGGAGGTAATAGCAACCGAGCAAATGAACAAACTAACAACGCAAATGATGATTCGTGTGAGCTGAGTCATAATTTCACACCCCAAAGAAAATAAGAAATTGTCAAAATCCTTTTCGCTTATGAGTTATCGGCAAGGATCTTGGATTTCCTTTAAAGCAATCGCAAAACAAAGTACTGAGGAAATAAAAAAACAATCATTGACTATCCAAAATCTGACGATAAAAGGGATAATAGGCCTGAAAATCGCGATTTAAAACCTCCAAGGACCTCAACATGGAAGACTGGTCAATATTATTAAATATTCTGCTGCTTTTAACAGCCGCCCTGATCATGGGCATCATATTTGAACGGCTCAAGCAAAGTGCCATTTTAGGGTACTTGCTGGCGGGGATTCTCATCGGCCCACATGCGCTAAAACTCATCCGCCACCAAGAAAGCGTGGATATGATCGCCGAGTTAGGGATCGCCCTTTTGCTCTTTAGTATCGGGCTTGAGTTTTCTTTCAAACGCCTAAAACAAATGGGTGCGATTGCTATTGGCGGCGGACTGATTCAAGTGACTGCTACCACGATTATTACAGCCTGCATCTGTATGTGGCTCGGGTTTAACTCAAAGACCTCTTTGGCGATTGGCTGTATGATTGCGTTGAGCAGTACGGCATGTGTGCTTCGAATTTTGATCGACCGAGCAGTGATTGACAGTATCTATGGCCGAAATTCTGTCGGTATTCTCTTACTCCAAGATATGGCACTCATACCTATTGTGCTGATCGTTAATATGCTAGGCGATGATGGTTCGGCATCGGTCATTATCTGGCAAATGGGTAAAAAGATTTTGGTACTGATTCCCATGGTTGCTGGATTTTACGTGCTTTTCAATTACATCGTTCCCTGGGTATTGCATAGCGAAATTTTTGTACGTAACCGCGAACTTCCAATTCTCCTGGCGATCAATACAGCAATGGGGTCGGCCTGGCTGGCTCATCATCTGGAATTTTCTCCCAGTATCGGTGCTTTTATTGCAGGGGTTGTTTTGGCAGAATCCCCTTTTGCCACCCAGATTCGATCGGATATTGTTTCTTTGCGAACGGTTCTGGTGACACTCTTTTTTAGTACGATAGGTATGCTGGCAAACCCGGCGTGGATTTTCCAGAATATAGGCATGGTGCTACTGGTAACCATCGTTGTTCTATTTGGCAAAACCGTGATCATCTATGCCATTGCACGTTGTTTCCGCAACACACATGCCTATTCGCTCGCGACGGGTATTTGCCTGGCACAAGTGGGGGAATTTTCGTTCGTTCTTGCGCAAATTGCTAATCAAAAAGGATTGATCACAGAAACACCTTTTAATTTAATCTTGTCTGTGACCATTATTAGTTTATTTCTAACGCCCTATCTGGTGGCTTTTGCCCCTACAGTAGGATCTAAATTTCAACTGCTATTATCGAAAAACAAACAACATGATCCGCATCAGGAACCGGAGGAAGATGCCGGACCTTATATTATTATTGTTGGATTTGGTCCTGCTGGTCAAGCCGTAGGACAATTGTTACGATCTTTACATGTACAAGTTGCGGTCGTCGATTTAAATCCAGATATGATTCGAAATGCACGTGATATGGGATTTCAAACTTATATTGGCGATGCGACTCATGCGAATATATTAGAGCATTTGCATGTTACACATGCTAAAATGGTGGTTATTACCATACCTGATCCGCAAGCAACTCGAAAGATGATCTCTGAAATCCGAGTGATGTCTCCCTATACTGGTATCATTGCTCGAAGCCGCTATCATGTATTTCGATGGGAGCTGGAAGTAGCAGGAGCACATGTGGTAGTGGATGAGGAAGAACAGGTTGGTCTGAGTATTGCTGAACATGTGAATCAACACCTAATTCTTCTGAATCAAGTGAAAAGCGAACATGACAAAACAGCCCCCATATTACCTGATTCGGATGGCTCACCTGACGCTTATGAATAAGTTCATTATAGGTCGTGTGAATTGCTGGTAACAACTTGAATATTAAATAACACATCTAACGCTTTTAAAATTAGCCAATTATATAGAGCATATCTAATTGTAAAATTAATCTATAGGATTATCCACACTTGCTTAAGTTGTCTTATATTTTCTTCGATGAATTAATGTAAACCAAAGTGGGAGATGAGAGTCCAATAATATTTCACAAACTGATTTAGAAAGCTAACTCATGGCACATAACATTCTTCTCGAAGCAGGTACCAACGAAATTGAATTACTAACCTTTTATCTAGATGGTACGCCATTTGGTGTTAATGTTGCTAAGGTACGCGAAATCATCGAACGCCCTAAAATAATCCAGTTGCCTCATGCTCATGAATCCGTTGAAGGAAGTTTTAAATTACGAGATAGCGTTTTAACCCTTCTAAATCTAGGCAAATATTTTGATATGGAAGGTGATACGACTCGCGATGGCAAAGGACAGATAATCATTGTTGAATACAATGCATTTCAATGTGGGATTCTGGTCGATGAAGTTCGTGAAATTAAACGGCTCAGCTGGACGGATATTGAAGCACCATCGCCCTACTTACAGAACAAAAATGTTCCAATAACTGGTACCACTAATTTTGATGATAAAACTTATTTGATTGTCGACTTTGAAACATTGACTGATAAAATTCTGAATGTTCCCAGCCCAAACTTACCAGAGATACCTGAACCAGAGGATATCTCTCCCAAAGATGCACGCATTTTCATCGTGGATGATTCTACAGTTGTTCGTAAAAGCTTACAAAATTATCTTGAAAAAAGCGGTTACCATAATGTGTCTGTTTATTCAAATGGTAAAGCGGCATGGGACGCCTTGCTAAAAAGCAAAGAGGATGAACATGGTCCATGCGATATTGTTTTATCGGATATCGAAATGCCACACATGGATGGTTTGCGTTTAACACGAAACATCAAAGAAGATCCAACCCTTAAACATATCCCAGTAATTCTAATATCATCCATTGCTACTGCAGGTAATCAGAATAAAGGCAAATCTGTCGGTGCGGATGCACAAATCCAAAAAAGCGATGGCTACAAAATCGCTGAAACGGTTGATGAATTTACCGCGAAACTGCTAAAAGCCTAGGTCCTTTCATAACTTAAAATATCAATTCTGTCCTTAGGGTTGCCACGAGGGCGTCACTAAGGGTTTTATCTCCGCCAGGATTAATGATCCATTGCAAATCAGGTTTGATTGCAAACCACGGGGTAATCTGTAATCGATGAAATAGTTCGATGGCCAACTCAAAATCTTCGGTAAAGCCACTACCGGTTGTATCAGATAGTTCAACATAACTGAGCATTAATCCCGTTATATCATCATCGCGTCCATCCATCGCCCCGGTCCAGGCAGCACCTAAACTGTAATGATGCTTGATTTCACTGACATCCCCATCTGCTATACCCAATTGCAAAAAACCACCAATGCCCTGGCTATCACCTGGGTCATCAGGGTTTTCACGATAGAGTTGCTGGTCCACGACTACATAATATCCAAAAGTGCCATGATCGGTTGTGCCATCAAACCGTGTAAAACTGCCATCATGGTGCCAAACACCAACGCCTAAACGACCATTGAGATTTGAGTCTCCACCAGACCAGGATTTCCCTGCTTCTCCAATGTAAAATAAATCAGCTGGATCTTCATAAAATGTACTTGGCCCCCGACGCCCCACTTTAACGCCTTCTTGTGCGGCACCATCATAAACAGCCAAACCAACATAACTATCTGAAGATGGATAGACAAATACATTAATACTCATTGCAGGATCTGGATAAGTTGGCAGCGCAAAAATCGTTGGACTAAAACCGGGAGATGAATTGATAAATTCTCCACCATGTTCCACAAAAGCAAACTCACTATTTGCATCCACTTTACCAATTTTTAAACGAAGTATATCGCCAAACCATTGTTCATACCAAACTTCATACAAGGCGGTAAAATCGGCTTCATCAATATTAGAAAAAGCTTGAATGTCACCGACTTCTTCGCTGCCATCCTGACCATTCTGCGTTTGAAAGTCGACAAAAAAGGTTGCCCGCTCAATACCCAAAATTTGATCTAAATCAAAGGTCATATTGAAATCAAATAGGTGCCGCGTGGCATCACCTGATGTGTCAGCTCCTCCTCGTAGATTCTTTGAGTAATCGATGATTAAAGATGACTCAGTCGTTATCCCTGATTCATGCAGAGGCTTAAACAGATCAAGTTGATTTTCTAGCAAACGAGATTGTTCAACAATACTGCTTGACGCGTTATCATCTAACGTTTCAGCAGATACCCCAGAAGTTAAACAAACAACAACCCACAACCACACTACGCTCCTCATTTTCATAATCTATCAAGTCCTTTCGTTAATATTTATTATTCCGGGCCAAAAGTTAGCCACGGCAAACTTTTTGTGAGTAAAAAAAGCCAGCAGACAAATCTTACATCACATGTTTTGGAAAACCACCAAAATTGTTAGCGTCAGCTAACTTACATAAATTAACAAAAACCAATGTCCCTGTCTAGAAAAAAATGAATAAAACAACTCTTTACTTCTTAAAATATTATTTAAAAATAAGTTATATGATCTTCCCGGTTAGTTTTGTGGTGGTTAACCCCTTGCCAATGGCCATAAAAATCATTAACATTTTACAAGCTTGTACATCACATCACATATTCATATAATTACCTTTGTTAATAGTAACTTGGTGCACAAATCGAGCAATGAAGGTCTATGACAGACACTATAGTTTTCTGGCCACCCCAATTTCTCTTTTCATGACCATTTATCTTAACCTAAGCAACGACAACTGTTTGATAGAAAGCTCGATAAAATAATGAGAAGTGGAAAAGAACTGATCCTCGCTACCAAAGAATTCGCAACTGATCGACAGTCAAAAAGCTGGTGGATGATCATATCCACCGGAGTCATTTGGCTAATCTTCCTTTCAGGAACGCTACTAAATATTCCGACGATCGCCAAAATAGCATGCTCGATCATTAGCGGTTTTATTTTAGTTCGCGTATTCGTCATTTACCATGACCATCAGCATAAATCCATCCTTGCGAAATCTAAAATCGCAGATTTTTTTATGCAATTGTTTGGGCTCCTTGCACTAACCCCAAGTAGTATCTGGAAAAGTTCGCATGATTATCATCATCATCACAATTCGATCCTTATGGGCGCATCTTATGGATCATTTCCGGTGATGACAAAAAAATTCTATCTTCGATTACCACGCAAAAAGCGATTTCAATATTTGTTCGCTCGCCACCCACTCACACTTTTATTTGGATACATTACAGTATTCATGTTAGGCATGTGTTTACTGCCATTTTTAAGTCAACCCAAAAAACATCTCGATGGATTGTTCTCATTAATTGTGCACTTTAGTTTTGGCAGCTTACTACTGTTTGGACTGGGATGGCAATCGCTAGTACTTTTCCTAATCATACCATGCTTTATCAGCAGCGCCATCGGCTCGTATCTTTTTTATGCCCAACACAATTTTCCAGGCGTTCTCTATATGGACAAAAAAGGATGGGCCTATGAAAAAGCCGCTTTGGAGTCATCCAGTTTTTTTAAGATGAACCCATTGATGCACTGGTTTACTGGAAACATAGGCTATCATCACATCCATCACCTTAACGCACGCATTCCCTTCTATCGCTTACCAGAAGTGATGAAAAAATTTCCAGAACTACAGTCACCTAAAATAACATCCTTTAAACCAAGTGATATCTATCGTTGCCTGCGTTTAAAAGTATGGGATGTGGATAAGCAGCAAATGGTTGGCCTAGCTGAGATATAGAACACCCCCCACCTCTCTATATTACAATTACTATCAATGCTCCAATTATCTGGACTCACAAAACAAAATATTGATAAGTAATTTCACTAACATTATCGGTATCTTAATAACAGGGATATTGCTCCATTAATTGGGTTTTTACGTCCAGATAACTAGCCCTTTCTCTTTGGTATTTTTTGAAAACTCGATGTTTAACCTGACCGATGAGTAATAAATAACTCTTTTTAAGTAGGGATGTTATGTTAATGAATCAATAGATATCTAATATAAATTACTATTATTTTTTCCTTTTAAGGAAAGGAACCAATCTAAGTATTTTCATCGCGACCTAGCCAGCAGGGCAAATTGTTTTATGGTACATTCTATCAAGCACAAATTGATGACAAACTTTTCCGTCATTCTCTTATTGATCTTTGGGATTTCTGGTAGCGGCATCTATTTTTCTGCCACGTCCAAAAAAGAATTCGATAATGTGATTGAAGAAAAAATACCTCAGCTGAGTGCTTTAAATCATATTAAATTATTGGTTCATCAATTATCACGCATGGCCATTGACCATACGATTGAAAATTCAGCCCCACATGAAACAGGCGACAACATTCTCTTTTTAACAAGCGAAAAACATTTTTTTCAAATAAAACAGGAACTTAATAAATGGTTAAACCAATATACTAATGCATGTGAAGATGAACTAGAACTCTCTTGGGCAAAAAACTTGCATGATTTAACAAAAAAACTCACGCAATATTGCCAAAACTTGATTCATACAAGCAAAAATTTAACCTCGAATACCAGATTCAAAAAAAACAATGAATATGTTGCCAATATTCGAGATTCTATTTATGACTATCTTGAAGCAGCTATGACAGAAGAAACAGAAGAATTGGAAGAAAGCTATAAACTGGTTACTGCCAACCAAGACAATATCCTGGTCAATAGTATTACATTTTCTCTCGTCGCTATCTTCATCGTAGCACTACTTATTAGACGCTTTGTTCATTTGATTAGTCAGCCGATCGAAATCTTACAACAAAAGGCTTTTGATATAGGCCAGGGAAAAAAGACCAAAGATATTAAAGCAAAAAATGACATCAAAGAGTTCATCGACCTCACTGAATCTTTTAATACCATGGCAAATGACATTCGCACCATGAATGCAGAAATCCGAGCCTCGCAACAAAAGGCTATCCAGATGGCCAAAGAAGCTCAGCATGCTAATCAGTCAAAAAGTGAATTCCTGGCAAACATGAGCCATGAAATACGAACGCCTATGAATGGTATTTTAGGTTTTTCCGAAATGCTTTTAGAAACCCCTCTTAATGAAGATCAAAAAGACCAAGTGGAAACTATTGTACGTAGTGGCAATGCCCTATTGGTTTTATTAAATGACATATTGGATTTTTCAAAAATTGAAGCTGGTAAATTAGAATTTGAATCAATCGGGTTTAATTTAACCACCCTCGCACGCGATGTTTGCGAAATGATCAAACCCAAGTTACGGGCTGGTGTAGAACTGGAATATCGTATCGATCCCAGTTTACCGAAAGGTCTTGTGGGTGATCCAGGACGCCTAAGACAAGTACTTATCAACCTGCTAGGTAATGCGGCCAAATTTACGGAGAATGGTCAAATTATCTTGAGCATCGAAAATATTCGCAGCGACCATTATGAATCCGTTGTGAAATTCGTCGTCATTGACACAGGTATAGGTATTGAACCAAGTCAACAGAAAAAAATCTTTGAAGAATTTTCCCAAGCGGATGGTAGTACAACACGCAAATATGGTGGTACCGGCTTAGGATTAACCATATCTTCAAAAATTGTTGAAATGTTTAATGGTCAGTTAGAAATCGACAGTCAAATTGGGCGTGGTAGTCATTTCTTTTTCACTATACGCCTACCTAATGATTTAAATAATGCTCCAGAAAATACTGAGTTAAATCCTGATACAGGTAACACTGAATCGCCAAACATAGATCATCAGATCACAAAAGCAAATATCCTTGTCGCTGAAGATAATTTGATTAACCAGAAACTTATAAAAAAAATACTGGTCAATTTAGGCCATGAGGTAGAAATCGCTAACGATGGCGAAATAGCGTTAAAAAAAGTCACTGAAAATGAATATGATATCATTTTAATGGACCTGCAAATGCCCAATATTAATGGCTTGGAAGCCTGTGAGGCAATACGTAAAGCAGGGTTCAAAGATTTACCGATCATTGCCTTAACGGCCAATGTCTATGAAAGTGATCAGGAAAAATGCTTTGAAGCAGGTATGAATGATTTTCTCGGTAAGCCTATTAAAGTGGATGATCTCAGGCGTGTACTCGATAAATGGACAACGAAGGATGTCGTCGTAAACTAGTCCCACCAAAACAGTACGTATCAATATAATATTTTATCATTTTTATGCCAACTACCTTACTTATGATACGTATATGTAATGAAAGGTGTCAAATAATGTTAAAAAAGAAGGTCATCATGCTATTTAGTATTTTAGGTAGCACTATTCTTCTACTTTGGTTTTTGTGGGGACTATATACCTCAAGCAGTGCCGTTGATACTCCTTACAAGGTCATTCAAAAATTAGATGAGTTTGAAATTCGCCAATACCATCAACAAACCTTAATCACAACGATTGCCAAGGATGACAATAGTGCTTTCCCTCCATTAGGAGGTTATATATTTGGAGATAACGAAACAGGGCAAAAGATTTCTATGACCACACCTGTTATGACACAATCAAACAATAACCAAACCGAAATGTCATTTATTTTACCTCAAAACTATAATACAAAAAATGCCCCCAAACCAAATTCTAACGATGTCACATTTTCTGAAATTGAAGCGAGAAAAATTGCGGTTATTCGATTTTCTGGAACAGCAACTGATTCGATTGTAAAAAGCAAAGAATCTCTATTGTTAAAATATTTGAAAGAAAATAATATCGAAACAATTGGAAAAACGATGCTATGGCGTTATAACGACCCCTGGACAATGCCCATCATGCGTCGAAATGAAGTTGCTATTGAAGTAAAATAAATCATTTCTTAAATACATATGGCACTGATAGTCTTATGTCATAATTTTTTATAAAGGCTAACACGGAATAAACTTCCTGGCCAATCCCCTTGTTTAATATTTTCACTGATGACTAAATTAAAAAGACGTCACCTCATCCCCTTAAAAACGCCTCGTGATTTTAGCAAAAATGGTTTTGTCATCAATTGCATCCTCATCATTCTCCAAATCTGTATAGACCAGGTAAACTTCCCAATTTTTATTGGGAAGCCATTCCAATAGAGCACCGTAATTATGGCGCCCCTGATTGGTATTTTCATAGGTAAGTTTCAAACGGGCATTGCCTGGTAGAAAACACTCTGTCACCCATCGGGCCAACCAGACTGTCCCTACACCATCAACCGGATCTTGATTACGATAAACGCCATTGAATTCCATCGTTAGTCTATCATTAAGCTTAAAGGGTTTATTCAACATATAGCTTTCATACGATGACTCTTCGAACTCTCCAAAAGTGAATGACGCTGCAACTGAATGCCATTTATCGTCACGATCATACCCAAGCCAAAATTCAGTTAAATCATTTTTAAAGGGTCGATGGTAATCATCATTTCGCCTAAGACGAACATCCCATTTATTGGTAAAATTCAGTTGAAAACGCTGGCGAAAATCGCGCAAAGACGTTTTATTATCATTGTCATCATAATAGGTAAACTCTGTTCGAAAATCATATCGCTCGATAATATCATGCTTGATATCATCGCGCAGACGAAAAAAGTTCCTAGCACCACGAATATTATTTCTCCGAACAAATCCTAAGTCTGGCTCAAAGTTTTCTGAGATATCGCGCAAGGTCGTTCCAAAAGATACAGGATGGTAATTAAATTTTAATTCCGATTCAATGGCATATTCACGCCTTGTTTTTGAGCGTGCGCCAAGATCTTCAGGATTCATCAAAGCAATCTGGTCTGAACTAAGCTCCTCTCGATCCAATAAAGCAATCAATTGAGTTTTCCATTCAGTATGCTCATTAAGTTGTTGAAACCAGTCAATACCAGCGGTTCGATTATATCCATTGTCTCGCTGGGAGTTAACCAACATCGCTCCCAGTTGTAAATCATCTGACAACGTCTTGGTGTATCGCAACACGGTAAAGTTTCCAGGATTCAATACGCGACCTTCATTTGGATCACCGAGTATATTGTCTCGGTTAATCTCCCCTTTGATATTTACAAATCCAAATGACCAATCCTTTCCAGCTGCTGTCCCTTTAGCACCGGCATCGATATCCGCAATTCGCCGCGAGAAATAAATATTAATGGGTGTTCTGAAAATTTCAGCACCCTCTTGAAAAAATGGACGCTCTTCCGGCAAAAAACGCTCGGTATCTCGTAATTCAATGGTATCAACATCTGCTTCAACTTGACCAAAATCAGGATTAACGGTGGTCGTTACATTGAATTGCGGTCCTAATTGTAAAGACATGTCCACACCGGTTGCTTGTTTATTGCTCTTCGAATCTGTCTCAATAGTGGTTGATCCATATATCTCAAATTGTGACGACAAAGGCACTTTGGTCTCGGCCAAATTTAACCCTTGCAGCTCTCCGAAACGCCTGACATCAAACGTATCTACCGTAAAATAAGACCAGCTGCTTCGTTCCTGCCTGCCACGATAACCTCGATGAATATTAATCCCCCAAGTAATATTATCCTTAGCAATAAAATTCATACAAGCAATCGGAATAGCTATTTCAGCAATCCATCGATTTTCTTGCACGGAGCATGACGCAGACCAATCAGCATCCCAAGTGGATGTAACGGTAAAATTATTACGCGTCAGATCCCGTCGGGTACCTAACGGGTTTACTAAAAATTCATACCCGCTACGTTTACTGTGCAGAGGGTCAAGTTGCAACTCGATATGATCTTCATCGCCCATTCTCCGATCATATTTTCGACTGATGGCTTGAAGACTGTTGGGATCAGGATCCATACATTCAACCAATGCAAATAAATGTGATTGATCATACAGTAATCGCACTCTGGTCTGGTAAAGTGCGTCCATGGGTTGCTTGGTTCGATGGCTGATAAAGTTAGTAAGAACAGGTGCATTTTCCCAACATGTTTCATCACCTTTACCATCAATCACAGGTGGCTCATTCGTAAAAACGGCCTGAATACTTAGGGATGGATAATTTTGCGCCAATATATCCTGAGATAGAACTATAAAAGTGACTGCAATAAATAAAATAATTTTCTTATGATTTACACACATTAAGACTCTCAAACCCATTCTACCGATCACCCTTTTGTCTTGATTGAAAAAACAATGGCGTATTAGGATATGCGTTTGTGATCCAATTTAATTGTGCTGATGGATATTTCTGTTTTATGCTCTGCAAATGTTGCTCTGTACTATTTTCTGACTTTGACAATAACCGTTTAAACAACTATCAGTTCTACTAAACATCCAGCCGATATCTTTACCTAAAACTAAGAATTTGATTAATGACATGCTAGAAACTTAGCAAAAAGAATTCCCTCCCGCAAAGAAAATATCTCGAGAACCTTATTAAACAAATATCAATTACAATTTTTTATAATCTATTTGTAACCGTTGTGGCCGAATAACAATTTGTGATACAACAACACCATCTTTCTGATTTAATATTTGCCGTAGAGCATCCGCAACACAATCAGGTTCAATATAACAATTTTCATCATCCGCTGGTTGAAAATGGACTTGATCATAAAAGTTTGTCTTAGTCATATCTGGATAAATGGTCACGACCTTCACACCACTTTTACGAACTTCATCAAATAAGGCTTCACTGAACGCATGTAAACCAGCCTTGGTCGCACTATAGCCACACCCCATTCGTCCTGGATGTAGAGCTGCCGTGGATGCAATATTAATAATAAACCCTTGAATTGACTTAATAGATTCTAAAAGTTGTTGGGTTAAAATCATTGGTGCGAGTAAATTGGTGTTAACCATTTGCTCTAGCTTTTCCGGGACAATGGTTTCATGCCCACCAAAATAACCAAGACCTGCATTATTCACTAACACACGGACCTCACCGTATTCTTTTATAATTGACTTGGTCATAGATATCAGATCATCTGTTTGGGTGATATCACAAACACGCTGAATAAATTGCTCATGCTTAAATTCCGTATGGCTATAATCTCTTGACAAACCAATCACTTTATAACCTAAATCAACCAAGACTTTGCAAATTGCCAGCCCAATACCTTTTGAGGCACCTGTCACAATCGCGATATCCATTTTACTACCTTCCATAGAATTACCTAATTGATGATGCGATCAATCCCAAAATCATAGCTACAGCCATCATCGTAAACATAAATTTCATAACATGTTTCCATAAAAATGTCTTAAACTTAATGGTCCATTTAACATCGCCAATCAGCAGAGTAATACTTTGCAAAATTGTGACAATGCCAAACCCTAACAATACTTCAGTGAAAAAAAATGACATGATTGCCATAATAATATTTTCACTTATTGAATGGGCTTGCGGTGAGCCTATATAGACGATCAATATGATTGCTACGGTAACGGAAATCAAACCTAGAAAAAAAGTAAGTAAGCTAATGATACTAATAAAAATATATTTTAGAATTTGTAGTGGTTTAACCATTGTCACCGTCATTATGCCCAAACTGCAATTTTCTCAGCGGGAATATAATTGAGCAAACGACATTTTACGAATTCTGCCATCTGCTCTCGTAATTGCTTTTGATAAGATACCCCAGAGGCATCTTTTTGATAAGGAAAAAATAACAGATCTAAATCGCCTCGCTGTTTTTTGATTCGATCATAGAATCCGCGATTCATACGAAAAACACCCACCGTTGCATCAAGTACTTTGTCTGCATCAATATCCTCAAAGACTCTGGGAATAAATTCGTCATAGATCTTTTGCCAATCCTTCACAGCCAAAATGGGGTCAAAACATAATCGCACAGACCAGCCATCAGCCATGGCTTGGTTGGCAGCATTAACTCGCTGAGATAAAGGTGGTGTGCCATGCTCATATTTTTCATAAATCAATTCAGGCGATAATGTCCAGGCTAGAATGACATTGTCTGTTGGTTTTAGATGTTGAATAGCAGAATACAAACCACTTTTAGTGCGTAATTCAATCAGGATCTCAGGATGAGATTTTGCAAACTCTATCCAGCCAGCACAATAGGGAACAACCTTTTCAAATGCAAGTAAGTCCGTATCATATGAGATACATAAATAAAGTGGCTGCAATGGATCGTCACGCTGCTCGATGGCACCTTTGGTTGCACTGAAAAAATCTTCCAGGTTGACAAATACCACAATATTGGCTGATGGATACATTCCTTGTAAATAACAATAATCACAGTTATAGAGACAGTTCAACATCAAACTATTATAATAAATCTGCTGATGGCCCATGTCTTGCACCTGGCTGGAGCCTTCATATAAAAACTGATCTTTCTTAACAGCCAAGATAAGCTTGGTTGATTTTTTCTGTGTTTGAAAGTGCTGACGGGAACGTGAAAAGATATGCTTGTAATCTTCAACCTGTACAATTTGAGAATGCTTAAAACGATCCAGCAGCTGATCAGTCAGCGCATAGTTCATGGCGGCTCGCTCGACATAAATATGTGAAAAATTACCCTGCCAGGATATTGCGCAATCGTTCAAACTGAACCTTCCCTTCCTGTTTACTAGTTACTGATGCATTGGTGAATCCGTTTAAACAGTCCAGTGTATTATTCCCACGTAATTTGTACCCTCTCGCCCAATCAGACAAAGCCCCTGTCTGACTATGCGTTAAACGTAAAGCCGTTTTTATCTGAAATAATAGATGCTGATCCTTTTCACCTAAAATATCGAATGAACATGATGAGAATGACTGATATCTCTCTAATTCCAATTCTATCGCTGGAATATTATTCTTAATTAATTCTGCAACAAACTGTTTATCAAAATATTTTTCTACGAGAAAGTCAGAAACAATTTTTAACGTAACGATTCGATGAGGTGGTAAATAGCTACTCGCTGCTTGAAAAAATCCACTGGCCTCCATATCCACCAAGCCAACCTTCGGTGCATTATCATGAGATCGATCAACAGGTTTATCGTAGGTGATTAAAGGCATCTCAGAAAGATCCGATTTAATCAACATATCAGGAAAAACATCACGCTGCGTTGCAAAGTCTGTTATCTTATTAATGAGGAATAGATCCCCAATGGTTATTCCTGATCCATTTGCATCTTCCCCACAACCCGCAATTCCTATGTTTAATGCTACCACATCATCCAAAATCTCTTGTTGATTTAATAGATGAGTCATCGCAACAGCGGCTTTGACTTTACCAACACCACACACCGCTAAGCATACGTCATTGCGGCGATACACCCGAATCTCATGTGAATGAACATCCTGCTTTAGTTGCCAATGTTCAATTAATGGTTGAGCTTCAGCCTGTAAAGCCATTGTTATCAAAGATTTCATCTGTTTTAATTTTTCTCACTGACTATGGTTAAATCATTAATAGAATACTCACGATTATACGTCACGAAAACTCTTTAAAGAAAGAGAATAATTAAGGGTAAATGTATCAATTGTAACGATTATATCACACACGTTGCTCCCTCTCCAAACTCATCACACACCTATGTTAACTTTCTGTATAATCTCTCTTTATACAAATATTAAATTACAATAACTCTCAACGAAATATCCAAATTGGACTTGTTTTTTATAGGCTTTGTGGTATACTAATATTGTGTAGAAATAATGGCATGGAGACATGGAGAAAAACTGACATGTTTTGCCCAATAAAAATTAGTGTGTTGTTGGCCAAAATCGACAGATTTCAACTCTTAAGATATTAATTCCATGATCAATTAAGTTTCTGGTTTGTTGTGCGCATTTCTAGTGCACAGTATTTAATAAAGGAATGATCCTAAATTTATTTTTGACAAAAACATGGAAACGGAGAACCCCCCCAGGTTTTCGCCCAATAAAAAATTAGTGTGTTATTGGTCTTAATCTACTGGATTCAATCTCTTCTAAATATCCATGATCTAACAATAGTTCGTGTTCGCACTTTTGTTGCTATGTGTTATTGCGCCTGACTATCGCAAAAACACAAAGATGAATGTACGTAAAAATTAGTGTGTGTGCTGTTTATGTTTCATGTAATCCTTGCGATATCAATTTCAAGGTCCTTGCCTGGTTGGTCCCTGTAACAACTAGTGAGCAGAAATTTAATGCAAATACAGGTCATGGAGAAATATGATGAAAAAAATATTAATGGTGATTTTAAGCCTAGCATTGATCGCCTCTGTTGCGACTCAGATCCAGGCACAACCGCGAAAGGCTATTTTAGATGATGGCCCTCTTGTCTACTATACGTTTGAAGAAACTGGCGGAACCATCGCAGCTGACTCCTCTGGAAATGGCAACTCAGGTACCTACGTCAATGCGTTATTGGGTGAAGTAGGATTTTTCGGTAATGGCGTTACACTAGAAGCAGAAGCTGGCGCCTATGTTATTGTTCCAGACCTTGAAACGTGTACAATAGACTACACCATCGAATTTGTTATAACAGCTTTTGACGCTGCTGCTGCTGGATGCTGTACATCACTCTATTCGACGGATGCATGTAGCAACGGCGTTTGTACCCACTTAAACTATTTAGGTGGTGAAGGTGGTGGAACTGAAATCGCAGGAGAAGGTGCATTTATTGGCACAGGATCTGCTATTCCAGCACCAGGCACCATAGAAGATCCTGTTCATATTGCCATTGTCGTGGATGGTACCAACATGACGGGAGCTATTTATGTTAATGGCGTTGCCGCTGAAGCCGAAGTAG
The DNA here is from genome assembly GCA_028281535.1 of Sedimentisphaerales bacterium. Lineage (GTDB taxonomy): Bacteria > Planctomycetota > Phycisphaerae > Sedimentisphaerales > SM23-30 > JANQJS01. The sequence goes on along the minus strand of JANQJS010000012.1, from coordinate 79,200 downwards.
ATGTTTCTGGTGATACATGTGACAGCTTTACGCTTGCCGCGATAGGTGCATGGCTTGCAGAAGGTGGAACACCTGACCGTTTCTTTGCTGGAGCCCTTGATGATTTTGCCATTTTCGATAAGGCATTAAGCGAAGAACGCATCATTGCTCACGCCACAGATCTTACCGAAGGCGTTCTGGCCATAACCGTGGATCAATCGGCAACGACAGATATCATTGAAGCCCATCCAACCGTACCGACATCAACCACATTTTCAGTTGTCCTCTCAGCAGGTGATCCTAATGTTCCCATCCAGTTAATCGTTGATCCAAATAATGGTGATGGCGATGGCAGCGAACAAGATATTAATTTAGGGCTGGGTGCAGCAATGCCAATTACCTTAACCTTTACACCATTAAATTGGGACATGCCACAAACCGTTACCGTTACCGCAGAAAATGATGACGATCCAGAACCCTGCCTAGAAATTGCAGACATAACCATCAAATCTATTGATCCAAATAGCTCTATTGCTAATCCAGCATATATCTCGGCTGCAAGCCAAGCATCTGTCACGGTAGTGGACAATGAAACAGGATGCGTTTTTGTCGATACAGGCGATGGCGTTGAAATAAATGAAATTGATCCTAATGGTACGATTGATACTTTTACTTACGTATTGAATCGTCAACCCGCCGGTGGTGATAATATTATCACATTAACAGAAACCACAGGTCTAGCCACTATTGAACCAAACACCTTAACGTTTAGTTCTACCACATGGCAAATTCCACAAACCGTTAGCATCAAAGCAAATCAAGATGATGAATTTATTTCAGAAATGGATCCAATGGTTACAGGACAATCTTCAGGAGATCTATCGCCATTAGATCCAAATGCATTTAATCCAGTTCCTGCTGTAAATGCATCTTTGATAGAAGATGAATGTGGCGAACTAGGATTTCTACCAAACGACTTCAATCAGGATTGCTCAATCAATATGTTAGATTTTTCACTCTTTAGTGTTGATTGGGGCAACTGCTCTGAACCTGATGTGTCGAATTGCCCATAAGTCATTTGTACATAATTTAAAAATGAGAATGAATATGTTACATCATTTGAACCAAACTTATGGAACAAACAAGACGATCCAAAAGGGTTCAACTGCTCAAATGGATATCTATAAAAACCATTTGAAACCAACATTTATAATTGGAGATTAATATAATGAAAAAATTGATAATATTCTGTGGACTGGCCATGTTAGCCTATGCCGGACCAATGTTTGCCAACGATGACTTTGCACCAATTTGGCGTGGAAGTCCAGGTACGTCTAAAATATATTATAACTTTGATAATTCACTCGATCTAAATGCAAGTATTGTCACTGGAGAGGCTGTCACAGCCAGTGTACAAGAAGGTCAGGAATTCGGTACCGAAGCATGCAGCATAGTGGGTCCCCCTCCACGCTTTGGCGTATCCATTGCAGAAAATGTACGTGTGCTTGCCACCAATCTTGCAGCAGAAGGGGAAAGTATTGTGGTTCGCGTACAAATCACCACAGATGCTGCCGAGCTACCTTTTTCGGGCATTGAATCTGCGAATTCAACATTTGACCAGCCTGATTTTGAATTGTGCGAAGGCGCAGAAGATTTACAATTAGAACTTGTCGGTCCTGCTGTTGATCATGGCGATGGTTATTCAACCTTTGCCATCGAAGCGGTGCTGACTGCAGGTGCAGGATGTGAATTGATTCAGGTCTTTTTTGAAGGATTCGAAGAAGGTACCTGTGTAGATGAAATCATCATTGATATTCAACATAGCACAAACCCTGGCCAAAAGGCAGTCGCAATAGCCACACCAGCGAGTGTTCAAGTTCAAGAATTTCAAGGTGGTACCGGTATAACCCAGGACATGGTGATTGCATTAGATCCTAATATTGGTACTCTTTCAGTTCCTGGTGCTGTTGTGGTCACCTTAGACCCTAACACAACACAAGTGACCTTAAATGGTGTTACAGAATTAAAATTAACATTTATAGATACTAATTGGACCACACCTCAAACCGTCACTATTGCCGGTGTTGAAGATACGAATTTTGATGCATGTCTTACATCGTTTGTTTTTCAGGCTGCTGTGGAATCCTCATCAGATGCACATTTTGATCAAGGAGCAGCACAAGTCCCCTTACAAATCGATCTTATCGATGAAGACAATGGGTGTGTATTTGTTGAAGCTGCTGATACGGAATTAAATGAATTGCTTAGTGAAGCAGATTCGGGCTCGCTGGTTTATTCGCTGAATCGTGCCCCAATCTCAGGATCTGTTTTTGTTGCAGTTTCTGACAGTTTTGAAGATCCAAACAGTCCATATTTTTTAGCGGATCCAAACGTTCTAACGTTTAATGACAGCAACTGGGCAATACCTCAGACCATGACATTAAATCCTCAGCAAGATGACGAGCTGCGCGGCACAGATCCTGGTTCAGGTGAACCTTCTGCAACAACGGCTGTAACCACGGTATCTGTTTCAACACCTGGCGATAATTTCTTTATCAATCCAGATACAGAAACACAAGAGAATTTGAATGCACCTGCTGCAGTTGAAATACTCATCACTGAAGATGAATGCGGTGCTCTGGAGTTTAGTCAATTTGATTTTGATACAAATTGCGTTGTTGACGTTTTAGACTTCACAGATTTTGCCAACTCATGGCTCGGAAGCACCCTACCAAGTCTCTAAAAATTCTTGATAATTTGAATTTTAACCTATGGCGTGATGGTCTCTTCCATCACGCCTTATTTTTAACAATTAATCCTGAGGGATTCCTACCCCTTCCAGAGCTGCTGTTAATTCTTGCCAGTCGGCGGTAACTTTTTTCAGCCAGGCTTTCGTATCAAAATCTTTGAAAGGATTTTCCTTAGCCAAATCAATATTTTCCTGACAGGCTTGAGCATTTTCTTCTTCGCCTTTTTGTTCATAATCCGCTTTTAAAAGTTCACACGTTTTGATAATTCTTTCATCTAAATCATCTGCTAGAAAACGTGATGGATAGGGTTCATAATCTTCCAATTTCAATTCTTCATGATCCTGAACTTTTTTACGCTCATAGAGAAAACGTATGATATCTTCACGTACTTTTTTCCAAGCAGGCCGATCTGAACCTGGTGGCAGGTGTTTAATAGAAAGCTCTCGATCAATGTAAAATGTGATGCCATGGACTTTAAGATTCATCATAAAATCCATATCTTCTCCGCGAGTGATTTTCGGATCAAATGGGACTTTACGGATGGCATCCAGAGTCAATGTCATGTTGCCGCCAAAGACAAATGAGGTTGGTTTGATCCTGGGCTCATTATCAACATATTTTTCAAAGGCTTCATTCATTGCCCGGGCATTATCCCAATAGGCTTTTCGCCATGCAGGGGTTTTGGATTCATCTAGATGATAAGTATCTGGTTGAAGATAATATCCAGCCAGAGCATCAATCGTATCACCTTCATGATCTGTACCGATAAATTGATCGACTTTATTCAGAAAGTCTTTGTCAATAAATACTTCATCATCATCGATAAAAATAGTCGCTGGAGAAGCATTTAATAGCCCTGCCATGGAACACATATTTCGCACCGCGGCATAATTATTCACATTTAAAAGATCAATGGCATCATCAGAAACCCCCTTCTCTCGACAAATACCCTTGAGCGTTTCGATCGTTTTTTGACTGAAATTCACAACATTGAATTTATTCTTGTAGGGAGCAATAATTTCATCGACACGCAGACGAACGTCCTCCGAAATCGCTGGATCATTGGCCACCGTAATCATGGCCACTTGCCCTTGAAAATCATCAAAAATATTCAAACTCTCAAGAAAACGCCCCAGTGTCCCTTCGCTATCCAATGGGGTTGGGTGATCAAAAACAATTTTCTCACTACCGACTAACTGATCTCCAGATCTGCCCCAATAGGTAGGAATGACCATTGTAAACTCTTTCATAATAAACTCCTTTTGAAACTGTCATTGCCATTAAGAAGCGTTATTTATCCATTATATTGCTTATTTAAGACTAGCTTCCAATAGATATATATGCCTATAAAATCTAATAAAATTTACTTAACCCATTATATACCTCGTTCATAATGACTTGAAAAGCTTATTGATTGAACTATTTACAAAAAAGTGTAAGGAAAATGGCTGGATAGTCCTCCAAACTTCATTTCATAAATTAACAAATATCTCAAGTCAATGTTCACCCCCTCTGACAAACTGACATTGCTGACAAGGCAGGCAAAGCCTGCACCATTACGCCGCGACCGTTCTGTTAGTAACCCGCTTCCTTCGTTCGCTATATGATGGGCAAGATATGATACTGGACGACAACTTTGTCGGGTCGGCAACTGGTTTACCGACGCGTTTATCATCGTTGGCTTAATTACGCGTCGGCAATGAATTGCCTACCCTACCAACTGTCCATCCTACAAGGCTCAGTTCTGATTGTCTTTCATGATTGATGTGCCGTCAGACAAACCACCCCAAGAATGGCCAGACCAATTCCACAGTGTAGCGATCTCAAGTGTTTCCAATTCACCAAAACCGTCTTCCTCCATAAGCCCTTTGGCGATGTAGAGAACGTTGGTCGTCCGGACACGACCGACAATAATCCCGTCGCCAATACGGTCAACCGAAACGACTTCGACCTCGCGTTTCACATCGCGGGCGATGAATCGGGAGAGGACGCGGCCAGGCTTGTAGACCCGTCGGTGATTCCAATCACGCAAAGTCTGTAGAATCCTCTTCACCATTTCCTACCCAATACAGAGTTCACCCGCAAGCCGAAAACGCAATCGAATACAACGGCTTGTTCTTCTGCCATTTTTTTACCGATAATTATCATACTCCCAACGCATATATTTATTTAAGTATGCGTTTGCATCGAGCCATGAAACAAATTCTTTATCTTTAAATAAATCATTAATTTTATTTAACACGGCTTCAAAACTATATTCTTCCAAGGTTATAAATCGTCCTTGTTTATTTTTCTCCTGAGACAATGCTTTATGAGTAATAATATGAGCTTGAAAATTACTCCCACCTTCTGTACCAATTTCTCCTATGGTAAAATTCATCGAAAAATTAACTTCATAAATATCATCAGGAATCCACTCATCAATAGGATCATGATCTGCACAATCATAAGATTTAATTTCAAGTTTCATTTTTAGGGATAATCAACCAATTGTTTTTTTGGTTAGAATAACAAATGATTCATTCGTTTCTTTATATCTCGCCTTAGGTGTTGCCGATCATGAGTACCCGATCAGATAACGCCATCCGTGAAAATATTAGAATAGACATAACAATTCAGAATATCAAGAAAATACTTAAAATTTGTCCTTATAGAGATCATATTTTTTGTATAATAATTGTGAAAGAGGATATCCCATAAGATCACGTTGCCGAAGGCGCTTTTGGACAAATTTGATGATTGGGTGAGGCTGCCACACTAGAATATTATGAATCTAAATAGCATGTCAGAGTAATGTTGAGGGTATGAATATCAAAAGATATGAAAAAACAAAAGAAAGTTGGACGAGACCTGACGACAAACCAAGCGGGGTTCATTAACAGGTCTCATCCCAATCCAACTGATGATACGCAGAATGATTATATGATATGGGGCAAATCGCTAACGAATGATCGTTCCGTCAGCCAACCAATCAAACTCATCGGAGAGAATGCGTTGGGCTAACTTATAATTTTTCCGATCATTATTTTTAGAAATGCCGTGGAAATAATCCTGGATAGTGATAAATGTATCATTGCAGTAAATATTTGCTAATTCGATATACTCGTTATTAGAGGTCTCATTATATTTCAGTTGAGCATAACTGCAGGTCGCCGAAATCGAAAAGAGTTCTGTACCAATATCGACAAATCGTTTGAGCATGATATGCTCCATCTCCAACTTAGGTCCAAACTTGGCCATCGTATGGAATAACTTTCGCGACAACTTACGGCTTTGCTTTGCCGCTCTTTTTACCTGCTTGGCCAGCGTTGGATGTAATTGATTTTTACTAGCAACGCTGACAGGAAAATAGCGAGATGGATACCATTTTAAGTAAAAGCCCATTGCTTTAAAGAAACTGCTCACGCGTTTCCCGAACGGGAGTTTCTTATTCATCATATTCGCAGCGACCATCAGATGCGAATCCAATGCTTCACGAGCAATGATCAATCGCATGATCTCACTGGAACCTTCAAAGATGGTATTGATACGACAATCGCGATACATTCGTTCAATAGCAACCGGCTCTTCACCTCGAGCTGCCAGCGACTGCGCGGTTTCAAAACCACGACCGCCCCGTATTTGTAATGTTTCATTAATGATATCACTGCAATCTTCGGTACATTTCATTTTACTCATGGCTGATTCCAGACGAATATCATCTTTTTTCAGATCCACCATCTGAGCCGTCAATAATGATATCGCTTCCATCGAAAAGATTCGGGCCGCCATGCGGGTGATTTTGTCGGCTATCGCGGAATGCTTACCAATATTACAGCCCCATTGCGAACGATCATTGGACCATTTCTTGGTAATATCCAGAGCCACTTTCGCAGCACCCGTACAAGAACCGGCCATCGTCAATCGCCCCGTATTCAACGTTTCCAAAGCAACCTTTAATCCACGCCCTTCTTTGTCGATGACGTTTTCAACAGGCACTTTAACCTTTTCAAATTTGATCACGGCATTGTACAAAGACTTCAATCCCATAAAACGGCAACGATGGGTCACCGTCACACCCGGTGTATCCATATCAATAATGAACGCTGAAACCTGGCGGCGTGGTTTGCCATTAACCATCTTATCTTCCGTTCGCACCATCGCGATGATAAATGAGGCTACGGTACCATTGGTGCACCATAGCTTTTCGCCATTAACAATATAATGGCTCTTATCATCAGAGAGCTCTGCCTTCACGGAAACTTTCGCAGGATCAGATCCAACATCCGTCTCTGTCAATGCAAACGCAGAAATCTCACCTTTAGCACAACGCGTTAAATATTTTTCTTTTTGTTCTGGTGTACCAAATAAAATAAGCGGTTGAGGCACACCAATGGATTGATGGGCAGAAACCAACGCCGTAATATTGGCACAGGTACTTCCCATCAACTGGCCGGCACGCAAATAATTGGTTTGCGACAAACCAAGCCCGCCATATTTTTTATCGATCTTGATTCCAAAAGCACCCAATTCAGCGATTTCATTGAGAACCTCTTTGGGTATTTCTCCATCGCGATCAATTTTGTCCGCATCGACTTTATCTTTAAGCAATTGCTTGAAGGCATCCAAAAAAGGTTGGCCTGCAATTTGATCTTCTTTAGGTTGTGCTGGGTAAGGAAAGATATTATTGAATTTAAGATCGCCCATAAAAATATCTTTAGCAAAGGTCGCCCCTTGCCAGCGGCCTTCACGAGCCGACTCCACCATTTCCATGGTTTGTGCTTTTTGCTTAGACATACCAGAGGTATCAATGACTTGCACGTCATCAGATTTCGCATCAGTCTTTGGTTGATTTTTAACAGTCATCATAGCTCCTCAAAATTAATCTGATGGCACTTCAAATAAACCGGCCGCTCCCATACCTCCGCCGATACACATCGTTACAATTCCTAACCCACCACCCTGTCTTTTGAGTTCATGAATCAACGACAAGGTTAACTTGGCACCTGAACATCCCAATGGATGACCTAACGCAACGGCACCACCATTCACATTAATTTTGTCTTTGGGTAAATCTAATTCTTTCATCACAGCTAACGCCTGACAGGCAAACGCTTCATTCAGTTCAATGATTTTCACATCTTTCAATTTTGTTTTGGTTCGTGATAACAATTTAGGGATCGCTTTGACCGGACCAATGCCCATAATGCCAGGCTCGACACCTGTAACTGTAAATCCTTTGAAGATCGCTATCGGCTTTAAGTTCATTTCTTTGGCTTTAGAATCACTCATCAACATCACCGCAGCAGCACCATCGCTGGTTTGCGAACTATTGCCAGCAGTGACCTGACCTCCCATTTTAAAAACAGGCTTTAAATTGGCCAAACGCTCAAGTGTGGTATCACGACGAGGTCCTTCATCTGTATCAAACACGCCGCCATTGTTGTTTTGAACTTTTAAGGCAAAGATTTCATCTTTGAATTTCCCAGCATCGATCGCTACAATGGCCTTTTGATGACTTTCGTATGAAAAATCATCTGATTGCTCACGCGTAATCTTATATTGCTCAGCCACATTTTCTGCGGTAAGCCCCATGCTTAAATAGGCGTCTGGATTCTTTTCAGCTAAATGTGGATTGGGTGCAATACGCAAACTCGCATCAAAGGGTAAATAACTCATCGACTCGACACCCCCTGCGAGCACTACATCGGCTCCCCCTGCCATGATACGTTCAGCCCCTTGTGCAATGGTTTGCAGGCCTGTTGAACAAAAGCGATTCACAGTCACCGCTGGAACTGTTACGGGTAAACCAGCCTGCAATGTAACAATGCGCGCGAGATTAAATCCTTGTTCACGTTCGGGCATTGCCGTTCCTATTATTACATCTTCAATCACAGCAGGATCCAAGCCTGGTGTACGCTTAACAATTTCTTTGACGGTTTCTGCGGCCATGTCATCAGGGCGAACATGCTGCAATGTTCCTTTCCCAGAACGTCCTACTGCGGTGCGAGCACCTGATACAATCACTGCTTGTTGCATAGTATCATCTCCTTAATTCCTCAAGGGTTTTCCAGTCTTTAATGTATGTTGAATACGTGCGAGTGTTTTAGGTTCTTTCAGCAATGCAACAAACGCCTCTCGTTCTAAATCAAGAAAATATTGCTCGGTCACAACACTGTTATCCATGACATCGCCACCACATAAAATATAAGCAACCTTATTGGCAAGAAACTCATCATATTCTGAAATGAATTGACCTTGACGCCAAATATTCAATCGCACTTTAAATTCTGCTAGACCGCCTCGACCTAACACTAAAATATCATTCGCTTTTAATGGTGGCACATACCCTTGATTGGCCATTTGAATCACGGAATGCTTTGCGGTATAGAGAAGAACATTTTTATTCATCGTAACCGCATCAGACGGTCGCAGATAGCCGATCTTACGTGCATCGAAGGCACTGGTTGAAGTCTTGGCCATGCCCACTTGTTCCAGGGCTTTGTTCACCATCGCAAACGATGATGCATCTCCGGCATTCTTGGCCCATTGATTACAACGAATCGCCCACTCTTTACAACCACCTCCCGCAGGTACAAGTCCAACGCCTATTTCAACAAGTCCCATATAGGTTTCAGCGGCAGCATGTATTTTATCACACTGCATGCTCACTTCGCAGGCACCGCCCAGGACCATGCCATGAATCGCAGCCACCGTGGGTACACGACTATACTTTAATCGCAACATGGTTTGCTGAAATTGATTAACGATTTCATCTATGGCTTGATAGTTTCCGGTCATCACAGCCCCGGCCATTTCCTTCAGATCAGCACCAAAACTAAAGTTAGCCGATTGATTACCTATAACGACTCCACGAAATTGCCCGCTTTCTGCCAAGTCAATCGCCTCGTGGATCAAGCTAATCACTTCAGATGAAATACTATTGGCTCTTGAATGAAATTCAACGCAAAGCACACCATCTTCCAAATCAACCAGCGATGCCATCTTACCAGCTTTGACCACTTGTTTGTTCTGATGACAATCACGCAGATACAACTCGGCAAAAGGACGTTCAATTAAATTATGCGTCATCTCCCGGGGATTAAAGACATACGGATGATGTGTTTCAAAACAATAGAAAGACTCTTTTCCTTGATCCAGCAAGTGTTGGACTAAAGGTGGAACAGACCGATTTTCTTTTTTAAGTCGCTTGACAATATAAGGAACGCCAATAGCATCCCAAAGTTCAAAGGGACCTTTTTCCCAATTGAAACCCCAACGTATGGCATTATCAACATCCTCGATCGACTCTGAAATTTCAGGCACTCGATTGGCGGCATAACACAACGTACTTGATATGACAGTCCAAACATATTCACCCACTTTATCCTCAGATTCCATAAAGACACGTATACGTGCCCCTAAATCATCTTGAGCCTTAGCCTCTTTGAGAATCTTGAGTTCACATTTCTGGGTTTCATAATAGTCCAGGGATTCAAAATCAATCGCCTTAAAAATACGATTACCCTTTTCATCTTTATCTTTTTGATAAAACCCATTTCCAGACTTTTCACCGAGAATCCCTTTATTTACCATTTTTTCCAAAAGGGAATTATCAGAAAATGTTTCCCTGTCTGGATCTTCTGGGATCGCTTCATACAAATTTGAATTCACATGAACGGCGATATCAAGTCCCACCAAATCCATTAATCGAAACACCGCGCTTTTAGGACGCCCTACCAATTTACCCATAATGGCATCGACATCTTCAACTTTCAAACCAAGCTTAACGGCTGCTTGGACCGCAATACACATATCAAAGACACCCACACGATTGGCAATAAAATTAGGAGTGTCTTTTGCAACCGCAACACCTTTACCCAAAGTAAGCCTGGCAAATTCTGACATTTGAGAAAATATTTTTCGATCCGTATGTTCACCGGGAACCAATTCAAGTAAATGCATATATCGAGGTGGATTAAAAAAGTGTGTAATCATCACATGCTGACAAAATTCTGGACAACGCCCTTTGGTAATTTCATCCAAAGCAATACCAGAGGTGTTGGAAGAAACAATTTGCCCTTTACGGTGTATACCTTCCAACTTCTCAAATAAAGGTTGTTTAATCTTGAGTGATTCGGGTACGACTTCGACAATCCAATCCACTTCCGACAGTTCATCAAAATCATCCTCAAGATTTGCTGGCGATAACAGCTCAATGTTATCGATATCATACAAAGGTGCCAACCGAGATTTCTTCATTGCATTGATGGCATTGGCTGCAATCGAATTTCGAAACTCAGGCGATTCCGTTGTTAACCCTTGAGCTTGCTGCGGGTCTGTCAACGCCTTTGGTACAATATCATAGACCAACGTTTCAATACCACAATTTGCTAAATGTGCTGCAATACCTGAACCCATGGTTCCAGACCCAAGCACAGCGGCTCTTTTGATATTCAATGCCATATTAAACCTTCCTACCTAAATTCAATGCATCAAAAAATGAAAGCACACTAGTTATTTTTAACGATAGAAACATATAGAAATTATGTTTTCTTATGATCAGCTTCTTTGGGAGCGGGTACAAACATCAATGTAGCCGATCCCGTTGCAATCAGACGATCCTCTTCATTATAAATCGCACCTTGCGACACGGCAGTTTTACTGCCCTGGTGAACAATATCAGCTTGTACGGTTACAAGCTGACCTTCTTTTGCTGGACGCGTAAAATTAATATTCAACTGTACGGTTAAACTGATATACCCTTCTGGTACAAGCTTCGCTGAGGCCATACCTAAACAGCTATCTAAAATGGTAGCAAGTGCTCCCCCATGCATAAGACCATGCGACCTGAGCAAATGAGGTTCCACCCTGACTTTCATTTTTGCACAACCATGATCTAGATCAAACTCTTCGCATCCTACAAAGTTATTGAATGGAGACGAACTTAAAACTTTCTTACTCAAAAATTATTACTCCGTGACAAATAACAGTAACCATAACACCAATGATCAACTCTAACATAATTTATAAAACGCAATCAACTTAATTTTTTACACAAGAAGCCCCAACGTTTTATTGGAAAATATTTTTTCATAAAAAATTGTCAAATAGTTTAGACAATGGCTATTAACCCTATATACGGCTTAATCATGGTATGCCATCGGGTATGATGTTTAATCAATACCCTTCAGATCGAGCAATAACATTTTTAAAAACAGGAACGTTTTTAAACCATTGCACCTCATTGAAATACCACGATTAAGGATATTAAAAAATCATCAAACAAAAAATATACAGTCATAAGTAAAGAGTGTAATGCGGTAATAGTCTGCCTATTATGATGAACATGAAAAATATTTTTTATTTTTTCATTTTTTTGTAAAACAAAGACTTCTACATAAGAAAAACGAATCATCATGCCATAATGTCTCAAGCACTATTTCACATCCCACTCAAAGAGTCGAATGGAAACCACAAGAATAAAAGTAAAGAGAATCAAACATGTCTAATTTCGTCATTGATCTGGAAAAACAAGCGAATCAATTTTCTGAAAAAATCGCCCTCACTTGCATGGGACATGACATCACCTATCAAGCCTTAGGTCAAATGGTTAACAAAGTCGCCAATGGGCTTAAAGCTGCAAATATACAAAAAGGTGACCGGATTCTTTTATGCAGCCCAAATGTTCCGGCATTCCCGATTATCTATCAAGCTGTATTAAAAATCGGTGCGATCATCATCCCTATTAACCCTTTATCCAAAAAAAGCGAGATCGCTTTCTATTTGCAAGACACTAAAGCCAAAGCCTTCTTTTGCTTCCAAAACATGCCTGATCTTAAAATAGCCGATGAAGGATATGGAGCCTTTGCTGAAACTGAAACGTGTAAGCAGTTTTATTTAATTAACATGGATCCTACAGACCTTCATGCTCCCTATGAACTCGGCATGCCCTTTTCAAGTTTATTAATGAATAATGCAGAGCCATCCGAAACTGTTTCAATGGATTCTGATGACACCGCGGTCATACTGTACACATCAGGCACAACCGGCAAACCCAAAGGAGCAGAACTCACACACGATAATATCACCTATACAAGTATACAATTCGGTATCGTGACCCAACGCAAAGAATCAGATATTGAAATCGTTGTACTCCCCTTCTTCCATATTTTTGGACAAATCCATCATATGAACGCAGGGTTTCTTGCAGGCTCCAGACTGATTTTGGTGCCGCGATTTGACCCTAACCAGATTTTAGAACTGATGAATACTTATAACGTAACTGTATTCAGTGGTGTACCAACAATGTTTTGGGCTCTTTTAAATAAATCAAATATTTCTGATATGGATCTAAGCAATATTCAATCAAATTTAAGATTCATGATTTCAGGTGGTGACGCATTACCTTTGCCTTTACATGACGCCGTATGCAAAACATTCGATACAAAAATATATGAAGGCTATGGCTTAACTGAAACATGCGCGGGAGCCACATTTAACTATATTGATAAACCAGCTAAACCTGGCTCAATCGGACAACCAACACCTGGTGTAGAAATGCGTATCGTAGACATGAAAGGGAATGATGTTCCGACTGGTCAACCTGGAGAACTTTTGACAAAATCCCGATGCGTCATGAAAGGATATTATAAAAATCCAGAACAAACAGAAAAATCATTAACAAATGGCTGGTTTCATACGGGTGACATCGCAAAAGTTGATGAAGATAATTATTATTATATTGTTGATAGAGCCAAAGACATGATTATTCGAGGTGGCTATAACGTATACCCTCGTGAAGTTGAAAAAGTATTATTGCAACATCCAGATGTTTTATTAGCCTCTGTTATTGGCATTAATTGCAACGAATATGGTGAAGAAGTAAAAGCCTTCATCATACCAAATCCAAACTCAAAACCTTCTGAGCAGGAAATTATCAACTGGTCAAAAGAACAATTATCAAATTATAAATATCCACGCTTCATTGAATTTGTGAAGGAACTACCCATGAATGCCACAGGAAAAGTTCAAAAACATCGATTGCGAAAAATCTCATAATTCAAAATGGCATATTGTAAAAGACTTAACAATGACGAGTAACAATATATGGTCTGCCAATACTAACAAGTGTTTTACCTAAAAACCTTGCCAGTATTGGCAGACTGTCAGAGTAAACATTGTAAATAATTCATTCCTTATTCCAAAACTCCTCGGCAATTTCAACCAAAAGCATATCTTTGTCATCGTTCTAGATGCTAGAATAGTTTCCAACACGAGAGATATTGGAGAGTGTTTTTTTTGAATTCTCACAACTCAGAAAAAAACACCCTCATAAGAAACTATAAAACAAACACTTACAACCATTGTTTATTTCTGTTTTCATACAAAAATAATCTGATGGGAAATTCAATAGATTAAAATCCACATGCAATGGATGTATAGTTTCGTTAAAATCCTGTACCTTTCGAGAGGGATAAACAAGTTGCACATAGATATAAGCCTATGTAATATATATCCTTAAGAAACTAAAAACCATGATAGAACACGATAGATATGACAATAAAAAAACATAAGAAACGTAAGAAAAAATCCACAGGCACCATTGCCTATTTACAATATTTAGGTATGCGCGTTGTTGGTTTTATTATTCAAATCTTACCAGCTAAAACAGGTTTGGGGGTGGCACGATTTCTTGGCCGCGGGCTATATCGATATTACGGCCGTGGGCGACAACGCGCCTTGGAAAACCTTCAGAAAAGTTATCCTGAAAAAGATGATCAATGGTATGACACAACGGCCCGTCGCAGCTTTGAATATCTAGCGATGATGGTTTTTGATGTTTTTACCATTCCCAAGCGTATACATCCGAATAATTTGTTTGATTACATTGTCATTGATCGAGATTCTTTAACAGATTTCTTTGATAATGTCGAGAAAAAGCAATGTATGGTGATGGTCACAGGCCACTACGGAAATTTTGAAGCTTTAGGTTACGCGCTCGCGGCAGATGGATATGCAAATTACAGTGTTGGCCGCCCTATCGATAATTCTTATATAGATAAATACCTTCTTAGCGCGCGTGAAAAACAAGGACAAACCATCATCAATAAAAAAGGTGCTACAGAGAAAATGCTGGAAGTGCTAAGTAATAGTGGACTTCTGGGTTTGGTTGCTGATCAAAATGGTAGCCGAAAAGATATTTTTGTCGATTTCTTTGGCCAAAAAGCTGCTACATATAAAAGTATTGGCTTACTGGCGATGCAATTTGATGCACCAATTGTTGTCGGGTATTGTAGGCGACTAGAGAATGGTTTTAAATTTCAAATCGGCATGAATCGAATGATCAAACCAGACGAATGGAAAGTACAAGATAATCCACTTAAATGGATCACTCAGGAATATACCTCAGCCATCGAAGATTTTATCCGAGAAGATCCTGAACAATATTGGTGGCTGCATCGTCGATGGAAAACGCGCCCGCCTGAAGAACGTAAAGCTGAGAAACTAAAAGAAGGTAAACGTTAATGTGTTTTCATCATTCTCCATCTCAAACTTGATAAATCAATTTGAGGCTGCCACCCAAAATCTACTAAAAATAGGGCGCGGTGGATAAAGCCGCGCCCAGTCATACCTAAATAATCTACCTAATTATAAGTCCTATCCGTTATTGTTCACACGCATCACCTCCATTCAATCAAATCTCTGCATGCTCGATTATTTGCTTAAACAAACATCGAAACACTAGTATTTTTCCCTCATTGCTATCACAACAAAATAGCAAATCCCACGTCCAGCAAATCTTAAAGGGTTAAGTTATCATCATTAATTACCTAAAAATATATCATATAAATCTCTCGAACCGGCCGGATTGTTTTTACCTGGAGTTCCCAACCTCCCTGTATCCCATTGCCCTTGAAGTAACCATTGTTGTTTGGTTGTTTCATCTGGATTTTCAGGTAAAGGATCAATGTCAGTCCAATGTGTATAAATATTATCGCTTTGCGCACCAGCTAAAGGAGTCTCATGCTTTTCTACATGGGAATCGCCATAAAGTACATTTTGCATCTCTGTTTGATGATTACTGGAATTCCCATGCCCTATTTTGGTCTGATCTGTTGAATCATCCCAAATGATATTTTCTGGTATAAACTCCTGAATATATGGCCCTAAGCCTGGTTGCATAATATTTTCTGAACCCACCTCAGTATTTTTGAATTCGAAGTTCAGTGAATCGCAAGCGGGATTGATATCTGCAGCAACGACCCTGCTACCCCAATCATTAACATTTGCTGAATGATTAAACATATCCCAAAATGAATAACTGAGTGCCCTTCTTCCTGAAAAATCATTCAAATCTTGCCAACGTTCAATATTTGGATTGATTTCAATAGCCTCCTGCAAATCCATTTCTCTATATTTTTTATCACTGGGACATTGAAACAAAAATGGAGGTTGATCTTGATATTTAACCAATAGATATAAGCTTGCCCCAACCCGGGTGTTTTCTAAATGACTAGTTTGCGAATATGTTTGACCATTACGATAATTGTCCAAATTGTAAATTCTCGCCTTTTGCCGCTGAGTTAAATCTCCATCTTCATCACCATATCCTCCTAATCCAAAATTACTCGCTTTATGATTATTTTGCATCCCTACCACTGGAAAATAATCATTGTAATCATTAGCATAAATATTTAACGATTGCCCAATAGATCGTAAATTCGCTGCACATTTAACTCTTTTCGACACGTCTCTATGACCATGTCGAGAAAAGATAGGTAACAATATAAATGCGAGAAAACCAATAGCTAATAGAACTACAACCAATTCAAATACCGTAAATCCTTTCTGATGATTCATTTCATCACCCTTTCTTTAAAAACAAGATGTACATTCTCCACAAACACCTGCGCAAGGGTAAAAAATTGTCATTGATATCCTTTATGCGCGCAGACGTTTACTACGATTGACACTACGACTTAAAAGAATCATGATAAAAAGATTAAGAGGGATTAGAAATGAAGTTTAGCAGCTTAAAAAGAAAGGTATAATATAAAATAATGGCGATAAAAATATAAAAAAGACTGCTCGCTACATGGTAACCTTAATCTTTTCAGATCTGATTATTCTGGATTTTAATTTACCTCGACAGCACCTCCTTTCAAGCATATGAGCTATTTAAGGATTATACAGATAGTTCACATCTTAATTATACCACAGTTTTTGACAAAAGCAAATCATAGTGGGAATAAAAAATGTGGCGGGTGGAGTTCCGCCACATCAAAGTGGTGTATCTGATTGACAGATACATAAAGTAATTGTGTTGTGTATGGCAAGGACCTGAAGGCTCAGGCCCCTGCCATGAAAAAGTGTGTATAATCAATTCATGAATAACGAATCCTAATTGGTTTTCGTTACACGTACATTATCAACAACGGTCCAGGTTTCACCAGATGCCGAATTCTGGAAACGCACACCTAACGTTTGGCCAATCGCAGGGTCACCACCATTCACCGTGACGTTGAGTGTTTTCGTTGTAAACCCAGAACTCACTGAAAATGACTGGCTGCCAATGGTCGTACTACCATAGAATAATTCTATTTGCAGCGTTCCTGACTCTTTAGCATCAATCTGCACTTGGTAGGTTCCTGCAGAAATCGTATGACCCGTGGTTTGGGTTACAAACCCATCAGCATTCGCGATGAATGCCGTCCATGTCCCATTGGTACCACCATCATTGCTACTAATACCTGAATCCGTTGCTGGAGAGAGGCTCCAACCAGGAATGTTATTCCAATTAGTCACTTCAGAACCAGTACCTGGCTGTTCGAAACTAAAGTTCGTAATAGTAATTGGCCCAGTACCACCGCCACCGGATTGCGTTGAAACAACAATCGCACCACTGTAAGCAGAGTTATTACCTGCAGCATCTTTGGCACGAATTTCAATCGAGTATGAGCTGCCTGCGGTTAAACCAGTCAAGGTATGAGATGTCACTGCTCCGACACCGATTGGGCTACCGCCATCGACACGAATATCATAACCGGTCACGCCGACGTTATCCGTAGATGCGGTCCAGGTTAAATCAATCGTCGTTTGTGTTTGAGACGGTGATGCCAGATTAGTTGGTACACTTGGAGGTGTGGTGTCACCACCACCGCCACCACTGCCGCAACCTGACACCGTAATGGCATCAATGTAGACATCATCACCATTACCTGAAGCATCGCAACGGAAACGAACTTGCGTCGTACTGGTTAAACTCACACCAGAAGAGGTAACAGAATCTGTCTGTGGCCCTGCGGTATCTACAAAATCAACATCGTTGACATACTGTTTAAGAACGATCCAACTACCGCCACCATTCGTTGAGACTTCAAGGAAGAAATCTTCACTACCTTCAAAGCTGATCGGATTATAACTAAAGTCAACCTGAACATTTTGATAGGACGATAGATTCAAGTTGTTGGTTCGGGTATGTGATGTTGCCGTATCGTCCTGCAGATCAACCGAGTAACTACCTTGTGGTGAGTTAACTCCATTATGCAAGACACAATCCGTACCGCCATCGACCCAATTACCAAAGTTACCGGCTTCGAAATCATCGCTAATAATCACATCACAACCGCCACCACCTGACTGTGTTGAAACATTAATCGTACTACTGTAAGCAGAGTTATTACCCGCTGCATCTTTGGCACGAATGTCAATCAAGTAAGAGGTACTGGCTGTCAAACCGGTTAAGGTATGAGACGTCACGACACCCACACCAATTGGACTACCACCATCCACACGAATGTCATATCCAGTCACACCGACGTTATCTGTAGATGCGGTCCAGGTTAAATCAATCGTCGTTTGTGTTTGAGACGGTGATGCCAGATTGGTTGGTATACTTGGAGGCGTGGTATCCGGCACGGATTGCGTTGAGACATTAATCGCACTGCTGTAAGCAGAGTTATTGCCCGCCGCATCCTTCGCACGGATATCAATCGCGTAAGAAGTACCCGCCGTCAATCCGGTTAAAGTATGAGACGTCACGGCACCCACACTAATTGGACTACCACCATCCACACGAATGTCATAACCGGTCACACCCACATTATCTGTAGATGCGGTCCAGGTTAAGTCAATCGTCGTTTGCGTTTGAGACGGTGATGCCAAACTGGTTGGTACACTTGGAGGTGTGGTATCACCACCGCTGCCAGTACCGCAACTATTGGCTTCAACCAGGAATTTCAAGTCAGTTACAAAATCTGCACCGCCACCTGATCGATTACCTATGGTAAGCTGAACAGTCCACAGACCAGGTTCGCTGAAGGCAAAGTGATTATAATTTTCGCCATTGGCTTCACCCGTCAGGATAAAGTATGGTCCTACCGTCTGACCAACACCTTCAGTGAAAGCATTGATAAAGGTCGAAGGACTCGAGTAGACAGAACAGGTACCAGAACCTGAAGGTGAGGTGACAGACGTGATATTAATAGAGACCTGACCACCGACAAATTGACCTGCAGAAGATTCATCCGCAGAGATATTCATCCATGGTGCACTCTCAGCTGTAGCATCGGTAGCGTTATTAGGTAATCTCCAGAACGTTTCACCCACTGCAACACCGGTTTGACCAAATGCATCGCCAGCTATGCGTACTTGACCAGTAGTGTTTGGTACATTAATCAAGAGACTATTGCCACCTGTTACTGGTAATTCACCACCAGGGAATGGGGGATTGAAGACACCAGCATTGGTGCCATCATCTGGATACCAGGAATTACCCCAGCAGCAGATAATGTTCAAATCACCCCAGCCAGATACCCATGTATGACTGTAAGATTGCGTTGGGCCTGTCGAAACAGTCAATATCACATTACTACCACAAGAAACCGAATCACCTGCATTTGGTGAAACTGTTGCTACTTTACCAGCTAGTACCATATCATTCGCAGCCGTCACTGTTGTAAATGTCAAACCAGCGGATGTAATCGCCGCTTCAGCAGCTGCCTGGGTCAATCCACAAACATCTGGAACGGTGCAACCGCCACCGCCACCTGTGGTTGTCACACAGGACGGAGCAGATGCGGTACCCGTATTCTGAGCTCCAGCTGAATCACGCATTTGAACGGTATAGCAATACTCAGTGCCAGGGGTTAAGCCGGAATCGACGTGAACGGGGTTAGATACCTGCCATCCACTATTCGTACCACCTGAACCACTTGACGTTACAACAAATGAATATTCAACAGGACCAGATGGATCGGTTCCCGTTTGAGCCGTCACTGTAATTTGCGTATCGCTATCCACGACAATCAACTGAATCACTGCAGGATCAGGATTCGGAGGTGTCGCATCTGCATCCGTTGCGACATTAATCACACTGCTATAGGCAGAATTATTTCCTGCTGCATCTTTCGCGCGAATATCAATCGCGTAAGACGTGCTGGCCGTCAAACTGGTTAAGGTATGAGATGTCACGGCCCCCACACCAATTGGACTTCCACCATCGACACGAATATCATAACCAGTCACACCCACGTTGTCTGTCGATACGGTCCAGGTTAAGTCAATCGTCGTTTGTGTTTGTGATGGCGATGCCAAATTAGCTGGTACACTAGGTGCCTCAGTGTCACCACCACCGCCAGCGTCTTCAAAGACAATATAAGCGACTTGTTCAGCTGTATGACTACGTTCAGTATCACCTAGTTGATCTTCATCAATAACAAGGTTCAATGTTGAAGCAGATACAGGACTAGCGCCATAGAGAACAGCCCAACCACCATTGTTACCATCCATAGCAGTCAACGTAACAACACCAACTGAAGCACTCGTTAAACCAGATAGACTATAAGCATATGGTGGTGCATTGGTCACCCCTGCAACGATATCTGCACCGACGGCAGCAACATAACCAACGCCATCTAAGCTGCCACTTCCTGCTTCAATCACAATATAACCAATCGTTTCATTGGCATGTGAATTGTCAGGATCTTCGTTAACCGTTTTACCTGTTTTCAATGCTGAGCTAATCGGAGGATTGGTACGTGCAGTACCTTGACTCCAGAAAGTCACATGCCCTGCATCGTTGTAAGTCATCACTTGGCCAAGAACAACAGGACTCGTATAGCTATTCGCATAGGCTCGCGTTTCACCAACCCAGGAATTGTTATTATCTGTCAAGGTCGAGTTATACTTCACAGCTTCCATGGTAACACCATCGCTAGCTTGTGTATAAACGCCTTCTTCAACGACCATGTAGTAAACATCAGATGCACTTGGCGCGGCTGCTGATCCGTCAAGACGAACATCAAAGCTGCTGCCGGTTGAATTTTGGATACGTACGTGACCCGGTGCTGAAGTGTTATCATAACTAGGTGTCGCGACAACCACCATCGAGGTATAAGTGTAAGGCAAGTTCACGGTTGTCCAGCCTGTGCTGCTGACATTCGAAACAACACCTTTCGCCAATTTAATGGTACTCGTGATACCACCATTGACGGTAATCGTACCTACCATACCCGCGGATTGGCCGTGTGGGTGACAATGGTAATTATAAACGTTTGGAGCACCCGCATCGCCAGGACTTGAACTCAAAAAGGCCTGATCAAAGGTATGCGTAAACACATGCCCAACCGGGTTGGTCACATCCGGATTGCCCATAGGAATCGACATGAAGTAACCGGTATGCACACCTGGCAGCCCTGCCATCACATTATGGCCAGGGAACTGGAACACCCATTCAACGGTTTCACCCACATTAATCTGAAGATCAGCAGGTGTAAAATTAATCCCGGTTCCACCTACGTTAACTTCGATATTACCATCTGAAGCCAAAGTTGTAGCAGATGGCGTCGTCGTTGACCAAGCTGTTTCATTGAGATTAGATGAGGTGTCACGCATCTTGACTCGATAGGTATACATCGTACTAGGTTGTAAATTGAAATCATAGTAAACGGGATCAAAGACCCAACCACTGTTGGTTCCTGCTGTGATGTTTTCAAACATGTATTGAACACCGGCTGTATTATCCGTTCCGGTTGATGCGGTCATCACTATCGATGTATCTGTATGTGCTGCTGGATTAACTGCCCATGTTGCCGGATCAGGTGTCGGAGCTTGTGTATCAGGAGCAGGTACCACTTCGAATTGACGCATCATTTCATGATCTTCATGTTCGATAACATGGCAGTGATAAGGGAATCTACCGAGATAATCGGTAAAGGTTGCAATCACACGTACCATCTCGCCCGGCATCACCATCACAGTATCTTTGAAACCTGTGGTATTCAAATCATAGGTTGTTGGTGATCCTTGTGGAACAATAACATTATCCACAATTGAAAATGCCTGCCTGTCAAGCACTTGGAACATCACCAGATGCATGTGCATTGGATGAACCATACCGGTGGTATTCACAAAATTCCAGATTTCAGTATCGCCAAGAATAGGCTGCTCAGTAATATCATTCCACATCAAACCGTTGATCGTAAAAATGGTATTATTGCTACAAGACGCATTCGTATCCTGCTGCAAACGCAACTCACGTGTAATCGACGCAGACGCTTCTGGAATGGGTACTAAAGTATCTAACGTAGAAGGTAAAGCGGCTGTATGACCGGTATCGGCGGTCACGATAAATTTCATGACTTGCGGAATCGCGCCTACACCTGGTGTACCAGGGAATGGTGCTTCGGCATCATTGGTCAATAGGATTTCCGTACCGGTTGCAAAACTAGAGAAGTCAATAACAACATCCCCACGTTCAGCATTACCTAAAGTAATTTGTGTCATCGGTACAGGTGCAGCTAATAAACCTCCATCACTACCAATTTGATGGAACGTATGGCCATTCGACAATGATAATCGAAGCACACGAGAACCACTGGCATTCAACATACGGAAACGGTATTTACCTTTCTTGACATTCATGAAAGGCCAAACTTTACCGTTAACCAACATTTTGTCACCAAAGAATTGTGGCGTCCATTGATCTGGATACACCAAAGAACCATCCACATTAAATGTTCTATCCATCATCATCAAAGGTACTTCATATTCACCACTCGGTAGGTTCAATGCTGCATGAGCAGGATCACGAAGGATATAAAAACCAGCCAGTCCCATATAAACGTTCAAACGTGTTATACCTAAACCGTGATCATGATACCAAAGGGTACCATCATTCTGTAAGTTAGGATATTGGTGAACAATCGAGGATTGCCCTGGATAGAAAATATCTTCAGGATAACCATCAAACTGTGCTTGAGCATGGGTACCATGTAAGTGAACCACTGTATAAGGTGCGGTACCATAAATATTCGGTCCATGAGTACAGGTATCAACATTCAAATAGTGATTTAAACGAAGTGGTGAACCCGTTTGGCTCGTATCACGCAGGTCATTGACCCAAGTAACATCCACTTGATTATTTTCGGAAGCTTCAATAGTAGGACCAGGGACCATACCATCATATCCCCACAGGGTCGTTGCAGGCAGTTGACTATGTACCTGAGCCTGGACTTCCTGCATGGTAATCGTATAGCTGGCGACACCACCACTTGTACCACTGGTTGGTGTTGCAATCGGTGGAATCGGCAGTGCATCCAAGTAAGGTGTCAAGGTCGCACTCACCCAATCCGTTTTAGCAGATCCAGGAGCTGATAACCCCGTTTCATTCAGTTCGGGGTCACGCGCTTTGACTTGGAATGTATAGGTCGTTCCAGGTGTTAAACCAGTTGCCGTATACGTTGTACCCGTTTGCCAACCACTATCGAATGTGGTACCACTGGTGGTTTCATCAAAGAAATATTGGACCTGACCACCTTGATCATCGGTTGCCAGAGAAGCCTGCATGGTAATTTCTGATGTTGGATTACCTGCTGTATTTACGACGGGAACACTTGCCCAAGTCATTGGGTTAGGCGTGGGTGGGTTTTGGTTTGGTAAATTTGTCGTTGCACAACTTTGCAAAGATACTCCACCAACGTTTGGGGTACCAGCAGAATCACGCATTTGTACAGTGTAGCAATATTGCACTCCTGGACTTAAACCAGTATCTTGCCATGAGGGTGTTTGAATCCAATTACTTGTAGCTGCTCCACCATCACGAGTAAAGAGATATTCAATTGGAGGTGTTGCGTCGCTACCGGCATCTGCCACCATATCGATTGTGGTTTGACCAGTCGCAAATGGTACTGTTGAGAATTGTGCTGGATTCGGTGTTGGAGCAGTCGTATCAGCAACAGCAGCAGAGACTCTAACGAATTTAGAGACACTAGGTGCTCCATTATTATCCAAAATGAAAAGCATATAATACCCTGGAGGCAGCATGTTGCTGTTAGCTGGTACGCTCAATGTCAAGTTGCTTCCAGTATCATTGGTAATCGTTAAAGGTACACCAATCTGGTTAGCATGCCAACTGTGGGTTGAACCGGAAGGCCTTAAAAGTACTGCTGAGCTAATGCCATTGGCTGATGTGTAACCCACATTAATTGAGCTACCCCATCCAGCATCGGCAGGAACACTGTCAATCGTTGGGCGAGAACCAGTATAAAGATAAGCTGGATTGTAAATTTGGAAAAATGAATTGGTTCCGCTTCCACCAGTCGTTTGATCTGAACCATACAGGACACGACCATCATATAACAAGACCATACCCAAGTGATCACCTGTACCTGAGCTACCTTGATGTGGTGGTAACACGGTCCAGTTATTATTGACAGGATCATACAATTCAGGTGTTGTTTTTGCAGTTCCGCTATGACCGGCAATGGTAATGACTTTTCCATCAGGTAGAAGAATACCTTGATTAAATCCACGAGCATGATTCAATGAAGCAACAGTATCCCATGCAGTACCAGCTGCATTTAGAATTTGACAATTTGAACTGCCTGAACCACCATCGACCCCTGAAGCACCACCAATCAATATGATTCTATCTTCTGTCGCACTCATTAAGCGAACGGAAGGTGCATACCAACGCGTACTTACCGCGTTAACAGGACCTTGTGTCCAGCCCCCACCGACAGTATACCAGTATGATTGATTGATCTGGGATGATTGAAAAATACGGCCATCCATCATAGAGTGGATACGAAGATAGGATTCTTCATGCTGCCAAGGAATGTTTCCAGGTAACGCAGTAAAAGTATTGGCAACAGGATCATAAATTTCAACATTTTCATTTCTTTCAGCGCTAAAATTGTATCCGCCATAAATTAAAAGCCGCCCGTCACCCAGAATAATGGTCTGAGGATACCATCGATGTTGAGTCATTGAAGGTAGAAGATGCCAAGTTTCTGTGTCGGGATCAAAGTAACCAGCATCATTGTGATCATCAGTGGGATCTTCACCACCACAGAGGAAGAATTTTCCATCAGCCATCGTGGAATGACCACCACACATAAAAAATTTAGGAACTGAGCTGATTTGAACGGTTCCACTAAAATTACTTGGATGAAACGTCATGTATTGAGCACCGTTATGAGATAACGTTAGAACTCTTTCAGACTTCAATTGCACGGTATGCGAAAAATCCAAACTTGTATTTTGAACGGGATCCCATTGGCCAACAACTGATGGTTGTCCCATAGCATATTTGCCTGAAATAAACATGCAACATAACAACAGAGTGATAAATATCTTTTGTTTTATAAAGTGATTCATACTCTACTTCCTTTCATAAATTCAATGACTAACACTTCTAACTTTTTAAACACCACTTCCGCTTCTATCAAGATAAACAGACCTTTTTGTCTTTTATGTTGATAAAAAAAACACAGTTCACATTAACACTAATTTAATGTCATACCGATCTCCCAAAACTTAAATAGAATTGTTGATAAAATTTCCACATACATCACACACTATCGCACTGCTTGGCTGCAGTTGATATTTAAGAAATTGTTTGTTCTAAAATTAAAATGATTTCAGTCATACCTATTTGTTTGCCAGGATAATCAATGGAAGCGATCAAACATCAAATTGAATTATCCTTATCGATTTATAACATCACTGTAGATGTTTTAACTTAAAACGACACAGCCTAAAATAATCGACAAAACAACTATTAATAGACCACAAAGTCTACTTACAAAGGGTTCGTTAGCTAGACAATAAATTGGAAAAAATTTTTTAAATATTTTATTACCCCGCAGTCAAGATTGCCGTAATACCTTGTAAAATAAAAGTATATAAAAAAAGGATGTCGCAAAATTATTGCGACATCCCAAATAAAAGATTCTTAAAATAATAAACTTAGCAGCCAGGAGTAGAACATCCTAACCACTCTTCAACAAAACTAGATAGATCTGATATATCTACAAAACAATCTTGATTAAAGTCAACACTGCCAAATTCTTGTGCACCACATTCATCTTCGGTGATAGAAATTTCCACTGCTGCAGGGGCATTTAAATTCTCTTGTGTTTCTGGATCTGGATTGACAAAGAAATTATCACCAGGACTTGAAACTGACACAGTAGATATAGCTGTCGTTACAGAGGGTTCGCCTGAACCAGGCGCTGTGCCACGAAGCTCATCATCTTGCTGAGGATTTAATGTCACGGTCTGAGGAATGGCCCAGTTACTGGTCGTAAACGTTAATACGTTTGGATCTGCTTTAAAGTATGGGCTGTTAGGATCTTCAAAACTATCATCAACAGCAATGAAAACAGATCCTGAACTTGGAGCACGATTAAGTGAGTAAACCAACGAGCCTGTATCTGCTTCAGAAAGCAACTCATTTAATTCCGTATCTTCAGCTTCCACAAAGACACATCCATTATCTTCATCGATGAGATCAATTTGTAATGGTACTTGTGCTGCTCCTTGATCAAAATGTGCATCCGATGAGGATTCAACGGCAGCCTGAAAAACAAAAGATGAAACACATGCTTCAAAATTCGTATCTTCTACACCAGCAACGGTGACAGTTTGAGGTGTTGTCCAGTCGGTATCTGTAAATGTTAATTTTAATGATGAAACACCATTTAATGTCACTTGTGTTGTATTCGGATCTAAGGTAACCACAACAGATCCAGAAGCTGATACGCTACCAACATTAGGATCTAATGCAATAACCATGTCCTGGGTTATACCGCTACCACCTTGAAATTCTTGAACTTGAACACTTGCAGGCGTGGCTGTAGCAACCGCTATTTGACCAGGGTTTGTACTATGTTGAATATCAATAATGATTTCATCTACACAGGTACCTTCTTCAAATCCTTCAAAAAAGACCTGAATCAGTCCACATCCCGCACCTGCAGGTAGTACAGCTTCGATGGCAGAGGTTGAATAACCATCGCCATGATCAACAGCTGGTCCGACAGGTTCTAATTGTAAATCTTCTGCGCCTTCACACAATTCAAAATCAGGCTGATCAAACGTTGAATTTGCTGATTCAATACCAGTAAAAGGTAGTTCTGCAGCCGTAGATGTAATTTGAACTCGGACAACAACCGTTTCACCTTCTGCCGCTAGATTCGTAACAAGTGCACGAACTTCTGAGGCAACTAATACACCAGCCCGTGCAGGTGGTCCGACAACAGAGCAAGCATCTGTTCCAAATTCCTGCCCAGCTTGAGCCGTAGCGGTTTCGATCAATGCGAAATCAGGACTTGTTGGATCAACGTCACCATCGTTAAACGTGTTAGGATCACTAAAATCAAATACAACTTTCGCTGTACCAGCACTGCCTCGCCAAAATGGAGCGAAGTCATCGTTTGCATACATCGGGCTGACAAACAATAATGCCAGACCTAAAAATATTGTCATTTTTTTCATGTTATGTATCTCCAATTTATATTTTCTCCTCTCACCTGTTCAGCTTTGCCGAACATGGATGAGATTATGACATTTTAATTCTTCATTATTATTTAAATAAAAATGAAATTAGTTTGGACAATTTGCTGAATCAGGTTCTGTACATTGAAACCACTGAGTACTAAAAATTGAAAAATCCAATAAGTTAACAAAACAATCTTCATTTAAATCTTTAGACAAGAATGGAAGTTCTCCACATTCGTCCTGAATAATCGTGACGGTGACACCCTCAATTGGATTAAAGAAACTAAGATCACCAGATTCACCATTTGAACTCGATGAGATCGCTGCTGTTAATCCAGGTTCACCACCTACAAATTCATCATCAGGAACCGCTTTAACAACAATCTCTTGAGGATCTGCCCAATCGGTGTTGTCAAAGGTTAATGTAGATGGTGAAAATGTAATCGTTGTATCTTCAGATTCAGCTGTAACAATCACAGGTGTTGCAGGTGAACGTGATAACGAATATGAAATGACACCACAGCTATTTGGTTCATTAGGATCTAATTCATTTACTTGAATGGAAGATTCTTCAATGATCACACAACCTGCTTCGTTATCCAGAATAGAAATCAATTCGCCACTGGATCGAGAGACACTTCCATCCAATGAAGGATTTTCATTGGGCTCACTCAAAGAGACAGAAAACCCAACACCAAACGATTCCACACAAATGATATTAGGTTCAAGAACAGCATCATCGATCGCTGTCACCGTTACTGTTTGCGGAATATGCCAGTTACCCACATCAAACGTCAGTGTCACGGGTACACCTGCAGCTGATACACCTAATGCGGTTGCTAATGAATAATCGGTTAAGCTAGTTGTTGTTGGGTCCCCAGAATTTGGGTCGATCGTTACAGTAACAACAGCACTACCTGGATTCGCTTGAGCTTCGGTAGAGGTATCCATAACAACGGTGAATGCACCGGTGGTTAAAACATCATTTTCACTCAATGAAACTTCACCTTCAGATAAAACAGGTGGAAAACATGAACCACCATCTGGCAATGTTTCACCCGTAAAATAGGCCACATCGATGGTAATTTGATCAATCACGATACCATTCGTCATGCCTTCAAATGCCAGATGTAAATTAGTGCAATTGGTTAAATCATCACCATTCGTCACCAATTCATAAGCAACGGTGATAAACCCATCTCCATGATCAGCCGTTCCTACAGTTGTCAATGAAGGTTCTTCTTCCGGATCATTTGAAGAACCAGCACAACCGGTAATAGGGGTTGGTGTTTCTGGAACAGCACCACTAAGCGCTTCCATAATAACAAGCCCTAAATCTGCTTCCGTGCCATTAAAGGTAATTTGTACTTGATAGGCAACGTTCTCACCTGTTTTTGCCAGGTTGGTAGAGACCAAACGACCGTGACTTAAACCTTCATCACCACCATTCGAGGTATCCACGACCACACCTGTACGTGAACCAATCGTTGCATTCGATTCACCAAAGAAATCGTCTTCCGCGGTAAAACAACATTCAGATCCTAAAGCCGCTTCTTGAACATCTGAAGCTAAAGGCCCTTGAATCGTTTCTGTGCCAAAAATACCATCTTCATCATCAAAATCCCAGATAACACGATAGGCCCGGTCACTACATTTATAACTAGGCGGAAAGGCATCTTCGGCTAGCGCGAGGTTTGCTGTGCTCAAAGTAAATATTGAAGCACACAGCAACAAAAAATACTTTTTCATAATGTTTCTCCATGTCCTGTAATTTCATTTTCTCCAAACTCCTGATTGTTACAGGGACCAATCAAGATAAGGATCTTGATGCTACGATTAACATCAAGGGGTACCAAATTAACATAAACAACACACACACATTATTCCGTTGTTTATTTCTCTATCATTTTTATCTTGAAGGAGTTGAATTATTTCGACCTATACACACTATTTTTATATAGATTGACAAATTCGTTTTCTCCAGTTCTCCAAGTTGTATAAGTTGCTCTGCCAGGAAAAAACTAGTGTGTCCTGACAGAGCACAAAAAACCTAAATGATTAATTAAATTTTTAACTTTCTTTTTATGCATTGGCAAAGCCCTGCAAAAACAGGACTCTGCCAATTAAGAAAGTGTGTATAACTTTATTTTTTATAAACTAATTCGTCTTAGTCACACGAACGTTATCCACAACAGTCCAGCTTTCACCTGAAGCTGAATTCTGCAGACGAATGCCCAGTGTTTGACCTATACCAGGATTACTTCCTGATACAATCACGTTAAAACTCTTCGTTGAAAAACTATCTGAACTAATTGCAAAGCTTTGAGATCCTAATATGGTACTGCCATGGAAGAGTTCAACCTGCAGAGTCCCTTCTTCTTTGGCATCAACCTGAACCTGATAGGTACCGGCCGCAATCGTATGACTGGTGGTTTGTGTAGCAAAGCTATCACAGTTACAAAGGAACATGGACCAGCTACCATTGGTACCGCCATCACCATTACTGATACCGGATTCACCACTTGTTGGGCCATTCCAACCAGGGATATTACCAAAGTTTGTAACTTCACTACCTGTACCAGGCTGTTCAAAACTGTGATTGGTAATCGTAATGGGGCCGGTACCACCACCTGGGCCTGTCGAAACAAAAATATTCACCGCACTACCACAAGTCACTGAAGAACTTGCCGCGGGACTCGTGCTAATCACATTACCAGCTGCAACCGTCGAACTACTCTGGTTGGTTACGGTACCCACTGTCAAGTTCGCGTTTGTGATATTTGTTTGAGCCGTTGCTTGCGCTTGACCGACGACATTTGGAACAGTACATAAGGCAGGACCGGTCGAAACAAAGATATTCACCGCACTGCCACAAGTTACAGAAGTACTTGCCGCGGGACTCGTGCTAATCACGTTACCAGCTGCAACCGTTGAACTACTCTGGTTGGTTACGGTACCCACTGTCAAATTAGCATTAGTGATATTCGTTTGAGCTGTCGCCTGAGCTTGACCAACGACATTTGGAACGGTACACAAGGCTGGACCGGTCGAAACAAAGATATTCACCGCACTGCCACAAGTTACAGAAGTACTTGCCGCGGGACTCGTGCTAATCACGTTACCAACTGCAACCGTTGAACTACTCTGGTTGGTTACGGTACCCACTGTCAAATTAGCATTAGTGATATTCGTTTGAGCTGTCGCCTGAGCTTGACCAACTACATTTGGAACGGTACACAAGGCTGGGCCTGTCGAAACAACGATATTCACCGCACTGCCACAAGTCACTGAAGAACTTGCCGCAGGACTCGTACTAATCACGTTACCAGCTGCAACCGTTGAACTACTCTGGTTGGTTACGGTACCCACTGTCAAGTTCGCATTAGTGATATTCGTTTGAGCCGTCGCCTGAGCTTGACCGACTACATTTGGAACAGTACATTGTGTAGGACCGGAAGAAACTATATTAAATTTAACTTCTGCTAATGCATGTGCAAACCCATTACTATAATTTGTATTACTCGTCAGAATGACATAGCGAGCACAGACACCACCGAAATCAGCTGCATTAAATCCATTATTAGCTCCTGAGTCAGAGGCTTGTGGGAAAGTAAATGGCCCTGAACCCAATTGTGTCCAGTTGGTGCCATCTTGTGAGTAATCAATGCTAACGCTTTGTAAACCACGCGTCGTGACACCGCTTTCACTATGATTCCAGGCCTGCATCACACCTAATGTGTAAAGATGACCAAAATCGTAACGTATCCAGTGAGTCGTCCCACGAGTAGAATTTGGATTCGCAGACGCACTGGGACTTTGCCATGAATGATTCCAGGTACCACCGTGATTGTTACCAGATAAACCGCTACCATCAATGGTTTTTACACCTGTTGCGGTTTCATCCACACTACTCTGCGTTACTGTAATGCCCGTCGTATGACCGGCACCCAGGTAATCACTAAATGGTTGTCCACTACCGCACGTTGGAGCGTTTTGGGTATCTGCACAAACCGCAGAAGATGCTACTCCCGAATTCATCGTGCTACCTGCACCTGCGAAATCACGCGCTTGTACCGTATAGCAATAGTTTTTACCAGCTTCCAATCCGACATCTGTAAAGGTCGCTGAGTTTTGCCAGCCAGAGCTGCTACCGCCCGTTCCCGTTGAGGAAGTATTCACAAAGTTATATTGCACCGGAGGACTTTGTCCATCCAATGCCGTAGTAGCTGTCATGGTAATCGCACTACTGCTCGTAGCATTCGGAGGCATAGCAAAGGTCATCGGATTTGGAATCGGAGCTTTTACATCATTACCACCATTAATGGTGATCGTACCAAACATCAAGTTCGGAGAACCACTACCATGGACATGACAATGATAATTGTACTGATTGGTGGCACCAGCATCTCCGGTTGAGTTGTCCAAAAAGTTCTGGTCGAATGTAACCGAATACTCAAATCCAGCAGGATTGGTTGTCGGTGGAGCAGATGATGAATTAAACAACATCGTGCCACCGCCCGGTAATCCTGTCCATGCTGGATCACCCAATAACACCGTATGTGCACCAGACAACCCGGACCAAACATTATGACCATTTGAAACAAAATTCCAATCCACTGTTTGACCAACATTTAAAGTCACATTAGCAGGAGTAAAACTGTTAGTACCATTTAGCCCAACAGTAATTTCAATATTGTTATCTTCAATAGCCGTCATCGCAGATAATGCTGATGAATAGCTACCGACATTCGGTATAGCAGCTCCATCACGTGCACGCACTTGATACGTGTATGTAGTTGCTGCGTTCAAACCAGAAGCAACAAAACTAGGTGACACTTGCCAGCCACTATTAGGTCCATTATTACCCGAAGTTTCTTCAAATGAATACATCACTGGAGTAGAAGGATCTGACACAGCATCGACTTGCATAGTAATCATGGTATCGCCTACTGCCGTTGGTTGCCCATTGGTTGCCCAAACTGGAGCTGCAGGAGAAGTGGTATCGACCGAAAGAGTAAATGTACAAACACCGTTTACTGAAGAATAACCTGTTTCATTCGGCGTTCCCGCTGCGTCACGGGCACGTACCTTATAACAATATTGCGTGTTAGTGTTTAAGCTAGCATCAACATAAATGGTTGAAGGTTGCCAATCACTATCAGTTCCACCGGTGTTATTACTTGTTTCCTCGAATTGATACTCTACAGGATTGCTGCCTTCGGCATCCGTTGATATCGTGGATGTCACAGTAATTTGTGTCGAACTATCAGCAACCACGGACTGAATAGTAGGTTGACTAGGAGGATTCGTATCACCAGGAGTCGAACTGCCATCAATTTTGATCCATGTTGCAACAGATGGAACTTTTACATTTCCTGAATCTCTAAATATAAAAAGTAAATAATACCCTGGAATTACTTGATTACTATTATTTGGAATTGTCACATTCACAGTGCCATCACTATCACTACCCGTAAACAGGGTATGGCCTCTCATGTCATACGCAAAACTGTGAGTGGATGTCCCCGTACGACGCAACTTCACCATAGTGACAGGTCCTTTCGTTGCATCATAATTAATCGCAATACTTTGATTATAATTTGCCGTTGATGGTGCACTTGTAATAACAGGACGCGCGGTTGCCGTACTTAAATAAGGAGGTGAATAAAAGGTTGTTAAATCTGTTTCACCACCAACCCCCAGCGTTCCACCAGCCGTACGTGGGTTATCAATACCTTCGCCACCAGAAACACAAAGACGACCATCTGGCAATAAAACAGCCGATGTATGATAGTTTCGTCCTTCGGTATCCGTTCCGCTACCATTCATCATCGCCATACTTGTCCAGGTATTAGAAACAGGATTAAACATTTCAGGTGTATATTGACTTGTACCGGAAACATCACCACCAAATGCTAATAACTGACCATCTGCCATTAATTGACATAATGTATTCATTCGGCCAAAGCTCATATTCGTTGCGTTGCTCCAACTACGTGAGCTAGATTCGGGATTCAACATTCTGGAAACGGTATTCGCCCCACCTTCTTCCGAATTAGGAGCAGTACCACCCAAAGCAAGAATACTTCCATCATCAAGACGAGCATAAGTTCCTTGCGCGCGCCCTTTGCCATTACCACTACCCGGTGCCTGACCATCTTGTGGTCCTGTAATAACAGAGCCTGTGTTGGTATCGGTATTAATGGTAAAGATGTAGGAATCTGCATCCGCACCCGTCATAAGAATTTTAAAAACATTCGTCGTTGAATTATCATCTAACAAAAATACACGCGGATAGGCATTGGCATCTTGATAAGGCATCAGATTTGAACAACCACTAATGCAAGTTGATGTATTAGTGGCTGGATCAAAGACTTCAAGTGACCGATCACCATTGACAAAGCTAGCTAAATCACCACCACCGTGCGTTGTTCCACCGAAAGTAACCAGCTTACCATTCCCCAACAAAATGGTTGATGGATACCATCGAATACTACTGGAAGCCATCTTGCCACCATTTTCCCATGTATCAGTTGCAGGATTATACATATTAATGTCTCCACCACCGGCTGGGCTCCCCTCTGAATTAGCGGTTTCGCCATCAATCATAAAAAATCGACCATCAGCCATCATCGTGTGACCACCACAAAAATGACTATCGGTTGTTGTTCGAATAATACCACTTAGAGGACTATTCGGATTAAAAATCCCTGCGGGATAGGGTCCTTCAGAAGGACTGGCAAATGGATCCCGATAGGAATAAACAATCACACGAGCAGGATTGCTACCCGCTGGAGGTAACAAGCCCATATGGATCGCTTCAACACCTGTGCGAACCGATGTCGTCCATGAGCCTTGAGCCAATAAGTCATTTGCCTGTAGACATAGACTCATTAATAATAATAAAATAGTTTTCTTCATAGTCACTTTACTTTTCATACTCACAATTCCTTGTTAACTTGAAATTATATTTACACCACTTCAAAAAACGCACTTATACATTGTTGTCTTGCTAGGTAGCTTCTGAGCATTAGTCATAAGTGAAAAAGTATGCCCCATCGACCATCAAGGAGCATGGTAGGATTCAAGTAAAGGAAGATTACTTTTCGTAATGAAAGGGTAAGTAATTGTAACCTTGCCAAAATCAATCAACATACACACTAATCGATTCTTATATCCTAGTTGCTTACCACTTATCTAAAACAGATTGCCCAATAGGTATCTCCTTTCTGTTAGTAACACTTTGTTAATCTTCATTATCATGACACTTAATTTTATAAAAAATGCAGAGCCCCGGATCCCCAGGGCCCTGCAACTAAAAAAGTATGTTTAAACGTTATGGAACAATATTAAACTTGACCTCAGCTAACTGATTAGCAAAGCCATTGCCATGATTACTATGAACGGTAATCACAACATATCGAGCACAAACACCCGCAAAGTCTGGACCGTTAAATCCATTGTTGGTACTGGATGCTTGAGGCCAGTTCACATTATTAGCAATGGTGGTCCAATTCGTTCCATCGGTTGAATAATCAACTGAAACCAAATTCAAACCACGAGAAGCAATCTCACTACCATTCCAAACCTGCATTTGACCCAACTTATAGCTATGACCTAAGTCATAAGAAATCCAGTTAGTATTTCCACGAGCTGGGTTTGGATTTGGTGCATTAGGATTACCATTGTCACCATCAGAGGTCCAAGTATTACCCCACTCATCATCATGAGTATTGCCTGACAAACCTGAGCCATTGATCGTCTGCGTTGCATTAGCAGAACCATCATTACTGCTGGCCGTTGCGACAACATTTTGTGCGTTACCGGCACCCACAAAGTTAGTGTAAGGCTGACCAGTACCACAACCGCTGCTTGCTTGCGTCGAGACATTAATCGCACTGCTGTAAGCAGAGTTATTGCCCGCGGCATCTTTCGCACGGATATCAATCGCATAACTGGTACCTGCGGTTAAGCCGGTTAAAGTATGCGATGTGACGGCACCCACACTGATAGGACTACCACCATCCACACGAATATCATAACCCGTCACACCTACATTATCTGTCGATGCTGTCCAGGTTAAATCAATCGTCGTCTCCGTTTGAGCAGGTGATGCCAAATTGGTCGGCACACTCGGTGGAGTGGTATCCGGCAATGGATCGGTTGTCGCACATAATGCTGCAGATGCAGATCCGACATTAGGCGTTCCCACTGAATCACGCATCGTCACGGTATAGCAATATTCCGTGTTGGGTGATAGCAAGGTATCCGTGTAACTCGTCGACGTCTGCCAAATGCTACTACTTCCGCCAGGTCTGCCGGTGGTTTCTGTGAAGAAATACTCAACTGGCCCGGTGGCGTCACTACCCGTCGTCGCGGTCATACTAATCGACGAGGTACCTGTCGAAGCCGGATTCGAAGCGAAGGTCGCGGGATTCGGCGTCGGAGGTGACGTATCCGCAGCAGCTTGCGTTGAGACATTAATTGCACTGCTGTAAGCAGAATTATTACCCGCTGCATCTTTCGCACGAATATCTATCGCATAACTTGTACCTGCGGTTAAGCCGGTTAAGGTATGTGATGTCACGGCACCTACACTGATAGGACTACCACCATCCACACGAATATCATAACCGGTCACACCCACATTATCTGTCGATGCCGTCCAGGTTAAGTCAATCGTCGTCTGCGTTTGAGATGGTGAGGCTAAATTGGTTGGCACACTCGGAGGTGTCGTATCTGATGCTGCTTGCGTTGAGACATTAACCGCACTGCTGTAAGCAGAGTTATTGCCCGCGGCATCTTTTGCACGGATATCTATCGCATAACTTGTACCTGCGGTTAAGCCGGTTAAGGTATGCGATGTCACAGCACCCACACTGATAGGACTACCACCATCGATGCGAATATCATAACCGGTTACACCCACATTATCTGTCGATGCCGTCCAGGTTAAGTCAATCGTCGTCTGCGTTTGAGCAGGCGAGGCCAAATTGGTTGGCACACTTGGCGGAGTTGTATCACCTGGAGGCGATCCACCACCACAGCTATTGGCTTCAACCAGGAACTTCAAGTCGGTCACAAAATCGGCACCACCACCAGTTCGATTACCAATGGTAATCTGTACGGTCCACAGTCCAGGTTCACTAAAGGTAAAGCTGCCATAATTTTCTGTATTTGCTTCACCTGTTAAGATAAAGAATGAACCAACTGTTTGACCAACACCTTCAGTAAAGGCCATGGTAAAGGTAGACGGATTCGTGTAATACCCAACAGTACCAGAACCAGATGGAGACGTTACACTCGTAATATTAATGGATACTTGACCACCATTAAACTGACCAGCTGATGATTCATCCGCAGAGATATTGAACCAAGGGGCTGTTTCCGCATTGGATTCAGCTTGCGTTTGTGGAAGACGCCAATAAGTTTCACCCACAGCCACACCGGTTTGACCAAATGGATCACCACCGCTGCGTGTTTTTGCTGTTGTGTTTGGCACATTGATCAACAAACTATTGCCACCAGTAACCGGTAATGTATCATCCGGTTGTGGGAATGGTGGTTGGAATACACCAAACAATGCACCATCATCTGGGAACCAATCATTGGACCAACAGCAGTTGATGTTTAAGTCACCCCATCCAGAAACCCAAGTATGGTTATAGGATTGGGTTGGTCCCGTTGAAACAGTGATTGTTACATTACTGCCACAAGACACGGATGCACCACTATTCGGTGACGCCGTTGCAACTTTACCAGACAAGACAAGGTCACTTGCAGAGGTTACCGTTGTAAATGTCAATCCAGCGGATGTAATCGCTGATTCAGCAGCTGCTTGGGTCAGTCCACAAACATCTGGAACGGTACAACCACCTCCGCCACCTGTTGTTGTGGCACAAGATTGACCAGAAGCAGTACCTGTATTCTGAGCTCCAGCCGAATCACGCATTTGAACGGTATAGCAATACTCAGTACCGGGGTCTAAACCGACATCTATATGAACAGGGTTTGATGCCTGCCATCCACTATTCGAACCACCCGAACCACTTGACGTTACAACAAATGAATATTCAACAGGACCAGATGGATCGGTTCCCGTTTGAGCGGTCACGGTAATTTGCGTATCGCTATCTACAACAATCGACTGAATCACTGCAGGATCAGGATTCGGCGGTGTTGTATCAGCTGCTGCTTGCGTTGAAACATTAATGGCACTACTGTAAGCAGAGGTATTTCCTGCTGCATCTTTCGCGCGAATGTCAATCGAGTAAGAGGTACTAGCCGTTAAACCGGTTAGGGTATGTGAGGTCACTGCCCCCACACCAATTGAGCTTCCGCCATCGACACGAATATCATAGCCAGTCACACCCACGTTGTCTGTTGATGCGGTCCAGGCCAAGTCAATCGTCGTATCCGATTGAGCAGGTGATGCCAAATTCGTCGGTACACTTGGAGGTACGGTGTCACCACCGCCGCTACCATCTTCAAAGACGATGTAAGCGACCTGTTCCGTGGTGTGTGCACGTTCGGTGTCATTTATTTGATCTTCATCAATTGCCAAATTGATCGCACCAGATGAAACGGGATTAGCGCCATAGAAGATTGCCCAACCACCGTTACCACCATCCATCGCACTCAGCGATGCAATACCTTTAGAAGCATTGGTTAAACCACTGATACTATAGCTATATGGTGGAGCATTGGTCACACCACGAATGGTATCCGCACCCAATCCAGCAACGTAGTTAACACCGTCAAGTGCACCACTACCTGATTCGATCACAATGTAACCGATGACTTCATTACCATGAGCATTGTCAGGATCTTCGTTAACCGTTTTACCGGTCTTCAATGCAGACGCTGAAGGAGGATTCTGACGCGAGCTACCTTGACACCAGAAAGTCACATGACCAGGATCGTTGTAAGTCATCACTTGACCAAAAACAACCGGAGACGTATAGGTATTCGCATAGGTACGCGTTTCACCGACCCATGAGTTATTATTATCCGTCAGGGTCGAATTGTATTTCACCGCTTCCATGGTCACACCATCTTGAGCTTGGGTGTAGGTACCTTCTTCTACAACCATGTAGTAAACATCAATGTTGCTGACAGCCGTAGGACCAGCTGGATCAACACGCACCTGGAAGCTATTGCCAGTTGCATTCTGGATACGTACATGAGCCGGAGAAGATGTATTAGAATAGTTCGGTGTGGTAACGACGACCATAGAGTTATAACTGCTACCCAAATTTACAGTGGTCCAACCGCTACTAACACCGCTGACCACACCGGTTTCTAATTTAATCGAACTTGTTGCACCACCATTCACGGTAATCGTACCGGTCATACCGGCCGTTGCACCGTGTGGATGACAGTGATAATTATAAACATTAGATGCACCGCCATCGCCTGGATTCGCACTCAGGAAGGCTTGATCAAACGTCACCAGGAAGGTAGCACCAATTGGGTTGGTGACATCATTGTTACCTGGAGGCACAGATCGGAAGTATCCAGTATGTACACCAGGAACACCTGCCATGACATTATGACCACCTGACTGGAAAGTCCATTCAACGGTTTCGCCCACATTAATCGCAATATTTGCAGGAGTAAAAGCAAGTGCAGGACCTGCAGCAATATCAATATTGCCATCAGATGCACCGGTGGTTGCGGATAGAACTCCTGAGTATTGTGTTTCATTTAAATTTGATGACGTGTCACGCATTTTCACACGATAGGAATACAGCGTGTTCGGCTGTAGATCAAAATCATAGTACGTTGGACTAAAGATCCAACCGCTATTTGTTCCACCAGGATTGCCAGTGGTTTCTTCAAAGAAATACTGAACCCCTGACGTATTATCCGTACCCGTCGTTGCTGTCATCAC
Organism: Sedimentisphaerales bacterium; assembly: GCA_028281535.1. Taxonomy (GTDB): domain Bacteria; phylum Planctomycetota; class Phycisphaerae; order Sedimentisphaerales; family SM23-30; genus JANQJS01. The sequence goes on along the minus strand of JANQJS010000012.1, from coordinate 39,813 downwards.
AATCACTCGATCACCTTGTGGTGCTGGAGCTGTAGCCCAAGTCGCAGGATCAGGTGTTGGTGCTTGTGTATCCGGTGCTGGAATCACTTCAAACTGACGCATCATTTCATGATCTTCATGTTCGATGTTATGACAGTGATATGGGAACTTACCTAAGTAGTCGGTAAAGGTCGCAATAACACGAACCATCTCACCTGGCATCACCATGACGGTATCTTTAAAACCGGTGGTGTTCAGATCAAAGGTCGTTGGTGAACCTTGCGGCACAACGACATTATCTACAATTGAGAATGCTTGCCTGTCAAGAACCTGGAACATCACCAAGTGCATGTGCATCGGGTGAACCATTCCGGTGGTATTAACAAAATTCCAAATTTCTGTGTCACCAAGAATTGGCTGTTCGGTGATATCGTTCCACATCAAACCATTAATCGTAAAAATCGTACTGTTGCTACAACTTGGATTAGTATCCTGCTGCAGACGCAACTCACGGGTAATCGATGCAGAAGCTTCTGGAATCGGAATCAACGTATCTAAAGTTGATGGCAAAGCTGCAGTATGACCCGTATCAGCTGTCACGATGAATTTCATGACTTGCGGAATCACACCCACACCAGGTGTACCTGGGAATGGTGCTTCCGCATCGTTGGTCAGTTCAATTTCTGTTCCGGTCGGGAAACTAGAGAAATCGATCACGACATCGGCACGTTCCGCATTACCTAACGTTAATGAGGTCATAGCAACAGGAGCTGCTAACAAACCACCATCGCTACCGATTTGATGGAATGTATGACCATTCGATAGTGATAATCGAAGTACTCGAGATCCACTTGCATTCAACATGCGGAAACGGTATTTACCTTTTTTCACATTCATGAAAGGCCAGACTTTACCGTTGACCAACATCTTATCACCAAAGAATTGTGGTTGCCACTCATCTGGATAGACCAAAGAACCATCCACATTGATCGTACGGTCCATCATCATCAGAGGCACTTCAAATTCACCGCTAGGTAAGTTTAGAGAGGTATGAGCTGGATCACGAAGAATATAGAAACCAGCCAATCCCATGTAAACGTTTAAGCGAGTTATTCCCAAACCATGATCGTGATACCAGAGGGTACCATCATTTTGTAAGTTTGGATATTGATGAACAATCGATGATTGACCAGGATAGAAAATATCTTCTGGATAACCATCAAACTGTGCCTGTGCGTGTGTACCATGTAAGTGAACCACCGTGTATGGTGCGACACCAAACATATCAGGACCATGCGTACAGGTATCTACACTAAGATAGTGTTGCGTTCGCAAAGGACTACCGCCCTGGCTGGTATCACGCAAATCATTGACCCAAGTCACATCAACTTGATTGTTTTCAGATGCTTCAATCGTTGGACCAGGCACCATACCATCATACCCCCACAATGTGGTAGAGTTGGCTGGAAGTTCACTGTGAACTTGAGCCTGGAATTCCTGCATGGAAATCGTATAAGAAGCCACCCCACCACTTATTCCTGATGTGGGTGTTGCGATTGGAGGAATAGGCAGAGCATCTACATAAGGTGTTAATGTCGCACTGACAAAATCTGTTTTCGCCGACAAGGTCGTTGAGAAACCCGTTTCGTTACCTTCCGGATCACGCGCTTTGACGCGATAGGAAAACGTGGTACCGCCTTGTAAGCCAGTGTCACTATAAGACGTTGAGGTTTGCCAAATGCTACTGTCAGCACCAGGATTACCAGTGGTTTCTTCAAAGAAATAGGTAACGGTTCCACCTTGATCATCAGTAGCTGTGCTCGCTACCATATTAATGGTATCGGTTCCAGCTGCCGTCGGTACAGTTGCCCAGGTCATTGGGTTCGGTGTTGGTGGAATTTGATTTGGTAGTTGAGTTTGGGCACATTTCTGCTGTGACACACCACCAACATTAGGCGTACCCACGGCATCACGCATTTGAACCGTATAGCAATATTGAACACCTGAACTCAATCCGGTATCAGAATAAGATGTGCTGGTTTGCCAACCACTATCCAAAGAACCAGATCCACCTCCAGTTGCAAAGTAATATTCAACCGGTCCTGTCGCATCATTACCAACCGTAGCGACCATGTCGATAGATGTTTGACCTGTTGCAAACGGATCTGTTGCAAACGTGGCTGGATTCGGTGTCGGAGGATCGGTATCAGCAACAACACCTGATACTTTAACAAAACTAGATACACTCCAAACATTGCTGTTATCCAAAATGTATAACATATAATAACCTGGAGGAAGCATATTGCTATTAGCGGGTACACTTAATGTTAATGATGAGCCTGTATCATTGGTAATGGTTAAAGGAACACCAATTTGGTTAGAATTCCAACCGTGCGTTGAACCACTGGGACGAATCAAACAGGCACTACTAATACCATTAGAAGTTGTATAGCCAACATTAATAGAGCCACCCCAGCCGGCATCCGTTGGTGCACTTGTAATCACAGGACGCGTGCCTGCAAATAAATTCGGAGGTGAAAAGAGTTGGTATTTACCAGGTTTATTTTCATCACCCAAAAGAACGCGTCCATCTGCGGTCATACAAATACCTAAGTGTTCACCACCTCCTGGATCGATTTGCCAATGTGTAGCCATTGATGTCCAGGTATTGGCGACGGGATCATACAATTCGGGAGTACTTCGTGATGTTCCATTTCGTCCCCCTACAGTCAGAATGCGACCATCGGGTAAAAGAATGGCTTGGTTAAAACCACGAGCGTTATTTAATGAAGCAACGGTTTGCCAGGAAGTCCCTGCAGCGTTAAGAATTTGACAGTTGGCTGAATCTCCACCACCATCGACGCCTAACGCACCACCAATTAACATAATTCTATCTTCAGTCGCACTCATCAAACGAATGGATGGTGCATACCAACGACGATTCACAGCGTTCACTGGACCTTGTGTCCAACCACCGCCGACGGTATACCAATAAGATTGACTGTTCTGGCTCGACTGAAATACACGACCATCCATCATGGAATGCAGACGAACATAAGCTTCATCAGCATCTTGCCAGGCCATTTGTCCAGGCTGCAAGGTCCAGGTATTGGCATCCGGATCATAAATTTCGACGGTATTTTCTGGTTGTTCCGTCGAGAAGTTAATCCCCCCTGCAACCAGAATACGTCCATCACCTAAAATAATCGCCTGTGGATACCAGCGAGGACGATTCATATGTTGTAAGCTACTCCAGGTTTCGGAGATGGGATCAAAGGCATCCGCATCAGGAATCGATAGGCTCTCACCACCACACATAAAAAATCGACCATCGGCCAAAGTTGAGTGCCCACCACACTGCAATGTCGCCGGCATCGATTGGATATTGACGGTTCCTGCATAGTTGTCAGGATCAAAGGTCATAAATTGCGAAATAGTCTCTTCATGAGAGATCGATAAAATTTTCCCCGTTCTTAACGTAATCGTATGAGAAAAATCAAGAGTGGTATTTACCTGACTTCCCCATTGGCCTACAGCAGAGGGTTGCCCCTGAGCCAAATTACTTGTCATAGCCATGACGCAACAACACATTGCAATGGCAGACATCCGACATATTTGGTTAATCATGCTCTACTTCCTTTCTAATTTTGTTAGTTCATAATAGAAATAACACACACACTCACACTTCAATAATATTTAGAAGACTATTTTGGGATATAGGCGCACGGATATCGCATAACGAATTGATCTTGAGTCCCCGGCGAGTTTCAGGTAAGATGAAATCACCTTAATGGGGGAATTTTCCTCGTTAAGTGACCGGATGAGCTAATGGAACTCAGCTAAAACTCTTTTAGCTCATCCAACTAAATTGACATCAACACACGTAATTTCCTTTATATCCTCTAGTCATTAATTTATTTAAAAAGGTGAACCAAAAGGGGGTTGATCGCTTCCGTTGATTCACCGAGCAAACAAATAAGGATTTTACCCCTATTTGAAGTTAATCTTTTTTCTGAGAGTACAACCAATGGATATTATTGGCAGATAACTCACATTGATACAAAGTCACATCATCAATACAACCATCAAATTTTGGATAAATATTTTGATATAAATATTTCTTAGTCAACCTTGAAGCTTTCATTGCTTGCCCAAATATAAACACATCGCTACTTAAATCGGCACCTTTGTCATTTTCAGTAAACGGATAAGTTTCGACAGCTTTGCCATCTAAATAAAGAACCACGTTGTCCTGGCCAATTGTAAAAGCGACATGATACCATTGGTTTTTAGACCATTGCAATGACGTTGATAACTTTTGTCTTAAATCATTCATTTCATCATGATCCGCATCCTCTAGCTCGAGTAGATAATTCAAACGAGCACTCTTATCATCTTGAATATCTAAATATAAGGCCCCCGTCATAGACTCATCTTGATCAGAAGCTTTCACATGTTCACCCCGATTAAAGACTTTAAAAATAGCTTGGCTTTTCTCAGTTTGAAATTGCAACCATAAGCAAATCGAAAAACCTTCACGCCATTCTTTGTATTCGGCATCCCTGATCATCAATTCCTGCCCTTTATTAAATGATAAGGCTTTATTATTATTTCTGGATACTAGATGAGGGCCAGAAACCGCCTCAAAATGTCGTCTTTGAAGCATCACATTTGAATCGGCCAATACCGACAAATCGTCAAATGAAAGTTGAACCACAGGTTCACATTCGTTTGAATTAAAATAGAGAGGTGAATCACCTTCAGGTAGAGATCGTGCAAAGGTTAAAGTATCCTCTACGGTTTTGATGACATCGCTATTAATTGTGGTTAACTTCGACTGCCCTTTCATAACAGAGATATAATCTTCTTTCGACGCATTCGGAAGTGCAATAACCACCTGCCCTTCAAAAACAGATAAGGTACTACTTGTTGCATCGACATAAACACCAAATTCTGTGCCATAATCAACAAAATCAGCACTAGGCGACCCCACAGTAAATCCAAATGCCTGATCAGGAACGTTTGCAACCAGCTTACCTTGTTGTAAAAAGACCCCATTAGCCATTAACTTACTTATCTCAGCTGGCCCTTGCAATACGATCACTGCCCCCTGATCAAATTCTATTTCCACGAAACCACTTTTCAGACGATACACATCACTCGTTAATCGATCATCAACACTTAAGCTAACGTTATCCCATTCAGTTTGAATTGACTTTCTGATCGTAGCCACGGCATTCATTTCCCCACGAGGTAAAAATAGCCATAGCATCAACCCCACAAATACACAAGCCGCCATAGACAAAGCGATTGGTGTGATAAAACGTTTTTTCGGTTTGCGTTCGTCCTTACTCACAACAGAATAAGTGTTTATTGCCCCCATTTGATCCTGTTGCGATAAATATGCCTTCAAACGTTCTTGAGCCTGTGCTTCTAATTGCACTTGATAGCGTTCATGTTGATCTTGCTGATGCGTCTTCCTAAGAAGATCATCTTGACGGATGGCTTCTAGTAAAATATTTTTTGCCTGCGGATCCTCACTCGCATCAACTGAAGTGGCTTTGGCAAATTCTACATCTTCTTGACTCAAAGAGATATATTGAAACATCAATTGAAAATAATCTTCCGCTTTTTCAGGATGATCGATGATGATTTGATTGAGCTTGTCTTTTGCCTGCTGATTCGTTGGATCTTCCAGGCATTGCAAGATCAATTCATTAAATTCTATGTCGTTACGGTGTTGACTCATCAGGCCTGGGTCCTCGAAAGGGATTTTAGGATACACTCTTTTAAATTTGCATGGATGCGTCCAAAAACTTTATATAATCCCTGCACTGGACGATCTAGATTTTCAGCAATGGTTTTGATAGTCACGCCAGCTTCGTATCGCATTTGAAGTAATTGACGATCTTCAGTATTCAATTTTTTCAAGCACTGATCCAATGCCCCTTTTCGTTGATCTACTTGGTTCATAATCTGATCCGACTGGCTCATTAATATCTCAAATGCTTGATCATTGAAGATCACTTTGGATCGTTCGCATTTTCGGCGAAAATTATAAACCTCTTTGCGTGCGATATTCAAACTCCAGGCCAAAAAATGCTCATCGGACTTCATTTCTGAAAATTTACGACACATAACAAGAGCTGTTTTTTGCAAGATATCTTCAGCATCAGCACGATTGGAGACCAATGTATAAATAAAACTGTAGATATATTTCTGGTGGGCAACGAGTTGCGTGGTAAATTGTTCATTTAATTGCGAAGAATCCAAATAAAACACCTTCTTAGATCATAATGTTTTGGATAGTAATTTAATTACGCTATCACAACAACGTCGTCACACCACAGAATTGGAGGGGAAAAAATAAATTTAGTAAAATTATGTAACTAATTGCTAAATCACCCCTTAAAAATACTTACGAATTAGTCATCAGAAATGTTTCCACTTTTGTAAGGTCCAGACATAATAAATGACAAGAGATGCATGTCCGATAAAATATCTGATCGTTTTTTTTAGCCGTTTTGAGGCAGCCTTAGTGGATCGGCTTTTTCTTTGCGATGATTACGCAGTTCTACATATTGATAATGATCCAAAGAACCAGTTTGTTTGAATTCACGGTAAAGTGTCGTCAATTTCAATTTATCAGAGGCTTCCTTGAAGGCAATATAATTTCCCACAGGAGCACCCCATCGCACTTCGGTATTGCCTTTCGTATACAAGGTCAGCTGAGATCGCAAAGCATCTTGTCGCCCTTGAAAATTACTAACATCCAAGATCGCCAATTCGGTCCACAATCGATCACCCATAGGAAGATTTTCATCCACTTGTAAAATCAACTGCAAGACTTCAATCCCGGCAATCAATTCTGGTGTGTGAATACTTTCTCCAGGTTTCAGACTTTCAGATTGATGCCCACGCAACCGAACTAAATGACCATTGGTAGGTTGATATGGCATGACCATACCTTCTACGTCGATATAGAAATTTCGGCCTTGATTTTCTATGATCGCTAATGGACGACGTATATCACAATCGAGCACCACGCGACCATCAAAACGCTTATGTATATTATTAACGTTTTTAATCCATGGGTTTTGAGCCAAATTATTCCGCCATTGACTCGTCAGTGATTTATCTAACAAAAAATCATCACGATTAATACCTGTTGCCAGACAAATATCGCGATTTAATTCAGGACTTAACCAATCAGGAGGATTTTTTAATTCAACGGTTAATGAAAGATCCCGCTTTTGAGAGATGGATTGAACATACCCTTCGCACATGTTAAAAAACATGACTATTCCAACCGCCAATAGCGCGAAAAATCCGATCCGCACTGCAAGTTGCCCACTAAAGAAGGGATTTTCAGTACTAAACATATTATAAATTCGGCTAAAAAGTGACGCTGTAGATGCAGACTTCTTGCCGGTAGCTGACTTTTTCTTTCTACCCATACATGCCTATATCGGCCGATCGAGGGCAAATTGTACAATTTGTTCGCATAATTGAGGCATATTTATCCCGATGCGAGCAGCCGCTTTCGGAAGGAGTGAATGCGTTGTAAGTCCTGGAATAGTATTAACTTCCAGAATAAAATGATTATGACTACTGTCCACAATAAAATCAACACGGCCAAAATCTCGACATCCAAGTGCATCAAAAACACATCGGGCATCTGTTTGCAATAATTTTTGTTCTGCCGGATCCATATCCAGTTCAAAGATATATTCGGTATCATCTGATTGATATTTAGCTTCATAGTCATAAAATTCATTGGCAGGCTTAACTTCAATAACGGGTAAAACCAGATCCCCCAAAATACCAACAGTAAATTCACGCCCCTGAATATAACGCTCGACGAGACAATCACCATAATCCTGTAGAGCTTGCCGCACTTTCGCTAAAAGTTCGACCTTTTCTTTGGCAAAAAAGACTCCAACAGAACTACCGCTATTATTAGGTTTAATAACGCAGGGGAATTTTACCGTTTCAATGGTGTTATTAATTGAGTCTTCAATCTGTTCGGCTGAAAAACTCGTTTTAAATAAGACGGACTTCGCCGTTTTAAGACCATTACGCGAAAATATTTGCTTAGATTCATATTTATCCATAGCCAATCGACTTGAATCTGAATCACTACCAGTAAACTTTATTTTGCGAGATTGCAATATCTCTTGAAGTTGACCATCTTCACCGAAATAACCATGTAATGCAGGAAAAACCACATCAAACTCATTTTGGCTCAAAGCTTCGAGATTGTCCGGAGTAATATCTCCCTCAACAACGGAGTAATCAATGGCACGCAACGCCTGAGCAACTTCTCTGCCGCTTTCCAGGCTTACCTCACGCTCCATGCTAGGCCCACCACTTAAAACTAATACCGTTGGTTTATTTTCTTTGGCCATCCCTGTTCACCTAAAGTGTCATGACTCCTTATTAATCTGAGTTGCATTATCGCCATATATGCATTTCTAATTCCAAATCAACCTCAAATTTATTTTTGACAGTTTCTTGAATGGTTTCTATCAGTTTCAAAACATCATTACTGGTTGCACCATCATTGGCGATGATAAAGTTTGCATGACGATCACTGACAACAGCGCCACCTACACGCTTACCCATCAATCCCGCACGCTCGATTAATGCACCACTCGACATCGCCCGTGGATTCTTAAAAACACACCCCGCGTTGCGACTATTAATCGGCTGAGTATTTTTCTTAAACATCCATACTTCTTTGATCGCACGTCCAATTTTTTCAGGATCATCGGGCGTCAAAGTAAATTCGGCCCCCAAGATAAACCGTGCCATGATGTTCGTTGTTCGATAACCAAAAAAGATTTCTTCACGCTGTCGTGTAAAAGTATAACCGCTACGATCCATCAAATGCACACAGCGTGTCACACTGCCAATATCACCAAAACTTCCACCAGCATTCAATTGGATAATACCGCCAATACTACCGGGAATTCCTACCATACATTCTAAACCACTCAAGCCCTCACGTGCACAAGCAGCAATGAGTTGCCCCATATCGACACCAGCAGCAGCCTTCACAACATTCTCTTCAAAAGTTATTTCTTTAAACTTATCCGAATTTAAATGAACAACAACGCCGTCAACTCCTTCATCACTGACAAGCAAATTGGAACCGTTGCCCAACACGTACATTTCAACATCATTCTCATGGCAGCGTTTAACAACCTCAAGAAGATCCTCTTGGTTTCGAGGCTCAACGTAATACTTTGCCGGTCCACCCAATTTAAACCAGGTGTGCCTGGCTAAAGGTTCGTTTTCTGTTACTATCTCATCTAAGCCGGTAAATAAGTTCATCTGCTATTTTCCATATATCGCCAGCCCCCATGGTCACTACAATATCTCCGGGACAAAGCTCTCTTTGAAGCATATCTAAAATCTGTTGAAAATCACTTAAAAAGTCACAATGTCCCCCATTTTCTCGTATTTTTTCTGCTAAAGCCTCAGCGTTAATCTCGCGGCACTCTTTTTCACTATCGCGAACAAAATAAATTTCCGGCAAGATAATCCGATCTGCCTGACGAAAACTCGTCGCAAAATCATCCAGAAGAAATCGAGTTCGGCTATGTTGATGCGGCTGAAAAATGCACCAAAGCCGTTTAGGCTGATAGGCCGCTTGAATCGCATCCAAGGTTACCTGTATTTCGGTTGGATGATGAGCATAATCATCTAAAATCGTAACATCATTTAGCCGCCCTTTTAACGTCAGTCGCCGGTGCACACCAGTAAAATGATTCAATCCGTCAATAATCTGATCTTCAACGAGTCCTGCATGATGTGCCATTGCAGCAACGGCTAATGCATTTGATGCATTATGCCACCCAGGTAACTTACATGCTACTTTTCCCAGATCATATCCAGAATGCATCAAATTAAAATGAGCATACCCATCTATCATCTCTAATTGACCCGCCGACCAATCAGCCTGCTCGCGTAAGGAATAGGTATCCACACGTGTTGGTTTGCCAGAAAGTGTCCGCATCAAATTAGCATCCGACTTATTCGCTACACAAACACCCTCTCTACCAAGTTGATCGATAAAGGCCCCAAACGCATCACAGATATCATCCAAATCACGATAATAATCCATATGGTCTTGTTCGATGTTTAATATCCCAGCACAACTTGGATGTAAATTCAAAAATGAACGATCATATTCACACGCTTCCACGATCAGGTGTTGCCCTTGGCCTGCACTGCTGGCACAACCCAATTGACCAACATCAGCCCCAACCACAAATCCAGGTTCACAACCCGCTCGCTGCAAGGTGTACGTCAACCATCCACTGGTAGTGCTCTTGCCATGTGTTCCAGCAACAGCAAATGTGGGAATTTCTTTTGATAACTCACCTAGAAGCTGAGCATATTTAACGATTTTTATCTGGCGTTGGTGAGCTTGCATCCATTCTGGATTTTCAGGCTTAACCGCAGCAGAAAGTACCAGTACATCCAGTTGAGTATCTAAATTTTCGGCTTGATGCCCAATGGTAACATCAATTCCCAAATTTTGTAACCTGTCAATCACATCGGAGCTTTGCTGGTCACTTCCTGTCACCTGATGGCCCTGCTGTTTGAGCAATTGCGCTAGCGCACTCATCCCGCAACCACCTATACCGACAAAATGATAGCTATTTTTCTGGCCAACAGAAAAATGCGTAACCTTCCCATAATCAATAGGTTGCGGTTTTTTCTTTTTCTCAGAATTTATAAGAGACATTGTTTCTCCACATTATTGATTGGCCATTATAATCAATTCCTGGGCCACTGTCATGGCTGCATTCGGTTTGGCAATTTCCGCCGATCCTGTGGCCATTTTAGCTCGCTGGTCATCATCCAAACAACTCAACAAAGCTGCCTCTAAACAAGGCGCCGTCTTTGCAGCATCTTTCTGATCTTTTACAATAATGGACGCGTTCGTTCGCTCAAGAATTTCTGCATTCCGCAATTGATGTTGATCTTTATGATATGGATAGGGTATCAAAATGGACGGTAACTTCTTAGAAGTAAGTTCAGCTAACGTTGAAGCTCCCGACCGCGCTACCACTAAATCCGCACACATCAATACGACCCACATTTTTTCTGTATAAGCTATAACCTGAGCAGGAAATTTACATTGTCGGTAGTTTTGTTTAACCCAATCCTGATCGTCTTCACCCGTTAAATGCACGACCTGCCACTCTGATAGTTTTTCAGCTAACACAGGTTGAGAAAGTATTTCTTCGATACACAACACAAAGGCTTCATTCACATTACGACCACCTTGCGAGCCACCCATGACCACTAATGTTTTTTTTGCAGGATTTAACCCTAACATTTTATAGGCTTTTCTAGGTTCACCGGTAAATAAATTGGAACGAATAGGACATCCAGTTGCCAAACAATTCTCTTTATATTTCCCATCAAATGACTCTGATGTCGTCGACCATTGCAGAAAGATTTTATCTGAAAACTTAGCAGCATATCGATTGGCCTTTCCAGGAATCGCATCTGGATTCAACATGGCGACAGGAATGCCTTTTTCATGAGCGACCTTCATCGCGGGTGCTGATGCAAAACCACCCAACCCCAACACAACTGCTGGCATCTCATTTACAAATAACTCACGTATATTCCAAATAGATTTTAACCAATTCCGATAGAATTTGATCATGCCACCCACACTTTTTTTCATGGGCAGAACAGGCTGAACGACTTGATCATAGGAATGCTTACTCAAAATCTCTTTATCGATCTGCCGGTTTGTTGTATAAAAAACGATTTTAGCAGTCGGATCTTGTTCTAAAATGCATTGTGCCACAGATATACCTGGATATAAATGGCCACCGCTTCCCCCGCCGGCAAAGATATAAAGCTTTTCTTTAGGCGGCATGACCACCTTGCTCTGACAGTCTCAGGGTATTTTGCCTGGCGATATTAATCAATATACCTGCAGCAATGGTCGTCATGACTAATCCCGATCCACCGGCACTTACAAAAGGTAACGCGATGCCTTTGGTTGGGGCTAATCCTGTCACGACCCACAAATTCATCGCAGCTTGCGCACCAATCATGGTCGATATCGCAATGGTCAATAATCGTGTTAAGCGATCTGAAGCAGAATGGATTAAACTCATACAACTAATCATCATCAAAACGAATAACCCAACAATGATCAATGCCCCAACAAAACCAAGTTCCTCACAAATGACGGCAAAAACAAAATCAGTCGTATCTTCAGGGAGCCAACCAAGCTTTACCGTTCCTTTACCAAGCCCTGTTCCCCAAAAACCTCCGGAGCCTATCGCCATGATCGATTGTTTTGCATGATAGGCACTGGGCATATCAACACCGGGATCCTGACCATACAAAAAGGCCAAGACACGCCCCCATCGATGGGCATCACAATATACGAGAATGTAAAATGCTAACGCAATCACCGGAATTAATATCAACAAATGCCACCAGCGAATACCACCCGCCAATAAGACCATCATTCCCACTGCGCCGATTAATGTGGCTGTACCAAAATCTTCTTTTCCTACCAGTGCAAGCACCACCCCTAAAATGGCACATGCTGGGAGAAACCCTTTCGTAAATGATCGCATGTGTTCTTTCATGTGACAACAATAGGCGGCTAAAAAGATCACGGTGGTCCATTTTGCCAATTCGGATGGTTGAAATGATACCGGCCCGAGCATAAGCCACCGTCTGGATTCATTCACTTGTGTCCCCACACCAGGAATCAAAACGAGGATGATTAAGCCTAAAGAAATGGCAAACAAGAAAACACAAGGTGATAACCAAAAATGCTTTTCAAAGACCAACAAACGACGCATGTTGATCTGACTAACTACCAATAACAATACCCAGACGACTGGCACCAAAACCACCCGACGCATCGTGGCATAATCCCAGAATCGACTAAATTTAATGTTCTGATCCAAACTGGCACCCGCGGAATAGACCATCAGAGCCCCCAAACACAGCAAGGCAGTAATAATCATCATCAGCCAGGTGCTCTGAGATAGAATTAGTGGATTTTGTCGTTCTATGGTATTCATCTTATACTATTTATTATCGTAATTTCAGGGTCGCCAGCGCCAGTGCAGCGAAGGCAATACTTAATAACCAGAAGCGTACCACCACCTGTGGTTCACTCCATCCTTTCAAATGAAAATGGTGATGGATGGGAGCACATTGAAATATCCTCTTGCCACCACTGAATTTAAAGTAACCGACCTGTAAAATCACACTGATCGCTTCCATCACAAAAACGCCACCAATAATAAATAATAATAATTCATGGCGTGTCACAATCGCAGTATATCCAATCACCCCTCCTAGTGGCAAAGAGCCCACATCGCCCATAAAAACCTGTGCCGGATGGCAATTAAACCATAAAAAACCCAAACAGGCCCCAAAGATCGCTGCGCAGAGAATCCCTAATTCGCCCGCACCGGGTATTTGAGGTAGCAGCAAATAATTGGCCCAGGTCAGTCCAATGGAACGGTACTCACTTGCAACATAACACAATACGATAAAAATCATACTCACAATGGCCATACAACCTGTCGCAAGCCCATCCATGCCATCGGTTAAATTCACAGCATTGCTCGTCGCCGTAATCACTAAAACCGTAATGACACAAAAACCGACAAATCCAACAGCAAATCCATTTTTGTAAAATGGGAGCCAGAACATTTTGCCATCTTCGATTTTTTTAAAATCTACTTCATATAAAAAGAAAGCAACTAATACACCTAGCCCTATCTGAAAAATCAATTTTTCCCAGGTATACAAACCATGTCGATTATTGGTCTTATTTCGTTTTAATTTTAAACTATCATCAAAATAGCCTAAACCTCCCAACCAAATCATGACAAATAAACCTTTTTGCACAAACGGATTGGTAATATCTGCCCAAAGTAAAGTGCTTATAAGAACAGACAACAACATAATCAATCCACCCATAGTAGGCGTATTTGTTTTATGGCGAGTCAATTCGTTCAATGCAAGATGGTCAAATTCAGGGCGATCACCTACCTTTAAACGAATGAGATAACGGATAATTTTAGGCCCCCAGATCAAACAAATTAGAAGGCTGGTTAAAACAGCAAGAACTGAGCGAAAGGAAACATCTTCCCAGGCATAAAAATGTAATTTATTTTGAACAAATTCATGATAATGTTTCAATAAAAGATAGATCATGTCAGGCTATCTGTTCCACTTGCACGTTTGAAATTGGTATTGGTTAAAAAAGAGGTTGGCGAACAATAATAAAATTACGATGTCGCTTTACGTTTTCGCTTTTGAGCCGCAGTCTCTGACACCCCTACGATACCAGCTGATTTCACGACATTTTTACGACGATACCTCATCAGGGATTCAACCACTTTTTCCATTTCCATAGAACGTGAGCCTTTAACCAGAACCACATCATCATCCAAAAGCAGGCTTTTGACCAATCGGGCAAGGCGTTTACTATTGATGCTTCGCTGAACGGAACCTAATCCCATACCATGCTCGATAGCGGTATTGGCAGCGATGGCAGCTTTCGGGCCAACCGCTAATAACAAGTCTACATTTGAATTGGCAATTTCAATTCCCAACTGGCGATGATACTCTTCCGCATTCGCTCCCAAATCTTCCATATCGCCGATGATTAATACACGACGTTTGACATCTTTCAAATAGGCCAATTCTTTTAAAGCGGCTGCCATGCTGCTGGGATTCGCATTATAAGAATCATCGATGACCGAGATACCATTGGCTTGTTTCACCGCCATGCGCTGTGAAACACCTTGAAAATTAGTCATCGCATTAGCAAAATCATGACTGGTTAGTCCCATCCTGCGAACCGTTGCCAACGCCGCCAAAGCATTGCTGACATTATGCTTGCCTAGAACGGGCAGGTTCACACGGCAATGATCATTGGTTACAAACGTCATACCTGAATCACTACGATCGTATTCTAAAACGGAAATGTCTGCCTGAACATCAAACCCAAAGGTAATCAAATGACGATCTTGAGGTTTTAATCGCTCCAATAAAACAGGATCATCCTGGCTACAAATAACAACGCCACGATCTGGCATACCGCTAACAATAGAAATCTTTTCAGACATCACACCATCCACATTTTTAAAACCATCCAAATGCGAAGGAGCAATACTGGTAATCACTGAAACATCTGGTTCAGCAATCCTGGAAAGCTCAGCAATTTCACCGGGTTGATTACTGGCTATTTCAAGCACAACAAAATCATGATCAGGCTCAATGCCAAAAATGGATAAAGGCACGCCAATGTCATTGTTAAAATTTTTAGGACTGCGATGCCCTTTCTTATGCTGACTGAGAATGTGATAGATCATCTCACGTGTCGTTGTCTTGCCATTACTACCAGTAACCGCAATTACCATGACACCATGCCCTAAACTACGTCGATAATGCCTGGCAAGTTGCCCTAGTGCTTTTCGACTACACTCCACTTTCATCACACAGACATCGTTCTCAGCAAATGATTGTGGAATAGGAATACTCCTATCAATAATCACTGCTTTGACGCCACTAGCGATGACATCTTCTATATATTCATGACCATCAAATTGATCGCCGCGAATCGCAACAAACAATTCTTCAGGTTGAATCGTTCTTGAATCAATCGAGACACCCGTTACCAATCCTTTGGTGATGGGCGTTTTCATTTCCGCATGTAAAATATTTTTTATTTCATTCAGCAATAAGGGTTTCATGACTTAGTTTCACCTATTCTTTGTTCGTCAGATAAATATTCTCTGGCCTTTTTGCCCCTGAGCCGCCCGACAAAATGTCGCGTGCGACTTGTCGATCATCAAATACATACCGTGTCCCTTCGATATCCTGATAATCTTCATGTCCTTTACCCGCTATAAGTACAACATCTCCACGCCTGGCAATTTGTAAAGCTGATTCTATCGCAGCATACCGACTCTTTTCTACAGTCACATTTGCCATAAACTCATTAGAAAATCCAGACTGAATATCAGCAATAATCTGATCCGGATCTTCAAAACGTGGATTATCATTGGTTAAAATAACTCTATCTGCAAATTGTTGTGCCACGCATGCCATACGGCTGCGTTTTTGTCGATCACGATCGCCCCCACATCCAAACACCAAGATCAATCGTTCTGGCTCTAAATGATTTATCGCATGCAAAGCATGACGCAGAGCATCATCCGTATGTGCATAATCGACTAAAACAGCAAAATTATCTTCAAAATCTACTCGCTGCATTCGACCAGGCACACCTTTGAAATTTTCAATCGCAGATGCAACATCATAAAGACTGACTCCAATCGCCTGAGCTAAACCCGATGCTGCCAAACAATTTAGTATATTATAATCACCCAGCATTGGTGAATGCAGATCGATACTTTCCTGGCCACATGATAATCGAAAACTACTGCCACTCATTGACATATCTAAAATCTCAGCATTAATATCAACTCGCTGATTAATGCCATAGAAAAGACATTTCGCTTTGGTTCGCTGAGCAATTTTTTCACTGCGTGGATCATGAACATTCAGGACCGCAAAGGCTGACTCATCTAGTTGTTCAAATAAACGACACTTGGCTTCAAAGTAAGCTTCACTGCTACCATGATAATCAAGATGATCGCCACTTAAATTGGTAAACGCCGCGGCAGAAAATCTTAAACCATCACTGCGATATTGATCCAATCCATGACTGGAACATTCCATGACTAAATGGCCAATCCCAGCATCCGACAATTGACAAATCATTTTTGCCAAATCCAAGGCATTGGGCGTTGTATTTTTTGCTTTGTAAACATGTGGACCTAAATCATATTCAACCGTACCAATCAAACCACAATCTTTCTGCCCCGCACGGAGCATGGCTTGCGTTAGATAAGAAACAGTCGTTTTCCCATTGGTTCCCGTGACGGCTAACTTGTTTACTTTTTTGGAGGGAAGATCATACACCACACGTGAAATTTCAGCCAAAGCCTTAGCAGAATTTTGTACCTGAATCCGTTCGGCGGAACCAGGTAGCTCAACCTCTTTTTCGGTTATAATATATGAGGCACCATTTTCAACAGCTTGTGCGATAAAATCATGACCATCGAATTGTAACCCCTTAATCGCTACAAAGATATCACCGGGTTTTACCTCTCGACTATCTGAGCAAATTTGATATGCGAGAACCCCATCACCTGTTGAGGTTCTAGATTGTTGAACTAATTTTTTGAGGTCTGCTAAGTCCATTTGCTGACCCATTGGTTAATCCTACCTATTTGCATTCTACGTGCCCCTACAACAGGCATTATAACCTAACTCCTTATATATGCAATAAATCTAGCGGTCATTATTAAAAAAAATTTTAATAATGAAGATGGCTTGCATCCTCCAGCCCCTGATTTGCCAATTGAATTGCCTGATCAGGTTCTTCCACGTCCAGATAGGCCAGCGTCTGCTCTATAACTTGTCCAACAGCACTGGCTGAGACAGCTCCTCCAGTATAGCCCAACCCTAAAGAACGGTCTGGTTGATAAACCATTATCAATACACATATTTTCGGACGTTCGGCCGGTGCGCCTCCAATGAAAGAGCTCACATATTTATTTTCTTCGTAACCACGCCCATCTTTTTTAGGCACCTGAGCGGTACCTGTTTTTCCAAATACCTGAACATGCTCTAGAAAGGCATTGTGTGCGGTACCACTCGGTCGATTAACAACCGCGGTGAGCGCTTTATTCACAATATCTTTCGCATGTTTTTCTGACACAATCCGAACAGGTTCTTTGTAAGTAATATCTGTTTTTAGTGGTGAACTCGTTGGTTTTACCAGGAAATTTTTTACTACATGACTACCATCCCCTGAGAGAACCCCCTTCACTACGCGGGGTGTGATTTTTAATCCACCATTCGAAAGCGTACAAAAACCATGAATCATTTGAATCGGTGTGGTTGCGACTGGTCCTTGACCATAAGAGGCTCGAGTCAATGCGTACTCACCCCACTTCCACTCAGACAAAGGCCTTAAAATCCCTCTGCCTTCGCCATAAAGATCGATACCTGTTTTTTGGCCAAAACCAAATTTTTCCAACATGTCATAAAAATAAGATTTTCCCATCTTCTGAGCAATTTTAGCTGTACCAATATTGCTGGATCTCGCTATCACATCGGTAACGGGAATTTTTCCAAAATAATATTTATATTCACGAATGGTTCCAATGCCTTTTCCACGATACGGGCCTTCTAAGCAATCAATCTTATGATGCAGTTTGACCACATCGCCTTCCAAAGCAGAAACGACCGTAATCGGCTTGAATAGCGAACCAGGCTCAACTGGATCAGTAAGTGCTCGATTGCGAAGAATACTTATATCCGTTTGCCTTGCAACCTTCGGATCAAAGGTCGGGTAATTTGCCATAGCTAAAACTTCGCCCGAATTTGGATTCATCACAATTCCAGTTGCACCTTTGGCTTCAAATTTATCAACCGTTGCCTGCAATTGCTCTTCCAGAATATTTTGGATGACCGAATCAATCGTCAATACAACAATTTTGCCATTTTCCCGTTGTTGCGCAGGAGCATGTAAATCTATTGGACGACGATGTACATCACTCTTCATGCGCCATTCCCCTGGCTGCTCACGCAAATAATGATCATAGCGAGCTTCAACACCTTCCAAACCTTCGCCATAAATATCAGTAAACCCTAAAACATGAGCCGCGAGTTGTCCCATGGGGTATTGCCGCTGAAATTCTCTCTCAATAACAATCCCACGGATCTTTAATTCTTTGACACGGGACAATTGCTGATCTGAAATAAATCGTTTCACCTCCATGTATTTCGTATTTTTACGTTTTAAGATTTTTTTATGAAGTTTATCAGCATTGATTTGTAGTGCCGTACCTAATTTTCGCGCAACATAAGAAGGGTCTTCAATAATAGAAGGATCCAATCGCACCATATGTTTAGGCACACTGATGGCCATGATTTGACCTTTACGATCGACAATCAAACCGCGTCGTGCGCTTTGAGGAATTTTTTTGAGTTGCTGATAAGCAGCTTTCCCTTTGAAATGTTCATTTTTCTCGACTTGTAAGTACCAGCACCGACCGAGTACCACCAGAAAAAGAATGACCAGTGAAACCAGGCAAAGTTGTCCTTTCCACCATTCTTGTCTCTTGGTTGACATGTTTGCTGTGTATCTTGTTGTTAGTTGGTTTCGTTCTTAACCACTTCCCAAACCTGAAATTCCTGAGGGAGTTGTCCAGGTGGAAGAATATCTAAATCATAGGTCTCGACTTTTGCTTTCACGTGAGCCGGACGTTGTATTTTCAAACTTAACTGAGCTTGCTGCATCCAAATATCCTGTTGCAACTTTTGCTGCTCTTCGGTGAGTTGTGTAATTTCATAAACGCTTTGAATGTGTAATGTTCTCAGGTGAACCAGCGTCAGGCCTATACCTAATGCCAAAACAAACAAAAAGGCAATTCGAGCTATACCTTTCACAAGCACACCTATCAAAATCACGTTTATTTTTTGGGCAATCGAATTTTCATGCCAACTTTTAAATCATTTTCATCTTCCAGCAGGTTCTTATTCAATTTAGTGATCTCGGCATAACGGGCCCCATTGCCCAACTGCTTGGCGGCAATTTTCCAAAGAGAATCACCATCTTTCACCACATAGGTTTTACCTGATCGGCTGGAAGTTGTCTTTTGTTTTGGCTTGGAGGTTTTCGTCGACTCACTTGAAGTCGTTGGCGTCTGACTTTTTTCTAACATAGGAATCATTAATCGCTGCCCAACTCGGATTTCGTCAATCGTCGACATCGTTTTGCGATTGGCGGCAAATATTTTTTCCACGTTTACCCAGCGATTTCCCTCTTCTTTGCCATAGATTTTTTTGGCGATACGGCTCAGATCATCCCCTTCTTTGACCACATAGATCATTTTCTTTTGCTTTTTCTTCTTTTTAACCGGCTTCACCACTGTGGTCACTGGCTCGACATCTTCAACCTTATCTATGGCTTCTTCCACAGATTCAGGAAGTTTTACAGGCGGAACGACTTTAGTGATTTTCTCCGTTAAGGTCGGTTCCCCAGTCAAGGCCGTTGGTTTTTGAGGCAAACTTTGTTCATAACGAATAGGCTTATTATTATAAGTAACATTAGGCGACGTCATTTGAGTGGCAGGCTTAAATTGCTGCTGATGAATGGATGGAGGCGTCTGTGGAAGAGTAACAGGTTTTGGTTTGGATTGATTCATCTTCGTGTTGAGCTTTTCGACGACCACTGCCAGATCATTTAAGACAGGCTCAGATTCCTTTAATGCGAGTTGCTCAGTAATATTCGGCTGACTGGTTTCATGGACACCTCTCAGCACAATCGCTATGGCGACAATAAATACCAAACCTAACAATAAACCGACTTTGGCCTCCCGTGCCATCATAAAGCCTCCTGCAATTCTGACTCATTTAGTCGCTTATCTGTTCTTCGTGCCACCCGTAATTTTGCACTGCGGCTGCGTGGATTGGACATCCGTTCCTGTTCATCAGCAACCAAAGGCTTTTTGGTTTGAACCTCGTAGAGGCCCGCTTTGTGGTTGTCACGAAAATTAAATTTCACTAATCGATCTTCCAAACTATGAAAGGTGATCACCGCGATTTGCCCATTCGGCTTCAGGCACTGCGGTGCCACATCTAACAAACGTTCTAAACTTTCTAATTCCTGATTCACCGCGATTCGCAACGCCTGAAAGGTTCGTGTTGCCGGATGAATCTTACCACGCCAGGTGGTCGCCTTAATATTGAAGGCATCTAATACAATTTGAGCTAACTCACTGGTTCGCTCTATTTTCTTTTTCTTACGATAAGAAAATATTTCTCGTGCAATCCGCCGGCTGCGTCGCTCCTGGCCATATTGGTAAAGGATATTAGCAATATCGTCCTGCTTGTATCCGTTGACCACATCAGCGGCGTTGATTGCAAGTCGATCATCCATTCGCATATCGAGTGGACCATCTTGCTGAAAGCTGAATCCTCTTTCAGCATTGTCTAACTGTGTACTGCTCACGCCAATGTCGGCCAAAATGACATCGGCCCCTTCATTTCCCAAATTGCCCAGAACATCATCCAGTTGACTAAAGTTTTCTCGTACGAACTCAAGCTTGCATTCACAATCCTGCAGCTTCTTACGAGCCACGGCAAGGTTGTCACTATCTACATCCAACCCAACCAAAATCCCACTTTTATCTAACCGGCTAGCAAGTGCTTTCGCATGACCGGCCAATCCAAGTGTTGCATCTATAATAACGGCATTGCTGGCAAACTCAAGGTGCTCTAAGAGCAACTCACAAAGCACAGGTATGTGCTTTTCACTTTTCTCTTTCAATCATCAATCCTATCAACCTTTTACGACAAGGTCATCTTAGATTGTTTCTTCTTCATTTGTTTTATCAACAGTTTCATGTCAGGTGAAAACTCAATTTGACTATAGGCTCCCGCCCATCCACGGACACGATCAAGTCTTTTCTGCATCTCTTCGACATGCTCCAAACTTGATTCATCCAAGATAGCACCCTTCAACATCGCTTGTTGCACACCTTCAACTGCACCACAATCATTCTCTGAATTGTGTTTTGGGTCACTACCATTCGACATGTATCACCTCAACTTCCTGCCTTTTAAGTTAGGGTCTAAAGACCGTTACCTAGTGATCTATTATACTATGACGGCCTTCCTTGGCCTTATTTATTCCAATGGTTCATCAAGTGACGGTTTTCTATCTTGATGATAAGGTTTCATCAGTTCCAGTTCGGCCTCTTTTTCCAATCGAAAAAGCTCTTCTCTGGCCTGGAGCATGTATTTTTCTTGTTCGAGCATATGCTGCTCGAGATACTGCTCCCACTGAGCCTGATTCCAAACTTCCAAGTGATCCTTTACACCGATCATTGTGACTTGCTCTGTGAGACCTGCACGCTTCAGAAGTTTTTCGTTCAGTAGCACTCGTCCCTGTCGATCCAACTCAACCCTGCTGGCCATCGAAAAATTAACCCGGTCCAGAGCTAACAATTCGTCAGGAGCCGCCATCCGTGGGGCTACGACAAGGGCGATGCGCTTATAATACATATCTGGATATAAGCTCAATATGTTGTTGGCGCCTAAAATCTGGTAAAAACCGTTGCCATGAACTTCCGGCGAGACTTGATCGCGAACTTTGGCTGGTATTGCCAAGCGATTTTTGTTATCTATAGTTAAGTCAAATTCGCCAGTAAGTAAGAGCATGTTTTAACCTTTAAGCCACTAACAACCACTACTCTACAAAATTTACCACAATTCCCCACCAATGCAACAACAAATTACCCTGATTAACAGGGTGTTGATTCGTGGGCTTATTCAGATCTCAATATATGGTGCACACTAAGTTGCACAGTATCAATATGATGTAACAATATGGGTGAAAAATTTATGAAAAAATTTTCACGCCATACTCGCTCATCTCATTTATCGGTCATTTGTGCAAAAACTGTTAAATTTTCTCCCCACTTCCTCCCCCCAGGCGTTCGCCTTTCTAAATTCGACGCGACCATTGGCACAAAATCCGTTCCCGTTGGTTGCTGCTTTGATGGCGAGACAGGGACTTGCCCCACCGAATAGTCGATTTTTCTGTCTTTTATTTATCAGGCCTCCAACACGCCTACGGTGAGTTGAGGCTATCACCCAGTCATCACAAAACAAATAGAAAGAAATTCCCCAGCGACACTGTGACACGTAACAAATAGACAGATTCTAGCTAGGCTTGCCCCACTGAAGCAAGCCAGGCAGCCACTTGTCTGGCAATTTTAACTGGAAAAACTACGGGCCAAAGGCTTGTCGGTCTACCTACTATGCAATGGAATAATAATCCAATAAAAAACGGGCAGAAACCCGCCCCTCCTACGAGGAATAATCAATTTCTAATATTATTACTATCAAAGTTCATATATACTTACATAAAAGATAAGAATAATTCTTGTACGGTTCACTCATTTTTTGAAACAGGAGCTTGTGATGATGCTTTTTAAAAACCTTGTTCCAGTAATATTATTCACTTTTCTTGCCAACTATGCTCATGCAGATATTAGTGCAAAATTATCACAATCTACTAAAAACATATCATACGACACTGATGCCGAGCTTTATGTTAAAAACACAGGTAATACTACTTTATATGTTGGAGCTTATACATGGAATCCTGTGACAGATAAAATGAACGCAAATGGTTGGCATATTATAAAACCAGGACGCTCAGAACTTATCCGATCACACCACTATGACATCAATGTCCATCTTGCATATGCCAAAAAAGATCGGAATGGCAATTTTGGTTCAGTCATTGCAAAACCGGTAAAGAATTTTTTTGGCGCTACGGTATCAGCGGATCGGTCTATTATTCCAGTAACAAAAAAACCATGGAAGTATAGCGGCCGAAAATCTACAATATGGAATGGAAGAGAAGATTGGTTTGAACTGCACTGCTCACATCATAAAGCAGTATTTCAAAACCAGGTAGCTACTATTTCAATCTATGCAAATCTAGCCGATCCAGTCATACCATGGCAAACCAAAAACGAACGCCTTCAAAACAAACAACAAAATACGAAAATTGAAAACACAAAACCGAAAGCAACGAAGCCTCCCAAGGTATCAGATTATAACAATAAAATGGACCAACTTCCACTGGCACCATTAGTTGATGGCCTTTGGGTTGATTTAGATCATAAAAACAAAACTAATATTATATGGGCATCGAATATCATAAAACAACATTTGCCAAATCCAATTGGTAATTTTTTTGAACTTACAAAGATGCGCATGATAAAACTGGATTTTTATTCTAGAAAAAATAAAGATGTATACTTATTCGAATTGATGGGAAGCAAAAACCAGTGGGCTTCATATGTCATCGGCTCGCTTAAAGACCCCAAGCATTTTGTGCTTGACGGCACAAGTAAGGTATTATTTGAAGCAAATAAATATTATCGTATCAATTTGACAAGTAAAAACAATGTTCTTAACTACACTAAATTCTTTAATTCTTCTATCCAATCATCAAAAAAGGTACGGATACTGATTGACTGGTCTTCAAATTTTTTATCCAACGACAAAAAATTCTATCTTGGCATAGATGATCCTGAAGTGGTATATGATTCTAAAACCAAACTTTGGACAGTTGATTCGGATTTAATCGATGCAACAATAATTTATAGAACAAAATTTACCGTAAAAAATAACGGTACAATAGAAATGACTGAAAGTGCCCTAAAAGATAGACATGACAAGTATAAATCCCTAGGTCCCAGGATAAATGGAATATCGCTTAAAAATCACATGATCATTGATGGAATTAAGAGATACTATGTGCCAGCCCAAAAAAACCAAAAGCAAAACATAAATAAGGGAAAATTTAAGAATATCACCATACCAAGGCAAAAAAGATCGACTAACATAAAATAGTATTGCAGTAGTTGGCAGAAATATAATACCGATATTTACAAAGTTCCAGTGATATTCCAACCAATCTTTACTACAAAGATCTTCTCGTTTTATTAAGACACACTGACATACGACAGAAGGTTTTTCTGGGATGTTAATAGGACTGATGTCACGTGTCACAGTGGCGCCAGAAACTCAAGAACCACCTTCTTCAAACCTATTGTTCAATGACCTCAAAAGAGAATTTTGAAGATTTAAGTTAATCCAACGCTTAATTTATTGACCGGGTGGCAGTCTCAACTTGACTTATCAAGTTGGGGATGGGGAAAATGGAATTATGGACGAAAACAAAAGGCACCATCCCCAACACACCTGCGGCGAGTTGAGGCTGCCACCCAAGCATGTCCATATCCTATTGATATATACAAAGTTATATGAATTATAAAATAGAATCGTTTTAGCTATTGACATGTTGTACAAATGTACGATATATTGATTGTACAAATGTACAAGGAGAATAAATCATGACAAAACAAGCTGCTCTCAGTTCAGCGGAAACGGAAATTCTAAATTATGTCTGGCAACTCGAAAGAGCCACCGTCCAAAATATTTGTGACGAATTACCTTCGGATCGGAATATCACTTATGCGACGGTGCAAACACTCTTGCGACGGCTTGAGAAAAAAGGCTACGTCGAGCATACCACTGAAGGCAAAGCTCATGTCTTTACAGCGACCGTCGAACAAGAGGAAGTCGCGAATCAGGGAATCAGTGATTTGGTCAAAAAACTATTCAGAGGAGATACCTCTGCCCTGATGCTGCACATGGCCAAGCATGGAAAAATCAGTCGGAAAGATTTAGATCATTTAAATTCACTACTGAACGAAGAAAAATAATTCATCAACTGTCGAGGTTAAACTGATGGAAAAACTTCTTATAACAATCACGGAATTCTTGTTAGTACAAAGCTGGCAGGTATCCATTTTATTTGTGGTGATATTATTGATCTGCTTGTTTATGCGAAACGCCAGTGCGCATTGGCGATATTTGCTTTGGTGTTTGGTCACCTTAAAATGCTGCATACCACCTTTGATGACATTTTCATTAGCGATACTACCTGAAAACGTGGATTTAAGTTTGCCGAGTTCTGCCGAGCAAAGACAAACAGACCATATCACAAGCACAAACAATAAATCTACAACCCCACTGTCGCCTATCGAAATCCAGGAAACAAAACCATCTGACAAAAAAAGTAAATCAACACCCATCACGGCTGAAACAACACCAAAACCCTCTATCGATATCTCAGAAAAAAAGGTGAACGAAAAATCATTGTTTCAAAATATGACTTGGCAAGAACGCACTGCTTACATCTGGTGTTTCGGTTTTTTCATCAGTCTATTCAGTCTCTGTCTTCGCAGTTGGCGCATGCACCGATTCCTTTTAAAAAATCGACAAGCTATCTCAGATCAAATCAATAAAGAACTCATTAATTTACAAGTACTCACTGATATCAAAACATTACCCAACGTTTGGATGATTCCAGGTTTTGGACAACCTTTTGTCTGGGGCCTTGGGGCCGGCGAGATTTATTTACCCAGCGGATTTGAAAAAACGGGAACAACTGAACATCGTCAGCATGTCATCGTACATGAGCTGGCGCATGTTCAGCGGAGGGACGCGGCAATCAACACCTGGCAGTTGCTGGTACAAGCAGTTTTCTTTTTCCACCCATTGATTTGGATTGTTAATAAATGTATTCGTCAAGAACGTGAGAAGTGTTGTGATGAAATGGCGATCGCCCTACTCGAATCACAACCAACCCAATATAGCAAAGCGATTGTTGATACCTTAACCGTCGAATATAAAACAGAAAAGAATCTTCCTTCCATTGCGGTTGCAGGCCCAGTTAAAAATATTGAAGACCGCATCAAAACCATTATGCACCCAGGGAAAAAATTCTACCATCGCCCGACAGAGATCACACTTTTAACCATATGTCTTCTCGCATTTATTGTTACACCCACGACATTAGCACTAAAAAGCAAAGCGACACAGGTTGACCAACCTGACCTGCATAAACCTTACTTGAAAAAACTATCCAATGGTATCTCTGTGGAATTATTAGGCGTTTGCCATCATCCTAGCCAGAAAAATAGCTGGTGGCAACCCAATAGTGAGCCATTAAAGATTACCCCTTACGATCAAATTACATCGCAACTTTATCCAGATAAAGATCAGCATGCATTGGAGTTTGCATTTAGAGTTGGGCAAGGCAATCACATGATCGATTATGCGCTAAGGGGCGATGATGCGATCCAGCTCACAATGCCTTCAAGAGCATTGAGTAATCGTTATTATCTTAATTTCACGTTATATGCCAGTGCGATATTTCCTGATTCGCTTGCAACAACGGATTTTCGTTTTGGCATTTCGTCAGACGATTGGCAATTTCTGACAAATATTCCAGCTCAAACCGCTGGCGAATTAACCTTAGATGATGAAACGGTGACCTATCAAACCGCAACCACCAATTCCGTCTCGCAAGTGGTTCTATCTACCATCGACACGATGATGGATCAAGAAGGCCGCGTGATCGCTTTAAACAATGAAGGTCTCGAAATTCATCCCCTAAAAACAATGAAACATTATTCGAATAACAAACGCGAAATGACCACCTATTTTGCACATGTGGCCCTCGAAGAAATTCAATCGTTTGTGTTTCAAGTGCAAGATTACGAATGGCTCGAATTTAAAAACATTGCGTTAAAACCGAAGCATGAAAAGAACAATTCGAGTCCATCAGACGATACCGAATTCACAGCTCGGCGCAATGACAGCTCTAACACCAATACGATAGCGGTTCCAGCCGACTATGACTCCATTTCAGATGCGATCCTTTACGCAGAGGCGTATGACACCATACTCGTGTCATCAGGCATCTATCGCGACCCCTTGTATATCGACAAGCCAATTATCATCAAAGCAGAAGACCCAACCCAAACGATTTTACATACAAAATCGACCACGGAACCGGCTGTCTGGATCGACGCAACGGCCTATTGCCACATTGAAGGGCTTACCATTGATGGTTCTACGGATATTAAATATGACCCCAACACCGTCGATGCCTATCCACTCGTTTTGATTCAGAATAGCCAGGCTCATCTATTCCACTGTGACATTAAGAACGGTTTAAACAATGGTATTACCATTGAAGATCATGGACGCGGTACCATTCAACAGTGTCGAGTGCACCATAATCTCTGGAATGGCATCAGCATCACGGATGAAGGATCCAAGTTTACCTTCAGGACAAATCAAGTCCACCATAATAAATACAATGGCATTGAAACGCGTAAACATGCCACGCTCATTGCAGAAGATAATATCTGCAACAATAATAATTATGGGATTACTATCTACCACTCAACCAACGCCGTTATTTTGAAAGACAATTATTGTACCAAAAACCTCAACGACGGTATCTACCTTGGTATTACAAAAAAAGCACTGCTTGAATACAACCAATGCCATGCCAATGGTGTACAAGGGATTTCAGTGCATAACAATCAGTCGATCATACCCACCATCCGCTTTAACCATTGCTACCAAAACAACTATAATGGCATTTATCTGATCAACTACGGTAAAGCATTGGTCGAATCAAATGTTTGTAAGGAAAATCTTTGGCATGGCATTAGTGCTGATGGTGATCATTGCCAAGCGGTACTGGTCGACAATAAATGTATCGGCAATCAAAAAGATGGCATCTATTTATCGAATTGGCCTCATGTCAAATTAATGGTCAACAAGGTTGAGAAAAACGGCAGCATTAATTTTGGACGACTCAAACGGATATTCCAACAAAAACGATTCGAAGAACTTGAAGCCATGGCAACCTGGCTTCGAAAAGACAAAACCATGCATTCGGGCGGTGGGCGTCCCTACTTAAATAGGTATTATGAATACCTAGGCGATTATTGGGCTGGCTACGAAAATTCGAAAGAACCCTGGCTCATGAAAACACTCGCTCAGTGGAAGAAAGAATTTCCTGAATCGATTACCCCTCTGGTCATTGAAGCAAAGGCGTATAATATTTTTGGTTGGGAAGAGCGAGGCGAAGGGTATGCAGATGATGTCAGCCAGGGCTCCTGGAAAAAATTTGAAACCTATCAGGAAAAAGCATGGCAGGCACTGGAAAAAGCACTGCTCCTGGAAGTACATGATCCGGAACTCTATAACATGCTAATCAAAATTGGGACAGAAACATCGACACCTGAAGATGATATTCAAGATTATTTTCATCGCGGATGGGAGCTGCATCGCACTTACTATCCTCTCTATACGCAACGTGCGAGAGGATTGCTGCCTCGCTGGGGTGGTGAGCCTGGTCAATTGGTCAGCTTTGCAGAGTACGCAACAAACCTGCTCGGTGATCAGAATGGCGCTTATGCTCGTATCGCAACTTATGCACTATCATATCACTATGCCACCAACGGAGATGATTTCATCGCCTATGGTTTTGATTACGAACGTATGAAAAGAGGCTTTGATGACATTTTAGAAAATTATCCAAATACACAATATTATGATCAGGCTTTTTGTATTGTCGCTTGTTTGCATAAAGACAAGCCAACAGCCCGCCGCATCTTTAAGCGTCTAAGCAAACGAAATTTAGGCGACTTACATGCCAGTCTTTGGGGCACACAACAAAAGCACGATCAATTAAAAGAATGGGCTCATAAAAAAGAATAATTTATAACAGTCAATCTGAGTTAAAACAACAGGTATTCCAAAAAACAGTCGAGAACAAAACGATTTTACATCATAGGAGACAATCAAATGAAACATTCCGTCGCAATGATACTATGTCTAAATTTCTATTTTGCATTCACACTCCAGGCACAATGCATAAATGACCCCAACGACCCTAACGCTCCCCCCATTCCCATCCATTCTTTTGGCGGCGGTAGTGGCGAGCCGAATGATCCATATCTGATTTTTACTGCACACCACTTACATGAAATCATTCAATCCGAATGTACTTGGGATAAACATATCGCATTAATGAGTGATATTGATGTCAATATATCTGGCATCAGCTTTGTTAGTTTTCAAGAATTTAATGGTGTTTTCGAAGGTAACGATTTCTTTGTTTTCAATTCTAAACGACAACCATTTGCACCACCTCTTTTTGAATCTATTAACCATCTTGCGCAAGTGAATAATCTAACACTCATAAACTTCAACGGCTCGTTGACTAGCGAAAATTACGGCCAGATAAATCATTGCACCGTGGTAAACGGAAATGATGGCACAGGTATCATCGCTGGCACAAACTATGGTACCATTCATGATTGCATGACAGCTGGCGAAACTGCGGGAGCAGGTCTGGTCGGTATTAATCATGGCGGCCTGATTACCGATTCTGTTAGTTTATGTCGAGTCTCAGAACAAGGGTCACATGCTGCTGGAGGCTTAGTCGAAGTCAATACTTATGGCGGTATCATTCGAGATTGCTACGCGACAGGCTACGTTACAGGTTCAAGCAGAGTAGGTGGACTCGTAGGCCATAACACAAAAAACAGCATCATTGAAAAAAGCTTTAGCACTGGACGTGTTTATTCTGAAGGTAATTCTGTAGGTGGGTTAGTAGGCCAAAATGATTTTGAAGCACATATCAAGGACTGTTATGCAACGGGTATTGTAACCGGCAATGGAGGGGTTGGTGGATTGGTTGGAAAAAACACAAATCGCACAACTTTTTATCCTTATGAAATTGGCACCATCGAAAGATGTTATTCAACAGGCCAAGTCACTGGAACAATCTATACAGGCGGCCTAGTCGGTCGTGGTGATCCAATGACAACAAAGTGGTCCTTCTGGGATATTCAATCCAGTGGGCAAACAATCAGCGATGGTGGAATGGGACGCACCTCTTCAGAAATGCATTCAGCCAATACCTATATGACTTGGGGCTGCACGCCAGAAGCATGCTGGATAATTAATGAAAACTACAACACCCCACCTCTGTTCACATACCAACAAATTCCTGGTGAACTGATAACAACGGGCCCCTTTGGAAATGATTGCAGCACAACAGGTGACCCTAATAACCCTTTCTGCATTTATACGGCTAAACAGTTCAATGCAATAGGTACCGACCCTGACTATTGGGACAAACATTTTAAACTCATGAATGATATTGACATGAATCATTTAAATGGTCAACCTGTTAATCATATTGGTGAAGATCCCACAGCAAGAGAGAATATCAGCCCAGAATTTCCATTACAATTTTTTACAGGAAGCTTTGATGGCAATAATCATGTTATTGATAATCTAACGATGACAGGTGTTTTCGATAATATCGATACATCCATTGGTTTATTTCGCTTGATGGGAACAACCGCGGTAGTCAAAAATCTAGGACTCACGAATACACATTTAAATATACAAACGAATAGTGCTTATATCTCCGCTGCTCCACTCGTAGGATATAATGGCTATGGTGACCCATATGACCCTCCCTACTTATTCTTAACTGGTGGTAAAATCCTAAATTGCTTTGTAAAAGATAGTACTTTAGAATCTGAAAATAATCGCACCTATATCAGCGGCTTGATTGCAAGGAATCATATCGAAGGTATTGTAAAAAATTGTTTTACAGATATCACTCTCATTACAGCTGCAGGTGCCGGAATCACTGAATCAAATGCAGGTACAATATCAAACTGCTATACAAAAGGGATGATTACAGACATTGGAAGTTTCACTTCTGAAGGAGAAGGTATTTCCGGCATAGCTCTATTTAACTTTAGTTACGAAGAACTATACCAGAAAGGCATGATTGAAAATTCCTATAGCATCGCAAATATCATATGCGACCCGGTATCAACAGCAGCCGGAATTTCCATATACCAATATCAAACAAATTTACGACATTGTTATTTTGCAGGCACATTCTTAGGAACTGGTAACAATTTTGGATTAGTTGCTTATGATGAAGAAAATAGTACATTCACAAAATGCTTTTGGGATACAACAAAAAATCCTGGTATTGTGGGGGTAGGTAATATCCCTGATCCTGCTGATGCCATTGGTGAAATTACAACCAATTTACAGCTACGCCAAACCTTTACTGATGCAGGTTGGGACTTTGTGGGCGAATCGACCAATGGCCCTGACGACCATTGGCGAATCTGCGAAAATAATTCTTACCCAACTTTGTCTTGGCAACCATTTAACAGCGGTGATTTCAATTGCTCAGATTCCGTTAACATGATCGACTTTGGCATCCTGACTTCCTGGTGGCTCAACAACAGCTGTGACGGCAGCAACAACAACTGTCAACTCACTGACATTGATTTATCAGGCGAAGTCAACTTGCTAGACTTACAAACATTTATTAGCAACTGGTTGATATAATAATAAGTCATATGCTCATAGTTGATGGGGCGTTGCCAGAGAATTATGTAATAAGCAACACCGTTGCATGAGTGACTTGAATTGGTGTCATGCCCATGCATAAAGCATATCACCAAATCACATTGACACACTCTGTCACTCTAATGAAATACACATAAAAAAAGGTGAGTAGAATTATCTACCCACCTTAAATATTCATTTTTTATCTGGAATCAGTCAAGTGGTGTTAGATTTTCGTAGTCTTCTAAACCACCATCGTTCATGCAGCAATTGATAATTCTGCGACCCAAATCGTCCAGGTCATCTTCCATCATATATTTTGCCAATTCTTCTTTGAAGAAGTCGGTTAAAATCTTCGCACCTTTATCGTACGCTTCAACGCCAACCTCAGGTTGTTTTTCAACTTGCAAGAAGGATTCATGGATCGAGCTGCCTTCTACCTGCATCGACTTCATGGAGTAACCCAGCAGAGGACAACGGGAAGCAGACAAGTGATCTCTTCGGAATTTCGCACTACCACGACGTGCCAAATATTCACGAGCAATCCACTGAGGAGCAAAACCTGTTTTCCAGGCACCCAGGTATTGGTTTGGAATCAGCACGTAACGCGTTCTTGGCGTTTTTAAAATTTGTTCCAAGAGCAGGTTTGCTTGATCCACACGACGCCCGGTCGCAAATGGCCAGTAAGAACCGACCCCTTCACTACTCATGCCCGCAGTATCAGTAATACTTGGGTTCGCATGACCACGAGGTGAGACCATACGCCATAACCAAGCCAACGCTGGTGGCAAGAGATGCAACACACCCACAATACCATAAGTAGGATTTTCTCTGGTACAAGGGGGCGTGCGAATACCGAAACTTCGGATATCTACTGAAACAGGATCATTCTGAATATCAGGGACTATGCGACGTGGCAAAATCACCCTTGGATTAGGACATGGCACGCCTGGTTCATCTTCGGTATGCTCCCAAATCAAACAGGTTGAATTAGGAACCGCATACATATTTAAAAAGACCAGCGGTTCGGGCGGACAGGTACACAATCCTTCCAGAATGGTATCCACACCATAATGCTTGATATGGTTGACACGAACAAACCAACCATCTTCCGCATCACTAACCACCAACTTGCCATCTTTCTCTTGCAATTTGGGTGGGCACAACGCCATATCGTCCGTCACTGGGAAAAGCTGGCACCCTTGAAAGTTCGGCACATGTGTTTTTTCTCCAGTCACGGTATTTTGCCCCAACATCAAACGCCCATCTGATTCACGGTGTGGGTACTGAAGCATTTCACTTTTACCACCACCACTGGCACCTTCGTGCACAATGTTTACTTCATTATCGTATGGGGTAATAATTTGAACCGTACTACCGTGCAGTGTAACCCAGCCTTCTTTTTCACCCATAGAAAGCAATACGCCATAGATACCCTTTTTCGCACTCGGGCCAGGATAAAGGTTCAGCGAAAAGAGTTCGTGACAATCATTTTCACGATTATGAATCACCACCTGTTTACCACCACAGTGAGTGTGACGGAAAGGCGGGGCTAAATAAATGAAGGTGGTTGGCTCAAAACCATTGGGAATCTCACTTGGAGGAATAAACCCTTGCAAGTCTGCTAAGGCCCCTGCGAAGAAGGCTGAGTTCTTAGGACCAATCATCAAGGAATTGTAACCCAATTCTTCTGTACCTGCGTAAAAAGGCAAAACAATCAAGTCTTTGCCCTTGAACCACTCTAAAACATCGCCACGAAACTTATGAAAGTCCCCTTCGAATCGTTCTGTAAAGTGGGTTTTATCTGAAGGATTATCATCAGCCACAATCAGAGTATCAGGATCACGACGACGCATATAGCTATCTGGATAATTGGCTGCTAAACCATTACGGCAACGCATCACAGTCGCTTCGTGCATGACACTGCCATCAGGCATTTCATAGGTTACTTCAAACTGCTCATTATCCTTTCCCCCTAAGGCTAAATCCACAATCTCTTCTTTTGTCTTAGGAAATACAATCGAAGATGCTTCTTTAAGTAACTGTCTGACTTCATCGGGCAGTTTGAACTTGTCTAAGGTATCCACAATTCACCGTCTTTCTATATCTAAAAAACCAAATTTTTAACAATTATTTTTCTATTTTGACATTTTTCCAGCCAAAGATACTCTTTATTTAGGACGAATCTCCCATCTTTGAACCCCGTCACAGGGAGAGAGCCATAACATCACTACCACTAAATTAAACATAAGTCCAGCAGCAGCAACATCTTCCATAATTACACCAAGGAGCACTTGCGCCGTGATAGGCATGCGTTAGGCCGGCTGGATATATTGTGCACATCCGAGTCCAGTTTGTCAAACTTGTTTTGTGTCAGCGTCCCCACTTCTAGTAAAAGCCCTTTATCTAGCGTTCTACACAGCTTTCACCTTAGCGTCCTATAATGCCCCATATTTCCATAACTTCTTAATATATATGTGTCGATATAATTCAATAATGAGAAAATTTCTCATTTTCCAGGTTTTTAATCATTTTCATCTTCAGGTTTTCAGGACAACAAACATATTGTCTTAGAAACGTCATTTATTAACTAAATCTAAAAAGCTCATGGCACAAAACCAGACAGAACATCCAGATGATATCGTCAGACTCAGTGAAAAATTTACGCCACTGATTCTCGCTCACCAGGATTACTTACATAGTTTTATCCTGTCACTGGTACCTAACTTCTCAGATGCTGACGACATCTTCCAAGAGACACTCTTTATCATGTGTCGCAAGTTCGATGAATTTGAACCAGGAAGTAATTTTCTGGCCTGGTCACTGAATATTGCCCGAAAAAATGTGATGAATTTTCGCCGTAAGCAAAAAAAACAACAAACCAACTTCTGCCCAGAAACCTTGCAAAAACTTATAGAGAGAACCAGTCAACTGAAAAACCGACATGTTGAGAATCGGATGCAGGCACTCGAAAAATGCATCGAAAAACTAAACAAAAAAGATAGAGAGCTCATGAAATTACGCTATAGCCTGGGACTAAAAACAGAGCTCATCTCACAAAAAATTAATCGCTCTAGCGAAAGTATTTATCATTCATTTTCCCGAATTATTAAAAATGTTCGCAGCTGCATTGTTCGCAGTCTTTCAGTAAGTGAATAAAGGCAAAAATGAAACAAGAGCCATCAAATAATTTATATGATCTCATTAATGAATCGCTGCAAGGGGATATCTCGCCGCAGCGTTTTGCTTTGCTGGATCAATACCTTAACAGTGAAGAAGATTTATTTGATGAATATTTTGATATGGTCATGATTCACTCAGCACTCAAGCGTAAAGGATCCCAATATTTTAGCAATGAAAGCCAAACAGATCCAAATTTGGATATCGAAAAAGTTTACCGCGAAATCATTACTAAAAATGAGCTAGATGCGACAGCCCAAACGGCAATGAACCAATTGTCACAAAAGTTAAAAATCAAAAAACTCGCAGAAGAGCAGCTCAGCAACTTCCTAAAACAGGACACCTCGAATCCTTTAAAAGTAGAAAGAACATACCTGGCAACATCAGCTCTCAGCAACAAAACCCTGTTACGGGTGATTCTATCTAGTGCCGCCTGTTTGATCGTAGGATGTGGCGTATGGTTCTTACTTAATAAACTAGCATACCAAAATGTGGCTAAAATCACCGATCAATATCAAGCAATATGGCGAATGGAACCTGCATCATCTCTTGAAAATAAAACATATACATTAAAAAGCGGCTTGGCAGAAATCGAGTTTAATGATGGGGCAAAGATCATCCTCGAAGGACCATCCGAAATCACATTTGAGTCGGCTAATGGGGCTTACTTGAAACATGGGAAGCTTGTGGCACACGTACCACAACAAGCTCACGGCTTTACTATAAACACAAATTCTGCCCAAATTATTGATATAGGTACATCATTCGGATTGCTAGTTAACCAAGAACAAACAAGTACCGTGGCAGTCTTTGAAGGAAAAGTTTCCATTATTGCAGGTAATAATGGAGAAAATATGATGATCAAGGCAGGGCAAATCAAACAGGTTGCTTATGGAAACCAAATGGTAACAGATATAGATTCTCAAGAATCTAACATTTTGTTTACCAAAAGTATCCATCATATGGATCAAAAACATTTTGATGATAAACACGGTTGCCTAAAAACAAATACAGGAAATAATCTATATTTCACTATGGATAACACCTTGGCAATGGGAGATATTAATCAACATGGTATACAATATGTATTAACTGATAGAAATGAACAATCTCAGACAAATGATCATAGTGCCTTTTTTCATCAAAAAAATAGTCGCATTGAATTATCAATAAGAGATGATTATGTAGACGTGGATGTTTTAAAAAATAGAATGACATTAG
Organism: Sedimentisphaerales bacterium; assembly: GCA_028281535.1. GTDB lineage: Bacteria > Planctomycetota > Phycisphaerae > Sedimentisphaerales > SM23-30 > JANQJS01. The sequence continues at coordinate 3,495 of JANQJS010000012.1, read as the reverse complement.
CTTTTTGGTTAAAGCGTGAAGAGAATAAAGATCAGATAATTGTGGATAATCAAGGGTTTAAAATATTTATCACTCAAAATGATTACAATGATGGTTTGCTAAAAGTCTTCTACTCATTGAAACATGCTAATGACAACATAGCCGACGAACACAAATACTTGTCTCATACAAAACCTTCTGTAAGTAGCGAATGGTATCTCGATATCGATGAGTGGTATCATATTGCCGTTACGTTTGATTCGCAACAGATTTCATTATATGTAGATGGCACAAAAAGGACCTCAGAAATATTCGATGCTGATGTGAGAATCAATAGTGATATTATAGAAAAAGTTTCATTGGGCAGTATTGATACAAATAGTGGCATACTATCTTTGGGAGATTTTATCATCGATGATTTAATTTATAGTCGAACGATTTTGTCTGAATCAGAGATTAAATGCTTAGCCGAACATTAGCATGATAAAAACAGGTGGATAAATAGAAAATTGGAACCTCTCCGTTCATTCACCTGGTTCAACAGATAAGGCTTGAGACTCCATTTGAATAGAATCATATTCCTATTCAATTCTCCGGTATATTTCAAGCCTCATAAAAATTCTACAAATGATACAAGTGTGTGTATGGTGTAACGGAGTTTTTGTAATCTAAATTATGAAAGGAAGTAAAGTAATGATGAACTTACGATCTAAGTTATGTCTTTACCTTGGAGTATTAGCTTCGCTGCTTGCGGTAGAACAGTCTAAGGTGTCGGCCGATTCCTGGTCTTCGCCGGTGGCCACTGGGGTGGAAGGAATTCATATGGCCAGTTTGCATACGGGCAAGATTCTTGTCTTTTCGTATCGAAATGGTGATGGCATGCAAGGGGGCCCTTTTCCATTTGCATTTTTTGATCCTACCAATTTGGGAACAGCTAATATCCAAACGGATCCTTGGAACCATTTTTGTATGGGGCATACCATATTAGCTGATGGGCGATTTCTGATGATTGATGGTCAGGCTGATGGTCGGATCGGGCTCATTGACCCAACAACGGAAAGCATCACTATATCTCCAAATCTAACACAAGTAGGTTACAATGGACGTTGGTATCCATCGACCATTATGTTAGGTAATAGCAAGGCTTTTACACTTGGCGGAACGACAAATTATGGTCCTGCAGACCCATTGTCGGGTGAAATTTATGATCCAGCCACCGATACAAGTACATATTTGAACAATGGTGCCAATTTGATGCCAAGACAAGATGCGGATGCTTACCCGCGACTCTTTTTATTATCAACACAAAATGTTAACCCCAATATCTTTGAAATCTTTCAAGCGGGTGCGGATGTTGAATCACAATTTTATACGATTAATACGGACAATCATACCGCAACGAGAATTGCCGGACCTTTAGATCCAGGTGCAGTAAATGACGATGGGGTCGTGGGGCGTTCACAAGGAACCTATACACGTCTTTATGATAGACGTGTTATGGCCATGGGTGCTATACAAGGTGCCGGAAGTGTAGCAAACGTTACAGTGATTAATCCAGAAGCCCCAACGCCTACATGGTCCACGCTTCCGAGTATGGGAACTGCACGGTCAAATGTCACATCAGTCCTTTTGGCCAATGGGCAAGTGTTTGTTATTGGTTCCAATGATATTGATACCTGTGAAACGTATAATCCTGCAACAAACTCTTGGTCGCCAGGACCCAATATAGGTGTGAATCGTGGTTATCACACTTCAGCTATGTTGATTCCTGATGGTCGTGTATGTGTTACTTCTGGTATTGATAATGGTGGTGATGGTGCATTTGGTGAATCTAATAACGTCCAACTTTATTCTCCTGATTATTATACAGCGAACAGACCTACGATTAATTCTTCACCTTCTTCTGCAAGTTATGGCCAGAACATTAATGTGGGGTATAGTTCTTCAGGTGGTGCAATCACAGAAGTTGTTTTGCGTCGCCCAGGTAGCTCTACACACGGTTTTACGTATAATGAAATTGGTGTACCAGTTATTTTTACGGATCAAGGTTCAAGCTTGACGGTGACAATTCCATCGAATCCTAACCTGATTCCTCCTGGACATTACTACTTAATGATTAGTAGAGGTTCAGCATCTAACCGTATTCCTTCGGCAGCTAAATGGATCTTAATTGATGGTAGCGGACCTCCTGCAGATACCAATCCTCCAAGTCAACCAAACATTGCATCTGTTGTTGCCAATAGCGATTCACAGTTAACTGCGACATCAACAACCTCAACCGATGCTGAAGGTAGTAATCCTGTCGAATATGACTTTGATGAAACCACTGGAAATGCTGGTGGAACCGATAGCCCATGGCAAACATCTGCCGTTCATGTTGATACTGGATTGACTGCCAGTACTCAATATTGCTATCGTGTTCGCTCTCGTGACTCACAAGGTAATACCAACAGTTGGTCTAGCTCACAATGTGCCAACACGCAAGTTGGTCCAGATACAGATCCACCAACGCCGAACCCAATGACCTTTGCAGTTGCTCCGGCGGCGATTGGTGATTCAATCGTTAAGATGACGGCGACCCTTGCGAGCGATGCTGACGGAAGTATTCCTGTCGAATATCAATTTGATGAAACCACAGGTAATGCTGGTAGCACCGATAGTGGATGGCAGCAAAGTACCGTTTACTATGATAACGAATTACAAGGTGGCACACAGTATAGTTATCGTGTTCGTGCTCGTGATTCCTTAGGTAATACAGGTAGTTACTCAAGTTCACAAGCAGCCACCACGGGACCTGAAGATGGATTTTTCGATATCACCGTTGGGCCAGGTAACAATTTCTATCCAGAAAATATAAGCATACCTGTAGGTACAACCATCGAATGGACTTTTGTTCAAGATGGTCATAACGTTTGGGCTGGCGCAACAGGTGCTCATGCATTCTTTGATAATAACCCATCACAAATTCTCTTTGCATCAACAGGAGATCCTGTTGTCACAAATCCAGAAGGTGCCGTTTATTCAGCAACCTTTGATCAGATCTTTTTAGATACATCCACCGGTGATGCGGGTGTTGATAGTTATAACTATCACTGTCATATTCATGGTACCATTAATCACTCCGGTACGATTACCGTTACCGGTGGTGCAGATAATGATCCCCCCACACCAAATCCCATGACGTTTGCTTCTCTACCAAATGCAACGAGTTCTACATCGATTGCCATGACAGCATCAACGGCTGTGGACCAACAGTTAACAACGGTAGAATATTTCTTTACCGAATTAACAGGTAATCCAGGCGGTAGTAATAGCGGATGGCAAACATCGACGAGTTATACAGATTCTGGATTAAGTCCATTAACCATGTATTCTTATACAGTAACTGCTCGCGATGCTGCTGGTAATACGACCACTGCTTCAGCAGCAGGTAATGCGACAACACCAGATGTTCCCAGTAGTAATATTTTACTTGAAACCGGTGTGGTCAGCGGCGTGAGTAGCAGTTGGACGACT
>JANQJS010000001.1 GCA_028281535.1 Sedimentisphaerales bacterium | reverse complement strand
TTATACGTCGTATCGATCCAACGACCCGCAGTTGGCGTTGCCGGTGGTGCGGCATAACCACTGGGATAATCGGATGACGTCCCTGCCCAAAGGCGATTCACACGATTACTCGCATCGTAACTATACTGAATGCGATCACCATTACTCGCTAACATAAAGTTCAAACGACCACCAGTATAATCATACGTGATATGATTACCACCACCGTAACTAATGTGGCTAAGTTCTAACTGGCCTTGTGTCGCGGCTAACGCCGCTTCAATCGTTGCCCAACTACCGGTTGTAGCATAATGATAACTATAACCTTGAGGATCTATCGCTGTAAATGAGATACCCGTATAAGCTTCAGGACTACCCGTTACATAAGGACTACCTGCCACGGACCAACCATCACGATCAGCGACACGGAACCAAGTACCACCCAAATTCATCTCAGGCGTTTGACTGGGAGACCAATTTGTAACAGAACCATTCGAGGACAACGTAGAGTCTTCACTAACAGACAAATCGGCGGATAAATCGCCTATCGATAAACCACCTAAATTACTGAGACCACAACTTGGACCACTGCAAGATTCATTCTCAAGAATATCTACATTAATCGTCTCTATTAATATATCATCTACCAACCTAGCCTTTTCACGATATGGAAGCAGTGAAGTACAATCTACGGAGCCACTTCCCGGTGCACTAATTGTTACGGTCCCTGTTACAGAAGTTAAATTAAAACCTTGGCAAGTGGTTGGCCAAGTATTTTCTAGAGACAAACCAACTTCAAAACGATTACAATCATTTCCCTCTGGGTAAAAACCAGAAGTAGAGTAAAAAGAGAAACAAGATCCATAAGTGGCAACTTTAGCTGTAACTTGAATTCCATTACAAAAAAAACGAACATTTATTTGTTTCCCATAACTTATATATTGTGCAGGAGGATCACATTGCACCAGAGGCTCTGAATATCGATATACAGCTTCATCACCTGATGACGATTCAAGATTTAAATTAAATGTATTACCGTTAAGATCCTCACAGGTATAAGGACAACCAGCTGAAGGGAATCCCCCACAATTTGCTAACCCCGAAAAAGTCACCGAAATAGACGGGGCAAAAACAGCATCGCTACACCCATCATGACAACTACCATGAAAAGTTCCTTCTTCAGTGTAAACCCTTTGATGTTTTTGTGCTTTTATCTTAACATCAAGCTTTTTAGCTTTTTCAATCGTTTCCTTGTCATCGTTTACTAATGACACCTCGATAGACTCTGAACCTGAAATATTTACAGGAGAATTGGTAGACCCATTAACCATAAAAACAGAGCTATCAAATTCAGCATAGGGATAGTAAATAATATTTCTCAAATATCCATCATTAAATGTATTAATTCCACATGTCATTGGATCATTGAAATAATCAGATTGATCTACACTCAAATTTCCAACCTTTGCTTTAGCCGCTATAATTTCATTACACCCAGCCAGAATTTTTTTACCTTGTTTACCCCAATCATATTGAGGATCATAAGTAAAATCTAAATAGCTTACAGTTGGCTCATTAATAGTACCAACACACACATCATCGCCATATACATTCTGTGTGGTTGACATACCACTAACGCAAGTTGCTTGAGCAAACAAATACGAGGATTGAAAAAGTACCGCTAGAATAACGACTATATAATTATTTATTTTCATCACAGTTCTCCAAAACCTAATTAAGGATCAACAACAATGCCACTCTGCACACGAATTTGACGATCAAAGGCATCATAGTGATAAACTGTCTTGACTTTCTTAGTCACGCCCATCTCTGGCGTATATGGCTCTAACTTTTCAATCAGATTGCCATTCTTGTCATACGTG
>JANQJS010000067.1 GCA_028281535.1 Sedimentisphaerales bacterium | reverse complement strand
TTCCAGAAATCATCGGGAGTCGATCATCGATATCATTATTGGTAAGTTGTTTAATTTTTTGGCTATCATAATAAAATATCTCCCAATCATTGCCATCATGTCCTTCCCAGGTAATGCCATGACGAGAAATTTGAGGAGCACGATCATGACGCTTGTTATCCGTTAGTTGTTTGATTTTATGACCATCATAGTAAAAGATTTCCCACCCTTTTTTCGTCAGGCATTGCCAGACGATTTTTCTGTCATAGATGTCAGGGTTCAGATTATATAATTGGTTATTTGTTATCTGTTTTACTGTGGATCCGTCATAAAAAAATATTTCCCTATTATTTTCATAATCTTTTGTATTTAAATTACCTACCCAAACAATATAAGAATCAAAAACATCAGGATCGGTATGATACCCTTTCTTTGTGATGGTTTTTACTTCCCATTCATGTTCTGGCAAGGCGGCACAAGATATCCCAAGTCCAAAGCATGACACAAGTTGAACAACACTGAATAACATTGTTATCAATTTCTTATGCATAATAATCCTCATGAAAAATACTTTTTTATATTTTTGTTCCAATCGACAAATGATAAGGAATAATTAAAGGGGGTCAGGTACCTTTTGTAATAACTTGGACTCTCATATTTTGTCAAATTATACTTCATAATTGATATATTTCCTCGAATCTCTATTATATCTCAATCATAATTCACCTGCAAATCTCAACTAGAAAAATGTATGACAGACCGGCATATGACACTTACTGGAATTTTGAGCTCTGAGAGGGGGAAGTGTCAATGTCATAAATGTCGGAGGAAAAACGCACCTGTTTTTAGAGGATAATTTTCTTAAAATTTGAATTCTTTGTTTGACGTTTGTCGATGGTTGGTATATAGTATTCTGAAGTCAGGGTGGAAACGACTCATGTCCCTCCGCAACCCCCCAAATGTATTACTAAGCAACACCTAATATGTACAGCTACGCCCACTGTGTAATGTCGAAAGGAGTCTGACTATGATAGCACTTGCCAGCGAACCTTAACGGTTCTTACCCTCCCCCAGAACAACTAAATGTCATAAATATTTGTATTCTCTTAATAAAGAATTTACGAAAAGCCCAAGGTCTGCGCTGAGATCGAGACTCATCGCATTCATATTAAATTAATACCCCAAAGACAACGTTGTCTTAATGATTTAAATGGAATAGGAAATAACAATGAACAACGAACACTTACAACAACTCGGTCAGAAACTACACAACTTTAAACAAATCGGTCAGAATCAATGGTATGCTATCTGCCCTTGTCATGATGACAAAAAACCAAGTCTAAGCATCTCTCTTGGCAACGATAATCGCATTTTAATGAAATGTCATGCAGGATGTAAAACGGAGGATATTTGCCGATCACTAAGTATATCCATGTCTGACTTGTTTGATCCCAATCAAGTAAAGAAAAAAACTCCCGACAGTATGACACATGACACTTACTACAATTATCTTAATGAAGATGGCAAGTTGATGTATCAGGTTTGCCGCATGGGAGATAAGCGATTCTTTCAACGACAACCCGATGGACAAAGCGGTTGGCTAAACCACCTAAGAGGCGTTACCTCTATCTTATACCAATTACCAAAACTCAAAGAAGCGAATGTAAAAGATTACATTTTCATTCCAGAAGGTGAAAAAGATGTCAATCGCCTGCTAAAAGAAGGATTTAATGCCACCTGCAATTCCGGTGGAGCCGGTAAATGGGATAAGATTGCAGATCTTTATCCATTATTAGGTTATCGAATTGTCATTTTACCTGATAATGACCAACCTGGTCGAGAACATGCCAAACAAGTCGCAGAAAGCCTACATGAAATTGCTAGTGAACTCAAAATTCTACATTTACCTGACCTAAAGGAGAAAGGTGATGTCTCCGATTGGCTTGATAGTGGCAATACTGTTTTTGATCTATTACAACTTGCCGATCAAGCAGAGAACCTCGTCGGCAAAGATCTCACGAATCATCCAGCGTGGCAGCCTCAGTTCGCTGAAAGCGAAATGGGGATGGCGAACATGGAAAATCAAACGACTGCAAAAGACACCATCCCCATCTCGACAAGTCAAGCTGAGGCTGCCACCCAACATGGAAATAAGCAGGTAGGTCAGGCCATGCCTGACGGTTTTGATGGTGACGGAGATTGTAAAATAGAAAATAGAGGAAGGCATTGTCAGGCAGGGCCTGACCTACAAACGCAAGATAATGAAAACCTAGACATTGACGAGGTTATGCCCTACAAGGCATTCCCTACAGACCTGCTCCCTTACCCATTAAATGATTTCGTTAACCAGACAGCAACCTCGATAGGATGCGACCCCTCCTATGTTGCATTACCGATGTTGTCTTCATTAGCCAGCGCTATTGGCAATACGAGACGTTTACAGATTCGCGATGGTTGGCACGAGCCCGCTGTTCTTTGGACAGCTATCATTGGAGAAAGCGGTAGCTCAAAATCACCTGCATTGGACGCTGTTCTCAAACCGATATTTGATAAGCAAAATGATGCGATTAATTCTTTTCGCTTATTATTAGAGGCTTATCAAACAGAACTACAATTACAGAAGAATTCCAAAAATAAAAACCAGACCAAACCTACACAACCGATTTGTCAGCGATATTTATGCAATGATACGACCATCGAAGCACTGGCCGTATTACTGGAAAATTCCCCCAGAGGTTTACTGCTGTGCCGCGATGAATTGTCAGGCTGGCTCAGCAGCTTTAATCAATACAAATCAGGTAAAGGTGGCGATGTCTCGCACTGGTTGAGTTTATATAACGCATCTTTATTGATTGTTGATCGTAAAACTGGCGATCAGCCTATGACAAGCGTGCCCCGAGCAGCGGTTAATTTGACTGGCGGGATACAGCCAGCCATTTTAAAGCGAACATTAACGCAAGAATACTTTGAAAATGGCTTGGCTGCTCGTTTGCTTATGGCAATGCCTCCGCGAACGCCTAAACAATGGCAAAAAGAAGAGGTCGATATAAAAGTTCAACAGGATCTTATCAGATTATTTCAACAATTATACCAACTCGATTTTGATCCAAGAAAAACAGGCCAACATTGCCCTATCGACTTAACCTTAAGCACAAAAGCGACAAACCAATTTATTGAATTTTATAACCAACATAATGAAGCTCAAATGACTCTAGAAGGTAACGAGGCGGCTCTCTGGTCAAAACTTGAAGGATGTGCTGGTCGACTGGCGTTAATCCTGCATTGTGTACGATTAGCAGCAAAAGACAAAAGTTTGCTTTGTGAAGAAGTGGTCGATGATATAAGTGTAAACTCTGCCATCAAATTGGTTCGCTGGTTTGGCTATGAAGCGTTCCGAATTTACAATGTCATCGACAAAACAGATGATTTTTCAAGCACACGTTGCACTATTGAAAATGTCAAGCGTTATGGTTCTTCAGTATCATTACGTGATTACTATCGAGGACAAAATATCACAAAAAAACAAGCTTTAGAAGACCTGAATATACTTGTCCGGCAAGGGCTTGGAGAATGGGAATATGATCGAGAAAATGGACGACGAGAAATTAAAACATTCAAACTAACGTTAAAGTCTAATTCCTCAAATATCATTAAATTTCCAACTCTTTATGACACTAATAGCAATTCTAACCCAGAATCGAGGAAAGTGTCAGTGTCATACTGTCAGCCAGAAAAAAGTGAACAGGAACCCAACTCACCAACAACGAATCGAACAGATAACAATGAAAGCAAATTATCACATCCTGAGGTTCAAGGGCAACCCCCTTCCAAATTATTATTCAACGATCTAAAGCGAGAGTTCGAAGATTACAGTTAAAACGGAATCTGGTGGGCAGAAATTCTGTCCACCCTCCCTTTTAAATAATGATGGCCATGAAAACAGTCTCGATCGTTTTGTAGTAATGTTCCGCGTTTCTTTCTATTTGGACATGACGGCACAATTCATTTGCCGCTCAAAAGATTCAGAATTCAAATCAATGGTAGAATATTGAAGGGAAAATATTTAAAGAAACACACCCGAGAGGATTCGAACCTCTAACCTTCGGTTCCGTAGACCGATGCTCTATCCAGTTGAGCTACGGGTGCTTATGGCGATCTGGGGCGTAATAGGTCCCAAAATCGAAACGACTAATTTACATAGAAACCCCAGGAATTGCAAGCATTAGTTCATAAAAAATTGTCATAAAATACACTAGTGCAATCTTTTATAATGGGGCCTATTGGATGTGGAGATTATCATCTTCGGTTTTATTGGCCATGGAGTAGTTTGTATCCTGGCGTTTATGATTCACTTGAAGTTTTTGCTCATAAAGCCGGTAAACATCATCAGCATCCAAGCCCAAACATTGAGCCAAGCTTATCCAGAAAAAGAGCATATCGATGACTTCAACCTTGGCATTCTGGTGATTATGTAAACTGAAGCGTTTACCCTCTTTGGCTTCTTTGCACCAATGTTTCCAAAAAGTGCAATCGCGTAATTCTTCCAGCTCATTACTCATTGCTGCCAAATAATTGTTCAGCCATTCCCCCGCAATTTGAGGGTCAAAATTGTCTCGTAACGCCTGAGCATCAAATCCAGTGCGTTTATTCAGCTGGGCCTGTAATTCAAACAACTGGGAGAGCTTGTCCTCCTGTGACATAATCGTATCCTTTATATTACTTTTTTATGTTAATTGTAGGATATAATATGCCGCAAAAGGTAGAATCTGTCAAATGAATACCATTAGAATAGGCTGGCAGGGTCTATTAGAACCTAATTTAACTGGACTTGATAGTAAAGATTATGTTTTTCCTGCTGGTAGGACTTTACCTGATCAAGGGAATCCAACAGCTCTTGAACATCAGAATCAATGAGAAGATCCGCCATTTCGGTATCAAAATGGGTTCCCCGGCATCGTTTGATTTCTTCAAGTGCTTGCTGGACCGTCATCGCTTGGCGATAGACTCTTTCGCTAATCATGGCATCAAAACTATCAGCCAGACCAACGATTTTGCCAATTTGAGGAATACTCTCTTCCGTCAAATTATTTGGATACCCCCTACCATCTAATCTTTCATGATGGGTAAGAACCGCTCGATTGACTTCGGCTAGCGGCTTAATTTCTTTTAAAATATCTGCACCAATTTGTGGATGTTTTTGTATTTCACGAAATTCCTCATCCGTGAGTTTGCCATCTTTGGTCAGAACTGCTTCACTAATCCCAATTTTACCAACATCATGAAGTAGGCCACCCAGGTAGGTTTCCTGAACCGCTTTGGCATCGAGTCCCATTTTTTCAGCAAGCCATTTGGAAATAAGTGCGACACGTTCTGAATGACCACAAGTATAAGGATCTTTCGCATCAATGCTACTCGTCAAAGCTCGCAATACACCAAACATTAAATCTTGAAGATCATGATATAATTTAAAGTTCTCTAAGTATATACCACCTTGATTGGCCAGAGAGATCATCATTTTTAGATCATTCGAATCAAAATCTGTTGCCGACGTTTTATTGATTGCAACCAACACCCCTAGAATCTTATCATCTCTTTGAATGGATACGGCTAAAATATTATTAATTTGTTTTGGCCATTCATATAAATAAGGACCATCGACATTACTGTCAATCAAGACATTTGATAGCGGGTTACTATGACTGGTTGTTCGGTTCCAAATTAAACTAATTTGATCACCAGACAAATACAAATCCCCATACGAAGCAACTAAACGAACTTCGCCTTGATCCTCTTGCCCTGGTCCCAATAGAACCATAAACTGCTGAGCTTCCAATACGTCATGAATGTCTTCACATAAATCAGCAAAAAAGTCTTCAGGACGCTGCGTGACACACATCCCTTCACTCATACGATGAAGCAATGTAATTTCTTCATAACAGCGAGTTAATGATTGCGTCAGTGCTTGCACTTCATTGCTTATCATGTTTGTTGTATTATTTTCCTGATTCACTATAGACATTCCATTAAATTAAAGATTCAACCAACAATTCATCAACCACTTCTAAAACTTCCCTGGGGCTAAATGGTTTACTCATGCAAAGTTTAATCCCCGCATTTTCTAATAATGATTCATCTAAATTAAACCCACGTGCTGTTAACAAGATACAGGGTAATTCTCGTGTACCCGGAAAGTGTTTAAGTTTCTGACACAATTCTATTCCAGATAAGTGTGGCATTTGATAATCCGTAATCATCAGGTCTGGGCACTCACTCTGAGCTTTCTCCAGGGCTTCAATGCCATCCTGTGCAGTAATGACATTATAACCCGCGTTTTTTAATTTCAACGCAACTACGTGTAGAATATGAACTTCATCATCGACTACCAGTATTTTACGAGTCTCTTTTAATGTTTGTGATTCAAGCATAAATCCTAATTCCTTGCTCTTGATGCTAAACAAGCTGTTACGGGTTGTGGCAAAATCACTTTAAATATGCTGCCTTTATTCACTTGACTGGCAACCGTAATTTGACCATCATGTAATTCGCAAATAATCTTCTTAACCAAATTCAATCCAAGTCCTGTTCCTTTAGCAATACTTTGATTTTGCTTTACACGGTAAAACTTCTCAAATATATGCTTCATGCTTTCACCAGGAATACCAACTCCCTGATCAATAATTTCAATGACAACCTGACCTAATGCATCTTGCCGACAACTTTTGATTTGAACAGTTGCTTGATCAGGCGAATACTTCAGCGCATTACTTAATAAATTCAAAAATGCACGGTACAATAAGCGGCGATCACCATACACAGGAAGCCCATCAGGAAGAACATCAGAACGAATCTCAATCTTCTTCTCTTGTGCATTTGGGTGCAACGTCACTAAAACATCATCCAAAATGCCATATAAATCATGAGGTTCTTTTTTCATGTTTGCAGCTCCGGATTCTACCCAGGATGCCTGCAATATCTCTTCGACCAATGTATTTAGTTGTTTGCCCTGCTGATGAATAATCTGGCTAAACTCCTTACGGGTTTGCTCACAATTCGCTTCATTATCTGTCAACATCTCTGCATAAGCACAAATACTCGCCAAAGGAGTCTTTAACTCGTGTGACACCGTATTGACAAAGTCATCTTTCATACGCGACATTTCCTGATCACGCGTAATATCATGAATGACCACAACAACACCTAATACTTCCTTATCATGACCAATCACACAGGACAAAAACACCTTGTAACTACATGTCTTTGTTTGATCTTTCCCTCGATGCTGCATCATCCTCATAACACGACGACTTTTATTTCGGCGGGTCTGTTGAATCCATTGTAATAATTCTCTGTCATCAAGAAGATCTGATATGGGCAAATTCTGCTTGCTCTGATAGCGAAATCCAAACAACCCTTCTGCTGTTCTGTTTGCCAACAATAAATTATCTTTCTGGTCAGTAACGATTACAGCTTCTGAAATACTGTAAATAATCGCTTCTACTCGCTGGCGTTCAGACTCTGCGGTTTCAGCTTGCATTGCAAATTCGCGTTTTTGTAAACGAATCTGTTCATATTGTAAATTCGATTTCGTTAAGTGACGATTGATCCCTTGAACCAATTCGACAAGCTCACTACCGCCTTGCGTTTTTATCATACCGATCTGCTGTTGTTCATGAGAGACTTGAAGTTGGTCTAATATATATTGCAAGGATCGTTTTAAGCGTACCCAAAAGTAGATCACCAGCCCTAGCATAACGACCAACATGGATATGATGGTAATCTCCCAGTAATCTTCGAGCACTTGTGGAGAACGAGAAAGGCCAACTTTAAACGCGTAGTAGCCCAATGAGGCACTGATAGACAGTAACCCACTAACCACTAACCATGAACGTTTGACCTGAATCATTTTCTCGCCTCCAAGGCAATTTTCGTCAAATTATTTACGTTAAAATTGTTTTAGTTGTTTTGTTTTGCTTATCGAAGTTCGTTTGGCTTTACGAATCATTTCCTTTGCCAATCGATCTTCCGGATTGATAATGAGCGCTTCTTCAAGATATTGCAACGCTTGTTGCTTTTGGCCAGATTGAATATAGGTTTGGCCTAAATAGCATAATGCAGAACTATTTTTAGGATCTAATGAAACCACTTTATGAAAATATTTTTCTGCTTTTTTAATAGATTTTTGTTTTAAACTTACATACCCAAGCGCCATCAAAGCATCAATATCATTTTGATTCATACTTAGCGAACGATTGGCATATTGTCTTGCTGCTACATAATTGCGTCGCGCCATGGACACCTGAGCTAACCGTGTCCAAATCTTAGGATTCAATGGGTCATTATCAGCCACTTTTTCATAAGATCGTTTTGCCTGATGATACAATTTTAACTGCATATAGCAATCACCCATTACCATCAAATAAGCCCAATTTTCCTTTTGACCTTTTTGCTTATAAATCACATCCAAGTCGATTAATAATGACAAGGCTTGACGAGGCTTGCCAACTCGATTCAAGGAAAAAGCATAAGCTTGTTTAATGGTATTATCTTCCGGCTGCATACTGAGTGCCTGGGCATACATTTGAGTGGCTTGTTGATCATCACCCATTTTCTGAAAGATTTTCCCTGCAATCATATAATAGGATGCATCTTTTTGTGATGCATCAACATGATTCATTAGCATATCCAATGCAGATTGATAATCACCAATAGATAATTGTATTTCTACGGCAGCCTTGATATAAGGCATATGGGTAGGATCTAACTCAAGGGCTTTCTGATAATGTTCATTGGCCTTTTCAAGTTGTTTCCATCTCTCGAAAATTCCAGCTAACTGATAATAAGCGTAAGCATTTTCAGGATCAATTTCTAGACATTGCTGATATGCATCGCGTGAATCCGTTGCCTTATCCAGCTCCAAGTAGATCTTGCCGAGCATCAAATGAACTGCTGGATGTTTGGGGGCATTCGCTAATGCACTTTGCGTGGTCATCAGGGCTTTATTCAAATCGCCTGAATCAAACTGCTCCTGTGCCATATTGATTGATATTTTTACGCGGGCATCTTCCCAGCGTTTCATGGCAGCAGCTTTATTCTTTTTGTGTGCATCCTGGCATCCTGCCAAAGAAACACAAAAACAAATCATTATAATTATCTTATTTAATCTCATGCTACCTCCTAAGGTATCCAGAGTTTTTATATTCACCACTGCGTCTAGTCCATTTCCACGGGAATTTCTTCAAATGACTCTTCTGAGTCAACTTCTGACTCTTCAATTTCGAGTTCTTCAGATTCCTGTGATTCGATTTCAGCAGGCGCATCCTCTTCAGAAGGTTCTACCTCTTCTGTTACAGGTGTTTCTTCCAATGGCGTTTCATCATCCACTGGTTCAGAATCATCTTGACCAGTCACAACATCGACAACATCATCGATGGTATCACCCACAACTTCGACAACAACCTCAACCACGTTATCCGATTCATCTTGTTCAAGCACTTGTTCATCAGCTATGACGACTGGTTCTTGATCTTCTTGTATGGATAAGTTTAATGCTTCGATGGCAATTTGATCTTCGGATGCTAAATCAATTGGTTGCGCCATATTATTCGGATCTTCAGCAATCAGATTCTGAAAATCATTAACATCTTCTTGAATGGCTACTTCATCAATGACTGTCGTTTCTTGACTAGAATTTGTCTCTACTCCATACTCTTCATGCAATAAGTCACTCATATACCATTGCATACTACCAATTTGCTCACGATACAATTCTCTGCCAAGAAGATCTTCTCTTAAACGAATTGCATCCAGAAATCCAGGGTTACACTGAGTGGCAACTGTCGCGTGCCATAAAGCTTGATCAAGATCACCCATGGCTTGATTTTGACGTGCTAATTGAAAATGTGATGAGGCCATGCTGCTTCTTGATTGGAACATCATGCCATCTCTGACACCTAAAAGTAACTGGCCGATGTTTTCCATGACTTGATCAGCAGCGGCATAATCTACAGCTTCTTCTACAATATGAGGTGTAATTAAGAAGATAACTTCTTCTTTTTCAATATCATCTGTTGTTTCACGAAAGATTTGACCAAGACCAGGTACATTTCCCAAAATAGGTACTTGTGTTCTGGTAAACGTTGATTTGTCTCTAAATAAACCACCAATCACAATCGTATGTCCATTTTTAACCAGAACATTACTTTGCACATTCGCGGTGGTTTCAGATGGTAAGGTAAAGCTTCCTGATACCGTAACACCCCCATCACTGTCTTCAGTATCGAGCTCCATTCTAATATACCCATCTTCCATAACAAAGGGTCTGAATTTTAATTGTGTACCTGTTTCAAGGAATTGAACCGTTTGAGTGGCTGTCGTCTGAGAGACTTCAGTTGTCACATAGCCATCTCGGTTACCGACAATGACTTTCCCCTGCTGTCTATTTAATGTCAATATTTTGGGGTTACCAATCGTAACAACATCCGTGATGGTTTCCAAAGCTTCAATCATAATACTCAATTCACTTTTAAGAATACCAACACTTAAACCATTTTTACCTGCCCCAACAGCAAGTTCAGTACCTGAAAATTCACCACTTGTGCCTGGTTTAGTAACATATTGAGATTGGCCTGATAATGAAGTAAAATCAAGACCACCTAAGACATTAAAATCAACACCAAATTTATTATTATCACTCAAATTAGCCACAAGAATCGTCGCTTCAACCATCACCTGAGCAGGTCGTCTATCGACTTCTTCAATTAAGACAGCTACTTGCTCTAATTGTTCTGGATAATCCATCACAACCACATAACTATTTGATGCCCATGTATCGCCACTGGAATCCGTTGCTTGTCCCGCATCAGGCGAGGTAGTCACTTTTGCATTTTGACTCAAAACAGGTGCAATAATAGTTGCAACATCTGCAGCAGGAATATAATTCAAATGAAAAATCCGTGATTCCAATCGCTTGGAACTTTCGGTCAATTCAAAATATTCTTTTTCCGTATAGACATAGATAAAAATCCCTTTTTCTTCGTAAGCATATCCATTCGCTTTTAAGACCGCTTCCAAAGCTTCCTTGTAGGTCACATCAAAAAGATTAACCTCAACAGGACCTCGTACTTGACGAGATGGTATAATATTCTTCTTCGTGGCGGCACTTAATAATTTTAAGAAATCGACAATGTCACCCTGATGCACAAGCGATGGAAAAACCCCCGCGGCATCTGATAAAGGCGCACTCTCATTGCTACCCGTTAAATCATCTTCAGAATAAACCAAATTGTTGGCACCTACAGTTGCCCACATGAGTGCTATACTGACGACAAATATTAAATACTTTCTCATTTTTACTACCTCGTGTTCTACAACGAAGACCCTCAATTGGCCTAAAGGGTTACCAATTCGGACTACTCAACAACGTTGATTCGTCCGCTTACCGGTTCAACTGTCACCGTAACAGTTCGATCCCCGGCACGTAGAGCCACTTCTCCTACAGATAGTGGAGTTTTATCAACAGGATTGCCGGTATAAGGCGCTCCTAATTTGTCAAACCAGACATTAGACACACCATCAAAATTTACATTCGTTAAACTCACCTCCGCGAGGTGTGGTGTATCTGCAAAATCTACACGATAATCTGAATTACCAATGACCGGATCATCTACAATATTTCCGGCGAGATCTTGTACTTCATATTGATTGCCACCAGAATCAAACACAACTTGTAATGAATTCTGCTTCGATATCGACTCGGTCTGAGCATATAATAATGTCGAAACAACCTGACGAGCCGCAGAGCCAGCCTGCAAATCTGTGGTATCTGAAATCATAGGGATAACAATGGCTGCTGAAATACCTACAATCACCACGACGACAAGAACTTCAGCTAGTGTGAAGCCTTGAGATGATTTTAAACTGGTTATGTCTGTTGAGTATTGATTCATTATGACTAAGATTGATTTCTCTATATCTTTTATTTCGTTTTCTGCGATGGATCTACCACCGTCACTTTTACTTTTCCTGACACCAGCAATTCTGACAATTCATCCATCGACGCTTGAATTTTATCGATACCGTCAACCACTTTTTGTAATTGCTGTCCAGAATCTGGAATACCACCAACGGCATAAGCGGGTGTGCTCATGGGGGTATTACCTGCCCATAATCCGACCGCGACAAACATAAGCATGACTGCGATCAACGTTAAAACAGTTTTAGTATAACGATCTACATATAATGTCATTTTTATCTCCTGCGATTACAATTAATAGGTATCATAGGGATCATCACTATCCGCAACAAATACCACATCATCGGGACGAAAAACCCAACCATGGCTATTATCACCTTCCAGTGCTGAGTCACCTGAACCTGCCGGTAATATTTGAATATCAGATAAATTATTAAATGGATTCTCAGGGATGCTTCGAAAATATGGCCCATAAATTGCTTCTGCAGGATCAGCTCCATTGCTTACAGTTAATCCATCAATATCTGTGGCCTGTGTTAACTGATCAATAAATGCTGATTCAGTGGGCGTAGCAGTCCTATCGCCATTTGGATATCCCGGGGGAATATCTAAATGCTGAGCACGATATACATTAATTTGAGTACGAAAATTTCGCAGGTTTTCCTTAAGCATGTTGTCACGTGCTTCTTGACCTGCATTGGAGAATTGAGGAACGATGATGGCTGCCAGAATACCCAGGATGATGACGACTATTAATATTTCAATCAAAGTAAAGCCGCTAGCTTGTCTTTGACATCTATTGTCATTTTTTAACCATCTCATAATATTCTCTCCCATACTATCCACATAATATACCATTCTTACAATACACTATGGCTGGTTCCCTCAGGGCTCTGGCCAGAATCATCTGAATAGATATGACCTGTCTCCAAGTCAAAACACCAACCAGCCAGATTTTTACCAGGGTCATTGCCATAGCGAACATTATTAAGACCATTAAAGGGATTAAATGGAAACTGGGATAAATAATCGCCAAAAATCCCATTTTGTGAATGATCTGAATTGGTCTTACTCGTCATCCGTAAAACAAACAATTCGGGTGAAACCGGGTTTTGGGGATCACCACAAGGATACTCATCCAAATGTTCAACACGATAGAGTTCAAGTTGTGAACGCAACGTTAATAAAATACCGGATAAAGCTTGTTCTTGAAAATCCTCGACAGTGGAGGCTTTAGTAACTTGTGGGATGATGATCTTTGAGAGGATCCCGAGGAAGACGATGATGATAATAATCTCAAGTAGTGTAAAACCTTTTCGTCTTCTAAAAATTGTCTTTGTTCTGTTAATCATATCCGAAACGTTTCTCATAGCTGAAGTCCCTGGATCTTTCTGTTTAAGATTGGCCTGACAACCTGTTTTCCCGAAGATTGTCAGGCCAATGCGTGGTTTCATAGTTCAAACATAAATTATTAAAAAGTGATGTCTATAAGTCTGTATGATCAGGATTGGTATCTGCATCAGAACCATCATAACTATCATTCGCAGAAATGGCTCCAGTAGCAGTATTAAAATACCAGTGTGAGGTATTATCGCTGGGGTTAGCTGCAGTACCAAAAGTAAATAAAGTATTAGCTCCAGCGCCAGTTACAAACGGATTCTCAGGTACTTTTTGCATATAAGGACCAAATTCACCATTAGCATCTGTTACACCAGTCACAAGTGTTTTTGTGGTTAAGGCGTTTTCAAATGTCGTACTGGTTGTTGAATCTGGATAGGTATCATTATGCTGGATTTTATATAATCCAATCTGAGACCGTAAGACTTGTAAATTACTGGTGAGAGTTGATTCGCGAGCTTCGCTGGATGCTTCAGTAAATTGCGGTATCACAATGGCTGCCAAGATACCTAAAATAATGACCACGATTAAAATTTCGACGAGTGTAAATCCGCTTTTTCTATGTTGCTTTGTCATGTCTCTTGTCCTCCGGGACTTCTGGGTTAATTGCTAATTTTCCTATTTTAATAAAACACATTAACGATTCTTTCTGGGGTCTATGAAACCTATCTCAACCAACATCACCTTCCTTTCATCAGGTTCTATCTACGTTGCTGATTTTTAATAGACCAAACGTTAATGCCTTTTTCTGACAATACTTTGTCAAAAATCCTATCGGCCTTGCCATAAGTCCACTTTGGGTGAATTTATTCGAAATGATTCCATGATCGGCGTGCTATTGTTTGGTGCCATGTTATGCAGCAACCAATTAATATAACTTTAAGATAAAACTGATCTGCGTCAAAAAAACAGGCTGTTTTTAATCATTTTTTTTCACATTAGGCTATTGAGATTTTTCACTAATCACTACAAACAGAACAAGCCCACCCCTGAACCAAATACCTGTAACGGTTATATCAAACAAGACGTTTGTCGCTATTGGTCTAATTGATAAATGGAGATTTATTACGGTTATCCCAATTTACACAGTCATTCCAATCACATGTCAAAACACTATTTATTATAGGACCAGCAATTCCATACTGCTGACGAACAACCACATCGCACAGCCACATCCAGAAGAAACAAGAAATGAAAACACTGAGACAAGAAGCGTTTGAATATTCAAGTAAATCATATATCTAATCGATATAAGTTCTACAAGCCCTATAATCGTTACAATATGTTTTTTTAGCAGTAAACGTCGAGAGACCCCATGAAAACCCGTATGATAAAATTGTTCATAGCGTTATTCTTACCAATCATTCTCCACCAGTCATTACAAGCATCCCCCATCGTAGTCGATTCAGGTAATCTAACACGAAGATTGATTCAGGTTGATCTTACAAAAGCCCAATCCTCCCAAGAGCAAATATGCTGGCATCAGAAAATCAAACCGGAATCCGGTATAGTTGTTTCAAATCACTTTCGCCACAATCCCGTAAAACTCCAAAACATGCTACATGAGACAATAATACATGGACATATTACTGAGTCTATCAATTGGAATTTAACGCCAAAAACTCAATATTTATTGTCTTTTATGGCTAAACATATCAATATAGACACTTTGACATTCAGTTCAAATTTGATGGCGGCTGATCTTATTGCAAATCAGTCTACTTTTAACTTTTCAGAGATTCGTAAGCTAGATTTATTCACATACCGTACTCCTGCCCCACAAGGTTTTTCACTCAAGGACTCCCATGCATTTAGTCTGGACATATTCACTTTTGCACAAGTCACACCAGAACCCACCACAATTATCTTACTGACATTGTGCAGCATCATTTTTCTGACGAAATTCAAAAAAGTCCAGCAAAGTAGCTAATGCCTTGTGTACATCAAGCCAATTTTTCCTCGCCCGATAATCATTTTTTAATATAATTCACAACAAACTCATCCAGTGGCGGAATAAACCTGACGATATAAATGATAAGCGTTATAAGAATAAAGCCTTATGACGTTTCATTAATCAAAGAAATCAGCACAATTACAAATTATCCGAGTGACTATGGATAGAACCATTGAACATTCAAATCTATTGCAATTACAACAGCAATTAGATCAAGAAATACAGCGTCGAATTGACCTGGAAAACGAGCTCCAAGAGAGCAGGCTTGATGCTGAAATGATTGAGGCTGAACTAAAAGAAGCTATCCGGCTTGCTGAAATTAATCACTTGGAAGCTGAGTCAGCCATCCGAACAAAAAGTCAATTTCTCGCAAACATCAATCATGAAATTCGTACCCCAATGAATGCCATCATGGGCTTCTCGGAACTTCTAATGGAAGCATCCGTAGATGAAGATACGAAAGATATGATTAAAACCATCAACACCAGCGGTAAAGATTTGCTTGTCTTGTTAAACAATCTATTGGATCTTGCCAAAGTGGAATCAGGAAAAATGCAATTTCATAAATCCCACTTTGACATCTTAAAATTAGCCCGAGATATTGTTAAGCAATATAAGAGCAAGGTCGATCCCAAAAAAGTAAAATGCATGCTCTCCATTGATGAAAAAGTTCCTCAGTGGGTCATCGGCGATGAAAGCAATTTAACAAAAGTACTTGAAAATCTACTAAATAACGCTGTAAAATTTACAGAGCATGGAACGGTAGAATTAGATCTATCCTGCATCCGTAATGATCATAAAGAGGCGGTAATTCAATTCAGTGTTTCAGATACTGGCATCGGAATCCCTGAAAATTTACAAGATAAAGTTTTCGAAGATTTCGTCCAGATTGACGGTTCCGCAACCCGACGATTCGGAGGAACAGGGCTAGGTCTGGCTATTTGCAAAAAAATTGTTCATTATATGAATGGCCAATTAATGCTCGAAAGTCAACCAGATATTGGGAGCAAATTCTTTTTCTCTATCAGGTTACTCATCAGCAAACTAAATGAAACTAAAAATGATTCAATTGATAACGGGCAAATAGCGATTACCGAACAAAAACCGTTAAATATATTATTGATTGACCAAGATATCGACACATTAAATCATTGTCGTGAAATCCTACAAGATCTGGATCATAACGTTGAAATGGTTGCCAATGCAAAAGAAGCCTGCGATTTGATAGTAAGCGGTATCAACTATGATATAAATTTCGATCTGATTTTTATGGACATTGGCATTCCAATGGTCGATGGCATCTTTCCAACCAATAGTATTCGTCAGTCTTGCAAAACGGACCCTACCATCATCGCATTTGTACCAAAAGGCCAAAAAATAGATAATAGCATCATTGATGAACTTGACGTTAACGACGCGATAAGTAAACCAGCATGCAAAATTGATCTGGTCAAACAAATCCTAAAATGGTCATCGATTCCAAAAGAATAATCTTTATATCAAAGTTATCCCTCCACAACATTGGCAACTCATTTACTGCCCATTAATTAATGAAGCCGCCCTAAAATCCTGTCGATAATAATATAACTATCAGGGAGGAAACGCGTCACAAAAGAAGTCCTATAAAATATCAATTTAGGAGATAATAACTATGGCCAACAAAAATAAAAATGACTATAGTAAATCTGATGGTCAGGTATCTGTAGACGATGGTAGTCTCGACAGCCTGGCTGAACCCAGCTACCGAAAAGAAACCAACAGGCAACCCATGACAGACCAAATCAAACTCTACTATAAAAATGTCACAGCCGATGTTATCGGAAACGAACATGGCTTAACAAAAAACGACCTGGAAAAACTCAGTGGCCGAATTGCCGAAATCACTGAAGCTATGGCAAAAACTCGAAAAGAAAGCAGCCAATCTTCCGAGCGTAAAACCGATGACAGCATGGCCTATCGTGACCTGCCATACAAAACTGAAGAAGCCAAAAAAATCAAGGCTTTGGTTAAAAAACTCCAGGGCAAATATGACAACTTAGTCGTTTTGGGAATTGGCGGCAGCGCATTGGGCAATATCGCCCTTCAAACAGCACTAAATAGTGCAACATACAATTTACAAGATAACAAACAACGTAAAGGTCCTAGACTTTTCGTTGTCGACAATGTTGATCCAGACCAATTTGGTGCAGTTTTAGAATACCTCGATGGTCAATTGGATCGTACACTCTTCAATGTCATTAGTAAATCTGGAAGAACCGCTGAAACGGCCTCACAATTCCTAACCATTAAAGAGTTACTCCAAAAGAAATTGCCAAACGCCAACCTGGCAGACCACATCATCGCAACAACCGATACTGACAAAGGCACCATGCGTAGTATCGTCGACAAAGAAGGATTTACTTCGTTAGTTGTACCAGATGGTGTTGGCGGCCGTTTCACCGTATTGAGTGATGTGGGATTATTCAGCGCTGCCATGTGCGGTATCGACATCGAGGAATTACTCGCTGGTGCAGCCGACATGGATCAACGCGTTAATTCCCCCAACCTTTTTGAAAACCCAGCAGCTATTTACGCTGCGATACAATATGCTTACTATCAAAAGGGCAAAACACTTTCTGTCATGATGCCCTACAGCTACCAACTCAAAGATCTCTCAGACTGGTTCCGCCAACTTTGGGCAGAAAGTCTTGGTAAATCAAAAGATCTCAAAGGTAACGATGTCTTCATCGGTCCCACTCCCATCAAAGCACTGGGAACAACTGACCAGCACAGTCAAGTCCAGCTATACCGCGAAGGCCGTAATGACAAAGTCTTCACCTTCCTGGAAGTTGAAAAATATGGCCGCGAAGTTGTGATTGGAGAATCTGGCAGTGTCGAAGAATTATCCTACCTGTCAAAACGCAACATGAGCGATTTAATTAACGCTGAGAAAAAAGGGACTGAGTTTGCACTATTGAAATCTCAACGCCCCTGCTTGACCGTCAAATTCCCTGAGATCAACGCCAGAACCGTTGGACAATTTATCTACTTCTTTGAAGTCGCAACTAGCTATACCGGCGAACTTTTCGGCATCAACACTTATGATCAACCGGCGGTAGAATTAGGTAAAGAAGCCACGTTTGCTCTGATGGGCCATGGCGAATGGACTGACTTACTCAGCGAAATTGAACCAACCGTTAAAACAGATGATGATTATCTTCTATAAAGTCGCTTAAGATTGATAGACATTTCCCAGGTCATGCTTCCAAACAAGCATGGCCTTTTTTTATTATCACTAATGATTTACTAATAAGAAGTTAGTATAATTGAATGTTTTATTGATATTACCGAACTCTGATTATGAAAGTAGAAAAATGGACAACAATCCCCTTAAAGGTGCAATTTTTGATCTCGATGGCGTACTAGTAGACACGAGAGATTATCATCACCAATCCTGGGTTCAACTTGGCGTTGAACAAGGTTTTGAGCTGACAGAGACAGATTTTCTAGAAAGCTTTGGCAAACAAAACGCAGAAGTACTACCAGAATTCATGGGACGCTCCCTGACCAACCAGGAAATTGAGACACTATCCTATCGTAAAGAAGAGATCTACCGCGAACTCATCGCAGGAAAATTACAACTACTTGATGGTGTCTGGGACTTATTAAGTAATTTAAAAGAAAATGGATACGCCACGGCAATCGGTACCAGTACAACCCGAGAAAATCTCGATTTCATGCTTGGAAATACTGATGTTGATCAATTTTTCGATGATTACGTCACCAGTGCGGATATTACCCATGGCAAGCCAGCACCAGATACATTTCTCAAAGCGGCTGAAAAACTTAACCTAAAACCTCCACAATGCGTTGTTATCGAAGATGCCATAGTAGGTGTCCAAGCCGGAAAATCGGGCGGCATGATGGTCCTGGCAGTCACAAACACTCGATCTGCCGAAGAACTCCAACAAGCTGACAAAATCGTAGATAGCCTGACAAAAGTCTCCAGCATCGATTTTGACCATTTATTAGCCCTAGAAACCACATAATTTTTTGTCATCAAAGGACTAAAAACAGGTATTTTTGGTTGAACTCCTAGCCATCCAAATCTATAATTTGATTTATAAATATGTGACTTTCACATATTTACATGGTAATTACATTGGATTGTTTAGTAAAGATTGAGGAAATTTCATGGCCCACGTAGTAACGGACAATTGCAAAGATTGCATGTTCACCGATTGTGTCACCGTTTGCCCTGTCGACTGCTTTTATGGCGACAGTGAAACTGAAAAAATGATTTTCATTCACCCTGATGAATGCATCGATTGCGGTGCCTGCATCCCTGAATGCCCTGTTGAAGCGATTTTCCCGGAAGATGAAGTTCCAGAAGATCAGCAACAATGGATTGCAGTCAATGCAGAAAAATGTGAATCAGGCGACCTAGAGCAACTGACAGAAAAACAAGATGAATTGCCAACAGCTGAAGAGAAGAAGAAGAATCTCGGGCTTTAAAATTCAGCCAGGATTGCGAGCTTAGGGGTCATTAAAGATAGTAGACGTTGGGTGTAGGCTTAAATCCCACCATGGTATTGCAGATCTTTGATCACTGAATCAATCTTGTTTTTTGCTTCATCGACCAATTTAGCGGCTTTTTGAGGGTCGTTATCATCTAACGCATCGTCTATATCAACCACTAATGCGCGGAAAAATTCCAATTCAAGTAAGATTCCGTTTGTATTGGTTTTTTCTGAAGACATAAATTCACCTTTTGTATAACGTCCTGCTAATTATATCGGCAAAAAACACCCCTTGGAATTAATAGTAAACATGAACCGTGTGATTTTGAGTAGATATCAAAAGATAACGTCCAGATAACCTAACTATTCTGCTTGATGAACTATCTCGCCCCGAACCATGACAACAGAAGGCTGAACGTCTGATTCAAGCACATCCACTAATGGATCCTGGCACCCTTCAGCCAATGGCAATGCGACTAGATCTGCTTCCATTCCGATTTCAATGACACCAACCTCTTTCTCCCAATGCAAAGCCTTTGCCCCATGAAGCGTTGCCATTTTAAAGATTTGCCCTGCAGCTATCTCCGGATAAACCTGATGAACAAACCGCATCTCATCCAGAATACTTAATGAGTCATTGCTGGCTAAACTATCCGTTCCCAAACAAACATGTATATCTTTTTCCAACAACCTGGCCAAAGGATAATTCTCATGACCCAAAAACGCATGAGCCCGCGGGCAATAGACCACACTATGCTCTGTTTTTGCCAAAGCAGACAAATCTACATCACTCAGATAATTTACATGGGCTAAAGCAACAGGCCGATTATGAAGCTTCATCGAAAGAAAATAATTCACAGGCGACTTGCCTGAAGCAACATAAGACCCATCCCATTTATCGATCTCTTCCAAGTAGGATTTCCAGGGACCACCCCCATTTTGAATAAACTCAATTTCATCTTGCGTTTCCGACAAATGGGTCATTAACGGTAAATCATACTCTACCGCCAACTCAGAACAATACTCATAAAGCGACTGATTTACCGAATAAGGAGCATGAGGCGAAATCCCCCACCTCATCAATTCACTATTGTTCAATGTTGATATACACTCGGCTAAATAGTCCTTAGGTAACGTTAAATCTGCTGGCATTCCAAAAACTTCGGCATAACAGGTTTTACGGATTGTTTGCCCAGCCAAAACAGCACTACTCAAATTTTGAAAACTAATATCCCCCACAGTCGTCGTCCCAGAACGCACACTTTCTTGACAAGCATCTTCAATCACAGATTGTAAATCTGAATCTTGTTCTTGACGTAACGCAGAAAGCCGCCGCACCCAATCAATAAAATCGCCATTATAGGCAACCTGACCTCTCAATGACGACAAGTCAAAATGTGTATGCGCATTAATCAAGCCAGGAATAAGAATCGCATCGGGTAAATCAAATACATTTGCTAGTAAATACTGACTGCATAATTCTTCAAAAGAACCAACAGCAAGGATCTTCCCTTGATCAACTAGTAGAGAAACATCTTCAATTGCTTCAAAGGAAGGTGTTAATATGTATCCAGCTCTGACAATGACCATATGTCAATTAATGTAACGTTAAGATATAATTATAAAAAGCGTTTAAAAAATCAGGCAAGAACTTTATCATCCTTTTTAGGTGACAAATTCTGCTCCAGAAGCATATCTTCCAGATCCCCTGCTTTATTTTCAATATCTAGATTTTGCATGAATTGCTCAGCAAAGTCCAGACGTTTTTTAGCTAAATTTCTTACGGAATCAAACCGAAAACTCTCTCGCAATCGAGCTTTCCAGTAATCATATTCCAATTTGCGTTTCCAACTGACAATCGCCCCTGAGACACCACGACCATGCACCACATAACGACGCAATTCATTAAATATCCCAATCGCTCCCATATCGTCCAAATTACGTGCGTCAGAAAGAACCATCGCTTCAATCAGAGACGTTTGACGCTTACCAGATTCGTTTATAATCGCACATACGCGTTCCATTTGTCGTGGATTTAATAGCCCTTCCAGGTTTTCCTGGACAATTTGAGATGAAAAATCGCGCAAATCATCATCCGTCAAATCGGCGAGCACCATACGAGCGGCCTTATCTTCCTGACTAGCATATTTAGCAAACCCGCTATCACGAAACAGCGCCGCGACGTTCAAGCACATTTGATCAACTTGAAAGCGTTTAATTTCATTCAATTGCGTAATGCTCCCACAATGACGCATCACACGAAACGTCCGATCAACCAGATAACGATCTGGCGTGCCTTTTAATGTCGGAATCTCTAATACCTTCTCTGCGATTTCTTTAATGACGGTTAAATCTGCCATCCATACCTCCAGTAACTTTTTATCTTGGATATTCTTACATCGGCTAGAGATTTCAATTTACTTAAATACATAACTTTCAAGCAGTAATGTGTTAAAATAGGAAAACTTTTACCAATAACCTTTATTCGATTGACCTGTCCGCTTTTTCATGTTAGAAGAAAATTGGATTCACAAGTTTCGCATCTAGCACAACACCCCAAAAATCACTCTTAAGTATTCAGCAATGGGATAGATAGTTTTCTGGTCTAAAGTTTCAAAACACTTTTAGATTCCTTTCATGGGAAGGAAGAAAGGAGACCGCAATGAGAAAAAAACACTTTCTTTGCGCATATCTTTTACTCGTATTTTTGCCAACGCTTCTTTTGGCTCAAGGTACAGACTGCTGGAAAACCTCGTGCAGTGGTGACACACGATGGAAATTTCAAAGCGAACCGATTCCACCGGACTTTTTCGATCCTGGATCTGAACCATTTCAAGGAGAAATCATTTTAGGCGGACAACCGGGATTCATTGATACACAAGTCCAACGATTAGGCCCCTTGATATTTGACGATGGCAATCTACCCGACACACAGCAAATCCCCATCCAAATCATTCAATTGGATTTGGTAAGTTGCTCTCCAATTACTGTTGTAACAAATGGTGAAGATGTATTATGGGATGTACAGGTATCACTTTCTGGGGATCCTGTTCCTCCTGGTCAACTTACCGCAACAAAAGAACACCTCAACGGAGGCACATTTAACGCAGACTTCTTTGTCAAACCTGTATTTATTTTTACCCAAGTAGGTAACCCAGGCGAAATACGAATCTATGGCGACGATGAACCTCTAGCACCCAAACAATTCATTACAACACAAGATATGCCCTGGACAACATCACCTCCAATCACCAACCCTGGAGGTTGCGGCGGACCAGATTTCTTTCCAGGCATAGAAGTTCTTAACATCCAACAATCAGGTGATAATTCAAGATTGGGGCAACGAGCCGCCGGATCCAGCAGTCCCTACTTTGCCATCGATTCTCTCAACCAATGGGATGCCGCTCTTGCCGATGGTAGAGTACAACCCATCGATCAATTTCAATGGGATGATTACATGCTTCAGTGGGACACTCACCTTCAAGAAGGTTTGCCCTATCCTGCAAACCAATTTTTGCCCGCGAGTATTTATGGTTGGGAATGTGAAGATGGCGATTGCCAAAGATCAGCAGCTTGCAGCAGTGAATTTCCAATTGGTGCATGCAGTCAATTATGGCCAGAAGACAATTGTGCAGCAGCCGTTTTTCAAGATCCAAACTTACAATGTTATTGCGATTTAATAACCGGTGACGGCGGCTGGAATTTGGCGCCTGGGCTTGTGATGAGCCTCGGCAGTGGATCTGAACCTCCTGGCGATTATGCCAGTGCCTGGGTTTTTACCTACCCAGAAGATCCCGATTTATCTAACGCTACCATTTCAATTAAAGTGTTTCCGCCATGTGGCGTTAATGCCGTATCATTAGGTATGCGAGATATGAATGGCAATATCCGCGCATGGTATTGGACCGTCGTATCAGGAACACCTGGACCTGGTCAATTAGCCTGCGGAATTAGCACAACGATTAACGTCAACACAAGTTTAACAGGAACGGGAGCATCAATCCCTGTAGCAGCAAGCTACACCAGCAATCCTGCATTCAACATTACCCAAGTGATTGATATCATCGTGGATGAAAATTTCCAATGGGTTGGCCAACAACCTGTGCCAGCACCAGGAACAACACTTAGTAACATGTGGAATTACTGGTACGACCTGATCGTCACACCTAACGTTGGAGGCATTCCAACCAATGGTTTCTTAAAATGGACTCAACCTCCTGTTCAATGCGAAGAACAACAATACCTCGGTTGGGATGAAGTATCTATCCTCGATTATCAACCATTATTGGCAGACGACTGGCTCTGTTTGGATGAACGGCCCATCACAGATATTCACTGGTGGGGATCGTTCCTCGATTGGTTTGAACCGGTACCGCCGCAACTGCCAATTGGATTCCAATTTTCCATTTGGAGTGACACACCGAAAAACCCAAATAATTTTAGATCATTCAGCCATCCAAATGTCTTACTTTGGCAACACACATGCTACAACTACAATGTCGAATTTGTGGGCTTCGATAGAGACCCACGGCCCCAAACACCATCCACAGATCCAACATTTGATCCAACCATAGACGATGCTTTCCAGCTGGATCATGTCACCTGGTGGCCGATGATTCATGATGCGTGCTTTAAATTTGAATGCGACATCCCTGAAGAAGAATGGTTCTACCAAGAACCCAATACACCTTGGGGCGGTCGCGTTCATTGGCTCAGTATCTCAGCAATCTACCCACCGGGTGAAGACCCCATTCATCCTTGGGGCTGGAAAACACGACCACATAACTACAATGATGATGCGGTTCGTATTATGAATGTACAATCAGGCCAATGGCCACCACAAATTGGCGATCAATTCCAGGCTGGCGTGCCAATTGAATTTCCTCAATGGGTTTCCTGGGATCTGTCCTTCGATTTGACCACCAATCAGGATTGCGATGGCACCTTAGGCGAGCCAAATCCTGATTTGGATAGCAGTGGGTTTGTGAATATTGTTGATTTTGCGATATTTGTTGAATTCTGGCTGCAACCGTTCCCATAGCGTTTAAACAACATCAGCATATAACCCCTGAAAGCACTTTAGCTTTCGGGGGTTTTCTATGCGCACTATGATAAGTGCATTTTTAAAAAGGCCTTATGAAACACACAACAAAGCAAGAGTCCATTTATGTATTTTTCCAAAAATATTTGTAACAGATCCAATTGACCTACGACTAACAATGAGTCATGATGGTAGCATCTGGAGTCAAACGGCAATCAGATCTATCTCAATAAACAGAGAATAGCAAATCAGGTTTTAGACAAACGCATATAAGGAGATTTGTCCTATGAAAACCAACAACATCACAGAAAACCATCCCAAAAGATCCCTATCATTCGCGATCGCCATGGCGTTACTCATCGCTTTTTCCGGAATCGCCATGGCAAAAGACAATCAAGAATCGCCATCGAATTACGAAAAGAAAATCATGCAGGTCTTTGTGGGGCTTGAAGAAGGCGACCTAACAATTGAAGAGGCTTGGGACACACTTTCATCCATCATTAAAGATATGGAAAAAGTCAAATTATTCCATCAGAACAAAGAGCTCAAACAACTCTTTAACATGAATCATAAGTTAAATAAATCGATAAAAGAAAAATCCATCTCTAAAACACAGGCGTTCTTCAAACTGATTAAAGTCTTAGATAGCTATGATAAGAAAGAGAAAAACAAAGACAAAAATAAAGATAAGAATAATGATGACGACGATGATGACCCCTTTCAACCGATCATCCTAAGCGTGCTTGAAGGTAAGATATCCAAATCTGAAGGTTGGGATCAGATGAAAGAACTCATTGACTACTTAAAAACCCTTGAAGAATTAAAATCACATGATGACCTCAAACATCTGGTCGCACTCTTTGATTCTTTCGAAAGTCAAATTACTGAAAAAAGTAAAACAAAACCACAAGCCTGGGACGAGTTGATCGGCATATTAAGTGCCGAAGATAGTGACGAAGAACCCTTTGACAAAATCATGCAAGATGTCCTGCAAGGTAAACTCAAAAAATCTCAAGGCTGGGACAGTTTTAAGCAAATGTTTACCATCGCTTCACACATGGAAGAAATGGAATACGAAGAAGAGTTCCAGGACATTTCGCTAACCTTTTTCACGATCGATGATTCTGTCACCGCTGGTAAGAAAACCAAAGAAGAAGCTTGGGACGAATTTGTCGCACTTATCAATGGCGACGAAGGCGATGAAGACCCGTTTGAAAAAGTCTTTGTCGATGTCACAACGGGAAAATTAAGCAAAGAAAATGGTTGGAATGAATTGAAAGAACTCATCGATTATCTTTCCACATATGAAGAAGCCATCCAAGACGAAGAATTTGAAAACTTCGCACAACTTTTCTATACCATACAAGATAAAGTTAATGATAAGGAGATCAACCAGGAAGAAGCATGGAATGAAATGATGGCAATTTTTCATTCCATGGATAATTCAAATTAAAAAATCAAGATTAAGTAACAATCTTTATAAATAATTTTTTCCATACGATTTTATCCCTCATTTAAACATTTAGTTTATTTGGGGGTTTTTTTATGCTAAACTCTCCACACGATGAATTCATTTCAGCATAAACCATTACCAAAACCCGGAAAATGGGCAGCGTTACTCGGACCTGGCCTGGTCTGGATGGCATTAGCTCAGGGCAGCGGTGAATTAATTTTTTGGCCGCGTATCATTGCCGAGTATGGCCTGGGATTTCTATTCCTATTAATTCCGGCTTGTCTGTTGCAATTTCCTTTAACATTTGAAGTCGGGCGATATACGATCCTGACAGGAGAAGGTTTGTTTCGTGGTTTCTTTCGTATCAATAAATATCTGGGAATCTTTATCTGGATCCTTTTTATCATCTGCTTTTTATGGTTTGGGGCTTTTGCCACAGCTGGCGGCACTGCCATCGCCAAACTCACAGAATTTCCAGGCAGCTGGACACATGAATCTCGCACCCTCTTTTGGGCACAAACCATGATCATCGTATTTACCCTCGCCATCCTATATGCGAAAGGTATCTATCGCATGATCGAATGGATCATGAAAGTCGTGGCAATTATTTCCCTACTTGGGATGCTCTTTGCCTGCTGCCGACCCGATGTCTTGAGTCAACTAGGCATCTTTCTTAAAGGAATTTTCTTTCCAGATGTAGCCATGATCAAATCGTTTGATCTTCAAAATGATACAACGGGTCTATTAACGGCAATCACTTTCGCTGGCTTAGGTGGTTTCTGGTCGATGTTCTATTCCTATTGGATCAAAGAAAAAGGTGCTGGTCAAGCAAGCCATATGGATCAAATGGTTGGCTTTCGCTCTGGCGTTAATGAAATCC
Source organism: Sedimentisphaerales bacterium (assembly GCA_028281535.1). Classification (GTDB taxonomy): domain Bacteria; phylum Planctomycetota; class Phycisphaerae; order Sedimentisphaerales; family SM23-30; genus JANQJS01. Next base: position 28,484 of record JANQJS010000067.1, on the reverse strand, counting down.
GTAGCGGCGAAGGAAGCTTGCCATTAGATGAACCAGAGGCACTCGCAAAACTAAAACATTGGTATCGCTATTTAAAAATCGAAAGCATTGTTGGCATCGTTGGCAACATCCTAACAACACTCATGACATGCCTACTTGCCTTTGTCTTTCTATTTCCCAAAGGTAAAGTCCCTGCAGGCTACAATGTCGCCGTAGAACAAGCCGCCTTTTTCCAGGAATCGATGGGCACCTTTGGCAAGCTACTTTTTCTATTTATTGCCGGAACATTTCTGGTCGATACATGGCTAGTGACGGTCGATTGTGTCAGTCGAATTCACATTGATGCCATTACGTCCATCTGGCCGAAAACCGCAAAAAAAGATATCCGCCCTCTCTATTATGGCTTGGTCATTCTGCTAGCAATTATCACCTCTTTTACGATGTATTTTGACCAACCCGACCAATTACTCGAACTCAACGCCGTACTAGGCCTAGTTGGCTTACTGGTCTATGCAACCACGATGATCTACCTCAATCATTTTCATATTAATAAACAATTATCCCCAAACCTAAGAAGTAGCCGATCCAGCCTGGTAGCTATCATTTTTACGATGAGTTGTTATTACATCCTGGCAGGACTCTATATCTATTTCAAATATATATATAACGATATTCATACATAATCAACACACAACAGTTTAATCTAATTCAAAATTAGATAGGAGATATAATTACCGATGAATGAAAACGATAAAAATCAAATCTTAAATGAAGCAAAAGACATTACAAACCAGCAAATTGATAAAACAGTTAAATCTGCCTATAAAATAGTCGCTGGAATAATTGTCATTTTAAGTTTCTTTTTTGCGATCTTTGGCATTAGCACATTTAAAGGAGCCATTACATCATATTTAGAAACAGATTCAGGTAAAGAGTTAATAAAAAATACGATAAAAACGACTGTGATTAATCATCCAAGCCTACCAATAAAACCAAATTTACCAGAAGGGTCCATTATGCCTTCAGTCCTTGAACCCGAAAAAATGAATCGCATGACCAAAGGCAATTGGATTTTAGCAGAGGGTCTTGATTCGGATCTTACAACTCTTGGAAGTAATTATTCAATTAAAACCATTAATGGGCTACCGCGTTTATTTATTGGTGATAATATGAAATTTGTGGTCCCTGATCTAAGAGGTGTATTTTTACGGGGAATGAATAATAACAACCAAGGCAAAGACCCCTCCCCAAACCGCCTTGCTGGTGATACCCAAGCCGATCAACTGAGAGATCATATGCATGATATTGACCCAGACACAATAACAGCATCCGGAAAAGTAGAAAATGTCCATGCACATAACACCGTGCTAGAAAACAAAACAAAAGTCTTAGGCCTGAGAAAAAATGGAGAGGTTAGAGATGGTAAAAGAGAAACTCGACCTGTAAATGTATCTGTTTATTATTACATCAAAATTAAATAATTTAACCCAATACAAATAAGCTCTCATAGGTAAAGTATATATCTATATGTCGGATTTCATACAAGATTCATAATGACTAATGATTTTACCAATCTATAACTAATCTTTAGGCTTTTTGGGATTAATAACACAGCGAAAACCCAGGTGCGACAGTCCGGTATCAACACTGGTTTTCATCCGAGCTGATGGACGATATCCAGTACAATAGACATCACTGCAAAGAAATGATCCACCCCGAATAACTTTTTTAGGCACACCTGGTTCTTGAGGGTCGAAACTGTTTTTAGGCCCTAGGGGATTTTTCTTTGAACTCCGTTTATAATAATCAGGTCGATACCAATCATTGCACCACTCCCAAACATTACCAGACATATCATACAACCCAAAAGTATTTGGCTGAAATGATTTCACAGGCGCCGTTGTGATAAACCCATCTTTTTTTGAGTTTGAATAAGGGAATTTTCCTTGCCATATATTTGCCATGTGCTTTCCATCTGGGTTCTTTTTATTGCCCCAGACATACACATTTTTCTCAACTCCCCCACGTGCAGCAAATTCCCATTGAGCTTCTGTCGGTAAATCTTTACCAGCCCACGTGGCATAGGCCTTCGCATCTTCCCAGGCAATATGAACTACTGGATGATTCTCTTTACCTTTGAGATCACTATTTTTACCAGCAGGATGTTTCCAGCAAGCACCAGGCACATAACTCCACCAATCCTGCTCACCGCGAATAGGCAGACCTTCCTTCGGTGGAGAAAAAACCAATGCACCAGGCACGAGAAGTTCTTTTGGCGCACCAGGAAAGTCCTTTGGGTCTAGTGGACGCTCCGCCACCGTAATGTATTTAGTCGCTTTTACAAATGCGGTAAATTGTTCATTTGTCACCTCTGTGACATCCATATAAAAACCATCCAAGGTTACTTGATGCATAGGTTGCTCATCAGCATACCCTTTGGCTGAGCCCATCGTAAATGTTCCCCCAGAAATCCAGACCATGTTATCAGGCACTTTATCTTTAGGACTTGCCTGACATGCCGATGGCACCAAAGCCACCAACGATAGTAAAAAAAATATACATAAATCTGACTTCTTGATTTTCATGGATCTTAGTTTCATCTGTCGCTTTCTATCTTAAATATTTCATGGCTGATTTTTATATTTAATAATATTATCTTAAATGCGTGTAAGACATGTCAAGGCTTTATACTTAAACCCCCTATTTTTACACATGGCCTATTCCACTTGTGATTTTTAACGTAAATCTAAATTTAGTCCCATTATTTACAAACATTTACACTATACATTTAAGGTATAACCTGATACAATGGTTTTAATAATTGGGATTCAGAAAGTTAATTAAAAACTTACCTAGTTTTTGGGATTCAAACATTCTGGGAGAACGACATGATTGTGCTGACTTGCTCGAATTGCAGCAAAGTGCTCCGACTTAAACCAAAATATGCGGGACGTAAATTTAAGTGCCCCAAATGCGCTGCGGTATTAAAAGCCCCAAAAACCGCACCAGCCGCCCCACAACAACGAAGCGATAACAACGACGACTTTACCATGAGATATGACAATCTCCTCTCAGCCTTAGCTGACTGGGAAGTACGTGCCCCTGAAATGGAAGACGTAGCATAACCCTGCTGTCTAAACTCTAAATCTGTTCACCATACTGGAACAACCACGTCATAATGCGCATAAAAAAAGACCGTCGTAAAAAACGACGGCCTTGAATCTAATGGATCCCAGACAAAGCTCATTTGACACCGAGGTGTCGCCTCCAAGCAAGTGTCGGGCCTGGATTTTCTTATTTAATTTTTAGTGAATAATTGACATCGCTTCTTCGATGCACTGTACAACTTTGCTGACATCAAACGGACGTGTTAAAAGTCCATCGAAGCCTTGTTGTAACAATGCCTGTTTTTCGCCATCTGTCAATTCACTGGTAATAGCTACAATTCGCGTTCCTTGCAGCTCTGGATTTTCATGAATGATTTTGCAAATCTTTTTCGGATTCACATCTTCCAGCATCACATCAAGCATCACCATATGAGGCCTGAATTGCTCAGCCATGATACCGGCATCAAAACCACACTCTGCCACCTTAACGTCGAAACGTTCATCATGACACAAGGCTTCAGCCAGAGACTGGCTTAATTCGACGTTCGTATCTGCAATGAGAATTCTTGTATTGGCACCATCCAAACCATTGAGAGGCATGTTGTGCGCCTGCATGAAACGAACAAGCTGATCCAATGGAATTCGGCGATCTTTACTGCCCGGGATTCGGTAACCCCGTAGTTGCCCACTGTCAAACCATTTTGAAACGGTACGTGGTGCAACGTTGCAGATTTTTGCCACTTCACCAGTTGTTAGTACGTCTTTTTTATTATTCATAATACCTATCTACACTTTTGAGACTTTCGTCTCGGTTTCTCCCACATTCTTTACTAATTAATACTCTGAAAAATGACCTTCATTTATCCGGCATAATTAGTATCTCCGTCAAAAATTGAATCGGCACTTCCTAAGGGCAAATTAACTAACTTATAAGCCAAATTACAAAAAGTCAGAGAAGTCAGGGATGAGATGAGAAGAATTACATATATCGGGCCTACTAAAACCCTTTTGCCCCCTATAATTTACGTAAAATCATCAAATTATAAAATCAAACGCCCCCGATGCCACAACCCCGACAAAACTTTTTTTTAATTAATTTCGACCATACTGTTTTATAGGACCTAAATTTGGTATGCCCTTTGAAAGGGTACAAAAAAAGCGTTATACCCAAAGGTATAACGCTTTTAGATTGCATTTCAAAAATATTCAGGAATTAAGCAATAGTAATGCTTTCATCCAGGTAAACATCTTGAATTAAGTGGAACAATTTTGCCCCTTCTTTCATTGGACGCTGGAAGGCTTTGCGACCACTGATCAAGCCCATACCACCTGCACGTTTGTTCAAGACAGCAGTGGTAACTGCTTCAGCAAAATCATTGTCACCCGAAGCTCCACCAGAGTTGATCAAAGGCATACGTCCCATGTAGCAGTTTGCCACTTGGTAACGACCTAATTCAATTGGATGATCACCAGGAGTGAGGTCTGAGTAAACTTTTGGATGGGTTTTACCCGCTTTAATCGCGTTATAACCACCATTAGATTCTGGGAATTTTTGTTTAATAATATCAGCTTTAATGGTCACGCCCAAGTGATTTGCTTGACCTGTTAAGTCAGCTGAGGTGTGATAATCTTTGCCATCCACTTTAAATGCGGAACTACGTGTATAGCACCATAATACAGTAACCATACCCAACTCGTGAGCTAAAGCAAAGGCTTCAGAAACTTCCTGAATCTGACGGTTTGATTGCTCTGAACCAAAGTAAATGGTCGCTCCAACAGCCAAAGCACCTAATTCATAAGCTTGTTGCACTGATGCAAACATCACCTGATCAAAGGTATTTGGGGTTGTCATTAATTCATTATGATTTAATTTAACCATAAATGGAATTTTATGTGCATATTTACGACCGACTGACGCCAACACACCCAAAGTTGAAGCAACACAGTTGCAACCACCTTCAATTCCTAATTTAATGATATTTTCAGGATCGAAATAGATTGGATTTGGAGCAAAACTTGCACCGGCTGAGTGCTCAATACCCTGGTCAACAGGTAGAATTGAGACATAACCAGTACCGGCCAAACGACCATGATTCATGATGGTTTGATAATTACGTAATACAGGAATCGGACGATCCGTTTGAGCAACAATACGATCAATAAAATCTGGGCCAGGAATATGAAGGTCTTCTTTTTTGAAGCCTTTTGCTTCATATCCAAGTAAACTATCTGCATCTTTACCGAGCAGTTCAAGAATTTCACTATTTGCCATTGCTTGGTTGTTCCTTTCTAAGAACGAATTCTTTAATCACAAAACTTTATCTTATATCTTTTCATTTAAACTTATTGTCGCCTGAACGCCACTTTGGAGCTGGGACAACTCGCTTAAATCACCTAATATACGTCCTATTATGTTAACCTGGCTGGCGGCTCGAATTTCCTGCCCGATGGATGCAGGAGTCGGACCCCAAAAAATACAAAAAGCATTACCAGGAGGCCAGAATCCGAGCTCTCCTTGCTCAAGGATATCACGTGCTGTGGGCTCTAGCTCAGCTTGAACAGAGGTTGAAAAATAAATTTCGTCGCCCCACCGCTGGCCTAATCCACTCAGAGGCAAAGCAGAAAGTATTGCCTTAGTCGTTGGAGAATCTGTCAGCTCTGCGTCCAATTGCAGTGAGCCTAGGGTGATTGTAATGGGTGTTGCCATAACAAATTACTAGCGCAAAACGACTTATATACTGGTTCAGGACAAAATTGTCAAGTTATGAATTTGTTTAATTTTCCCACATCAACCTCATGGCAAACCTAATTTTTGGCCGATAATCCTAAAGTATTGCAAGTTAGATGGTTAATACCCACCGAAAGGAACTTATGAAAATTGCGGCCTGTGTGTCCATTGATCTGAATAATAATGGCGGCGTGGAGAAACACGTTTTACGCCTGGCGGATGCCTGTCGGCTCCAAGGCATTTCTGTGGACGTTTTTGCAAAAACAGGCCCAACGACCAGTTCAGATCACTTCTACCCACTTAGTGAAATGGAAATCAGTCAATATGATATCATCCATACACATAGTGGGTATTACGGCCCCCGATTTCTTGAGATGCAACTGAAGCGACAAAGGCATCAGCGTTTTGTCCATACCCTCCACGGCGTTTCACTTAATTACTTATTTGGCTGTAAGGCCTGGCTGAATTGGCGATGCTACTGGTCAACCTTTATTGAAGGCATGTGGAGTCGCTATGCAGATCACGTCATCGCGGTCAGTAATAGTGATAAACGATGGGCACTTTCCAGCTTCAAGGTAACTCCATCAAAATTAAGTGTCATTAACAATGGCATTGTCCCATCGCAATTTGACGGGCCAGCAGAATCAGATATGCGAAAAATGCTGGGACTTTCCGAAGATAATAAAGTCATTCTATTTGTGGGTCGAGGCGAAGATCGCGTCAAAGGAACTCAAGAAATCACCGAAAGCATGGAACAACTTTACCAAGAATTTCCTGATGTTCGCTTGATGGCCATTCCAGGAACTGGATTTAATGGTGCTCCCTGGTCTTGTAAAACCGGTCCCATTGATCATCAAAAAATCGCAGATTGCTATAAAGCAGCCGATATCTTTGTGAATGCATCCATGAGCGAAAGTTTTCCACTAACCGTTGTGGAAGCTATGGGAGCAGGTCTTCCGATTGTCGCATCACCCGTTGGTGGTATACCTGACATGATCCAGAATCAGCAAAACGGCTTACTTCTCAAACCAGATCGCACTGATCTGACAACACAACTTCGTAGATTGATTCTAGACCAGCCGCTTTGCGAAAAACTAAGTCACAACGCGACGCAATCAGCCAAAAACTATAACTGGCAAGCTATTGCCCAACAAACCATCCAGGTTTACGAATCGCTCTATTGACGCCCAGGATATGCCGCAGCAGTACCTTGAGGTTGAGGCGGTGGACATTTGCAACAATCTAATACTACAATATGATAATATTGAGCTTTTGTTCGCTTATAAACGGCATTAAGTTTTGGCGTTGAAATTTTACCCGCAGAAACACCAATTCCTGCTGAATCTTTACGTACCCAACGAATTTTCCAAAGCATTTCCAGTTTTTCACCAATCAATCCTTTAGGACATGGCAAAGCTTTGGCTTCTTCGAAGGTAGCAAAAATATGGTCAGTAATACCAAATTTAAAATCAACGCTTAATTTCAAACCTTTAAGCCGACCTTTATTAATTCCAATGCTTGGACTATCTGAACGAACCGTTGGTCCTTTCTTTAGTTTAAATAAATCGGGCTTAGGCGGTGTTCGACTCAAGAGATTCCAGGAAGGCTTGGGCAAACTATATGACAAATGCGACGCTCCAGGTTTTGGTTTCCCATCTGCTGTACATTCATAATCAATTTTTAATTCCCAATAAGCCCAGCTTTTCATTCGTTTTTCTAAGAATTTAGAACGAGCTCCAGCTCCCATTCCACGGGTATCATTATGATCACCTTCCCATTGACTTTGGGCTTTACTATCACCATAAATTCGACCACTGGAATGGTGTGTTAATTCACCCATTGGATCCAACAAGCTTAGTGGATTATTGCCAACATAGGCATATCCGTTACCATGATTGTAGGTATCTTCCCAGATACCGATGCTATCGCGTGTGGTAAATCGTCCTGCTAACGGATCAAGATAACGGGTTCGATAATAATACCAGCCGCTTTCAGGATCGTAACGACGACCACTAAACAAATATGGATTACCCACAGATGAAACAGGGCCAACAACTGGTTGTAGTGTTGTGGTATTTAAAGGCTGACCATAATCATCATATTCGTATCGTTCTACAACATTACCTCCAGGATTTGTCAAAGCAACCACATTAAACTGATTATCATAATGATAATAATAATCGATACCGCGATTCATGGTGATCACTTCGTCGATGTAACGACCATACACATAGGTCGCATCGACGGCACCTACACCATCCCGCTCTTCAATCACTTGCCAGCCATCATAGTAATAACGCGTTGTGTCTGGTGTGCCTGTCGCATCGGTGACTCGTTCTGTGCGACGTCCTATAGCATCATATTCATAGGTCGTCACTTCGCCAGATGTCGAATCATCAAAACGTACCATACGATTGAGATAGTCATATTCAATATCAATCTGGCTCGGCAGATTAGGATCAATCACCACCAAATTGCCTTTGAGGTCATATACACGTAGATCAAATGGAGTCGTCGTGTATTGATTCATTTGACTATCGGCCGGATCTGGGGATGTCACATCTAACGTATACGACCCTGCTCGCAATGTGCCTGTCACTGAAGTACGATTACCTACACCATCATAGGTATATCCACTGGTTCGATTAGAAATCGGTAATGTACCAGATGCATTTGTCGCGATTAATCGGTAGACATCATCATAGGTATAATCATGAATAACCTGAGGGCCTGCAAGTCGCACATCGCTACGACGTGTTAGATTATGCATTGCATCCCATCGATAGGTCCGCTCATCAATATCGCCAAGCACATTCTGTGTATGAGTCGTTCGGACAATTTGTCGATTACCAAAATCTCCAGCAGCATTAGGAATACCGCTAACACCATCATACTCAAAAGTTGAGAGAGTACTGTTTCCTAAGATATTACGTTCACTACGATCTTGTCCATAATAATCATAGGTCGCAACAAGAACAGGAGCACCTGTCGTATCGGTAACCGTTTTGACACGCTCTAAACTATCATAAGTACGTGTAATTTGACGACCACCTGGATAGGTATGTACCAAACAATGGTTCAAGCCATCATATGTAGCTGTCGTTGTTTGACCATTTAAGATTTCAGATATAATATTCGACATCGAATCAAATGATCGTAAAACAACGGAATCGTCATCACGTGCATCAATACAACGAGAGAGGCCATCATAAGTATAAGCTTCAAATGTGGTATCGCTGGACACCCCTGCTCCCACAACAATACTGCGTGCAATTTCTCGATCCAGAAAATCATAAGTCGATGTCACAACTGAACCATTGGCATCGACTTCTAAAATTTTATTATCATGTACATCATAACCGCATGTTTTCGAAGTACTATCGGCATAGGTTTCAACAACCAGTCGGTTTAAATTATCATATGTGTAAGTTGTGGTATTGCCATTATCGTCTGTTTCGGTTGCAAGACGAGAGGTATCATCCCAGGTTGTGATAACCACAATATCTACAGCATCACCATCCGCGCCATCACCATCAAGATCACGCGTCATTGACACCTGGCGACTCATTCCATCATAGGCGTATCGTGTCTCAGAACCAGATGCATCAGTATACACAACACGATTGCTTCGCGAATCATATTCGTGTGTATGGGTATTACCAACATTATCCACTTCTGCAATCAACCGATTAAGGCCATCGTAGGTATTTGTCACAAAGAAGACCTGATCACTGGCACCGGTATCTGATTTATCGGTTGAGCGTTCTTCAATGACATTTGAATTTGTATCATAGGTATACTCGATGGTATTGCCTTTTGAATCTGTTTCTATACGTACACGGTTGGCTGTATCGTATTCAGTGACAATCGAATTTGAATTATCATTCGTCACTAAAATCACTTGAGAATAATCACTCCATGTGGTGGTTGTGGTTGATTTGCCATCACCAATCGGCGTACCAGTTGCTGTTGTAAAGTGCTCAATATCTGATTGAATCAAACGATCCATTGCATCATAGGTATTCGTCACTTCTGCCAATCGAATATGACCATTGTCACCAGGCGCGTCATTGGGATCTCCATCAACACGTCGATTGGTTACATTATAATTATTATCATAAGTAAATGTTGCAACATTGCCCATAGGATCCGTTTCAGTCAGCAAACGATCATAACCATCATATAATCGACTCGTTACACGAGGCGACTCTTCCAGGCCATCTATCATAACTAATTTATTTCGATTGCTATCATAATCAAATTGAATCGTCGACTGATCATTAGGATCACCAGGTGCCCGAATATCCTGGTAAACCAAATCACGTTCATCATAAAGTGTTTGTACCACATTGAGAGGCTGGCGTCCTTCTGCAGCTTCACCAGAGACAATTAATGTGCGATTACGATTCCCATCATATTCAAATTCAGTCGTAATAAATTCAGCGTCTGGAAGTCCCGTACAAACAGGCAAATTAATACTGCCTGGAATAGCTCCTGTATAACTTCCACTTTCGCGGCATTTACGAACGGTGTGATTTAGAATTTCATATTCATAGATCGTGGTAAAATGTGTATTCGATTGCAACGCGCCTGTTTCGTCGCGATTTTCAACATCCACACGAACCACATTGTCGTTTCCATCATAATAAGTCAAACGCTCATAGCGAACACCATTGCCTTTGGTTTCTTCGCGTGTCAACGATCGGACAACTTGATCTAAGGCATTGTATTCTGCAAGGGTATCATTTCCTCGCGGATCAACCGACCGCACTACATTACCAACAGGATCGTAAGTGTAACTCGTCGTTAACTGCAAATTATCTGCATCCACTATGATGGATCGTAAATACCCATTTTGCGAATTCCCCGCAGTACCTACTGGACAATCTAACCAATTATCAGTAAATAGTTTTAAGTCCAGGATATCAACAATACCGTCACCACCTGCGGGTGCAATATCATAAATTGAGTTTGTAGGAACTTCCCAGAAAGGTACAAACAATGAGAAATCCAAATAATTAACACAATCATCAAAATTAAAATCAGCACTCGAAGATTCAGAATAATAATTAAAAATATCAATACGGCGATGATTTGATCCATTATCAGGATGGATATGCTTTGTCAATTGACCAAACTCATTGTATTCATAATCATCAACAATAGATGGTATACGATGAGTGGTCTTTAGTCGATTACCACTACTATCATATTCATGCGTGGTTTCATTACCTCGGCCGTCTACATGACGGGTCACAAAATTACTGCCACAACAGCCACCAAAATCACTATCATATTCAAAAGTTTCAATAATCACATTCGGATCACTGATCCCTGCTAAAGGTCCGGGTAAACGATGTCGCTCCCTTAAATTACCACTACTACGAGCTGGAGCATTTGGATCAAGATCCACTTCATAGACATTAAAAATTGCATTACCCTTGGGCTTGGTCACTAATACAGGCAGAAAATCATTATTGTATTCTGTGCGTGTTTCAAAGAAATCAGGGTCAGACAAACGCAGCTTTCCTGTGGGACGATTTGTAGAATCGGTCGTCGGCAAATCTTCATCTGCACGCCCGGTATATTCACGGGTAATCACATTTTGGTTTTTATCATCATAAAAGAATTCTGTCACGTTACCAACGCGATCATTCACAATGGTCTGGTTAATTGAAAACAGATTGTTCGGGTCAGGCACAACAGGGATATAGACAAAATCAATAAAATCATTGGGATCGCCTAAAATCTGTCGAACGACGCGATCAAAATTCAAAGCCAACGGGTCTGTTTCTGTAGAATAAATATTTGTCAGATAGGTTTGCCCTTTAGGATCCGTGATGGTTAATAGATTGTGATTAAGCGTTTCATCACCAAATCCGGTGGCGTAGGTATACGTTGTGGTTTTACCAGATGGAAAGTCGTTGCCATGGGGTGTTCCGGTAACCACAGGTGTTGTTACAGATTTAAGGTCTCCGGCTGAACCTCCCGCATCACCATCTTCATAGTACTCATAGGTCACGGTTCGACCGATGAAATCCGTTACTGACGTAATCAGATCCGTGTTAGGATCATAAGCAATGGTAATTTCTCGATTATTATTTGCCGTGTGCAATGTGTCTTGAATCGTTGTCAAGCGGCCTCCTGCATCATACAGAAAGTTCATAGTGTTTCCATTGCGGTCAATAATCGAACTTAACTTACCCGCCGTATTAGGGTCAACCAAAGGCAAAAAGGTCCATTGTCCCGTATCTGCAAAGGTCAAACGAAACGGACTATTAATTGGGTCATTGGGATCATCGATGGTGATTGTCCGGAACAATCCATCAGCACTCCAGCTACCATCAGGTTGCTGAGAATAAAGATCCTGACGTGTGTTCCCATCAAAAAGTTGTATGTCTGGCCCGTTAGGCTGAATGCTGATATTGTATGAAAAATCCCATCCATTGCCCATCGCTGAATTTGAACCAACTCGGGATCGATACTTACGCGCCCAGACAAAATCCATGCCCCGACCTTTGATTTGCAAATCAACAGCACTCTGATGAAATTCACCAGAAAAAAGGTAAATGGAATCACCGCCACCGCATCCTCCGCCAGTACCGGGTGGAGGACATGTTGCACTTTTACTAGTCGAGACTAAAGGCTCAGAAGCTGTGGGTGGTTCAAATAAACTTGTTGTAGGGCCGGACGGCGCAGCCACAAAAGAGATATCATCAATTTGAATACCTTCGCCATCTTGATCTGAAGCGCATACCACAATCAGCTGAACAAAATTTACACCATTGGGTACATTAAATGTGTGTTCTACCCAAGCTTCATTTTCACCCGGATTAGAAGGTGCAATGTAATTATTAATATCATTTCCTTGAAGATCTAGAAAATTAAACGCACCTTGATCTGTTAGTACAAATAGTTGAATTAAATCGCCAAAACCATAATTGGCATTGAGCACTTTAAGAAATAAACTTACCTGGATATCATTGATGCCGGCTACTTCTAAATTTTCAGATTGAAACTCGATGGCTTCATCACAATCTTCCAAACGAAACGATCCGCTTCCTGTATGATTGTTAAAATTAACCACACCAATATTATCCTGATCGACTGGCGAACTGGGACCTCCTCCCGGCTGAACGTAAAATGATTGAAATCCCATTTCATTAACCGAACCCGGAAAATCAACAATGACTTCAGGACTGCCTTGATTGTTCAGAAAATTTCCACCTGGAACATTTAAGGTGTATGGCCCTTGCGCTTTGGGCGGATCTTCAAAGCTGGTTGATGCTATAGGAATTCCGCCAACAATATCCATGGCGAACCCCATAACAGGAAAAATCAAACATGATAAAATAATTGCCGACACAAAGGAGTGATGACGATTGGCCATTTTCTTCCTCACATGAAAATTTTGAATTACTTTTACTAGACCCTACAATTTTTGAGACAATGCTATTTCGCAAATTCCAACTGCTTTGCCAATGTAAATATCCACAATTAGTACTTAAGAATCCCTGTGAATATTTTGCAGAAAAAGACTTTTGCAAAATATATTAAGTTATAAGTATACTCCGAAAGTACCATAAAAACAAGAAATTAGGTCGTTTTTATACCAAGAATAATATTACGCTAACGTATTGGCAGGTATCGTATTTGATCACCACAGCCAATATAAAACACCCTCACTCCTATCTTCTTAGGGGATGATGAATTATAACCATGAACTTGAATACCCTTTGACGACAGAGAAGTCCACTTCTTTTCCAGCCTGCCACACTTTCAAGGTCTCATAAAAATTATTTTAGACATGCTCAGATATTCTTAATTTTATTTCACATTCATCCTGATTATATCTTATGTTTTAAATAGATGGTTCAGGGATCAGTTATAACGAAATTATAATTCAAAAAGGAGGCATATCATGTCATCAATTGCATCAACCTCAGCGACTAGTATTATGCAATCGCCCGGCAACAACAAATCAGTTTTGTCGTCAACAGAAAAAAAAGAATCTCCCAATTCAAACTTAAATAGTGATTTGCCCAAAAAAGACGCCTTACCTACCGATACGATTTCAGGCAAAGACACAACCGTAGATATTAGAGCTTAAAAAAGAAGGCACGAGACGGTTTTGGCTCGTGCTTTCTTTCATTATCATTGATCTAAAATGAACATTTACCGGTATCGTCGCGACGGTCCAGACCGACGTCTATCGTGCTGACTGTGAACATCTTGAGTACTCAAGAAAATAATTTGCCCCCCTCGAACCAAAGCAGAATCACCACCGATAAGACCATCACGTACACTATGCGCTTGCACATCGGCAATCAATAATAACTCTTTATCATCGGTTTCAAAGAACTTGGTAACATCCAGAACTCCCGATGATTCCCAATCACCAAGATCTGCGGGATCATTATCGGTTGAGCCAGCCGGTGCTACCGCACTACGATCCATTTCAGCAATCCGTGTAAAATCTCCTCTTCTAGGATGGATCTGCCATATAGAAGCTTCTCTACCACTCTCTGCACCAAACAATCTACGCGGTATGACTGCACGATTCTCTTGGACATAGATCAAACCATTGTTAGCCCAAGTCAGGTTATCTGAATTGCGCACACCGAAATCTCCAAAATCATCACAATCATGAAGAATATTAATTTCAGCAAAAGGGATGAGACGCCCCTTTCTCCTCATAAATTTTGTTTTAATCGTATAAATAGTCCCCCAGTTATCCGATGGAAATAAAATGCCACGACCTGTTGACGCCATAACAACTTCTCTTGGATTTTTTGGGTTGGTGTGAAGGTCTTCAGGACGCGAAAAAGTAAATGCTCCTAGCGTACTAGTTGCTTCATCCCGCAAAGTCAAGTCATCTTTGTAACCTTCACTATCATACCCTTCAACACCCGCCATCGTAATATCTTGCACTTGGATTTCAATAAAAGTCCCTTTGATTTTATTACCCGTTCCGTTGAAATCTTCTGGACTAGCTTCACCATTCTCGGCAACCCAAACAAACATTTGTCCCCCTACCAGCCCATTACGATCCAAGAAGCTACCATCATCAATTTTATCCTTTTTACCAACATACAAATAAAGAGGAGCGGCTGCAAAGTCATCACCTAGTAATAACGCAACATATCCCCGAGGCGCTCTCATGGCTGTAACATTTTCCCAAGTACCTCGACCCAAATCTGGTGCCGCATAAAGAACACCATTATCGACATCCAGAACCCATTCACTTCCACCATGAGGGTGCCCATAGAATTTTGATGTTTCTTCACCCGCAAAATAAATATTCTCTACAAAACCATGTTCGCCAGCAGAGTACCCCGTAGACGAGCAAAGGCGATCTAACCCATTAGTATTGCCATCCCCTTCATTAACTTGATCAGCATCGATCACCACATTACCCTGACGATCAACAATGGTATCAAACGCCACCCCTGCATCCAGGATTTCACGACTTTGTGCATCAAAATCAAAATAGCTAATACGAGCCCCCTTAAGAATCACCCCATTTGCCAAAGTATATTCATAACCAAGGTTATCACGTAATTCATGGTTTACCAACACACGAACCGTATCATCTTCACTTTTAAAAGCAGCAATGCCATCTAGAATACCTGGTGGAATATAACCATTAATGGATTCACCAACAGTAAAAACAGCATCTACGGAAAAACCATTGAGGCCTGTCATCATAGGTTCATATGGCGTACTTGCTAAAGAGGCATTCATTAAAAAAGAATTGACTAATGTCACGACAAGAATAAACGTTTTCCATTTCTTGCATACCTCCATAAGACTTTCCTCCTTTACTCAACTACACCTAACAGAAGCAGAGCAAATATACTTACTGATTATATTCTCAAGAACTTTGAATAATCGTTTTTCTCACAATCGAAGTGCTAATCATATAGTCGATATTATATAATTCTTAGACCAAACAATCGACATTTTTATATAAAGAAATTATCCTCATTTTATTATAATACCCAATCGACCATCACAAGAACACTGAAATTTCTTGCTGTTTTTTATTGAGAAATGATATAAATTCTTCTCTTTATTTCTTTAGCAAAATCCATTATAAGTAGACCATAAACTACCCTTACATTCACCAACCATTGGAGATTCGTCAAAATGAACCAAAAACGCCTTACGCTAATGATGGTACTCTTTCTTGTTACCACAATGATTTCCCCCTTAATCGCTAGTGATCCCCCAACCGTGGTATTTGTAACGGGTGACGATGAATATCACTCCCGTGAAGTCATGCGACCTTATGCGGATAAGCTGGAAAAGGATTATGGATTTAAAGTGATTTATATCGCTGATACATCGCCAGGAACACGCGGTTCAGGACGTCGTGGGCCTCAACCAACCAAATTGGAAGATGCGGAAAGAATCAAAGAGGCCGACCTGATGGTCGTTTATATTCGCTTTAGAAGCTGGGAAGAAGAATCCCTAAATTTATTCCTGGATCATTATCGATCTGGTAAACCAGCCGTGGCTATTCGAACCACAACACATGCCTTCTGGCGTGATCGCACCTTCTCCCCCAAATATTTTGGCGGACATTACAAAACACATTATCATCATGGCATCGTGGGACAAATCGATCCGGATAATACGGATCATCCCATGGCACGTGGTGTGCGAAAGAAATTCTGGGTAGGTGAAGGCCCCTATGTCTCAACACCTTTAAGTGATGGCAGCATTCCTATCATGCTCTCCTATGGTCACAATCGTGGCGAAGAAGAGGAGGAGGAACATGAGGAAGACGAAGAACATGATGGTGACGAAGAAGAAGGTGAAGATGAGGGAGAAGACCACGAAGAAGAAGATCATGACCAAGAAAATGCCGGGCAAAAACTTTCAGACATTGCAGACCTTGATGATTTATCTGGCATTGGACCAGACACGATCGACTCTCCTATTTATCCCGTTGCCTGGGCTTATCATCATGAAGGTGCTCGCCGTGCGATGATTACATTAGGTAGTGATCGCGTGGATGATCATGCTCTCGATTTCATGCAAAATTTATTTTACAATTCGGTTTTCTGGTCACTGGGATATGAAGTTCCTGAAAATGGTGTTCTGGCTGCAGGCAAAGACTTTAAGATGGTCAAAGAAAAATCTGCTTACAAGCCAAAACAAAAAACCTTTGAAGCCCCCCCTTCTTTTAAAGCTAGTGGCGACTGGGAAGTTTTGTTTGATGGCAAGAACCTGGATAAATGGAAACATTATGATGTCTCCATTCCACCTCGCGGTATCGAACTCGATGGACGCGCCTATTCAGAAGGCCCGATAGATTATCGCAAATCACCAGCTCGCTGGGATATCGATCGAGCTACCGCGGTAGCAAAAGTAGGTTATGGCGATATAATCACGAAAAAGAAATATACGAATTACGAATTACGATTGGATTTCTACATACCAGAGCAACCCGACTGGGTCACAGGCCAATGGCGTGGTAACAGCGGAGTGTTTATTAATGGACAATATGAATTAGCTATCGTGGATTCACATGGCCAGGACGCCAGCAATATTTCATGCGGTGCGATCTATAAACAGCATGCACCAATAGTGAATGCCAGCAAACCTGCCGGGCAATGGCAAACATTAGAAATAAAAGTGCAAGGACGCAAATTAACCGCCAAGCTCAATGGCAAGGTCATTCATGAAAACCTTCAGCTGGATAAACCAACACCTTATGGTTTTCCCAAAGCAACGTCTGGGCCAGTTCGCCTTGAGTCATCAACCTCTTCAGTTCGATTTGCCAATATTGCGATCAAACCACTAAAAGTTAAAATTGAGATGTAAAAACTAATTTCATTTGTAAACCAAAAGGGCAGTGAAATAAGTTATCTCACTGCTCTTTTTTATTTTCACAAAACTAGCTTACTTTGCATAAACTATTTGGCTCTTCTGAGACAACTTCCCAGCAGGCTCTTAGTGATATAATAATCCAAAAATAAACTTATTTTATTTTTAGAATATCAGCACCTATAATTCCTCAAGTCCAATCAAATGTAATCAATGCAATTTTCTCTTGTGGGTCATAGAATAGTAATAAGCCATCAGCACCCCCCTCAAAATAATCAAAGGCTGCCAAGGAACCAATATAGTGAAATTTTCTATCATCTTCGGTTAATGGATATGCCAATAAACACTCACGACCATCTTCATCATTCGACTCATGTGATTCAATCGGGACACCATCACATGACCAATTCCCAAAATAAGGCTCTCCATTGATTTCATCGATAAAATTCATACGATCTTCATCTTTTAATTTCCCATCTTGCCCCACCTCGGAAAACTGATGAAATAATGCCCCGTATTCTTTATACTGATTTTTACTCTTTTGAAAATTTTGTCGTGTTTTAGTGTAATGTTTTTTTAAATCTTCTCTATGACTAGCATATGCCTCTCTTACAAAATTACTTCCCTCATCATTCTCCAAAAAGAAATATTGAAAATCACCATTAAATTCATACCTATTGTCTTTCAATTTAAATGAAATGTAATTTTCTCGAGTGTAATAATTATGAAATGGCTGCGTATCTTCACCTACACACCCATCGTAGGGTTCAATGGGAGAGACAAAATGTATCCATCCCTCCCAATCATTATTGATCATACCCAAATTCACTGACACCAGAGGTAGAAGATGTTCTGCATGTTTATCAATTTGCCCAGCAAAGACATCTTCTGGTTCTGGAAAAGGCCTAATAAACTCAACAACTTCTTTTATATCTCGATAAGTTTGCATTTGTATTCCCCTTTAAAAATAGTTTTACATATCAAAGCCTTGCCAGAGGTATAGAAATTGTGGGCCTTGGGATTGTAGCCATTGTGGTAGACTTAGATTGATGAGAGATTGTGGTGTTTGACTTTCAACGCCGGAAGAATAGGCGTTCGTTTTATGATCGTAAGGCCGTTGGTAAATGACAACTTTGGCTTTTTTGATTCCGGCAAGTTCTTCGGCTCGCTTGACGGCATCTTCAGGATAGCCCAAATGATCAATCAGGCCATGATCGAGTGCTTGCGTTGCGGTGTAAACGCGACCATCGGCTAAAGTCTTTAATGTATCCCGATCTAAGTTATCACGGTTTTCTAAAATTGCATCTAGAAAGGCATCGTAATACGTATTGATCATTTCAGTAAGAACTTTTTGATCTGCTCTATCGAAATCTTTAAGTGGCGACGACATATCTTTAAGATCACCACTTTTGATGGCAAGGGCTTGGACACCAATCTTATCCATGGTGCCTTTAAAGCTCATCATCTGATAGATCGTTCCAATACTGCCCGTAATCGTTGAAGGTTGCGCAACGATTTCATCGCAACCAACCGCTAATAAATAGCCACCACTCGCCGCCACATCTAACATGCAAGCAACCACGGGTTTTTTGCTTTTTTCTTTGAATTGCTTGAGCATGTAGTACATCGCCTCACTGGCAGAAACGGTTCCGCCGGGAGAATTAATGCGGAGTACTACGGCTTTGACTTTATCATCTTCCTGAGCTTTATAGAGCTTTTCATGCAACAAACTGACCGGGTTTTCACCCGCCTGCAAAAACCCGCTTCGATTTTTATTGATGATCATACCATCAACATCAATGATCGCAATCTTATGTTTACTGGAGAGTTTTTTGCCAAAACCGACAAGTTGTTTTTCCTCGAGTTCTTTTGAGACAGAAACAGGCTGAAGTAGAACACCGTTTTTACCACAGCCCACGACAATTAATAAACTCAAGATAAGACTTAATGCTGATTTTGGCATATGTGTTTCCCCTAATGAAACTTTGTTTTTGTATATTGGTCTAAAATACACCAGCCCAATTTCACCTTGGGTGAACTGAGGCTGCCACACCTTTTTCACTTAGGCGGTTTGTGAGGCTGCGACGAAGGTCATGCGGGCTTCATGTAATTGGCTCGCGAGCATTTTGGTTTCTTCGTCAGATAAATTGCCTTCGGTTTTTTCTTGAAGCATTTGCAAGAGATCAATATTGAATTTAGCCATATCGAGGTTTAATTGAACTTCGCCTGCGGCGGGGTCTTGCAGTTTCCCCA
This sequence comes from Sedimentisphaerales bacterium, assembly GCA_028281535.1. GTDB lineage: Bacteria > Planctomycetota > Phycisphaerae > Sedimentisphaerales > SM23-30 > JANQJS01. The sequence continues at coordinate 8,582 of JANQJS010000067.1, read as the reverse complement.
TAGAAAACATCGCCTGAATAAATAGTGAATTGATCAATGAATTAAAATCCGCCGGTGGCAAACCTTGAGGTTGCTGTGGCGTTTCTTTTTCATCTAACTTTTCTTTCTCTTTTTTTGCTTGTTGTTTCCAATCATCATCAGCAATAATTTTGGATTCTTCTGACATTCTTACGCCTCCACAATACTTTTTTCTGTTTGTTGCATAATCTCATCCACCGTCTCTATCGCATTTGGAAAGTTCCTATCCGGATAAGCATGATTTCTGGCCGCAGCAACCAATCCGACAAACATCGGCTGAGGTCGAAGTGGCCGTGAGGTCAAACATGGATGAGCCTGCGTTCCAATAAAATAAGGATGACCTGCCAATTCAAGAATTTGCATAATAGGTTGACCTGGTGCAACACCTGAAAAGACCAATCCCTTTTCAGTCAATGTATCAATAAATTTAGGCTCCACTTCAAGTCGATGACGAAATCGCATTCGAACTGAATCTTTCTGCCCAAATAAACGCCAGGCAATGGAATCTGGCTTAAGCTCGATATCCTTGCCACCTAAACGCATATTTCCGCCAAGTCCTTCGATATTTTTTTGTTCTGGTAAAATAGTAATGACTGCATTTTCACAATGCGGATTTACTTCAGTACTATCGGCCCCTTTAATTCCGCATACATGTCGAGCATATTCAATCACCGCCATCTGGAACCCTAAACAAATGCCTAGGTAAGGCAGATTATTTTCACGTGCATATTTGATACAAGCTATTTTCCCTTCCGTTCCGCGTGCACCAAAACCTCCAGGAACAATAATCCCATTGAGGTCTTTTAATTCATTTTGTACATTTTTATCATTAATACTTGTCGTATCAATCCATTGGATATTCACTTTTGTCGACAAATGAGCTTGACTATGTTCCAACGAATGAATGATACTAGCATAGCTATCTCGCAATGATGTATATTTCCCAATAATGCCTATATTGACTTCATTTTTAATGGAATTTACCTTGTCATTAAAATCACACCACTCTAACCAGGCCTGCCGTTCACGCTGCAAATTAATCCGTTGATCCAACTGAAGCATGCGAATCACTTCAAAATCAAGCCCCGCCTCTCGAAGCATACTTGGTACGATATATATACTTTCACAATCATGCATGCTAAACACATGCTCGAGTGGAACATTGGTATATTGTGCAATTTTCTGGCGTACTTTATCGGTTACAGGGTTCGATGCACGACATGCAATAATGTGAGGCTGGATCCCCATTTCCATCAAACGTTTAATACCAAGTTGAGCGGCCTTAGATTTTTGCTCACCTAAGGTTTTGGGTTCCAGTACATAGGTTAATGCGACAAAGCAAACAGAACCTGGCCCTTCTTCGTAAGCCAGCTCACGCATGGCTTCCATATAATAGGCATTTTCCACATCGCCCACAGTACCACCAATTTCAACAAAAACGATATCTGATTTACTTTGCACGGCTAGTTCGCGAAGACGCATTTTCACTTCGCCTGTGACATGTGGAATCATCTGTACATCGCGACCAAGGTATTCGCCATGACGTTCCTTTTCCAATACGCGTGTAAAGATCTGGCCACTGGTCGCAAAATTCGAACGTGTTAAGTCCATATCCAACATACGTTCGTAGGTCCCCAAATCCATATCACACTCCATGCCATCATCTAAAACAAAGACTTCGCCATGACGAAATGGATTGAGTGTACCAGAGTCAATATTTAAATACCCTTCCAATTTCAGCGGAGCAACCTTGAGTCCTTTATCGCTAAGCAATTTGGCCAAACTAGAGGAGAAAATCCCTTTGCCTAAGCCGCTCATCACGGTCCCGGTAATGACGACATATTTTGTCTGCCCTAGCGAATAGCCTTCAGGCAAGGGTGTATAGAATTCCGTTTCATCTGATGTGCCACTGACACTATTGAGTAAATCCTGACTCTTCACGTATCACTCCAATTTCAATCCAAATTTATAATAATTTCAAAGCTATTTAATATATATGCCTTCAGCGTTGATTTCAATCAACAACAGAGGTTTCTTTCTTTTTTTCGTAACGATTTACAAATTCTTGGTATTGCTCTGGCGTATCGATACCTGGTGCATGCTCAGAGACTTTGCCCACTGCGATCTTGATACCATGCTCAAGAGCACGAAGTTGCTCAAGTCGCTCTGCTTTTTCCAATGGCGTAGCAGGTAACTCGCTGAACGTTAATAATGTTTCTTTTCGATACGCATACATACCGATATGCCTAAGGTATTCTACCTGATCATTTACATTCCCATCCGTTCGCTGATAAGGGATCTGGCTTCTGGAAAAATAAATCGCATCGCCCTGCTGATCAACAATGACTTTGACAATATTTGGATTAGCAATCAGCTGAGGGTCATTCATGGGAGAAACCAAGGTTGCCATCTGCGTTTCTGGATCACGCAATATCAACTCAACCAAAGTATCTATGCTTTTGGGGTTAATCTCTGGTTCATCCCCCTGGACGTTAATAACAATGTCAAGATCGATATCCCGGGCAACCTGGGCAATACGATCTGTTCCACTGGTATGACTAACGTCTGTTAGCTGCCAAGTGGCTCCAAATGAATCACATGCCTCTGCTACTTTTTGATCATCTGTTGCGATAATGACATGATCTATCTTGCGCGCTAAGCTCACTTGTTCGTGAACATGCTGAATAAGGAATTTTCCCGTATCTCTAGCGAGGACTTTGTTAGGAAATCTCGAAGACTCCAACCGAGCAGGAATGATAGCATAAACAGACATAAGTTTTGCAGTTCCAATAGTTAATAGTTATTTAATTGCCATTGACAACTGCAGTACTATGCTATCAGAGGCACTGACTGATGTCAAAAAAATTACTGAGATAATCCTAATAATGAAAAGGGTTTATTTAGTCAAAATGAATTAAGAATCAGGCTAATCTGTTTATATCCACACTAGCAGCAAAGAAAATGTAAACATAGGTGCTTTGTAATGGTTATATAACCTGGGGGGATTAGTGTCGTAAAAAGACTACAAATCGTAAGGTTTTGGAAACAAAAAAACAACACTGATATCTTATTTATTTACAAATACTTATGAATTTTTATACCAAAATGATGTTGCCAAATAACAACGAAACGCTAGAAAAACCCTTAGAGCCAGTAAATCTCATTTTGCACTGAGAAAAATTATATATCTATTTTTCAACCATTTATATCGAACAATAATTTTTTATTTTATAAAACCTTTTTGGCACTGACTTTGCTATTAAATAATTGTCTTACCAAGATTTATTAAATCTAAGGTCAGATAAAAAAACAACAATTAGATAAAGCAACAAATGTAAGATCATGATTAGAAACGAGCATACAGAGAAGAGAACCCACCGACGACTTGATGTCAAGCTGGCTTTGGAATATAGAAACCCCGATACTAGCGAGCACAAATCTGCGACATCAACCACTAAAAATGTCAGTACAGGTGGATTATATTTCGAAACCACGGATGACAATATTAACCAGGGTGACGTTCTCACGTTTGAATTGGGTATACCACAGAAGGATAACCGCTTCCCTCAAAATGGAACGATGTCAACCACAGGCGAGATTGTTCGTAAAATTGAAATCCAGGCAAGTGAGCCCAATGATGAAGGTGTGAAATTCACACGATTTGGTATAGCGGCACAATTCCAGAAAAACTTCAAATTGGAATTTTAGCCCCCCTGAAGTGAGCCTAAGCACCTCTTAAATCAAATAATCCCAGCAGCTTGAATTTTAATCCAGGCATCCTGCCCATTAGCCAGTTCAATATGGAACCAGCCATTTCGACTCTCGAGTAATTGAAATTCTGTGCCAGCGTGTAATGGGCGTTCAAAGCTTTTAGGATAATTCTCGCCATCCCCTTGCCTGGCAATAATCTCATCAGCGACAATAACACCGCGTTGATTGTTTTTTTGCTGATAATTATCAAGCAGCAAAGATGTGCAAAAGACCATTGCAACAAGTAGGCAAAACAACGTCCCTGCCAGAGCACCAGAATATCTTCCTTTCCAGACCCAAACGGTTATCAATAAAAGCAAAACAAACCAACTAAGTGAAATAATAACAAATTTAGTTTTTTGCGAAAAATCATAGTGCCAAAAGAAAAAGGTTTTGAGAACTTGTGTTTCAACATTTTCTTCAATGCTATCCAATCGTTGCGATAAGGCATAATTTAAATTCTTAAGCACATTCGTGTTTGAGGTATTATATTTTAACGATTTTCGATAATTTAAAATCGCATGCCCAATCTCTTTTTTCATCAAATGAGCATTTCCCAAGTTGTAAAAAATATGCTCATTCTGGACACGGCCTTCAGTAATCATTTTTTGGTAACGGAGAATCGCTTTATCATATAAATCATATGCTTTCTCACGATCGGATTTAAACAGCCCATTGGCTTGGGAAAAATAATTTCCTGCCTCCTGATGAATGGCGTGAAGCTGCTCTGTTGATAATTGAGCCTTAATTGGGTGGCCCAAAAACAGAAACACACATATTGCTATTAATACAAATCGACTCATTTTATTTTGATCGCTCAATCGTTTTTATAAGGTTCTCTATTTCATCAAAAGGTACATCTGACAGATCATTAGGCATACCGCCATAACGAGCATTATCATATATTTCCAGTAATTGACAAAACCGCTGCACTATAGTTTTTTCAACATGATGATCTGTTAAGATTTTATTACAATCACTCGATGTCAAGGATTCAGCAGTGCGATTGTATCTATTGGCAATATAGCCTCGCATAATATCGACCAGGCTGGTAAGTGACTTACTATCAACACTGCTTAATTTTAACTTTTTTAATTGCCCCAAGGCAACACCCCACGCTTTATTTTGACGCTTAACGGCTTCTTTACGAGGATCATTCGTTGTTTTCAATCGATTAAATATCACTACGATCAAGAAGAAAACAGGACTTATCCAAAGAACCAAATAGACTGGTTGCTTTATCGTTGCTACCACAGAAAAATGATCATTGTTATATATATCAGGCCCATTATAATTAGCCGCAATTCCCTGCTCGATGGATTCTAATTCATATTTCTCTTCTGCTATACGCTGCGTACCGACAGCCTGGTCAATTGATACTAACTCAGTGGTTGCGACATTAAGTCGGATAGGATTAGACTGCACGGTGACATACTGCCTTTTATCCACATCAAAATAACTAATCGGTATTGATGGAATTTGCGATACATTATTTTTGATAGGACGAATTGTTTGGGTAAATACTTTTTGCTTATTCGAGGTTTTCGGCGTTGATTGCTCATTAGGAATTTTAAAATTTTCCGCAAAACCTGATAACACTTGCAATTCAGGTATCTCTACAGCATCTAAAAACTCGCCTGTTATCATAATAGTTAACGTTATGGGATCTCCCACATTTATTTCAGTCGGTGAAGCCATTGTCTTTATGCCAAATCTACCTATCAGACCCGAAAAGTTATCAGGCTGACCTTCTGTAGGGAGTGGATTTACGGTTAATTGAACCTCCTGAGAGGTGGCTTGAAATGGCTTATAAATATATCGATCATCAAAAACACTGCGACGTCGTGTATTTTCAAAACCTAAATTCGCTGACATAATTGCAGCCGGAACCGTAAATGTCCCTGTCTTTTTAGGAATCATTATTTGTTCAAAAGTCACAAGGTTATAACTTTTATTTTGGTAGGTCGCTTCAGATTGCAGAGCAACTTTACTTTCTGAATTTACAGGGAATTCTAATAAGCTGTTTCGATTTCGACTGGAATAATCCAAATCATAAAACTCATAATTTTCAGTATCATTAAAAACAGGCACATTGCAATGGTATCCATTTGCTCTCTGGCGAATATACCATCGCAAAGTCATACGAATGGGCTGGCCTACATAACATACCGATTCGCTGATTGACATATCTAAATGCATTTGATCTGTCTGTTGTGCTTTTAAAACATTGACTGTTATGGGTCTTGTTTTATATGTTTTCCCATCCACATTAACGGTCACTGAAGGAATCACCACTTGACCGGGCTGGGAAACCGTCAGGTAGTATTTCATAATATAGGCTTGATAAACAACACCATTTGTCACAGAGGTGTAATTATTATTACCAGCATTTCGTGGCGAGAATTTTTTTAATGGCGTGATATCTACATTTGCTGGCTGATTGGCATTTTGAATCACAATTGATAATTCAAATGTCTTACCGGCATAAATTTCCCCCTCTTGCAGCCTCGCTCCTACAACAACATCAGCTGCCTCTAACTGACTTACAGCTGTTATAAGTATGCATATAAATAAAATATGTTTTACAAATTGTTTCATGGTTTCAATAAATTACCAATCTTTATCGACAGGACTTTTACGCACGCCAAATATTATTTTTTCTTTGCGTTCTTTTTCCTTTTGTAATATTTCCTGAGCCGTCATATCAGGTTTTTTCTCTTTATCGCCCTCTTTTGGTTGTCCGGCACTCGCCGGTTGAGGCTCTTGTTGTTCTTCTTGACCTTGCTGAGGGTCTTGACCTACTTGCTGGTCCTCATTTTGATTCTGGTTTGAATCTGAAGATGAACCTTGCTGCTGATCCTGCTGAGAATCATTCTGATTATTCTCATCCTGATTTTCTTGATCTTCATTTTCCTGATTTTGTTTGAGAATTTCAAGTGCTTGCTGTAAATGTTGTAGTGCCTCCATTTGAGATTTCATTGACTCTTCTGGCGACTCTTGTTTCAACTTCTCAGATGAAGATTTTTGCTTTTCGGACGCTTGCTTAAGCAATTCATGTACTTGCGCGTACACAGGTTTAAGTGGATCATCAATTGTTTGCTCAGAACCATTTTTTAAATAAGGTATATTCATCACTTCTGGCTGCTGGGATAAAATGCCCCCCAATGCATTTTGAGCCATTTCAACATTAGATGTCATTGTATCCTGGTGACCGACAAAAGATTGTAAGGGCTTTTTATCGAGTGCATTGGGATCAGTCAAAGAATTCTTATACTGAATATAGGATTGACATGCCTGAGCCAGACCTACCTGATTATTAAAGAGCGTTTCAATACCCGTTTGAACTTCTTTTTTACGTTGCTGAGATAGCTCATTGACTTCTTTTTGTTTTTTGATGACTTCCAAACTGCTCTTCATAAAATCGCGTGTCAGCATTAAATTCTTCTTAGCGGCCTGGTCTTCGGGGTTCGCTCGCAATGCTTGTCGATAATGTGAGGCACTTTCTTTTAGTATCTCCAAGGTTTTATCAAGATCTGGCTGTTCTTGGTTGGCTGCTTGTTGAAAATTAAAATGACCTAAGTTAAATTTCGTATTCGCTATCAATTCTGGATCTTTACTTAAAGAAAGAACACGTTGATATAGACTCTTTGCTTCATCTAATTGATTCAATTGATAATAGCAATTTGCGATATTATATATCAGAGTAGGTTCATTCGGATCCTGTTGTCCAAGAAAATTGTACACTTTAAGTGCTTCATCATATTTTCCATCATCAAATAATTTTTGCGCAATGTTCTCTGGTGACGCCCACAATACCCCACAGCAACAGAAATATATCACCAATATATTATAAAACTTTTTTGCGTTCACTTATCATGACCTCGATGAGTAAGAGCGTTAAAGCTAAGCCGAGAAAAATCTGGAATTTCTCTTCATATTCCATAATCGTCGTTGCCTCTAAATCACGTTTTCCACCAGCCTCAATAAGACGACGATAGACTTCAAGCAAATCATAACTTCCGGTTTTCACCCCCAGATATTTTCCTCCTGGTGTGGCCAGAGCTATATCTTTTAAGGCCTCCGCGTTGAGTTTAGACCAGACTTCTTTGCCTTCATATTTTAAAAATGTTTTTGAGCCATCTTCCTGCACGATGGGAATGCGAGTTCCCTCTGTTTCATCCCCCACACCAATAACAAAAAGGCGAATCCCTTTTTTAGCAGCAGCCTGAGCCGCATTTATAGGTAAACTCTCATGGTCTTCACCATCGGTAATTAATATAATATCCTTGAAATCTTTGTCTTCATTATCAAATACTTCATCTACCGCTCGACGAATAGCATCTCCAATCAGAGTACCGCCTCGAGAGACACTGATCGTACTAATTTCATTCAGCGCCATTTTAGCAAAACCATAGTCATGGGTTAAAGGACATTTTACCACACTATTTCCGGCAAATGCAATGATCCCAATACGATCATTGCTTAAGTGATCAATCAGTTCGGTAATATCCAACTTTGCCCGCTCCAAACGATTCGGCTTTAAATCTTCTGCCAACATACTTTGTGAGACATCCAGTAATACGAGTAAATCACGCCCTTTTCGCTCAATAGATTTCGGCTTTGGATTCCAGCCAGGTTGCGTTAGGCCCACAATGATAAAAACAGATGCCATAACTATCAGGACGGCTTTAAATATTTGACGACTGAATCCCACATTCATATTAATATGCGACAATAAATCCATTTGAGCAAATCGTCTCAAAAGGATATGTTTTCGATAAAAACTAAAGCTAAATAGCAGTACCAGCAACGGT